>NZ_JBIWNI010000020.1:0-155858 GCF_044767145.1 Streptomyces sp. NPDC101490
AGCGGTCACACTCAAGCTCCTCAAGGGAGCGGTCACGGTCCACGAGTCGAGTCACCGACCGATCGTCCCATGGCAGATCTCAAACGCGGTCTCAGTGCGCGTGCTCTGGAATGATTGACGGGGGCAGCATCGTTTGCCCCCGTCAATCAGCCTGGCCTTGTGGCTTGCGTCTCCGCTTTCGTGAGTGCTACGGCGCGAGCCACGGAGTCGGGAGCCTCGTGTTCCCAGAACCGCAAGACCCTCCATCCCTGGGCCTCCAGGTGCTCCGTCGTCTCACGGTCACGAGCCATGTTCTTGTCGAGCTTGGCTCGCCACCACTCCGCGTTTGCCTTGGGCTGGGTGGCGTGTTGCGGGCAGCCGTGCCAGAAACAGCCGTCAAGGAAGACCGCGATCCTGGCGGTTTTCCATGCGATGTCGATTGTGCGGCGGGGTATGCCTGGGACCGGGACGCTTACGCGGTATCGCAGGCCCGATGCATGCAGGAGTCGGCGGACCGCCAACTCCTGAGAAGTGTCACGGGATCCTTGACGGCTCATACGGGCCGAAACGGACGAAGAGGACGGCACGGCAGGGGACACACCTGCATTGTGTCGCAAGTCCGCTGATCACTCTCCCCCGTGGCACCCCCCATAAACCCCCTCGCCCCCGCACCAGCACCCCTCGCCCCAGGCCGGGGGCCATGTCGTGGCTCGGCCTCGGGCGGCGAGGGTGGTGGCGTACTGGGGGAGGAGGGCCGGGTTCGCGGGGTGGGTGGATTCCGAGGCCGCGAAGGCTTCGTAGGAGGGGACCGTGGCGCGGACGATGCCCAGGTTCGGGGTGCCCGCCTGGGCGAGTTCGCGGAGGGAGGCCTCCAGGTCGGTCAGATGGGCCGTGTACGTGGGGTACTCGGCCTCCAGCTCCGGGTAGGCCGTCAGCAGCTCGTCCAGTTCCGCTTCCGGCCAGTGGAGGACCGCCACCGGGAAGGGGCGGGAGAGGGCCGTCCGGTAGGTGCCCAGTTCCGAGCGGAGCCGGGTGATCTCCGCCTGGAGCTCCACCGGGTCGGAGGAGCCGAGGGCCCACAGCCGCTTCGGGTCGTGCAGCTCGTCCAGCGGCACCTCCGCCGGGTGCAGCCGGTCCGCCAGCTCGTCCCAGGCGTCGTGCGGGAGCGCCAGCATCCTGCGGACCCGGTGCCGGGTCGTCAGGAGCGAGCGGGTGGGGTGCGGGAGCTCGTCCGGGGTGACCAGCAGCGTCGCCGCCTCCGTGAGGGTCGACTCCGCCGCCTCCAGCTCGTCGTGGGCCTCCAGCGTCTCCGCCACGATCTCCCACGCCGCCGCGTCCGTGGGCTTCGCCCACCGCACGCCGTCGATGATCGCGCGGGCCTCGGCCTCATGGCCGTACTCCCACAGGTTCGCCGCCTTCAGCGCCCTGATCAGCACGGGGTTCGCGGGTGACGTGGACAGCAGGTCGTCGTAGAGCACGGTGGCGCGGGGGCGGTCGCCCGCCAGCTCCAGGTGGGCGGCCGCCCGCAGGAACAGCGGCTCCCTGTCCCCGGGGTACTGCGTCGCGGTGCGCAGCAGTCGCTCGGCTTCGGTGGTGTGGGCGGCAGGCGTGTCGGGGCGCATGGTCTCCACCGTACTGCTGTGCGGGCCTGGAGAGTTGGCGCGCCGGCGCCTATCGTGCCCCGGGTGCGGGCACGGAGGGGACAGCGGGTGCCGGTGGTCGTCCAGGGACGGGGGCGGCGCCGCACCGGTGCGCGCGTGCTGTGGGTCGCCGCCGAGACCGTCGTCACCTGCGGTGTCCTCGTCCTCCTCCTCGTCGTCCACCAGCTCTGGTGGACCAACCAGGAGGCCCTCGCCGAGGCCCGTGACCAGGTGCGGGTCCTTGAGCGGCAGTGGGAGGCCCCGGCTCCGGTGCCGGGCGCGGTCCCCGGCGGCCCGTCGCCGTCCGTCCCCCGGCCGGAGCCGGGGCGGCCCACCGGAGCGGGTACCGCCCCCGAGCCCGCCCCCGCCGGGTCGCCGGACACCGCCCGACCCGGGAGCGCGGGTGCCTTCGCCGTGCTCCGCATCCCCCGGCTCGGTCTCGCCGTGCCCGTCGCGCACGGGGTGTCCAAGCGGTCCGTCCTCGACCGGGGGTTCGTCGGGCACTATCCCGGCACCGCCGCCCCGGGCCGGACCGGGAACTTCGCGCTCGCCGGGCACCGCAACACCCACGGCGAGCCCTTCCGGTACGTCAACCGGCTGGTGAAGGGGGACGAGATCGCGGTACGGACCCGGGACGCCACGTACACCTACCGCGTCGACCGGATCCTGCCGCGCACCGCGCCCCGGGACGTGGGGGTCATCCGGGCCGTGCCCCGCTCCCTCGTCCAGCCGTCCTACGGGTACACGGCCCCCGGCGCCTATCTCACCCTCACGACCTGCACCCCCGAGTTCAGCAGCGCCTACCGGCTCGTCGTCTGGGCGAAGCTAGTCTCGACCGGGTGATCAGACGCAGGCCCCAGCTGCTGTGGCTCCTCCTCCCGTACGTCCTGTTCGTCGCCGCGCTGCCCTTCGTGAACCGGGTCCCTCTCCTCGTCCTCTGGCTCCTCGGCGCCACTCTGGTCACTCCCGTCGCCGTCGGTCTCGCCCGACGCGGAGACCTGCGCGCGGAACGGGCCGCGCGGGCCGAGCGGACGGAGCGGGCCGCGCGGACGGAGCGGGGTGACCGGGGATGAGTCCGGCCGCCGTCTCCGTGTCCGTCTTCGCGGTCTTCATGGTGCTGACCGTCGTCCTCGGACTGCTCGCCGTCCGCCGTCAGCAGGGCGGCGGGCTCGACGCCTGGTCGGTCGGCGGGCGTTCCCTCGGGCCGGTCTTCATCTGGGTGCTGATGGCGGGCGAGGGCTACACCAGCTTCAGCTACCTCGGCGCCGCCGGATGGGGCTACGACTACGGCGCCCCGGTCCTGTACGTCGTCGCGTACATGTCCTGCGGTTACGCCGTGGGGTACGTCGTCGGGCCGATGCTCTGGGGGTACGCCCGCAAGCACGGTCTCGTCGCGCTCAGCGACACCGTCGCCCACCGCTACCGCCGCCCCTGGCTCGGCGCCGCCGTCGCCGTCCTCGCGACCGTCTTCCTCCTGCCGTACATCCAGCTCCAGATCACCGGCATGGGGGTGGTCGTCGCCACGATCTCGTACGGCACGATCGGTCTCGACCTCGCCTACTTCCTCGCCTTCGCCGTCACCACCGGCTTCGTGGTGGTCAGCGGGCTACGCGGGAGCGCCTGGGTCTCCGTGCTCAAGGATGCGCTCGTCGTCCTGACGCTGGCCTTCCTCTTCGTCTACGTGCCGCTGCACTACTTCGGCGGGTTCGGGGACTTCTTCGGGCGGCTCGTCGACGAGAAGGCCGAGTGGCTGAAGCTGCCGGGACACGGGGGAGCGGAGAGCGGGTACGGCGTCGGCTGGTTCGCCTCCACGACGGTGCTGAACTCCCTCACCGTCGTCATCTTCCCGACGACCGTCGCCGGGTACCTCGGCGCCCGTGACGCCGACACCCTGCGCCGCAACGCCGTCTGGCTGCCCGCGTACAACGTCCTGCTCTTCGTCCCGATGCTGCTGGGCACGGCCGCCCTCTTCGTCGTCCCCGGTCTGGTCGGCGCCGAGTCGAACCTCGCGCTGTTCAAGCTGGTCACGGACTCCCTGCCGGCCTGGGCCGTCGGGCTCGTCGGGGTCGCCGCCGCCCTCTCCTCGATCGTGCCGATGGCCGTCTTCATGCTGGTCATCGGCACCATGTGGGGCCGGAGCGTGCTCAGCCTCGCGCCCGGACCGCAGGCCCGTGAGAAGGGCCTCTCCCAGCTGGTCGTGGTCGTCGCCGGGGCACTCGCCCTCCTCATGACCTACACCGCGCCGAACACCCTCGTCCGGCTCTCCCTCATCTCGTACGAGGGAATGGCCCAGCTCCTGCCGCTGGTGCTGCTGGGTCTGGTGTGGCGGCGGATGACTCTGGTGGGCGGGGTGAGCGGGCTCGCCGTCGGCGTCGTGATCGTCTGCGCCCTCGTCTTCTCCGGGCACGATCCGGTGTGGGGGACCAACGCCGGGCTCGTCGCCCTGGCCGTCAACCTGGCCGTGAGCGTCCTCGTCAGTCTGTACGGGCCTCCCGGCCGGGCCGACGACCGGCCCGACGGGGAGGTCCTCGCGCGGGAGGAGTTCACCGACGCGGCCGTCGGGACAGGCCGAGGGTGACCGCCGCGCCGGTCAGCGCGAGCGCCGCCGCGACCAGGACGGCGGTGTCGGGGCCGGTGCCCGTCGTCGCCAGGGCCAGTGTCAGGGCCACGCCCGCCGAGGAACCGACGTAGCGGGCGGTGTTGTTGGCGCCCGAGCCCATCGCCGCCCGCTCCGGCGGCACCGAGTCGACCGCGAGCCGGGGCAGGGCCGCGTTCAGGAGGCCGCTGCCCGCGCCCGCCACGAGCAGGCCCGGCAGCAGCCGGGGCCAGGACCCGGCCGCGCCGTCCAGGGCGCCGAGCAGCGCGAGCACTCCCGCCGCCGACAGGACGAAGCCCAGCGCCAGTTGGTACGGGGCCGAGAGCCGGCCCGCGAGCCGCCGCGCCTGCAGCGCCACCACGAACGCCGTCCCCGACCACAGCACGAACAGCCACGCGGCCCCGAGCGGTGACATCCCGGCCCCGCCCTGGAGCAGCGCGGGCACCACGCTGAACAGGCCGATCACCGCCAGGCCCGTGAACAGCGCCCCCAGCGTCGAGGCGAGGAACGCGGGCCGCCGAAGCAGCGCCAGGTCCACCATGGGCGCCCGGCTCCGGCGCTCGACCGCCACGAACAACGCGGTCAGGGCGGCCGATGCCAGCAGCAGAAGGCCCACCTGGGGCCGCAGCCAGCCGTCCCGCCCGAGGGTGAGCGCGGTCAGCAGCGCCGCGAGCGCGAGCCCGAACGCCGCCGCACCCGCGAGATCGGGACGGGGGCGGGGGGCGGTCGCGGATGCGGGGGAGGGGCGGGTGGTCCGGGGGGCCGGGGCGTTCACCGCTGTCGCTCCGGTTGCGGTGGCCGGGGGGATCACTGGGGCGGGGGTGTTTCCTGGGGCCGGAGTGCTTCCTGAGACGGGTCCGGGCCCACCGGCCGGGGCGCCTCCCCGGCCCGGCGCGTCCCCGCCTCCCCGGCCCGGCGCGTTCCCGGTGTCCCGGCCCGTGCCCAGCGTCCTCGCGCCGACCGCCGCCGTCGCCAGGGCCGCCGCGCCGAGCACCCCGTACGCGAGCCGCCAGTCCAGCAGGCTCAGCGCGCCCGCGAGCAGCGGGCCGAGGGCGATGCCGCCGCTGACCGACGCCCCCCAGATCCCGGTCGCCCTGATCCGGTCCCGGCCCGCCGGGTAGGACTCGGCGAGGAGCCCCAGGCTGCCCGCGAGGACCGCCGCGCTCGCCGCGCCCTGGGCGATCCGGGCCGCCGTGAAGGCGACCGTGCCGCCCGCGAGGGCGCCGAGCGCGGTGGTGAGGCCGAGGGCGAGGGTGCCGAGCAGGAAGATCCGGCGGCGCCCGTGCGCGTCGGCGAGGCTGCCCGCGACCAGGAGGAGGACGGCGAGGCCCAGCGGGGTGCCGTTCAGCAGCCAGGCCTGGGCCGAGGCCGGCGTCCCGAAGGCGGCGGCCATGTCGGGGAGCGTGAGCATCGGCGCGGTGTAGTTCATCAGGGCGACGGCGGTGGCCGCGGCGGTGACGGCGAGGACCCCCCGGGGGCGGGCGGCGCGGGGCGGGGCGGCGGCGGGAGCGAGGGACGCGAGACGGGGCACGGCGGGAACCTCCACCCGTGGGTTCGGTGAACGAACTTGGTAGGTGGACTCACCGTACCAGCAAGGTTCACTCAATGAACCTGCATTGGGTACGATGGGTCGTATGGCTCTCGGCAAGGACTACGCCCACCAGCAGTGCTCCATCGCCCGCGCCCTCGAAGTCGTCGGCGAGCGCTGGACCCTCCTCGTCGTCCGCGACGCCTTCTACGGCGTGCGCCGCTACAGCGACTTCCTCGCCCACCTCGGCGTCCCCCGCGCCGTGCTCGCCGCCCGCCTCGGGGCCCTCGTCGAGGCCGGGGTCCTCGAACGGCGCCGCTACCAGCAGTCGCCCCCGCGCGACGAGTACCTGCTCACCCCGCGCGGTCTCGCCCTCTGGCCCGTCCTGCGCTCACTGGGCGCCTGGGGCAGGGCCGAGGCGCCCGGGGCCGTACCGGTGCGCCACTTCCACCACGCGGACTGCGGCACGGAACTCGGTCCGTACGGCGAGTGCCCCGTCTGCCGTGTCCCGGTGGCGCCCGCCGACGTCGAGATGCGGCCCGGCACCGGGCTGGACCGGGACCCCGCCGACCCCGTCAGCCGCGCGCTCCTCCACCCCCGCCGCCTCCTGACCCCGCTACACGCGGACGCCTGAGGCCGGACGGCCGCGAGCCCGGACGCGCAGGGGGATGCGGGCGGCGGGCCTCCCGCCCTTCGGAGCCGGGCCGCCCGCGCCCTCGGAGCCGGGCCGCCTCGCCCGTCGGCGCCCGGCCGTCCGTGCCCGTCAAGCGAGCCGTGTGCGAATATCGAACGAGTGAACCCGTGGTGCCCGTCCGCCCGGAGGGAACTTCCGTTCCTCCCCGTGCGTCCTCATCGCGGGACACCGCACGATCCGCAGCCGGGAGAGGGGGAAGGCCATGACCGTCAGGGACCTCTTCCCGCGCGTCCTGGCGCCGCTGTTCTTCCTCCTCGCCCTCGCCGACCTCCTGCTCTCCGACGGCGCGAGCGTCTCCGCCGCCGTCGCCCTCGCCGCGACCACCGTCGTCTGCTCCCTCTTCGGAGCGCGTACAGCCCCCGCCGTGCCGACGACCGTCGTCCGCACCGCCATCCGCGACCGCGAGCTGCGCACCGCCTTCCTGCCCCAGCGCGACCCCGACGCGGCCGGGCGCCGCAGACCCCGCGCTCCCGGCCGTCTCCTCCCGACGGCCGCGTAGGGAGCCCCCGCACCACACCGCACCACCTCCGACCGGGCCCCGCGCGGATCCGTCATGCCGAGAACCCCTTTTCTCCCCGGCACGACGAGACCCCACGGAGGGCTCCCCCTTGTCCGTCTTCGCTTCCCTGGTCGAGTGGCTCGCCGACCTGCTCCAGCCGCTGTTCGCCGGTACCGCGACGGCCGCCGCGATCATCCTCTTCACCGCGCTGGTCCGGCTCGCGATCCACCCGCTGTCCCGGGCCTCCGCCCGGGGGCAGAAGGCCCGCACCCGGATCGCGCCCCAGCTCGCCGCGCTCCGCAAGAAGCACGCCAAGAACCCCGAGCGCCTGCGGAAGGAGGTCACCGCGCTCCACGCGCGCGAGAAGGTCTCGCCCTTCGCGGGAATCCTCCCGAGCCTGCTCCAGGCACCCGCCTTCTTCCTCATGTACCACCTGTTCTCCGGCGGCCGGATGACCGGGCACGAGCTCTTCGGCGCACCGCTCGGGAACCACTGGGCCGACGCCCTCGCGGACGGCGGTCTCCTCGGCCCCGCCGGGCGGGTCTACCTGGCCCTGTTCGCGCTGGTCGCCGCCGTCGCCACCTTCACGTACCGGCGCACCAGGCGGCAGCTCGCCGCCCAGCCCCTCGACCTGGGCGAGCAGGCCCCGGGCATGGGGACCCTCACCAAGATCATGCCGCTGCTCTCCTTCGGCACCCTGGTCACGGTCGCCGTCGTCCCGCTCGCCGCCGCCCTCTACGTCGTCACCAGCACCACCTGGACCGCCGTCGAGCGGTCCCTGCTCTTCCGGGACCAGGGGGAGAAGGAGGCCCGGGCGGAGCGGCCGAAGAAGGGCGTCGCCGCCGCTACTCGCGCGTAAGGGTCCACGGGCTGAACGGGGTCTTGCCGCATGACCCGTTCTCTTGGAGGATCGACCAATCCTCCGATGGCCGCACTCCATCGGCCGGGGCACCTCGGGGCCCTTCCCGGGCCCACCTCGACCACAGGGAGAAGTCCATGAAGCTGCTGCGTGTCGGCCCGCCGGGGGCCGAGCGGCCCGCCCTGCTCGACCAGGGCGGGACCCTGCGCGACCTGTCCGCCCTGGTCGACGACATCGACGGCGGTCTGCTCGGCGACGCCTTCGCGCTCGACCGGGTCCGCGCCGCCGCCGGGGCCGGGGTCCTGCCCCCGCTCGACGCCACCGGACTGCGCGTCGGCCCGCCCGTGGGCCGGATCGGCAAGGTCGTGTGCATCGGGCTGAACTACCACGGCCACGCGGCCGAGGTGGGCGCCGCGGTCCCGGCGGAGCCCGTCGTCTTCCTCAAGGCCTCCGACACCGTCGTCGGCCCCGACGACACCGTGCTCGTGCCGCGCGGCTCGGTGAAGACGGACTGGGAGGTCGAGCTGGCGATCGTCATCGGCCGCACCGCCCGCTACCTGGAGACCGACGAGGAGGCCCTCGCGCACGTCGCCGGGTACGCCGTCGCCCACGACGTGTCCGAGCGCGAGTTCCAGATCGAGCGCGGCGGCACCTGGGACAAGGGCAAGAACTGCGAGACCTTCAACCCGCTCGGCCCCTGGCTCGTCACCGCCGACGAGGTGCCCGACCCGCAGGCCCTCGGCCTGCGCCTCTGGGTCAACGGCGAGCTGAGGCAGGACGGGCACACCTCGGACCAGATCTTCCCGGTCGCCGAGGTCGTGCGGTACGTCAGCCGGTTCATGACCCTCTACCCGGGCGACGTCATCAACACCGGTACGCCAGCCGGGGTCGCCATGGGGCAGCCCGACCCCAAGCCGTACCTGCGCGCCGGTGACGTCGTCGAGCTGGAGATCGACGGACTCGGACGGCAGCGGCAGGAACTCAAGGGAGCCTGACGGGGGCCGGGTCCGGGGCCCGGCCGAACGGTGATCCCCGGCGAAATCGGCGGCGCCCCCGCGTGGGGCGTCGCCTTTTTCCTCATCTTTTTTGCATATTGCCGGATATGGAACGAAACACGCATGAGCGACGACGTGATCTGCGACGCCTAGCCGTCATCGCCGCGTCCACGGTCGGGGCGACCGCCCTGGGTGTCACCGGAGTTCGACCGCCCCGGTGAGGTCGTGCACCGTGAGAATCCCTGCTCGTCGTGCCTGCAGCTCGGAGCGGACGAGTTCGAGGATGCGCCCCGACCAGTTGCGGCCCCGGCCGGCGTTGTCGCCCCAGAAGGTCGAGTCCATGTCGTCGTAGATCACGGTGGCGTCGTCCGTCGCCAGCAGGACCTCGGCCAGTTCGGGGTGCTGGTCGTACTTGGCGCGCAGCAGGCTTGTCATGACTGCGGTTCGGGCGTGTTCCCAGCCTTCGCGGCGAGGGGTCTCGGTCGCGAGCACGCGTGCCGCAGTGGCGGTCTCCGACGCCGCGATCGCGTGCTGGATCTCCGGGTCGGCGACCGACAGGGCCCAGTAGGCGTGGGCGACGGAGGGGTAGTCGGTGTCCGCGACCGTGATGGGGGCGGGGTAGTCGTGCCGCAGGCCGAGGTTGCCGGGATCGTCCACCGGCCGGGTCGGGAACGAGTGGTAGAGCTGGACGGCCGGGGCGTGCGGTGTCGCCGGTCCGTCCGCGGGGATACTGGTGGCCCTCTCGGACCTCCAACGGGCCCGCTCCTCGAAGTACGCGAGGGCGCTGTCGTGGTCCTCCTGCGTGACCGTTCCGTCGAACGGTAGGTAGGTCCGGCCCCCGGGCCCTGCCACCAGGACCCGCAGCGGCCAGTCCTTGCTGTCCATGTCGCCCAGCGCGTAGCGGCGCTGAGATTCCGGGACGGCCAGGAACGCAGCACGGGCCGCAGCCCGGTTGACCTCCGTCCGGTCGGCGAGGAAGACATCGACGGCAGCCAGGCACCGGCCGGTCGAGTCGGGCCGCCCGTTCAGCTGGTCGATGCTGTCGCGGACTTCGGCGACCAGCAGCTCGGGCGTGAGCCGGCTCTCCGCCTCGCTGAACTTCCAGTCCGCCAGCTCGTGGGCGGAGGCCTCGCCGCCTTCCGGGAAGCTGGTGGCCACCCAGCCGGTGCGCAGCTTCTCCTCGAACTCCTCGACGGTGACCAGGCCCCAGCAGTCGATGAGTCCATCGGCGTAGATGAAGAGGTCGGTGAGGAAGTAGTGGCCGCCGTTGCGGATGAAGGCGTGCCGCCAGGTTCCGGGTATGCGGACGCCGTCCGCCGTGCGATGGGTGATCCGGTTGCCGATCATCCTGGGATTGTGCCGCAGCGGTCGCTGAGCGGACCGTGTTTCTTTCGTGGCGGCTTCCGGGATCTCAAGGCCCCGGTCAGCGTCCCCCACTGAACCCGGCGGTCAGGTTCGATGGCACAGGACACACAGCGCTATCGCGTCACAGCGTCACCGTGACGCCCTCGCGGGCCGAACGGCGGGCCGCCGCCAGGACGTCCAGGGCCGCCGCCGCCTCGTGCGCGGTCACCGGGTTCTCCCCGGTGCCGCGCAGGGCGGCGGCGACGGCCGCGTAGTACGCCGGATAGTCGCCCGGCAGCGAGGCGACCGGGACCCCGCCGCCGGTCAGCGGCGACTCGCCCGCGCCGAGCCTGCCCCACAGCTCCTCCGGCTCCTCGCCCCAGGCGGCCCCCGGCACCGGCCGCAGCCCCTCGCGCAGCGCCGCCTCCTGCGGATCGAGTCCGTACTTCACGAAACCCGCGTCCCGCCCGAGCACCCGGAAACGGGGACCGAGCTGGGCGGCGGTGGCACTCACGTACAGATGGGAACGGACCCCGCCCGCATGGGTCAGCGCCAGGAAGGTGTCGTCGTCGGCCTCCGCGCCCGGCCTGCGCACGTCCGACTCCGCGTACACCGTCACCACCGGACCGAACAGCACCAGCGCCTGATCCACGACATGGCTCCCCAGGTCGTACAGCAGACCGCCGATCTCCTCCGGCGCGCCCGACTCGCGCCAGCCGCCCTTGGGGCGCGGCCGCCAGCGCTCGAAGCGCGACTCGAAGCGCTGGACCTCGCCGAGCGCGCCCTCGGCGAGCAGCCCGCGCAGGGTGCGGAAGTCGTTGTCCCAGCGGCGGTTCTGGAAGACGGAGAGCAGCAGGCCCCGCTCCTCGGCGAGGGCGGCCAGGGCGCGGGCCTCCGTGGCCGTCCCGGCGAGCGGCTTGTCCACGACGACGGGCAGCCCGGCCTCCAGGGCGGCGGTGGCGACGGCGACATGCGTCTTGTTCGGGGAGGCGACGACGACCAGATCGAGCCCCTCCGGACCGTCCGCCCACAGCTCCTCGGGGGAGGCGGCGACCCGGACGCCCGGGTGCGCGGCCCGCGCCCCGGCGGCCCGCTCCGGGTCACGGGTGGTGACGGCGGCGAGCGTGAGGTCCCCGGAGGCGGCGATCAGCGGGGCGTGGAAGACCGAGCCCGCGAGGCCGTAGCCGACGAGCCCGACGCGCAGGGGGGTACGGGGGGCGGCGCTGCCGGTGGGGTCCGTGCCAGTCATAGCCTCACTTAAGCAACGGTGTTGCCTAAGTGCAAGCGGCGGCGACAATGGACCGGTGAAGACGGACCTCGGCGGAGTGAACGTACCGGCGCTGCGCAGCCACAACGCGGCGCTCGTCCTCGACCTGCTGCGCACGGCGGGCGAGACCGGCATCAGCCGCCTCGAACTCGCCGGGCGCACCGGCCTCACCCCCCAGGCGGTCAGCAAGATCACCGCCCGGCTGCGCGCCGGGGGCCTGGCCGCCGAGGCGGGCCGCCGCGCCTCGACCGGCGGCAAGCCCCGGACGGTCCTGCGGCTCGTCCCCTCCGCCGGGCACGCCGTCGGCGCCCACCTCGACCGCGACGAGCTGACCGTCCTCCTGGCCGACCTCGCGGGCACGCCCGTGGCCGTGCGCCGGAGCGCCCTGGACCTGGGCGCGGGCCCGGGACCCGTCCTCGACGCGGTGACGGACGAGGTCCTGCGGCTCCTGGCCGACGCCCCCGGGCCCGTCCTCGGTCTGGGCGCGGCCATGCCGGGGCCCCTGGACCACCGCGCGGGCGTGCCGGGGCGCGTCACCGGCTTCCCGCAGTGGGCGGGCCACCCGGTCCGCGCCGAACTGGCCCGCCGCACCGGGCTGTCCGTCGCCCTCGACAAGGACACCAACGCCGCCGCCCTGGGCCTCGCCCTGCGCCCCGCCGCCCCCGGCTCCTTCGCCTACGTCCACCTCGGTACGGGGCTGGGCGCGGGACTCGTCCTCGGCGGGGCGCCGCTGCGCGGGGACAGGACGGGCGCGGGCGAACTCGGCCACCAGACCGTGCTGCTCGACGGGCCCCCGTGCGCCTGTGGCGGGCGCGGCTGCCTGGAGGTCCTGTGTCTGGCGGCGGTCGCGGGCGGCGACCTTGCCGGGGCCGCGCGGCTCCTCGGCACCGGCGCCGCGAACCTCGTACGGCTCCTCGACATCGACCGGGTCCTGCTGGGCGGCCGGGTGGCGCTGGCCGCGCCGGAGGTGTTCGCGGAGGGGGTACGTGAGGTCCTGGCCGGGCTGGGCCTGCCGACCCCGGTCGAGGTGACGACCGGACGGGACACGGTGGCCGAGGGAGCCGCCTGGCTGCCCCTGGCCTCCCTCTTCGGCAGCCGCGTGGGCGGGGTGTCGAGCGAGGGGTGAGGGGTCACGGGTGACGGGCCGCGGGCCACGGGTCCGAATGCGGCGTGACGGGTGGCGGGTGACAGGTCACGGGTGACGGCCGGGGCGGTCGGCGCGGGACCGGTCAGAAGAAGCGGCGGACGAAGACGTCGGAGGTGCCGTTGGTGTCCCCGGGGACGATGCCGTCGGCCGCCGACTGGAAGACCACGTCCCGCCCGTCGGCGCTGACCGAGTCGGTCTCCGCCGTGGCGGGCTGGTCGGAGACGGTCTCGTCGGTGCCCGTCCGGAGGTCACGCAGGACGAGCGACGGTCCGCCCGTGCCGTTCGGGGCGTACAGCAGATAGCGGCCGGTGGGGTCGATGGCCACGCCCGTCACGTTCGGCACCAGTTGGGCGGTGCCCGAGCCGACGTCGTGGACGTAGGTGTCGGAGCCCGAGAGGTAGACGACCTTGCGGCCGTCGTCGCTGAGCTGGACGAGCGACGCGCTCCGGGAGGGGCCGTCGACCGGGGCGGACGTGGTGCCGGTGGTCCGGTCCCACAGGTACACGTCCGCCTTCTCCAGGTTCTGGTAGGCGAGGTAGCGGCCGTCGCCGCTGAGGGACGGCCGGGCCGGAGCCGAGTTGTTGGCCAAGGAGACGGAGACGGAGCCGCCCTCGCGGTCGGCGACCACCACCTGCCGTCGCTGTCCCGGCTGGGCCAGACCTCCGTAGGCGAGGTAGCGGCCGTCCGAGCTCAACGACGGCTCGTTGCAGCGGTGGCAGCTGATGGGCAGCGTGCCCAGGTCCAGCGAGTGCTGCTGCATCCGCTGGGCGGTCATCCCCTGCGGCGGAGCGGTGGCGACGACCTGCCTCCCGTCGCCGCTGATCGCCGGGGTCCAGCCCTCGATCAGGGGCACGGTCCTGGTCAGGCCGGTCCGCCGGTCGCGGACGTACACCTCGTTGCCGCCCTGCGGCGGGCCGTTCTTCAGCGAGGTGAAGACGACGCTGCGGCCGTCGGGTGTGATCGAGGCGGCGCCGTAGCCCTCGTCGGTCGCGACGCTGATCCTCTCGACACCGGCACCGAGATCGACACCGGCATCCGCACCGAAACCGGCACCGGCATCCGCACCGACACCGACACCGACACCGACACCGACACCGGCATCCGCACCGGCGCTGAGGCCGTCCGTCGCGGTCGTCGGTCCCGCTGCGGCGGCCGTCGCGGCCGTGGGTGTCGCGGTCGCGACCGCGCAGACCACTAACGCCGTGCTCAGAACGACTTTCGCGCGTCTGGACGTGCTCCGGATCGGGTTTCTCTTCATTCCTGTCCTCCTGGACGTGGTTCCTCCGGCGGTTCCGCCGAAGCCCCCAGGGATGCAACCCGCGATAGCCCTATGAGGTCAATGGGTCACATGACGTAGTGGGGAACACTGCTTCGGTCGTGCCGAGAGTGGTCAGCTCCGGCCCTTGAAGTTCCCTCCGACTTCCGCGCCCCTCCGCGCCCCTTTCCCCCGCCTCGCACCAGAGGGCGCGCGTATCAGCCGACCTTCGTACCATCCGCTGATCGGACCGCACATCCCGCTCGTCCGAGGGACCGCGCGGGTGCCGTCACCCCTTCCGCCCCCGCCCCCGTGGCAGGGTCGCGGCCGACCCGTACGCCCGCGAGCAGCAAAGGCCCGGCCCCATGGCATCAGCCCCCCTGCGACCGCGCAGCGCCCGCCCGCTCACGGCCGTCGCCGCCCTCGTGGCCGCCGCCACGGCCCCCCTTGCCCTGGCGGCCCCGGCCCCGGCCGCCCCGGCCCCCGCTGTCCTCGCCGCACCCCCCGCCCTCCACGGCGGCCCCGCCGCCTCCGTCGCCCTCCGTGGGCGCCCCGCCGCTCCCGCGCCCACCCCGCCCGCCCTCCGTGGCGGCCCCGCCGTGCCCGCGCCCGATCCCCCCACCCCCGTCTGCGGCACCCCGTCCGGGTCGGCGTTCCCGCTGGGCGCCCGTATCCGGGGCGGGCCCGCCGACTATCCGGCGGGCGCGGCCTTCCAGGAGTGGTGGCTGGATCTGACCAACACCACCACCGCCCCCTGCTCCGGCATCCACCCCGTGCTCGTCCTCGCCGACCGCGACCGGGTCCTGCGGCCCGGACAGATCCGCTTCGAGTTCTACGACGAGGGGGCCGCCCGCTGGCGCCCGGTCGCCTTCGAGGCGACCGACGAGGCGGAGAACGTGGGCGTGTTCACTGGCTTCGGCGGCTTCGCGGTCCCCGCCGGAGGCACCCTCACCGTCCCCGTACGGCTCGCGTTCCGCGCCGGGACCGCCCCCGAGGAGGTCGTCGTCAGCGCGGCGGTGGTGCAGCGCCGGGGCGCCGACGGCGACTGGGTCGGCGAGTCCGGTGACTACCGGCTGGCCGTCGGCCCGGCCGGACCCGACGGGGCGGCCGAGCCCGACGCCCCCACGGCGGCGGACGCCCCCGCCACCCCTTCCGCCGACGTCTCCGGCACCCCTCCCGCCGATGCCTCCACCGATGCTCCCGCCGACGCCTCCGCCGACCCTTCCGTCGGCACCCCCGCCCCGGGCGACGGGCCCGCCCCGCCCCCCGCACCTGACACATCCGGCGGCCCCCGGCCGCCCGCTTCCACGCCCCGCCCGCCCGCCGCCACCGCCGTGCCCGAGCCCGCCGAGCCGGAGCCGTCCGGCCTCCCCACCCGTCCCGAACTCGCCCAAACAGGAAGGGAGTCGGAGGAAACGGCCCGGCGCGCCGCCCCGTACGCGGGCATGCTCGTCCTGCTCGGCGCCGCCCTCGTCCTCGCCGCACGCCGGGTCCGGCACCCCCGGGTCACTCCGCGTACACCTTCCCGTTCATCCCCGTCTGCGACCATCCCCCGGTGAACTACCAGAGCACCCCCGGCGGTCCCGTCCGTTCCGGCGTCCCCGAGCACGGCCGTGTGCCCAAGTACTACGCGGTGAAGGCCAAACTCGCCCTGGTGGTAGACGAGTTGGGGGAAGGAGGGGTGCTGCCCACCGAGCGGGAACTCGCCGTCCGGTACGAGGTGTCCCGGGAGACCCTGCGGCAGGCGCTGCGCGAACTCCTCCTGGAGGGGCGGGTGCGCCGCCAGGGCCGGGGCACGGTCGTGGCGGGCCCCAAGCTCGAACAGCCCCTCTCGCTCGCCAGCTACACGGAGGGCGTCCGCCGCCAGGGGCTCCGCCCGGGCCGCGCCCTGATCTCGCTCGACCGCTTCCCCTGTCCGGACGCGCTGGCCCCCGAGGTCGGCGCCGAACCGGGCGACCCCGTATGGCACATGGAACGGCTGCTGCTCGCCGACGACGAGCGGGTCGGCCTGGAGAGCACCTACGTCTCCGAGGCCCGGGTGCCCCGCCTGAACACCGAGTTCGACCCGGATTCCTCCTTCTACGCCCATCTCCAGGACCGGCTCGGCATCACGTTCGGCGACGCCGACGAGCGCATCGAGACCGTGCTCGCCACCCCCCGCGAGGCCCTGCTCATCGGGACCCCGCCCGCGCTCCCGATGCTGCTGCTGCACCGGCTCTCCCGGGACACCTCGGGCCGCCCCCTGGAGCGGGTCCGCACCCTCTACCGGGGCGACCGCTTCAGCTTCACCGCCCATCTGGGGCGCCAGGGCTGACCCGGAAGAGCCTGTTCCAGCCACCCCTCGCATCACGAGAAGGTAACGGGTCTGGTCCAAGCTTGTCGGGCCGTTCACCGCCCCGTCGTCCACCGGCCCCGCCCGGGACACCCGCCGCCGCGACCGTCGACGGCATGAAGGTGATCGTCGTAGGGGCGGGCGTGGTGGGAACCATGCACGCCCGGCAAGCAGTGGAACGCGGCCACGAGGTCGTACACATCGAGCGCGAGGCCGAGGCGCGCGGAGCCTCCCTCCGCAACTTCGGCCAGATCTGGGTCAGCGGACGGGCGGGCGGCGAGGAACTCGACACCGCCCTGCGCGCCCGGGAACTCTGGGAGGACATCGGCGCCCGCGTCCCCGGACTCGGCTTCCGGGCCATCGGCTCCCTCACCCCCGTACGGAACACGCTGGAACTCGCCGTCGCCGAGGCGGCCGTCGCCCGGACCGACGCCGCCGCCCGGGACTACCGGCTGCTCACCGCGGCCGAGGCCCGCGCGGTCAACCCCGCCCTGCGCGGCACCTTCGAGGCCGCCCTGTGGTGCGGCCGGGACGCCGCCGTCGAACCCCGCACCGCGCAACTCGCCCTCCGCGAGGCCCTCCTCGCCACCGGGAAGTACACCTTCCTGCCGCACCGCGAGGTCCGTGACGTCGTCGGCGAGAACGCCGTCCGCGACGACCGGGGCGAGATCCACCGGGGCGACGCCGTCGTCCTGTGCACCGGAGCCTCGCTCTCCGGACTCGTCCGCGAGGTCGCGGGCGAGGTCCCCGTCCGCCGCGTGCGCCTCCAGATGATGCAGACCGACCCCCTCGGCGAACCGCTGACCACCTCCGTCGCCGACGCCGACTCCTTCCGCTACTACCCGGCCTACGCCTCCGACGCCCTCGACGCGCTCCGGGCGGGCCAACGGCAGGACCCCACCGCCGCCGCCCACGGGATGCAGCTCCTCATGGTGCAGCGCCTCGACGGCGGACTGACCATCGGCGACACCCACGAGTACGAGCACCCCTTCGCCTTCGACACCCTCGAAGACCCCTACGAGCACCTCACCCGTGTCGTCGAGTCCTTCCTCGGCCGCCCGCTGCCGAAGATCCGGCGCCGCTGGGCCGGGGTGTACGCGCAGTGCGCCGACACCACCCGGGTCGTGCACCGCCAGCGGGTCCGCGACGGCGTGTGGCTGGTGACCGGACCCGGCGGCCGGGGCATGACCTGCTCGCCCGCCATCGCCGAGACGACCGCGAACGAACTGGGCTGGTGAACACGTTGAACACGACCACGACACCGACTGCTAGTACTACCGCCGCTCCGGGTCCGGGTCCGGGTCCGAGGAAGAACCTCGTTGTCCTCGACATGGCGGGCACCACCGTCGCCGACGACGGCCTCGTCGAACAGGCCTTCACCGTCGCCGCCGAACGCCTCGGCGAGGACCCCTCGACGATGATCGGCCATGTCCGCGCCACCATGGGCGAGTCCAAGATCTCCGTCTTCCGCCACCTCCTCGGCGGCGACGAGGACCGCGCCCGGCAGGCCAACCTGGCCTTCGAGGAGGCCTACGGGGAGCTCGTCGCCGACGGCAGGATCGCCCCGCTCCCCGGCGCCGCCGAGACCGTTGCCGCCCTCAAGGAGCAGGGCCGGACCGTCGTCCTCACCACCGGCTTCGCCCGGGTCACCCAGGACGCCATCCTCGACGCCCTCGGCTGGCGGGACCTCGTCGGCCTCACCCTCTGCCCGGCCGACGCGGGCGGCCGGGGCCGCCCGTACCCCGACCTGGTCCTCGCCGCCCTCCTCCGGACCGGCGCCGTCGACGACGTCCGGGGCATCGCGGTCGCCGGAGACACCTCGTACGACATGCTCAGCGGCGTCCGCGCCGGTACCGGGCTCGTCGCGGGCGTCCTCACCGGCGCCCACGACCGGGCCGCGCTCACCGCGCACGGCGCCCACCACGTCCTCGCCTCCGTCGCCGGACTCCCCTCGCTCATCCAGGGGTCCGAGGCATGACCAGCGGCATCCGCTTCGACGCGGTGTCCGTCGCGTACGGCGGCACCACCGTCCTCGACCGCCTCGACCTGACCGTCGAACCCGGCGAGGTGATGGCCCTCCTCGGGCCCTCCGGCTCCGGCAAGACCACCGCGCTGCGGGCCGTCGCCGGATTCGTCCGGCCGGCCTCGGGACGGGTGCTCATCGGCGACCGCGACGTCACCGCCCTCCCGCCGCACCGGCGGGGCATCGGCATGGTCGTCCAGCAGTACGCGCTCTTCCCGCACCTGCGGGTCGAGGCCAACGTCGCCTTCGGCCTCAAGGCGCGGAAGACCCCCAGGGCCGAGATCCCCGGCCGGGTCGCCGAGGCCCTGGAGATGACCGGCATGGCGGCCTACGCCCACCGGTACCCCCGCGAACTCTCCGGCGGCCAGCAGCAGCGCGTCGCCATCGCGCGGGCGCTCGCCATCCGCCCCCGGGTCCTCCTCCTCGACGAGCCGCTCTCCGCGCTCGACGCGCAGCTGCGCTCCGGGATGCTCGCCGAACTGGCCGGGCTCCACCGCGAACTGCCCGAGGTGTCGATCCTGTACGTCACCCACGACCAGATCGAGGCGCTCACCCTCGCCGACCGGATCGCCGTCATGGACAAGGCCCGCCTCCAGGACTACGGCACCCCGCAGGAGCTGTACCGCAGGCCCCGCACCGCGTTCACGGCCTCGTTCGTCGGCAACGCCAACCTGCTGCCGGTCACCGTCACCCCCGGAGGAGCCGCCCTCGGGGAGACCGTCCTGAAGGTCGCCACCGACGGCATCGCGCCCGGCGCGGGCGCCACCCTCTGTGTCCGCCCGCACCTCGTCGGCCTCGGGGACGGACCCAACGCGCTGCGCGGCCGGGTCGCCGAGGTCCAGTGGCGCGGCTCCACCCACCGCCTGTACGTGGAGGTGGCCGGGCACCGGGTCAAGGCGGACGTCCGCGAACTACGGGAGACCCCGCCGCCGGGCACCGAGGTCACGCTGCACTTCGCGCCCGAGGACGCGGTGCTCCTTGGCGCGGGGGTGTCCGATGGGTAGCCGCACGGGCCTGACCGGGAAGCGGGTCCCGCCGAGCGCGCCCGCCCCCGCACCCGCGCCCGCCCCCGCGCCCGCCTCCGTACCCGCGCCCGCGACCACGCCCGCCTCCGTACCCGCGACCACGACCACGACCGCCCCCGCCCCCGCGCCCGGGGCCCCCGCCCCCGAGCCCCCCGCCTCCCGGCGGGCGGTTCCCGGCTGGGTCTGGGCCCTGCCGCCCGTCGCCGTGCTCGCCGTCGCCTTCCTCTACCCGCTGGCCCTGGTCGTCCAGGAGTCGCTGGCCCCGGGGGCGTACGCCGACGTCCTCGCCTCGGCGTCCTTCCGCGAGGCGCTGGTCACCACGGTCTGGCTGGCCGTCGCCTCCACCGCGGGCTGTCTCGTCCTCGGCTTCGTCCTCGCGGTCGTGATCGCGTTCGTACCGTTCCCCGGCGGGAAGGCGGTGGCCAAGTCCATCGACGTCTTCCTCTCCTTCCCCTCGTTCCTGATCACCCTCGCCCTGCTCTTCCTCTACGGCAGGGCCGGCATGGCCAACGGCCTCTGGACGGACGTCACCGGCGAGCCCACCGGGCCCTTCGCCTTCCTCACCACCCCGTGGGGCGTCCTCCTCGCCGAGATCACGTACTTCACCCCGTTCGTGATGCGGCCCCTGCTCGCCGCCTTCTCCCAGCTGGAGACCGCACAGCTGGAGGTGGCGTCCTCGCTGGGCGCCCGCCCCGCCAGGATCGCCCGGCAGGTGATCCTGCCCGAGGCACTGCCCGCGCTCGCGGCGGGCGGCAGCCTCGTCCTCGTCCTCTGCCTCAACGAGTTCGGCATCGTCCTGTTCACCGGGGCCAAGGGCGTCACGACCCTCCCGACGCTCGTCTACGGCAAGGCGATCCTGGAGTCCGACTACGCCGCCGCCTGTGTCGTCGCCGTCGTCAACATCGCCCTCTCCGCCGGCCTCTACGGCCTGTACCGGGGGGTGAGCCGCCGTGCTGGTGCATAGCCGCACAGGACGCCGGGCGGTCTGGGCCGTCTTCGCGGTCCTCTTCGTCCCGCTCTTCGCCCTGCCCCTCCTCGTCATCCTCACCGCCTCCTTCGCCACCCACTGGTCCGGCGCCCTCCCCTCGGGACCCACCACCGCCCACTACACGGCGGCCGTCCGGGGCGAATCCCTCCGGGCGCTCACCACCAGCCTGGTCACCGCCGTCACCGCCAGCCTGGTCGCGCTGACCGTCGGCACCTGGGCCGCGCTCGCCGGAGCCGCCCTCGGCAGGAAGGGCCGCAAGGTCCTCGACGCCCTGTTCATGCTGCCGGTGGCGGTGCCCTCGGTGGTCGTCGGCCTCGCCGTCCTCGTCGCCTTCTCCCAGCCGCCGGTGCTCCTCAACGGCACCCGCTGGATCGTGCTCCTCGCCCACACGGTGCTCGTCACCGCCTTCGCCCACCAGTCGGTGTCGGCCGCGATCCGGCGGCTCGACCCGATGTACGAGCAGGCGGCGGCCAGTCTCGGCGCCCGCCCCTCGTACGTCCTGCTCCGGGTCAGGCTCCCGCTGCTCCTGCCGTCCCTGACCGCGGCGGCCGGGCTCTGCTTCGCCCTGTCCATGGGGGAGCTGAGCGCCACGATGATGCTCTACCCGCCGGACTGGGTCCCGCTGCCGGTGCTCGTCTTCACCTCCACCGACCGGGGTTCGCTGTTCACCGGCTCGGCGCTGGCCGTGGTCCTCATGGCCGCGACCCTGCTGGTCCTGCTCGCCGTCTCCCGCATCCGCACCAGGGCCTCGTTCCGCTGAGGCCTTTTCCCCTCTCCTCCAGAGCTTCGTCCAGACCTTCCAGGCCCCTTCCTCAGCTTCCTTCCCCCAGGAGAAGACGAACGTCATGCGTACGTACGCCAAGCCGATCGCCGCCCTCACCGGTTCCCTCGTCCTCGCCGCCGGGCTCACCGCCTGCGGTGGTTCCTCCGCCGCCTCCGACGAGAAGGCCGTCACCGTCTACAGCGCCGACGGCCTCAAGGGCGAGGCGGGCGACGGCTGGTACGACAAGGTCTTCGCCGACTTCGAGAAGAAGACCGGCATCAAGGTGAAGTACGTCGAGGGCGGCTCCGGCGAGATGGTGCAGCGCGCCCTCCGCGAGAAGAGCAACACCCAGGCCGACGTCCTCGTCACCCTGCCCCCGTTCATCCAGCAGGCCGGTTCCAAGGGCCTGCTCCAGAAGTACGTGCCCCGGGGCGCGGACCGGGTCTCCGGGGCCGACAAGGCGTCCGACGGCACCTGGACCTCCGTGGTCAACAACTACTTCGGCTTCGTCCACAACAAGAAGGAGCTGCCGGCCGCCCCGAAGAGCTGGGAGGAACTGCTGGACGCCAAGTACCGCGACCGGCTCCAGTACTCCACCCCCGGGGTCGCGGGCGACGGCACCGCCGTCCTCATCAAGGCCATGCACGACTTCGGGGGCAAGGACGCGGCCATGGCGTACCTGAAGAAGCTCCAGGCCAACAACGTCGGCCCGTCCTCCTCCACCTCCAAGCTCGCCCCCAAGGTCGACAAGGGCGAACTCCTCGTGGCCAACGGCGATGTGCAGATGAACTTCGCCCAGTCCGCGTCCCTGCCGAACCTCGGCATCTGGTTCCCGGCCAGGGGCGACGGCAGGCCGACCACCTTCGCGCTGCCGTACGCGGCGGGCCTGGTCGAGGGGGCCCCGCACGGCGAGAACGGCAGGAAGCTCCTCGACTTCCTGCTGAGCGAGGACGCCCAGCGGCAGGTCAGCGCGGTCGGCGGCGGCTTCCCGGCCCGCGAGGACGTCAAGCCCACCGACGCCAACGCCGTCGCGCTCGCCAAGATCATGGCGGGCGTCGAGGTTTTCGAACCGGACTGGGCCGACATCGACCGCAACCTCACGTCGTACGTGGACGCCTGGAAGTCCGCCACCGGAAGCTGACACCCGGCCGCCGGGGCCGACCCTCCCGCCCACCGGGGCCGACGCCCCCGGCCACCGGAGGCCGAGGAACCCCACCGCCGGAAGCCGACGCGCCACGACCGGCGTACCACGACCGGCGTACCACCGCCCGGCACCAAGAGTTCACCGCACCACCCCTGACCACCTCCCGCGTATCGCGAAAAGATAACGGGTACGGGCCAACTCCCTTGCGCTATCAGGGGTGTCGGCCCGTACCCGCCCCGCTCCACGGACTTCCACGGAGGACTCCGACATGCCGCTGCCCGGCATCTCCCGCCGCACCGTGCTCGCCGCCGCCGGTGCCGCCGCCGTCGCCGCCACCGGGATCACCACCGCCCCCGCCGCCCGCGCGGCCGCCGGGCCCGTGCTCCCCGACGGCACCAGCAAGGACAAGGTCCTCGTCGTCGGCATGGACGGCCTGCGGTACGACCGGATCGACGCCGCCGGGGCCCCGCACCTCAAGTCCCTGATGGCGGACGGCACCTACGGCCGCTCCCTGCTGTACGCCCAGCCGATGGCCGCGACCTCCTCCGGCCCCGGCTGGTCCACGATCTCCACCGGCGTCTGGCCCGACAAGCACGGCGTCAGGGACAACACCTTCACCGGCAAGAACTACGGCCGCTACCCCGGCTTCCTCGCCCGCCTCCACCAGATCCGCCCGGAGCTCTCCCTCTTCGCCGCCGTCGACTGGCCCGAGCTCGACACCCACGGCACCGTGACCCCCGGCGCCGACGCCAAGCTGGTCTACGTCAACGACTACGCGGTCAACGACAAGGTCATCACCGACCTCACCGAGGGCGTCCTGCGCGACCAGAACCCCGACGTCCTCTTCGTCTACTTCGGCGAGACCGACGAGATCGGCCACTCCTACGGCGCCGCCCACCCCAAGTACCTCGACGCCATCGACGTCCAGGACGCCCATCTGGGCCGTCTCCTCGCCGCGATCGAGGCCCGGCCCACGTACGCCTCCGAGCGCTGGACCGTCCTCGTCGCCACCGACCACGGCCACACCGACGGGGGCGGCCACGGCGGCTCCAGCGTCGAGGAGCGCCGCACCTTCGTCCTCGCCCGGGGCCCCGGCATCGCCGTCGGTGCCCGCCCGGCCGACACCCGGCTCGTCGACGTCGCCGCCACGGTCTTCCACCAGCTCGGCATCGTCCCCGACCCGGCGTGGGGGCTGGACGGCAAGCCGGTCCAGGAGCGCTCCACCGACCCGTTCGACACCCTGTACCCCGCGCTGACCGGCCGCGTCGACGAGACCGGCATCCCCGCCGGGGTCCTCGGCTTCACCCGCACCCCGCCCGCCGGCTGGTCCGTCATCAACGGCGCCATGGGCACCGGCGGGGTCACCGAGTGGCGCGGCTGGTCCTTCGCCACCGACGAGTTCTGGTCCCGCTCCCAGCGCGACCAGTCCCGCGAGCTGAACGTACGGGCCCGGGGCGTCTTCGCCGTCGCCGACTCCGACGAGTGGGCCGACAAGGCGTTCTCCGGGACGTACGACTCCACCCTGGTCACCCCGGCGCACGACGTCTCCGGGGCGTCCCGGGTGACCCTCGGCTTCACCACCCTCTACCGCCAGGAGGGCGCCCAGACCGCCCAGGTCCTGGTGAGCTTCAACGGCGGCACCCCGACCCCGGTCAGGAGCTACACCGCCGACGTCCTCTCCCAGCCGCAGTCCCTCACCGTCGCCGTCCCCGCCAGTGCCTCCAGCGCGAGCTTCCGCTTCCGCTACACCGGGTCGAACAACTGGTACTGGACCATCGACGGAGTCACGATCGCGGCCTCCTGACCAGGGGGCGTCCCGCCGATCGGGCCCGGCCCCACGAGCCCGGCCCGTTCGGCGGGACACCCCCTAGGCTGGGGGGCGTCGCCACAGTGCTGTCGCGACGTCCCCAGCACACGCGTGTCCGTACGGCAGGAGTCCCGCACCCATGGCAGAGCGCAAGCCGATCGAATCCTGGCTCACCGACATGGACGGCGTCCTCATCCACGAGGGCGTGCCGATCCCCGGCGCCGACGCGTTCATCAAGAAGCTGCGGGAGACCGGGAAGCCGTTCCTGGTCCTCACCAACAACTCGATGTACACCGCCCGCGACCTGCACGCCCGGCTCGCCCGGATGGGCCTGGAGGTCCCCGTCGAGAACATCTGGACCTCGGCGCTCGCCACCGCCAAGTTCCTCGACGACCAGCGCCCCGGCGGCACCGCGTACGTCATCGGCGAGGCCGGTCTCACCACCGCGCTGCACGACATCGGCTACGTCCTCACCGACCACGACCCGGACTACGTGGTCCTCGGCGAGACCCGTACGTACTCCTTCGAGGCGATGACCAAGGCCGTCCGGCTGATCAACGCCGGGGCCCGGTTCATCTGCACCAACCCCGACGAGACCGGCCCGTCCCTGGAGGGCCCCCTCCCGGCCACCGGCTCCGTCGCCGCGCTCATCACCAAGGCCACCGGCAAGGAGCCCTACTTCGCGGGCAAGCCCAACCCGCTGATGATGCGCACCGGGCTCAACGCGATCGGCGCCCACTCCGAGTCCAGCGCCATGATCGGCGACCGGATGGACACCGACATCCTGGCCGGTCTCGAAGCGGGCATGCAGACCTTCCTGGTGCTGACCGGGCTGACCGGCAGGGCCGAGATCGACCGCTTCCCGTTCCGCCCCTCGAAGGTCGTGGACTCGATCGCGGACATCGTCGACCGCGTGTAGCGGCCCGCCGCCCGGCCCCTGCGGATGCGGAACGGCCCGATCCGGGTGACCCTGCCAGTACCAGGAGGTCACGATGCGTTCAGGTCCCATTGCACTCCGTGCCGCAGGGGCGGCCTTGGTGCTCGTCCTTGCACCCATGGCCGGCGGCGCGTACGCCCACGACGGCGTCAAGGCCACCGTCACCCCTTCCGGCGCCTCACCCGGCGCCGACGTCGATGTCCGCGTCGAGGGCTGCGAGGGCACCACCGGCGCCGCGAAGTCCCCGGCGTTCGTCGCCGACACGGAACTCACCGGGCGGGACGGCGGCAGATCCCCGCTGTACGGCGACACCACCGTCAGGTCCGGACTCGAAGAGGGTACGTACAAGGTCGGCGTGACCTGCGACGGCCACGACCATCCGGACGTCGGCGCCGTGGAGGTCCGGCACCACCGGCCGACCCCCGAGCCGAGCCACCACCCGAGCCCGTTCGCCCCGGTCCACGCGGGCGGCGGCGGCACCGCCGCGTACGCCGCCCCGGCGGCCCCCGGTGTCGCCCAGACCGCCACCGAGAGCGGCCTCGGCACCCCGTACACCCTGCTCGGCCTCGGCATGGCCGCCGTCGCCGCCGTCGCGGTCGCCTTCCGCAGCTCCCGCCGCCGGGCGGGCGGGCCCGCCGGTACCGGCGGGGAGTGACGGTGCCGTCCGGCTCCCGCCCGGCGGGCACCGGGCGGCTGGTCACCGGTGTCACCTGGGCGGTGCTGCTGCTCGGGCTCTGGCTCTGGGGCCACGAGGCCGCCGAGGGCTTCGGAGGCGCCTCGGGGCCGACGACCGGCGACATGGCGGCGGTGGGCCGCCCGCTGCGCGTGGAGCTGCCACCGGCCCACGACCCGATCGCCGCCGCCGAGCCCCGGCGGGTGGAGGTCCCCTCGCTCGGCATCGCCGCGCCCGTCGTGGGCCGGGGACTCGACGCCTCCGGCGCGATCGACCCGCCGCCGTTCGAGATGCCGCACACGGTGGGCTGGTTCGGCCCCGGCACCCGGCCGGGCGCCGCCGGGGCGGCCCTCCTCGTCGGCCATGTCGACACGGACGCCCGCCCGGCCGTCTTCTACGGCCTGAGCGCGGCCCGCCCCGGGGAGAAGGTCCGGATCACCCGGTCGGACGGTTCGGTCGCCGAATTCACCATCGACGACGTGCAGGTCCACCCCCGGGACGACTTCGACCCGAGCAAGGTCTACGGCCCCCGCGACCCGCGCCGCGCGGAACTCCGCCTGATCACCTGCGGCGGCACCTTCGACCGCGCGGCGGGCACGTACACGGCGAACGTGGTGGTCTCCGCCTACCTGACGGCGACGGAGACCCCCGAGGGCTCCTGAGCCGTCCACGGGGGCCGGGCGGGGGACGCCGCTCCGCCGGGGCGGCGGTCGCGCCGGACCTGGCTCCGGCCGACGGGGCGCGTCCGGGCCACCGCCGGCCGGGCCGGTCCTCGACCGGGGGCTCACGGGCGCGGGAAGGGCCCGGTGCCGCCCGGGAGGTCGGTTGCGGCCACTGTAGGGGCCCTGCCTCGCCCGGCCCAGGGGAACGGCGTGCCACGATGACCCCGACCGTTCCGCACGTGTCCGAGGGGCCCCGAATTGTCCGCACGTCCGTCCGCGTGCCGCGCCGGTTTCGTCCTCCCGGCCGCCGTGTTCCTGCTCCTGCTCCCCGCCCTCTCCGGCTGTACGTCCCCGGCCCCGCGCCCGGGGGGCGAGGCGGCCCGGGCCGCGCCCGGAGCCCGGGGCCCGAGCACCGCCCCGGTCCCCGTCCCCTACTGGGTGAACCCCGACGGCAGGGCCGCCCGCGCGGTCGCCGAGCACCTCGCGGCGGGCCGCACCGCCGAGGCCGAACTGCTGCGGAGGATCTCCTCCCGGCCGCAGGCCGAGTGGATCGGCCCCGACCGGCCCGAGGAGGAGGCCCGCGCGGTGACCGAGGCCGCCGACCGGGCCGGGAGCGAGGCCCTCCTCGTCCTGTACGACATCCCGAACCGCGACTGCGGCCAGCACTCGGCGGGCGGCGCGCCGGACGCCGCCGCCTACCGGGACTGGGTCGACGCGGTCGCCCGGGGCATCGGCGCCCGGCGGGCCACCGTCGTCCTGGAGCCGGACGCGGTGATGCACGTCGTGGACGGCTGTACCGAGCGGCGCCACCACGTCGAGCGGTACGAACTGCTGAGAGAGGCGGTCCAGCGGCTGAAACGGCAGCCGTCCGTGACCGTGCACCTGGACGCGGGCAACGCGGGCTGGGGCAGGCCGGAGCAGCTCGCGGGCCCGCTGAGGGAGGCCGGGATCGAGGACGCCGACGGCTTCGCGGTGAACGTCTCGAACTTCCGGACGACCGAGGAGAGCACCGCGTACGGCAGGCAGCTCTCCGCCCTGGTCGGCGGCAAGCCCTTCGTGATCGACACGAGCCGCAACGGGAACGGGCCCTGGGCCGAGGGGGACCCCGTCGACAGCTGGTGCAACCCGCCGGGCCGGGCCCTCGGCACCGCGCCCACCCGGGACACCGGGGACCCGCTGGTGTCGGCGCACCTGTGGATCAAGCGCCCGGGGGAGTCGGACGGTGAGTGCCGGGGCGGCCCGAAGGCGGGGGAGTGGTTCGACGCCTACGCCCGGGAACTCGCGGGCGGCGCGCGGTAGTCCGGCCGGAGAAGGGCCCGGAGAAACATCAAGACCCCCTCACCGATGGTGAGGGGGTCTTGACTGTGCGTGCGCCGCCAGGGACTCGAACCCCGGACCCGCTGATTAAGAGTCAGCTGCTCTAACCAACTGAGCTAGCGGCGCCTGCTGACAGAGAGAACTCTACCTGACCTGCGGGTGTGCTTCCGACCAATACCGGTCGCTCCCGGCCTGTCGGATGGTCGTATCAGGCCTTCGATCCGTCAAAATGCGATTTGTCCAGACAGTTGAGACACTGGCGCCCGAAACAAGGGTCAAAAGATCTTGACGAGTGTGGAGGGGAATCGCATGAGCGTGCCGGTCTTCGAGGAGTTCGAACCCGCGGCCGACTGCGGCTGCCCGGGGTGCGCCCGGCAGCGGCGTGACCTCGCGCTTGGCCTGCCCGTCCGGTCCGGCGGCCACCCCGCCGCCCACGGCGCCCGGCGCGCCCTGGTCCTGGTGACGGCGGCGGGCGTGGTGCTCGGCGGCGGCGGGGCGGGAGCGACGGCGGCCCTGTCGCCGCCGCCCGGCCCGTTCACCCCGGCGGACGCGGGGCCCGGGGCGACGGGCCCCGGGACGGTGACATCCGGAGCGGCGGCATCCGAGGCGGTGGGGTCAGGGGCGGGGGCGTCAGGGGCGGTGGCCCCGGAGGCGCGGTCCGGCCTCGCCGAAGGGGCGCAGACGGCGCCGGACACGGAGGAGGTGGCGCTGGATACGGCGGAGACGGCGCCGGACACGGCGGGCGAGACGGTACGGGCGGTGGCGGCGGCCCCCCGACCCGACACCCCGCAGGGCGGGCGCGAACCCCTGCACGGCGCTCCCGGCCCCGGGCCCTCCCCGCTGGCCACCCCCACCTCCGCCCAGATCTCCACCGGCAGCCTCCGGCGGACCACCCGCGCCGACATCATCAACCGCGCCAAGCTGTGGGTGGCGGCCCGGGTCCCGTACTCCATGGACACGTACTGGTCGGACGGCTACCGCCAGGACTGTTCCGGCTACATCTCGATGGCCTGGAACCTGCGCAGCAACGAATGGACCGGCAGCCTCGACCGCTTCGCGGACCGGGTCGACCGCGCCGATCTCCAGCCCGGCGACATCCTCCTCTTCCATAACCCGGCCGACCCGACGCGCGGCTCCCACGTGACGATCTTCGGCGGCTGGACCGACTACACCCACACCTCGTACATCGCGTACGAGCAGACCAGGCCGCGCACCCGCAAGCAGGCTACGCCGATGGCGTACTGGGAGAACTCCAGCCGGTACGTGGGCTACCGCTACAAGGGCGTGATCAGTGGCACCGGCACCGGCGGTGGTTCGACGTCGGCGCCGACGCCGTATCCCGGGTCGGCCATGTTCGGTCCCGGCGCCGACAACGCGTACGTCACCCAGCTCGGCGGGCTCCTCGTCGACCGGGGCGCCAAGAAGTACTACAGCCAGGGCCCCGGCCCGAAGTGGGGCGAGGCGGACCGGCGCGCGACCCAGGCGTTCCAGCGGGCCCAGGGGTGGCAGGGCGCGGAGGCGGACGGTCTGCCCGGCCCCCAGACCTGGCGGCTCCTCGTCACCGGCGGCGGCAAGGACATCGGCGGTTCGAGTGGTTCGAGCGGCCCGAGCGCGTCTGTGACGGACTTTCCCGGGCGTGGCGTCTTCCGTCCGGGCCGATCCAGCGCATATGTGGAGAAGCTGGGCGAACAACTGGTGAAGCGGGGCTTCGGCAAGCACTACCTGTCGGGACCCGGTCCGCGCTGGACGGAGGCGGACCGCCGCAACGTCGAGGCGTTCCAGCGGGCACAGGGCTGGCGCGGCGCAGCGGCCGACGGCTACCCGGGCCCGGAGACCTGGCGGCGCTTGTTCCGATGACCCCGAGAGCATGAGGTGGACCCGAATGACGGCACCGAACCCGAACCCCGCGGACTCCGGCGCGGCGGCCTCGCGTGACGCGGCCCGCACGGCGAGACGCCTGACGGACGGCACGCTCCCGAGGACGACCGCGCCCCACGGCCCCCGGACGACGGGAACGCCGCCGCCGACCGGCCCGAGCCCGGTGCCGCCGTCGACCGCCCCGAGCCCGGTGCCGCCGCCGACCACCGCCGAGGACGTGTCCCCCGCCTCGCTCGCGGCGGACCCGGGCTCCCCGGCGCCGGGGACGGCCTCCGGCCAGGGGACGACTCCTGGGCCCCGGGCGATGCTTGAGCCCGAGCTGGCTCCTGGACCGAGGGCGACTCCTGAGCCGGAGCTGGCTCCTGGGCCGAGGGCGACCCCCGAGCGGCAGGCGGTCCCTGAGCGGGAGGTGATCCCTGGGTCCGGGGCGGCTCCGGGGCCGAGTGGGGTTTCCGGGCCGGGGGTGGCTCCTGTTGTGGGAGGGGCTTCCGGGCCGGGTCCGGTCTCCGGGCCTGGGGAGGTCCTCGGGTCGGGGTTGGCTCATGGGTCTGGAGCGGCTTCCGGGCCGGGGGTGGCTCATGGGTCCGGGGCGGCTTCCGGGCCGGAGGCGACTTCTGGGCCGAGGGTGACCTCCGGGTCGGAGGCGGCTTCCGGATCGGGGGTGACTTCTGAGCCGGAGGCGACCCCGGGAGCGAGGGGGACCTCTGGTCCGGAAGCGGTCCCCGGGCCGGGGGTGGCTCAAGGGCTGGGAGTCGTCGCGGAGGCCCCCGCTCCTGTCGGTCCCGCCACGGGGAACGCGCCGATGCCCGTACCGGCTGTCACCACGTCGGCCCCCGAGGCCGCCGCGCGGCCGGACGTACACCCGGACCGCCCGGGCGCCCGCTCGGGCCCGCCGTCCGGCGGCGCCGAAAGGGAAGGGGCCCCGGGGCCCGGACCTTCCTCCCGTACGACACCGGCCCCGTCGGCCACCACGGGAACCCCTCCGGCCCATGGGCCGGGGTCCACGGCATCGGACACCTTCCCGGCCCCGGCCGGGGGGTCCGCCACCACGGGAGGCCCTCCCGCTCGCGGGGGAGGGCTGACGGCCACGGGCGCCGTCTCCGGTGACGACGGAGGGCCCGCCGCCCCGGGCGCTCTTCCCGCTTCGGGCGGTAGGTCCGCTTCCCCGGGTGCGCTTCCGGTCCGTGGGGGAGGGCGCGCTCCGGGCGCCGCCTCCTCTTCCGGCGGGGAGGCCCTGACCCCCGGCGCCCTTCCCGCCCCGGGTCCGGGCACCGGCCGGTCTGGTGGTTCCGCCCCGCTTCCCGATCGGCACGCCCGCCCGGTGGGCCGGTCCGGTCCGGCGCCGGTCGTCGGAGGGGGCGGGGCCGCCGGTCCCGTACCCCGCACCGGAGCGGGCGGCGGTGGCCTCGACTTCGGGCGGATCGCCGGGGTCCGGGTGGGGGCCCTCGCCGTGCCCGTCGCCGCCGTCGTGCGGGTGGCACGGCGGAAGAACGTGATCGGGACCGAGACCACCGGGTCCATCCCGGTGCACCTGCTCTTCCGCGACGAGCCGGAGGGCCAGGCGCTCCCGGTGCCGGGGGACGACGACGGCGGCCCCGACACCGTCGCCATGGCCGCGCCCGTACGGAAGGGCCGGGGGCCCGCGATCCCGGCGCCGTCGAAGGTCGAGCCGTCGCCCGGGGCGCGGCCCGGCGACCGGGTCGGTGAACGGCGCGCCCAGGCGCGGGCCCTGGCGGAACGGGACCGGGCGCGGGACACCGCCCCGGCGGCGCCCGCCCGCCCCGCGCCCACCGCCGATCCGGCGCTCGTGGAGCGGCCGGGGCCGGTGCTGCCGGGCTGGGCCGGGGTGCTGGGCGGCGCGCTCGCCCTCACCGGGTGCGCGGCGATCGTGTGGTGGGCCGGGGCGGTCCCGGAGGAGGCCGCGCGGATGCTGCGGCTGCCGGTGCGCCCGTACCACGGCGTCCCGCTCGGACAGTGGGCGCTCCTGGCGCTCGGCGTCGTCCTCACCCTGTTCGCGTTCGGCGGGCTGGGCAGGGGCCGGGTCGGCTACGCGTGGGTCCTGACCCTGTTCGGCGACTACCGGGGCACGGTCCGCCGTACCGGACTGGTGTGGGTGAGCCCGCTGCTGCTGCGCCGCCGGGTGGACGTACGGCTCCGGCACTGGCGGAGCGAGCCGCTGCCGGCGGTGGACGCGAAGGGCACGGCGCTGGACGTGACCGTGCTCGTGGTGTGGCGGGTGCGGGACACGGTCCGGGCGGCGCTCGGGATCGACGGGCACGAGGAGTACCTGCGCGAGCAGGTGGAGGCGGCGATGGCCCGGGTGCTCTCACAGCTTCCGGCGGACGCGTTCCACGAGGACGCGCCGACGCTGCGGGACGCGGAGGCGGTCGGCGAGGCGCTGACGCGGATGCTGTCGGCGGAGTGCGCCCCGGTCGGGGTGGACGTGTTCTCGGCGCAGCCGACGCGGATCGAGTACGCGCCGGAGGTGGCGGCGGCGATGCGGCGGCGGCGGATCGCGGCGATCGACGCGAAGCACCGGGACAGCGTGCTGACGTCGGTGGTGGACGCGGTGGACGACGTGGTCCACCGGCTGACCAGTCGTGGTCTGGTGGAACTGGACGACTACGAACGCAAAGCACTGGTCAAGGACCTGACGGTGGCGTTCTACACCGGACGGACAGGTCCCGTGGAGGGCGCGTGAAGGGATGGACAGGCTCAACTTCCGTCCATACCTTGGTAGTTGGTCCAGACCACAAAAAGAGGTAGCGCGGCACGGCTCCCCGGCCGTGCCGCGTCCCGCACCCGTGCAGCACGGCCCGACGGAACTCCCCCACGTTCTCCAGGAGCGACAGCATGCGCAAAAACTCAGTAGGGGCGGCGGTGGTGGCGCTCGGCGTCGCCGGCGTCACCTTCCTCTCCACGGGCAGCGCCGGAAGTCACGGCTACACCGACGCGCCGATCAGCCGCCAGAAGCTCTGCGCCAACGGCACCGTGACCAACTGCGGCAACATCCAGTGGGAGCCGCAGTCGGTCGAGGGCTCGAAGGGCTTCCCGTCCGGCGGTCCCGCCGACAGCAAGATCTGTTCGGGCGGACTCTCGCAGTTCGCCCAGCTCGACGACCCCCGGAACGGCGCGTGGCCCGCGACCCAGCTCACGGCCGGCCAGAGCTACAGCTTCCGCTGGCAGTTCACGGCCCGGCACGCCACCACCGACTTCAAGTACTACATCACCAAGAACGGCTGGAACCCGAACCAGAAGCTGACCCGGGCCGCCCTCGACCCCCAGCCGTTCCTGACCGTCCCCTACAACAACCAGCAGCCGCCGTCGACCCTCTCGCACTCCGGGACGATCCCGGCGGGCAAGACGGGCCGCCACCTGATCCTGGCCGTGTGGACGATCGCCGACACCGGCAACGCCTTCTACGCCTGCTCGGACGTCAAGTTCTGACGGACGCCCGGCGTCCGGTCACGGGCGTTCAATTCTGACGCTTCGTCAGTTACAGTCCGCCGCATGAGGGGTGCGGACACCGTCGCGGAACTCGTACGGCGCCAGTGGGACGACCACCGGATCGGGCTGAGGGACGAGCACCACACCCTCACCCACCACCAGGTCGCCTCGGGCGCCGCCGCGCGGGCCGCCCTGCTCGTGGACCTGATGCCACCCAGGCCGGGGTGCGAGCCGCACCTCGGCCTGCTGCTCGACAACACACCGGAGTACCCGCTCTGGCTCAGCGCGGCGGCCCTCGCGGGGGCCGCCGTCGCAGGGATCAACCCGACCCGGCGCGGCGCCGAACTCGCCCGAGACATCCGTCACACCGACTGCCGGGTCCTGGTCACCCAGCTCGCCCACCTGCCGCTCCTCGACGGGCTGCCGCTCCCCGGACTCCGGGTCCTGGTCACCGACACCGACGCCTACCGGGAACTCCTCGTCCCCTACGGGTCCGCCCGGCCGGGGGACGCCCGGCTCGGTCCGGTCCGCCCCGACAGCCGCTTCCTGCTCTCCTTCACCTCGGGTTCCACGGGCGCGCCCAAGGCTGCGCTCTGCAGCCAGGGCCGTCTCGCCGCCGCGGGAGCCTCGCTCGTCGCCCACTTCGGGGTGCGGCGGGACGACGTCCACTACGTCTGCATGCCGATGTTCCACGGCAACGCGGTGATCGCGGACTGGGCGCCCGCGCTCGCCGCCGGGGCGGGCGTGGCGCTCCGGGCCCGGTTCTCCGCCTCCCGCTTCCTGCCGGACGTCCGCCGCTTCGGCGCCACCTACTTCACCTATGTGGGGCGGGCCGTGCAGTACCTGCTCGCCACCCCGCCGGGCCCGGACGACCGCGCGCACCCGCTCCGCCTCGGCTTCGGCACCGAGGCGGGCGCGGTGGACGCGGCCCGTTTCCGGGAGCGCTTCGGGGTGCCGCTCGTCGAGGGGTACGGCTCCTCCGAGGGCGGCGCCGCGATCCAGCGGACCCCGGACACCCCGGCGGGCGCGGTCGGACGGGCCGCGCCAGGCGACGACCTGGCGGTGGTGGACGCGGAGACCGGCGCCGAGTGCCCGCCCGCCCGGTTCACGGCCGACGGCGGGCTCCTCAACGCGGCCGAGGCGGTCGGCGAACTGGTCAACCGGGGCCGGTCGCCCTTCGAGGGCTACTGGCGCAACCCGGCGGCGGAGGCGGCCCGGCTGCGCGGCGGCTGGTACTGGACGGGGGACCTCTTCTACCGGGACGCGGACGGCCACCTCTACTTCGCGGGCCGTACGGACGACCGGCTGCGGGTCGACAGCGAGAACCTGGCGGCGGCGATGATCGAGCGGATCCTGGCCCGCTGGGACCGGGCGGCGGGGGTCGCGGTGTACGCGGTGCCGGACCCGGTCGCGGGGGACCAGGTGATGGCGGCGCTGGCCCTGCGCGAGGGAGCGGTCTTCGACCCGGAGGCGTTCGGGGCCTTCCTCGCGGCCCAGCCGGACCTGGGCACCAAGATGCCGCCGAGGTTCGTGCGGGTGATGCCGGAGCTGCCGCTGACCGCCACCAACAAGGTCCACCGGGTGGGCCTGCGCCGGGCCGCCTTCCTCTGCCAGGACCCGGTCTGGTGGCGCCCGTCCCCCGGCGCGCCGTACGAACCCCTCACCCCGGAGGCGACAGCCGAACTCCAGCGGGAGTACACCCGCCACGGCCGCTCCCCGACACCCTGAGGGCCCCGGCCATCCCCCCGAGGGCCCGCGCCCCGAGGGCCCGCGCCCCGAGGGTCCGCGCCCCGAGGGTCCGCGCCCCGAGGGTCCGCGCCCCGAGTGGGTAGTCCCAGCCCCACCCCCTCCGCACCCCCCACCCCCATCGCCCTCCGCACGGCCCCGCGCCTACCGTGGCGCGCATGGAAGCCCGTACGCCCTGGCAGGCGCTCACCCGGCCCCGGTTCCCGCGCGGCCCCCGGCCCTGGCGCGCCCTCGGGTACCTGCTGTCCGGGGGTCTCCTGGGGGCCGTCGTCTGCGGGGTGTTCCTGCTCCTCGGGGTGTTCTCGCTGGTCCTGGTGGGGCTGCCGCCGCTGCTGCTCTCCGGGCTCGCCCTCGGCGGGATCGAGCGCCGCCGCCTCCGGCTCGTCGACCCGGACCCCGCCCCCGACCCGCACCGTCCCGCCACCGTCCCCGGACCGCTCGCCTGGCTCCGGCTCCGGGCGGGGGAGCGGGCGACCTGGCGGGAGCTGGCGTACGCGCTGCTGCTCGCCACCGTCCTGTGGCCGCTGGACCTGCTGGCCGTCGCCGTCGCGGCGGGCCTGCCGCTGGTGCTGCTCAGTGCCCCGGTCCAGCTGGCGGCGGACGGCCACGAGACCAAGGTCGTCAAGGCGTACCTGGTGACCTCCTACCCCGAGGCGTTCGCGGCGGCGCTGCTCGGCGTCCTGGTCCTGGTCGCCCTGGCCCGTCCGCTGGCGGCGTTCGCCGGGGCCCGCGCGGCGCTCGCCCGTGCGCTGCTCGCCCCGCGCGGGGCGGCGGGAGACGACCGGATCGGGGAGGTCATCGCCTCCCGGGCGCGGCTGGTCGACGCCTTTGAGGCGGAGCGGCGCCGGATCGAGCGCGATCTGCACGACGGCGCCCAGCAGCGGCTCGTCGCCCTCGCGATGACCCTGGGCCTGGCCCGTCTCGACGCGCCGCCGGGCCCGCTCGCCGAGCAGCTGGCGAAGGCGCACGCGGAGGCGGGCCTGGTCCTGACGGAGCTGCGGGAACTGATCCACGGGATCCGCCCGCAGGTCCTCGCCGACTACGGTCTGGGCGAGGCGCTCGCCGACGCGGCCGACCGGTCCGCCGTCCCCGTCGACCTGGACGTCGATCTGCCCCGGCTGCCGGAGGCGGTGGAGAGCGCCGGGTACTTCGCGGGCTGCGAGGCGCTCGCGAACCTCGCCCGGCACAGCGGTGCCTCCCGGGCGCGGCTCACCGCCCGGCTGGCGGCGGGGACGCTGCGGCTCGACGTCGAGGACGACGGGTGCGGCGGCGCCGACCCGGCCGGGGGCAGCGGGCTGACCGGTCTCGCGGACCGGATCGCCGTCCTGGACGGCACACTGACGATCACGAGCCCGCAGGGCGGGCCGACCCTTCTGAGAGTGGAGATCCCTTGTCCCGTACGGTCCGCAGGCTCCGTGTCGTCCTCGCCGAGGACGGCGTCCTCCTCCGGGAGGGCCTGATCGGGCTGCTGGCCCGGTTCGGGCACGAGGTCGTCGCCGCCGTCGGGGACGCGGACGCGCTGCGGGCGGCGGTCGCCGCGCACGATCCGGACGTCGTGGTGACGGACGTGCGGATGCCGCCGGGCTTCCAGGACGAGGGGCTGCGGGCGGCGGTCGCGCTCCGCGCCGAGCGGCCCGCCCTGCCGGTCCTCGTCCTCAGCCAGTACGTGCAGCGCAGCTACGCCGCCGATCTCCTCGACGCGGGGGACGGCACCGGCGTCGGCTATCTGCTGAAGGACCGGGTGGGGCAGGTGGAGGAGTTCCTGGACGCCCTGGCCCGGGTCGCGGACGGCGGGACGGTCGTCGATCCGGAGGTCGTACGGCAGCTGCTGCGGCGGCACCGCGATCCGCTGGCGGCGCTGACCCCGCGCGAGCGGGAGGTCCTCGGGCTCGTCGCCGAGGGCAGGTCGAACGGGTCGATCGCCCGCCACCTGGTGGTGACGGAGGCGGCCGTCGGCAAGCACATCGGCAACATCCTGGCGAAGCTGGACCTGCCCCCGGCCGATGACACCCACCGCCGGGTCCTCGCGGTCCTCACCTATCTGCGGGCCTGAGGGCCCGTACGGCCCCAGCCCGTACGGGCAACGACGAGAAAGGCCCCTCGCTCTCGCGAGGGGCCTTTCTCCGTCTGTGCGCCGCCAGGGACTCGAACCCCGGACCCGCTGATTAAGAGTCAGCTGCTCTAACCAACTGAGCTAGCGGCGCCTACTGACAAAGAAAATACTACCTGGTCCCGGCGGGTGCTCCCGACCACCTCGGGGCGAGTGCTCGGGACCACCCCGGGGCGGGCGGTCAGATCGCCAGCGAGAGGACGACCGGGGCGGCCCTGCGGTTCAGGGTGTCGGCGGCCGAGCGCAGCCGGTGGGCGTGCTCGATCGGGAGGGAGAGCGCCAGGCAGCCCACGGCGGAGCCCGCCGTCAGCGGGACGGCCGCGCAGACCGTGCCCACCGCGTACTCCTGGAGGTCGAGCACCGGGACGGTGGCGGGCTGGCTGTCGAGCTTGGAGAAGAGGACCCGCTCGTTGGTGATGGTCCGGGAGGTCAGCCGGGCGATCTTGTGGCGGGAGAGGTGGTCCCGCCGTCCGTTCTGGTCGAGCTGGGTGAGCAGGCACTTGCCGACCGCGCTGGCGTGCGCCGCCGAGCGGAAGTCGACCCATTCGTTGACCTTGGGGGTGCGCGGCCCGTCGGCGAACTGGGTGATCTTCACCTCGCCGTCGATGTACCGGCTGATGTAGACGGCCGCTCCGACGGAGTCGCGCAGCTCGGTCAGGGTCTCCTGGAGCTTGGCCTCCAGTGCTTCGCGGCGGGTCATGCCGGAGCCCAGGAGGACGAGCGAGTCCCCGATCACGTACGCGCCGTCGGCGACCTGCTCGACGTACCCCTCGCGGCGGAGCATGAGGAGCATCGAGGAGAGGTGGGCGACGGGCAGCCCGGTCTCACGGGCGATCTGGACGTCCGTCACTCCGCCGCCGTGCCGCGAGATCGTCTCGAGGACGCGCAGCGCGTATTGCACCGAGTGGAACGGCGCGGTGGGCTCGGGCTTCAGAGCCACGGTTTCCCCCTACCAGGTTGTGACCGCAAGCTTTCGTACCACGATAGCCGCCAAGCGCCCTCCACGGGACGGCTGTTGGCGAGAAGGGTGCGGAGCATCCCGGCCGTACGCTGGGCCGCACCACCCTGGCATATGCCCCTGTCATGAAATGAGCGCAGATCCTCAGGTCAGGGCGGTGCCCCCGAGTCCTCGGGCATACGTTCGGCCGGTGGCGAACGGGAGATTTCCCGGCGGAAGCGGAAGGCGGGGAGGCCCCTCCGGTGGCCGAGAAGCGACGGAATAAACGGAGCCGCCCTCCTGTTCTTGTCGAGTCCAAGCCGAACCACGAGTCCGTGCGCGTTCCGCACGGACGCCGAGGAGGATCCCGAAGGTGACCGACGCCATCCGAGGAGAGGCGCGGGGCTCCGCGCCCGTGCCGCTGTCCGTGCTCGACCTGGTCACGGTCGGGGCCGGCCGGACCGCGACCCAGGCACTCGCCACCAGCGTCGAGCTCAGCAGGCTCGCCGAGCGGCGCGGCTTCCACCGGCACTGGGTGGCCGAGCACCACTCCATGCCCGGGGTCGCCTCCTCCTCCCCCGCGGTGATCCTCGCCCACCTCGCCGCCCACACCCGGCGCATCCGCCTCGGCTCCGGCGGCGTCATGCTCCCCAACCACGCCCCGCTCGTGGTGGCCGAGCAGTTCGGCACCCTGGAGGCGCTCGCGCCCGGCCGGATCGACCTCGGTCTCGGCCGCGCCCCCGGCACGGACGGCGCCACGGCCGCCGCTCTGCGCAGGACCGCCACCCTGAACGAAGGGGCGGACGACTTCCCGGAGCAGCTCGCCGAGCTGACCCGGTTCCTCGACGACGACTTCCCCGACGGGCACCGGTACGCCCGGATCCACGCCGTGCCCGGCCCGGTGCAGGGCCCGAAGGGACGCCCGCCGGTCTGGCTGCTCGGCTCCTCCGGCTTCAGCGCCCGGCTCGCCGGACTGCTCGGCCTGCCCTTCTCCTTCGCCCACCACTTCTCCGCCCGGAACACGGTCCCGGCGCTCGACCTCTACCGGGACTCGTTCCGCCCGTCGGCGGTCCTCGACGCCCCGTACGCGATGATCGGCGTCTCCGCGCTGGCCGCCGACGAGGCGCCGCAGGCGCGCCGCCAGGTGCTGGCCGGGGCGCTCGCGATGCTGCGGCTGCGCACCGGACGGCCGGGTCTGGTGCCGACGCCGGAGGAGGCGGAGACGTACGGATACAGCTCCGCCGAGCGGGAGTTCGTGGACGACTGGCTGGCGAACGTCGTGTACGGCACCCCGGACGAGGTCCGCACGGGCCTGGAGGACCTGCGCAAGCGGACCGGCGCCGACGAGCTGATCATCACGGCGAACGCGCACGGCGGGGACGCCCGGCTGCGGAGCTACGAGCTGATCGCGGACGCCTTCGAACTGCCCGAACTCGAAGGGGAGTAGAGGCGGAGGTCCGGAGTCCGGCCTCTTTCGGGGAGAAAAAACCGGGCTCCACAAGCGGGTTGGTTCATTCCCCAACCATCCGCCCGACCGCCCTAAGCAGACCTTAAACCGCTCGTCACCGATGGTGGCGGGCGGTTCTGTTTTGTGCTGCGCGCCCCTGACAAGGCCTTTCTTCCGCGAATTGGTCTAGTCCTCAATCTGGTTCAGACCATTGACGCGGTGTTCACGGGCCGGTTATCACTTCTCCAACTCCAGTACGGCACCACCCAGTACTCCCCCCACATCGGAGGCCGCACGTGCACCCCCGTAAGCCATTGATCGCCGCGCTGCTCAGCACGGCCCTCGCCGCAGGCGCCCTCGCGGCCACCGTCGGCCTCGGTTCCGCCCAGGCGGCCGGCACGTCGACCTCCGCCGCCGCCGCGAGCGGTGTGCGCATCGCGTACTACGACCAGTGGAGCGTCTACGGCAACGCGTTCTACCCCAAGCACCTCGACACCCGGGGCATCGCGGGCCAGCTGGACGTCATCAACTACTCGTTCGGCAACATCCACCCCACCAACCTCACCTGTTTCATGGCCAACAAGGCCGCGGGTGACGACAACAACCCCAACGCGGGTGACGGTGCGGGCGACTCGTACGCCGACTACCAGAAGTCCTTCAGCGCGGCGGACAGCGTCGACGGCGTCGCCGACAAGTGGGACCAGCCGATCGTGGGCGTCTTCAACCAGTTCAAGGAACTGAAGGCGAAATACCCCCACCTGAAGATCAACATCTCCCTCGGTGGCTGGACCTACTCCAAGTACTTCAGCGACGCGGCCAAGACGGACGCGAGCCGCAAGAAGCTCGTCACCTCCTGCATCGACCAGTACATCAAGGGCAACCTGCCCGTCGACGCGGGCTTCGGCGGCGTCGGCTCCGCGGCCGGGATCTTCGACGGCATCGACGTCGACTGGGAGTACCCCGGTTCCAACGGCGGCCACCTGGGCAACCACTACGCCCCCGAGGACAAGCAGAACTTCACGCTGCTCCTCGCCGAGTTCCGCAAGCAGCTCGACGCGTACGGCACGGCCAACGGCGGCAAGAAGTACCTCCTGACCGCGGCCCTCCCGGCCGGCCAGGACAAGATCAAGTACATCGAGACGGACAAGATCGGCGCGTACCTCGACTACGCGAACATCATGACGTACGACATGCACGGCGCCTGGGACGGCGACGGGCCGACGTACCACCAGTCCCCGCTGTACTCCGGCACGAACGACCCGACGGACCCGATCGCCCCGGGCACCGAGAAGTACTCGGTCGACGCCGCGATCGATTCCTGGATCGACGGCAAGCCCGCCTACGGCATCGCGGGCGGCTTCCCCGCCAACAAGCTGACCCTGGGCTACGAGTTCTACTACCGCGGCTGGAAGGGCGTCCCCGCCGGGACCGCCAACGGCCTCGGACAGCCCGCCACCGGTGGCTCCGCCGCCCGCCCGCTCAGCCAGGCGGCCGGCATCGCGCACTACAAGGAGCTCGGCGGCATCGTCGACAACGCGGCGACGACCTTCTGGGACGACCAGGCCAAGGCCTCGTACTTCTACAAGAACGGCGAGTTCTTCACCGGTCTCGACCAGAAGTCCATCCAGGCACGCGTGGACTACGCCAAGCAGCGCGGCCTCGGCGGCGCGATGATGTACTCGCTCCTCGGTCTGGACGACAACGCCACCCTGCTGAAGCAGATCAACACCGCGCTCGGCGGCACCAACATCCCGCCCACCACCCCGCCGACGACTCCGCCGACCACGCCTCCGACGACCCCGCCCACGGGCTGCGGCTCGCTCCCGGCCTACGTCGCCGGATCGGTCACCAACGCCAACGCCCAGGTCTCCCACAACGGCCGCAAGTGGAAGGCCAAGTGGTGGACCCAGAACGAGGCCCCCGGCACCACCGGCGAGTGGGGCGTCTGGCAGGACCTCGGCGCCTGCTGAGTGCCTGACCCGGCGGACGCCTGAACCGCCGAACCCCTCATGAACCGCTGCCCCCGCCCGGAATGTCCCTCCGGCCGGGGGCAGTTCCATGCCCGCCGCCGGACCGGCACCCATCGGGACGCCCGATCGGGATGCCGGGCCCTGATCCGGACCTGGACTCTGATCGGGACCCCGGGCCCTGATCGGGACCCCGGGCCCCGGACCCCCGACCTCCGCCCCGGCCGCCCTCCGCCCCTCAGACCCTCAGACCCTCAGACCTTCAGCGTCTCCGCGTCGATCAGTTCGGCGATCCGTTCCGGGGCCACCGCCCGCGAGTACAGCCAGCCCTGCCCGGTGTCGCAGCCGATCCGCCGCAGCCTGCTCGCCTGGCCCGCGGTCTCCACGCACTCCGCCGTCACCGTCAGGCCCAGCCGGTGCGCCAGTTGCACCAGCGCCTCCACGATCAGCTCGTCCGCCGGGTTGGCGTGCTCCTCGTCCTGGAAGCCGCGCACGAACGACCCGTCCAGCTTCAGCACCGAGACCGGCAGCCTGCTCAGATACGCGAGGTTCGAGTAGCCGGTGCCGAAGTCGTCGATCGCGATCCGCACGCCCATGTCGCTCAGCGCCTGGAGCGCCTGGAGCGGACGCCCCGCCGAGCCCATCACGGCCGACTCGGTCAGCTCCAGCTGGAGCAGGTGCGGGGCGAGCCCGGTCTCGGCGAGGATGCCCGCCACGTCCCCGACCAGGTCGGAGTCCCACACCTGCCGGACCGCCACGTTGACGCTCACGAAGATCGGGCGCTCGCGCGGATGGTCCCGCTGCCACTGCCGGGCCTGACCGCAGGCGGTGGCCAGTACCCACCGGCCCAGCTCCACGATCGAGCCGTCCTCCTCGGCGATGCCGACGAACCGATTCGGCGCCAGACGTCCGAACCGCGGGTGGTCCCAGCGCACCAGCGCCTCCACCCCGCGCAGCGCCCCGCCGGCCAGGTCCACCAGCGGCTGGTACTCCAGGGTGAACTCCCCGCGCTCCACGGCGGGCCGCAGGGTGGAGGAGAGCGCCTGCCGGGTCATCCGGTGCGCGTTGCGCTCCGGGTCGAAGAGGTTCCAGCGGCCCTTGCCGTCGGCCTTCGCCCAGTACAGCGTGGTGTCCGCCGCCTGCATGAGGGCGGTCGCCGTGGTGTCGTGCCCGGAGCGCTCGACCACCCCGATCGAGGCGGAGACCGAGAGCCGCTGCCCGCCCAGGTCGAAGGGGCGCTGGAGCGCGTCGAGGACCGAGCGCGCCAGATCGGCCAGTTGCTCCGTGCCGGTGGAGTCCTCGACCAGGATCGCGAACTCGTCGCCGCCGAGCCGCGCCACGAGGTGTCCGCTGCTGCGGGTGTAGCCGTCGCTGTCCGCGCACTCCGTCAGCCGGGCGGCGACGGCGGCGAGCAGCCGGTCGCCGACACGGTGGCCGAGGGTGTCGTTGACCGCCTTGAACCCGTCGAGGTCGAGGTAGCAGAGACCGATCCGCCCTGTTCTGCCATACCCGTACGATCCATACGACTCGTACGACTCGTACGACGAACGGACCGGCCCCGGAGCCCCGTCGGTCCCGGCGGGGTCCCTCTCGGCCGAGTCCCCGGCCGGGTCCTCCAGCGCCGCCGAGAGCCGCTCGAAGAACAGCGCCCGGTTGGGCAGCCGGGTCACCGGGTCGTGCATCTGGAGGTGGCGCAGCCGCGCCTGGAGCTCGCGCCGCTCGCTGACGTCCGCGATCGACAGCAGGACCCGTCCGCTCCCCGGCACCGGGGCGACGGTGACCTCGGCCCACAGCGAGCGCCCGTCGGCGTGCTTGAGGCGGCGGGTGCAGCGGAAGCGGGAGCGCCGCCCGCGCAGCACCTCGTGGTACGCGTGCCAGGTGCGCCCGTCGGAGGCGAGGTCCACGAGGTCGGCCGCCGCCTGTTCGCGCAGCGCCCGGGGGTCGCTGCCGAGGAGGGTTCCGAAGGATTCGTTGGCGGTGACGACGACGCCGTCCCGGTCGACGACGGCCATGGCGAGCTGGGCGGCGCGGAAGGCGGCGCCGTGGTCGCGGAGTTCGGCGGCGCGGCGGTCCTCGGCGGAGCCGGTGCGGGGGTGGTCGTCCGCCTCCGGGGGGAGGGACCCGTCGTGTTCCTCGGGGTGACGCTCCGTGAGGGAGCCGTCCGCCGCGTGCGTCTCCGGCGGTTCCGCGTGCACCGGTCCTTCGGGGGTTCCGCTCACCGCTGGCTCCCGTAGTGCGGTCGGGCCGGTCACATGTGGTCGGGGCGGCCGGCCGGGGACGAGTGAGCCGATCATAGGGCCAGGGTGGGGGAGCGTTCCAGCTCCGGGGCGTTCTCGGCGGCCTTCCGGAGGGGTGGAACCGATCGCTGTACGACCCTGACCGACCGATTCTGCGCGGGTGTGACACGGACCGGTTCCGTCGTGACCGAATGTGACTTTACGTGAGCTCCAGCGCGCTCGTGTCGCGTCGACCCGGAGAGGCCCGCTCACCCGACCGGGGCAGTGGAAACATGCGAAAAACCGCAAACCATCACAAGGTGGGTGAGGTGTCCCGCATTCCCGATCCGGAGGTCCACGTGAGGGCTCAGCTGCCACCCGGGGGAGTGGAGCGCGCACGGCTGCGCTCCGGGGCCGCGGCCTTCACCTCGCTCGCCGCCCTCGCCGCCACCGGGCTCGTCGCGGGCCCCGCCGTCGGAGCCCCGTCGGCCGGACCCTGCGTCCTGCCCCGTACGGCCGCCCATCACTCGCTCGGCCTCGACACCTGGAACAGGTCGTACCCGCGCCCCGACCGCACCCTCGACGCGGTCATGATCTTCCTGTCCTTCCCGGACGCCGAGCCGCTCACCGAACCCGCCGCCCTGGCCGCCGACCACTTCCCGGCCACCACCGACTTCTTCACCCGGGCGTCCTACGGGCGGTTCACCCTGCGCCCGCACCCCCAGCGCGGCTGGACCCGGATGCCGAAGCCGTCGACCGCGTACGACATACGGCGGGACTGGGACGCGGGGCAGCGCGCCGCCTATCTGCGCGACGCGGTCGCCGCCGCCGACGCGAGCGTCGACTTCTCCCGCTACGGCGTCGTCTACCTGGTCGCCGATCCGGACGCGCCCGGTGTGGACTCCGACGCGACGAAGGTCGTCAACCTGGAGCACCCGCTGGAGGCGGACGGCACCGAGATCAGGCGGGTCGTGACCGTCTTCGAGCGGCATCCGCCCGACCGCAACGTCCTCGCCCACGAGACCGGGCACGTCTTCGACCTGCCCGACCTCTACCACCGTCCCGAGGACGGCAGGGGCGACTGGGACACCCATGTGGGTGACTGGGACGTCATGGGCAGCCAGTTCGGGCTCGCCCCCGACCTGTTCGGCTGGCACAAGTGGAAGCTCGGCTGGCTCTCCCGCGACCAGGTGGCCTGTGTCCAGGGCACCGATCCCCGCACGGTCACCCTGGAGCCGACCGACGCCCCGGCCCCGGCGGGCGGCACCCTCGGCACCCGGCTCGCCGTGGTCCGCACCGGGCCCGACAGCGTCCTCGCCGTCGAGGCGCGGAGTCGCGCGGGCAACGACACCGGCACCTGCGCCGAGGGCGTCCTCGTCTACCGGGTCCAGGGCGGCGCCGCCTCCGGCGACGGGCCGGTCCAGGTGGTCGACGCGCACCCGCGCACCGGCGCCTGCTGGGACCGGTCCGTCTACCCGCCGCTCGCCGACGCGCCCCTCGGCGAGGGCGAGACCCTCACCGTGCCGGGGACGGGGGTGCGCGTCGAGGCCGTGGACCGGACGCCGACGGGTTCCTGGACGGTACGGGTCACCCCGCCGTCCGTGCGCTGAACGGGTCGCTGAACGGGCCTCCGAGGCCGGGGGCGGCTCAGGGCCGCTCCGGGGAACCCTCCGGGTGCGGTCCGGAGCCGCCCCGAGGCGCTCCGGGGCGGCTTCCGGAAGCCCTCCGGGAAGGCCGCTCCCGGAGCACGAAGAAGCCCCCCGCTTCCGCGAGGGGCTTCTTCTGTCGGTGCGCCGCCAGGGACTCGAACCCCGGACCCGCTGATTAAGAGTCAGCTGCTCTAACCAACTGAGCTAGCGGCGCCTGCTGACGTCGTAGACATTAGCATCCGTCCGGGCGGGAGGAAAAATCGATACCCGCACGTCGGCGGCGGAGAGGGACCTGGCGGCCCGCACACATGCCCAGAGCATCACCTCGGGCCCCGGCAGCCAGGGGCTGAGGGTGTCGGGCGCGACCAGCCAGCGCGGGCCCGGCGCCCCGGACGGCACGAGCGGCGGCACGGTCACCGCGTCTCCGACTCCGTGGCAGAGCGGCCGGGGGACGCCCTCCTCCCAGTCGAGGAGGGCGGGCAGGCGCTGGGCCGTGCCCGGCGCGGCGAAGAGCATCATCCGGCCCCGGTGCACGGCGACCGGTCCCGACCCGGGGCCCTCCGCCCACATCCGGTCCAGCATCCGGCGGCCGAAGACCTGGTCGACGCCGACGACGTCGAAGACCGTGCCGCAGGGCAGCGCGGCCGGGGCGTCCGGCCGGGACTCCCAGCGGGTCAGCGCGGCCTCGCGGTCACCGGTGGCCGTGGTGAGCCAGGCGGCCCCGTCTGCGGTCACCCGGGCCGTCTGGTGCCGTCCCTCGTCGCTCTCCCGGAGGAACCGGAAGACGTCGTACGGGGTCTCGTCGCGCAGCCAGGTCGTCATGGCTCCAGATCTACCCGTCGTCACGGGCCGGTCGCTCAGTGTTCTCGAATCCCGGACAGGGCCGGCACCGGAGGGGTACCGTGCCCCCACGGCATATGCGCGGGAGGCGATTCCCGGCCACCTCCGGCCGACCGGCCGACCGCGACCGCCCGACCACCTCCAGCCGCCCGTCTGACCATCGTCGGCCGGACCTCGGCCACCGCCGGGGGCGACTCCCGGCCACCGTCGGCTGTCCCGGACCCCCGACCCCCGCTGCCCCGGCCGCCCGGGACACCCCCGCCGGTCGAGGGCCGCCACAGGGCCGGACCACCACCGGCCGGGCCCTGTCCGCCGGGCCCCTGTCCGCCGGACCCCTGTCGGCCGCAAGCCACCACCGGCCCGGTGCGCCGCCGGACCGCCCGCCCGCGGGCCGTGCTCCGGCCGCCGACCGCGACCGCCGTGGGCCCGGGACCCGGTTCTCAGTCCTCGGGGGGCCGGTCGTTCGAGCGGATCAGGTCCTGGCCGAACTCGATCATCTTCCGCGTGTAGTCCTCGGTCCACTGCGCACGGTCGGCGACGTCCGCCACCGTCAGCCGGTCGAAGCGGCGCGGATCCGCCAACTGGGCCGCCGCCATCGCCTGGAACTCCGTGGCCCGGTCCGCCGCGGCGCGGAACGCCAGCGTGAGCTCCGTCGCGCGGGCCAGCAGCTCCCGGGGGTCCTCCAACGACTCCAGGTCGAAGAAGTGCTCCGGGTCGGCGGTTGCCTCGGCAGGCTCGAACACCAGCGGGGCGGGCCTGAGCCGCCGCCGCACGTCCCGTTCCGCGGATTCCGCCATCGTCCTGCTCCTCCTCTGCACAGACACGGCCCGGACTCCCGGGCCGCCTTCCATTGTCCCGCGCCCCGCAAGAGCGCGAACCCTTCCCCGCGCGCGCCCCCGGCCGTCACCGCTCACGGCGTCCAGCGCACCCGGTGCTCCTCCAGGTGCGAGAGGACCGTGTGGTTCGCCTCCCAGCCGTCCGGGAACGACACCGCCGCCCCCAGCCGCACCGGGTCCGTCGACGGATGCGCGTCCAGGAGGTCGGCCACGCCCGCGCGGCAGACCACCACACAGGCGTGCCGGTGCCGGGAGGCGAGCACGCACAGCCGCCCCGTCTCCAGATGGAAGGCCGTGGCGTCCGGACGGCCCGACAGCGGGTGCAGGACGACCGTCACGTCGTACTCCCGGCCCTGGAGCCGGTTCGCGGTGTCCACCGTCACCCCCGTCACGCCGAGGTCCGCGAGCGCCGCCCGGACCGCCGCCGCCTGGTCCCGGTGCGCGGTGCCGACCGCGATCCGGTCCGGGGTCAGGGGAACGGGGGTCTCCGAACGCTCCGAGACCGCCGAGCCCTCCCGGTCCAGGAACCGCCGCACCACGAGCGCGACCGCGCCGACCGCCTCGGGATCGGTGCGCGGGGTGTGCCCGGCGGGCAGTTCGAGCAGGCCCCAGCCCGACTCCGCCGCCTCGTCCAGGACCCGGTCGGGCCCCGAACCGTCCGACGCCACCCCGAACGACAGCCTCCGGTCCCCCGGCCCGGTGCCGCTGCGGAACGGCGTGTACGGGTAGAAGGCGTCCGAGACCAGCGGCGCCGCCGACGCGGGCAGCCGCCACGACACCGGCAGCCGGTGCTGCGGCAGTTCGGGATTGTGCGCCAGCAGGGTGGCGACCGCGCTCGCCGACGGGTCGTACGACAGACCCGCCCACTGCTCCGCGCCCACCACCGAGAACGGGTCCAACTGCCCCGGGTCGCCCACGAACAGCGCCCGCTCGAACAGCCCCGCCACGGCGAGCAGCGCGTCCGAACGCATCTGGTACGCCTCGTCCACGATCGCGTGCGACCACGGCCCGGCGTTCTTCACGTGCCCCCACTTGGCGGCCGTGGACAGCACCACCGGCAGCCCGGCCAGGTCCCCCGCCTTCGCCGACTTCCGTACGTTCTCCAGGGCGTCCAGCGCCTGGTCGTACGGGTCGCTGTCGCTGGAGTGCAGCCGGCCCACCTCCAGGCCGGGCTCCTTCTCGGCGAGCCGCAGCACCAGATCGTCCACCTGCGCGTTCGTCTGCGCGACCACCATCAGGGGCCGTCCGGCGGCGGCCAGTTCGAGCGCGGCCCGCACCACCAGGGTCGACTTGCCCGCACCGGGCGGGGAGTCCACCACGACACCGCGCGCGGAGCCGTGCAGGGTGTCCGCCAGGATGCCGTCCGTCGCCCGGCCCGCCGCCACCGACGGATCGAGGGCCGACGGATCGAGGACCGGCGGGTCCAGGGTCTCGGGGGTCACAGCACGTCCTCCTCGGTCACGGCGTCCGGCAGTTCCACGGCGTCCGTCCCCGGCGGGCCGCCGTGCGTCCAGGGGGTGTCCTCCGCCTCCGGGAGCTGCGGCCCGACCCGCTGCTCGTGCTCGAACAGCGTCCAGGCGATCCGCTCGCCCTTCTCCGGCACCGAGCCCTCGGCGGGGTCCTTGCCCCGGCCCATCCGGTCGAGCAGCCGCAGCAGCAGCGACCCGTCCTCCTCGTACCGCACGAACTCGGCCGTCTGCGGCTTCCCGTCGAGCGAGCGGTACACCCGCAGCCGCTCGTCCAGGTGCGGCCGGTCCTCCGTGCGGACCGTGAGCAGCGGGCGCGGCGCGGGCCGCTTCGACTCCGTCCACACCATCGTCACCTCCGTCACCTCCGCCGTGAACGCCTCGCCCGCGAGCCGCCGCCCGGCCAGCACCAGCGGATCGTCCAGGGCCTCCTGCGCCTCCAGCTGCCCCTGCGCCTGCTCCCGGGCCGCGAGCTTCCGGGCCGCCGTGACGGCGTCGTCCCGGCGCGGCTGCGGCGGCTCACCGGCAGCGACCCGGTCCCGGTGGGCGGTGAACGACCAGCGGTCCCGGGTCCACCGGTCCGGCACCCTCGCACCCTCGGGCAGCTCCCCGAGCAGGCCGATCGCCCGCCAGACCGCCTCCCAGGTCGGCTTCAGCCGGGAGACGACGAGCCGCCGCACCTCCCGCTCGGCCGCGTGCAGCTCCCCGAGGCCGGTGTCGGCGGCGCCGCCGTCCTCGGCCGCGCCGATCGCCTGCCGGGCCCGGTCGTACCGTTCGATCGCGGGCGCGAGGAGCCGGTTGTCGAACGCCGGATCGGTGGCGGGCCCGGCGGGCGGGCAGAGCAACTGCCCCTGGGAGTCCCGGCCCACCTCGGCCCGCAGCGCCGCCTCCGCACCCGGCTCCCCGTCGTACGGGTCGATCCAGGCGAGCAGCGCCCCCAGGTGCTGGTCCTCCAGGGCGGACTGGCCGGTCGCCCAGTGCCGGTTGAGCAGGTCGGTCGCGGCGAGCAGCAGCGAGGAGCCGGGCACCAGGGCCCGCTCGCCGAAGTGCGTCAGCCAGCGCCCGAGCAGCGGCACCCGGGGCGGCGCGGGGAACGGGGTCTCCGGGTCCTGCTCGGCCGTCCGCCGGAACCGCGTCGACCGCCCGAGCAGCCGTACGTACTCCACACCGGCCCGGCTCGGCACGATCAGCTGCGGCGCGTCCACGCACAGCTCCGCCTCGACCTTCACCCTCCTGCCGGTCGCGGGGTCCGTCTCGTTGCGCTCCACGGCCTCCACGGCGCCGGTGAACGAGTCGACGTACGGCAGGACCACCTCCGCCAGATCGGCGAGGAACGCGAACCGCAGGTCCCGGTCCCGGGGCTGCGGCACCACCAGGAGCCGGGGCTCCTCGGAGTCGGTGCCGACCAGGGCGCCCAGCGGGGCACCCGCCTCACCGGCCGTCGTCAGCGGTACGAGCACCAGCGGGCGCGCGGACAGCCGCCGGTGCCGGACGGTCGCCAGCGGCTGGGCCCGGCCCGCCTCGACGGCCTCCATCCGGGCCAGCGTCGAGATCAGCGACATCAGAGGACCCCTTCCGTCTGCGCGGCGGCCGTCCCGGCGGTGTCCCGGGCCGTGGCCAGTGCCTCCTCGCGCAGCGCCCGCGCCCGGCGCAGCGCCACCACCGCGGGGTCCGGCGGACCGTCCGTCCCGGGGCAGGGCGCCCCGTCCTCGCCGCGCGCCGCCGCGAGGACCGCGCCGACCGTCGTCAGACCGCCCAGTTCGCCCCGGACCGCACGGCCCAGGGTCTCCACCGCGCCCGACTCCCGGGCCCGCGACCGGCAGTGGAAGGCCAGCTCGCAGGCGGCCAGACACTCCGGCGCGTACTGGTGGGGGACCGCCTCCACGGAGGCGGCCAGCTCCGCCGCCGAGCGCTCCGCCACGTCGAAGCTGACGCCCTCCGGCAGGGCCTCCGCGATCTCGTCGATCCGGGTCAGCCGGTCCAGCTGCCGCCGGGTGACGGCCCGCTGCTTCCGCACGTCGACGAGCGAGGCCGTCGGCACGTTCGAGAAGTCCTTCGGGCAGACCAGGAGCACCGAGGGGGAGACCCGCGCGCCCGGCGTCCGCTCCGCGACCCGCTCCAGGGCCAGTACGTACACCGCCGCCTGCCGGGCCGCCGCGCCCACCTTCGAGGCGTCGGCCGCGCCGTCGACCATCGGGAACGACTTGATCTCCACGACCGTCCAGCCGCCGCCGGGCCGGACCACGACGGCGTCCGGCTCCAGATAGACCGGCGAGCCCGCCACCTCCAGGGCGAGCAGCGGATGGTCGAGCAGCGTCCAGCGGTCCGCGCCGGTCGCCTCCCGCAGCGCGAGCGCCGTGCGTGCCACCCGTCCCTCGGGCCCCGCCGCCGTCAGCTCGGGCACCGCCACCACGCCGGGCTCCTCGACCCCGATCAGCCGCAGCAGCTCCCGGCCGCCGTCCGCCTTGACCTTCGCCTCGAACGAGTTGCCCCGCACGATCGCGAACTGCGACTGCCCGAAGGGCGCGGGGGAGCCGAGCTTCGCGGCGAGCGCGGACTTGTCGACGCCCGCGCCGTCGAGCAGGGCCCGCCGCCGGCAGCCGGGGTTGGCGGCCAGCGCGGCGAGGGCCCGTGCGTCCAGCGGACGGGGGGCGGTGGCCGGTCCGCGCAGCTCAGCGAGCATCTCCCGGGCTCTTGGCCTGGCTCGGGTCGGGGCGGTTCCGGGCCGAGGTGTCTGCGGGGGTCCGGGCGGACCGCTGTCCAGGGATGCGCTCACCCGCGGAAGTCTCGCATCCGGCACTGACAACGGGGGGCGCTTCCACGGTCCCGCGCAGCCGCCCGGCTCCCCGCAGCACGTACGGGGTGAGCAGCAGCCCCAGGCCCATGACGGCCGCCCCGGCGACCGCGTCGAGCAGGTAGTGGTTGGCGGTGCCCAGTACCACCACCGTCGTGACCAGCGGATACGCCAGCCCGGCGGCCTTAGCGGCGGGGCCGCGCCCGTACCGCCACAGCATCGCCCCGCACCACAGCGCCCAGCCGACGTGCAGGCTCGGCATCGCCGCGAACTGGTTCGTCAGACCGCCGAGGCCGCGCGGCGCGCTGGCCTCGCCGCCCCACCAGCCGTACGCGCTGTACCGGGCCATGGTGTCGGTGAAGCCGTACACCGGGTCGAGCAGCCGGGGCGGGCAGGTGGGCAGCAGGGTGAAGCCGACGAGACCGAGGAGGGTGGCGGTCATCAGCCAGGTGCGGGCGGCCCGGTAGTGCGCCGGGCGGCGCCGGAACAGCCACACCAGGATCGCCGGGGTCACCAGGTAGTGCAGGGAGGCGTACGCGAAGTCCGCCGGTATCCCGAGCGCGGGCACGTCGGTGAAGAGCCGGTTCAGCGGGTGTTCGGCGTCGGCCCCGAGGCGTTCCTCGAACCGCAGGATCGCCAGACCGTGGCCGACGGCCGTGGCCTCGTCGCCGCGCGCGAGCAGCCGCCCGCCGGAGTAGGCCGCGTACACGAGCCCGATCAGGGCCGACTCGGCCCACCAGCGCGGCTTGTCCATGCGAACGCTTCCCCCCGACGTGTCCGGCCCCGGGAGGGGGACGCGGGACGGCGCCCCGCGGTTGCCGGGACGTCACCCCGAATCCGTCTGGGCGATGATGGGAGAGGCACGTCCGCACCGTGAAACCTGGAGAGTCCTTCCCATGGCACCGCGCATCCTGCTCGCCCGGCACGGCCAGACCGAGTGGTCGCTCCTCGGCCGGCACACCGGCAGGACAGACATCCCGCTGCTCGACGAGGGGCGGCGCGGCGCGAAGCTGCTCGGCGAGCGCCTGCACCGGGACCCCTGGGAGGGGCTGCCCGGGGTGGAGATCCGCACCAGCCCGCTGGTCCGCGCGAGCGAGACCTGTGAGCTCGCGGGCTTCGGCGACCGCGCCGAGCCCTGGGACGCCCTGATGGAGTGGGACTACGGGGCGTACGAGGGGCTCACCCCGCCGCAGATCCAGGACATCCGGCCCGGCTGGTTCATCTGGCGCGACGGCGTCCCGGACGGCGAGTCCCTGGCGCAGCTCTCGGACCGCGCGGACGAGGTCGTGCACTGGGCCCGGTCCGCCGACCGGGACGTCCTCGTCTTCGCGCACGGGCACATCCTGCGGTCGATCGGCGCCCGCTGGCTCGGCGAGGACGTCTCCTTCGCGGCCCGCGTCCGGCTCGACCCGACGAGCCTGTCGGTCCTCGGCTGGGCGTACGGCGCCCCGGCGATCGAGCGCTGGAACGACACCGGGCACCTGGAGCGGTAGCGGGGCCGGGCCGGTCGGCACGGGCCCGGTCGGCGGGGGCCGCCGTCGCGGACCTGGCGCCGACCGGCCCCGTCAGCCCCGGCGCCGGTCCGTCAGCGTGCGGATCCCAGCGTGCGGGCCCCCGCCCGTGCCCCCGCCCTGCTCTCGGGCGCCCGGCTCTCAGCGCCGGGTGCGGCGGCGCGCGGTGAGGACCCGGCGGGTCTCCGCGAGCATCATCCGGATGCGGGCGGACGCGACCCCGGCGAGGGCCTCCGTCACCCGGCGCGCCTCCGTCGCCGCCTCCTCCAGGCGCCCCGCGTACGCCAGGTCCTTCGCCAGGTGGGCCCGGTAGAGCGCCAGGTTCCGGGCGAAGTGCGGGTTCTGCAGGACCACGGCCCGGTGGGCGTGCCGGGCGGCCCGCCCCCATTCGCCGAGCGCCGACCAGCACTGGGACTCCAGCGCCTCCCGCTCCGGCTCCCCGAAGAACGACATCCACTCGGGGTCGCCGTCCGAGGGGCCCCGGTCGAAGAAGCCGTGCGCCCGGCCGAGGGCCCGCTCGCACGCCGAACGGTCACCGAGCCCCGCCCAGGCACCCGCCTCCCGCAGCGAGAGCAGCGCGGGCAGCCGGGCCGAGTCCACCGACCGGGCCGCCCGCAGTCCGGCCTGTGCCGCGCGCAGCGCCTCCCGGAACCGGCCGCCGTCCCGGGCCAGGAACGAGGTGTTGCAGAAGGCGTGCGCCTCCAGGGCCGCGTTCCCCGCCACGCGCGCGGTGGAGAGGGCCTCGGCGTAGTGCGAGCGGGCGTCCTCGTGACGGCCGGAGTCGTGCGCCAGCCAGCCGACGGACAGCGAGAGTTCCCCCGTACCCGCGTGCAGCCGGTCCTCGGTGGAGCGGCGGGCGGCGGTCCCCGCGTCGAGCAGCGCGTACGCGGCGCGCAGCGGCTGGGCGGCGGCCCTGTAGAGCCCGTCGGCGCCGTACCGGTCGTCCAGCAGCCGGATCTCCCGTACGGCGTCCTCGACGGCCCGTACCTCCGTCTCGCCGACGCGGTGGGGCCCACGGGGGGCGGGGATCGCGACGGCGGGGCCGCCCAGTCCCAGCGACACGGTCGCCAGCGTGGCGGAGCCGCTCGTCATGAATGCGCGACGCAGCACGTCGCTCTCCTCATCGTTCCGGGTCGTGATGGCGGCGGCGGGCTCGTCCCCCTCGGGGTCGGCCTGCCGCCTGCCGCGCACCGTCTCCCGCGCGGAGAAACCCAGGTCGGCGAGGCCGAGACCCGGGAACATGTGCAGGAAGACCCGCTCGTACGCGTAGTTGGGACAGCGGATCTCGCCCGCCTCGACACGCCCGATGTAGCGCGCGTCGCAGGCGACCTGTTCGCCGATCTCCCGCGCCGCGCGGCGGACCGCCGCCGCGAACTCCGCCGGTGAGTGCCGACCGCGGAGGCGCCGGAAGGCGAGATTGGGAACTGCCCGTGACATCGTCATGGCCGAGCCCTCTCCTGGTGCTGCCGGGTGGTCCGGCGGCAAGAACGTACCCGCTGCCACCGAGCCCTCATGCCGAGTTTGGCTACAAATCGGATATCTCACCTTCCATCTGCCATGAACTGCCATCCTTTGCGGCGGGAAACCGCCGTAGCCGTTGACGCGCGCGGGCGTTGAACCGGTAGAGGAGAGACGGCACGTGTCTCCTCAGGAGCGAGGAGGGGTCCCATGACGGAGATCGGTTCGCAGTCGGCCACGTGGCACGCGCCCGCCCCGGAGGTCATCGGGGCGACGTCCGCCGCCGAGCCCTGGGACCTGGTGACCGTCCCGGCCCGGCAGGGGCTGGAGGCCGTGGACATCCTCCGGCGCGGCGCCACCCCCGCCGTCGGCCCCGTCGTCCACGACGGGACCTGCGCCACCCTGGGCTTCCTGGTCCCGCCCGGCACCGCCGCCGCCTGGGACCTGCCCGGCAGCGCCTGTACGAGGACCTCGGGGCGCGGGCTGCGCCTCCCGGAGCTGCCGGAACTGCCCGAACCGGCCGGGGACGCGCCCCGCCCCGCGGGCTGGCTGCTGCCCCCCGGGGAGGCCGACCAGGTCACCGACCCCGAGGTGCTCCGCGCGGCCCTCGGCGAGGCGGCCCGGCTCATCGAGGCGGCCGACGGCTGCCACTGACGGCTGCCGCCACCCCGTGGCCGTCGGCCGATCGCCGCTGCCGGCTGATCGCCGCTGACTGACCACCGCTTCCGTCTGCCGGGTGTCCGTCGTCCGCTCTCGCTTTCCGTCCGCCGTCCGTCGGCCCTCGGCCGCCGCCTGTGACGCCGCCCCCCGTCTCCGTCCCCCCCCCGTCTCCGTCCGCCCCCCGTCTCCGTCCGGCCGCCGGGCCCCGGCTCCGGGTGGCAGTCGATAATGGGTCCGTGGCCAGGAACAACAAGCAGCGCGACCGGGCGGCCGCCGCCGCCCCCGTCGTCGAGACCGTCGACGGCGGAGTCGCCGAACTCGTGCCCGACCGGGACCGGCCCCGTGCCTGGACGCTGCTGATCGACGGCGCCCCGCAGTCCCACGTGGACCTCGACGACCCGTCCCGCCTCACCTTCGAGTACCAGCGGCGGCTCGGCCACGTCATCGACCTCGTCGCCGCGCCGAACCGGCCGCTCCAGGTCGTCCACCTCGGCGGCGGCGCCTTCACCCTCGCCCGGTACGTCGCCGCGACCCGGCCCCGCTCCACCCAGCAGATCGTGGAGCTCGACGCGCGTCTCGTGCAGTTCGTCCGGCGGGAGCTCCCGCTCGACGCCGGGGCCCGCGTCCGGGTCCGCTCCACCGACGCCCGCGCCGGGCTCGGCAAGATCCAGGACGGCTGGGCCGACCTCGTGGTCGCCGATGTGTTCGGCGGGGCCCGCACCCCGGCCCATCTGACCAGCACCGAGTTCCTCACCGAGGTGCGGCGGGTGCTGCGGCCGGACGGCTGCTACGCGGCCAACCTGGCCGACGGGCCGCCCCTGAGCCATCTGCGCGGCCAGATCGCCACCGCCGCCGCCGTCTTCCCCGAACTCGCGCTCACCGCCGATCCGACCGTGCTGCGCGGACGCCGGTTCGGCAACGCGGTGCTGCTGGCCTCGGACCGGGAACTCCCGGTGGCCGAGCTGACCCGCCGGGTCGCCACCGACCCGCACCCCGGCCGGGTCGAACACGGCCGGGCGCTCGCCGACTTCGCCGGAGGAGCGGTGCCCGTCACCGACGCGGTCGCCAAGCCCTCGCCCGTACCGCCGCCGTCCGCCTTTCTCTGACGGCGGCGTCCCGGCGACGGCTCAGACGGCCCGTTCCTCGATCTGCACCCGGGGCGCGGTGTCGTGCCAGAGGCAGAAGACGGACAGTTCACGGCTGCCGGAGGTGAAGGTGACGCGGATCCAGGTGGCGTCCTTCCACACCTGCATCTGCCAGCCGGACGCGGGGGTCGCGGAGACGAGTTCGGCCGAGCTCTCCCCGAGGTCGAAGGCGACCCGGCCGCCGTCCACGGTGTAGCTCTTCACGTTCGAGCCGGAGTCCGCCGCCGCCGTGGTGGCGGTGGGCGGGGCCACGGGTGCGGTGGTCCGCTCGGGGGCCGTCCCGGCGGCGGCGGGCGCGGTCGTGGGGCCGCCGTCCGGGGTGCGCCGGGAGGGAGCGGGCGTGGACGGCGGGGTGGTGCCGGGCCGCTCCGTCGAGGAGGACAGCGGGGCCTCGGACACCGGGGGTTCCTCGACGGGGCCTGCGGGCAGGGGCAGTGCGCGCGGCCGGTCGTACACCGTGCCGGACAGCACCGTGTGCACCCCCCACCAGGACAGGGTGACCGCCGCACCGGTGGCGAGCGCCCAGGCCAGGGCGTGAACGAGTCCTCTACGCACCGGGCCATAGTGCACCACCGCCCATGGGGCCGGGCCAGAGGGTGGAGATTGTCAGATGATCCTCTCGAATGGCGTACGGTGCGGCCCATGGCAAGTGTGCTCGTGGTCGAGGACGACCAGTTCGTGCGCTCCGCCCTCATCCGTCGGCTGTCCGAGGCCTCCCACACGGTGCGGAGCGTCGGCACGGCTCTGGAGGCGTTGCGCGAGGTCGCCCATTTCCGTTTCGACGTCGTGATCCTGGACCTCGGTCTGCCCGATCTCGACGGGTCCGAAGCGCTCAAGATGCTGCGCGGGATCACCGACGTACCGGTGATCATCGCGACCGCCCGGGACGACGAGGCGGAGATCGTCCGGCTGCTCCACGCGGGGGCCGACGACTACCTCGTGAAGCCCTTCTCGGTCGACCACCTGTCGGCCCGGATGGCCGCGGTCCTGCGGCGGGCGCGGTCGGCGGCGGGGGAGGCGCCGCCGTCCCGGGTGATCCGGGTCGGCGGGCTCGTCGTCGACCCGTTGCGCCGTCAGGCGGAGCTGGACGGGGCGCCGCTGGACCTCACCCGGCGCGAGTTCGACCTGCTCGCCTTCCTCGCCGGGCGGCCCGGGGTCGTCGTCCCCCGCAAGGAACTGCTCGCCGAGGTCTGGCAGCAGTCGTACGGGGACGACCAGACCATTGACGTCCATTTGTCATGGCTGCGGCGGAAATTGGGGGAGACGGCGGCCCGGCCCCGCTATCTGCACACCCTGCGCGGGGTCGGCGTGAAACTGGAGCCGCCCCGGGAGCCGACGCCGTGAGATGGGCCCTCGTCAAGGTGTCCCTCGCGGTCACCGCCATGGTCGTCTTCGCCTTCGCCGTACCCCTCGCGCTCGTCGTCAAGGAGATGGCCCGCGACCGGGCGTTCTCCAACGCCGAGCGGCGGGCCGCCGGGCTCGCCCCCGTCCTCGCCATCACCACCGAGCGCGAGGAACTCGACAAGGCCCTCGCCAGTACCGAGGAGGGGCCCGCCGGGCGGCTCGCCATCCACGTCCCCGCCGAAGAGCTGGGCGGCGAACCGCTGGAGATCGGTACGCGCCGGGTCAGCGAGAAGGACCTCGCGGTCACCCGCAGGGTCGGCCGGGTGTCCATCGCCGACGTCCCCGGCGGCTTCGTCCTCCTCCAGCCCACCGCCATCAGCAGCGCCCAGGTCGCCTACGTCGAGATCTTCGTCCCCGAGGGGGACGTGTCCAAGGGCGTCACCACCGCCTGGCTGGTGCTCGCCGGGGTCGGCCTCGCCCTGGTCGTCGGTTCGGTCGCCGTCGCGGACCGGCTCGGGGTCCGGATGGTCCAGCCCGCCCAGCGGCTCGCGGGCGCCGCCCAGGAACTCGGCGAGGGCAGGCTCGGTGTCCGGGTCCCCGAGGAGGGACCGGCCGAACTCAAGTCGGCCGCCGTCGCGTTCAACTCGATGGCCGACCAGGTCGTGCAGCTCCTCGCCAACGAGCGGGAGCTGGCCGCCGACCTCTCCCACCGGCTCCGCACCCCGCTCACCGTGCTCCGCCTCAACGCGGCCTCGCTCGGCTCGGGGCCGGTCGCCGAGCAGACCCGGGCGGCCGTCGAGCAACTGGAGCGCGAGGTCGACATCATCATCCGCACGGCCCGGGAGGCGAAGCCGCAGACCCAGGCCGCCGGGCCCGGCGCGGGCTGCGACGCGGCCGAAGTGGTGCGCCAGCGGATGGACTTCTGGTCCGCGCTCGCCGAGGACGAGGGCCGCCCGGTCCGGGTCGCGGGCGTCGAACGACCGGTCCGCATCCCGGTGGCCCGGCCCGAACTCGTCGCCGCGCTCGACGCGTTGCTCGGCAACGTCTTCCGGCACACCCCCGAGGGCACGGCCTTCTCGATCGACGTCCACAACGGCGACGACGCCGTCATCGTCCTGGTCTCCGACGCGGGCCCCGGCATCGAGGACCCCGCCGCCGCGCTCGCCCGGGGCAACAGCGGGGCCCGGGACGGCTCCACGGGCCTCGGCCTCGACATCGCGCGGCGGATGGCGGAGGCCACCGGCGGTGACGTGCGCATCGGACGGTCGGTCCTCGGCGGCACGGAGGTCCGGGTGTGGATCGGTCTCGACGGACGCGGCACCCGCTCGGCGTCCCGGGCCCCCCGCCCGCCCCGCCGCCGCCGGGGCGGCACGGGCACCCGCAGAGCGGGCGTCGGCTGAAGCCGGGCGCCCTCGCGCCGGACGGAACCCACGAGAGCCTCGGCCTCGGCCGGGCGGCCCGCCCTTGCCCCGCACCCGCCCCGCCCCACACCCGCACCCGCCCCGCCCGGTTCAAGCCCCCTCGGCCGGGTCCGTTCGGCAACCTTTGCTGGTTCCGATGCCTTCCTTAAGCACGCCTTAAGGAAGCTCCACGATGTCGCGGTGCTCCCCTTTGTCCGTTCGCCGGGCGCTAGCGTCTGTCCTGCTACCCCCTCCCCCCACAAGGCGCGCCCCGGCCCGCAGACCCCCTACCCCGGCCGGGGCGCGCACCCCCTCTCAGGCCGTGGAGGCCTTCCACTCCTCGGCGTAGTCGTTGAAGATCGCCCGCAGATGGTGGCCGATCTTCAGGTAGTCCAGGTCGTCGAGGTTGGCCAGGGAGACCCGGACCGACCACTCGGGACCGTCGAAGCCGCCGCCGTTGAGGAGGACGACGCTGGTCTGCTCGGCGAGCCGGAACAGCGGGTCCACCGGCTCGTAGTTCTTCTCCAGGAAGTCCGCGAAGTCCTTCCCGTGCACCCGCTCGGCCTCCGCGAGCAGATCCAGCTCGATGTAGTACCCGGCCCGCTTCGGATCCTCGGCGATCTTCATCTGGGCGCCTTCGAGGAGCAGTTCCAGACGCTGGCGCACGATGCCCCGGATCCGCTCCTTGTACGCCTGTCCCTCGGGCAGCAGGTCGAAGAGCGAGAACAGCGACATCATGACCTGCTGGGGCAGCGAGAGCCCGGCCGTGTGGTTGAGCGCGACCTGACGGGAGTCGGCGACCAGCCGGTCGATGAACCGGATCTTCTCCGGATCCAGGGTGAGCGTGCCGTACCGCTTGTTCAGCCGGTCCGTCTCCTCCCGGGGCAGCTTCGTGATCATCTCGTCGATGACGTTGTCGTCGTAGAGGCCGATCACGCCGAGCCGGTGGCCCGTGCAGCCGTAGTGCTTGGAGTACGAGTACACGAGGAGGGTGTTGCGGGGCAGGTCCGCCGCGAGCGAGCGGAAGCCCTCGACGAACGTGCCGTACACGTCGTCCGTGACGATCAGCAGGTTCGGGTTGGCCGTGGCGACGATGTCCTTGATCTGGTTCGTGACCCGCTCGCTCAGCGCCAGCGACGGCGGGTTCGACGGGTTGACGACACAGACCATCTTCACCGACGGGTCGGCCAGCTTGGCGACCTCCTCGGTCGGGTAGCGCCACTGGCGCACCCCGGTCTCCGTGAAGAGGCTCGCGTTGACGTTGACGACGTCGAAGCCGTACGTGTCGAGTTCGGGGATCTCGATGTACGGGGTGAAGACCGGCACCATCAGGGCGATCCGGTCGCCCTTCTTCAGGATCCCGTTCTTCATCAGGGAGTCGAAGATGTAGCACATGGCGGCGGTGCCGCCCTCGGTCGTGAACAGCGACATGTTCCCGGCGGGCGGCCGCTTGTCGAACATCTCGTCGTTCAGGTAGCCCCGCACGATCTGCTCGGTGTGCGGCAGGATGCGGCCCGGCACCGGGTAGTTGTCGCCGATCGTGCTGTCGGTCAGCTCGTGCACGAACGCGTCCTTGTCGAAGCCGAAGCGTTCGACGGCGTACTCCACACAGCTCTGGAGGAGTTCGATGCCGGGCAGGTCGGGGTGCTGCCGGACGAAGGTGTCGAAGCGGGCGCCGGAGCCCGCGACCTCGGGCATCCCGCCGAGGTCGTCGGCGGTCCAGACGCGGCGCGACTCGGAGAGCGAGAAGTAGCCGAGCGCGAAGTACGCCTCGCGGGGGCCGGTGGCGACCCAGTTCGGGTTGCCCCGGCCCGCGTTGAGCATCTGTGTCTGCGACTTCTCCTTCTGGCCGGGCTTGTCGGCCTGCGCCTCCTGCGCGATCCGGATGAACTTGTCCTTCAGTTCGAACGGCGAGAGCTGTGCGAAGGACTGGATCTCCGCACGGGTGAAGGTGGTCTTGGGCACGGCGGGCACTCACTTCCGTCAGCGGTCGGGGCGGTGGTTCCGGGGCGGTGGTCCGGGTCCGGCGGTCTGGGTCCAGAGGTCTGGGTCCAGAGGTCTGGGTCCGGCGGTCCCGGTTCAGTGGTTGAGGATGACGATCACGGCGCCCCAGATGGTCAGCAGGACGTTGCCCACCGCGTAGGGGATCGTGTAGCCGAGGGTGGGGATCTGGGACTTGGACTGCTCGTTGATCGCGCCGATCGCCGCGGTCGTCGTCTGGCCGCCGGCCAGCACGCCCATCAGGATCGGGAAGCGGATCTTCTGTACGTAGTGGCCGACCAGGAAGCCCACGATCAGGGGGACCAGCGTCGCCACCGCGCCCCAGATCAGCAGCCCCCAGCCGGCCGTGGACAGACCGCTGGTGAAGCTCGGCCCGGCGTTGATGCCGACGACCGCGACGAAGAGGCAGAGCCCGAGGGTGTCCATGAACCACTGGGCGCCGGGCGGCACGTTGCCGTACGTCGGGTACTTGCCCCGGATCCAGCCGAAGACCAGACCCATGATCAGCGCGCCGCCGGAGGTGGAGAGCGAGATCGGCACGCCCGACACGGTCAGCGCGGGGATGCCGACGCAGCCGCCGAGGAAGATCCCGAGGCCCACCCAGAGCATGTCGGTGGCGAACGAGGTCGGCACCGGCTTGCCGATCGCCTTGCCCGCCGGACCCACCAGCCGCTTCGGACCGGTCAGGATCACCGTGTCGCCGCGCTCCAGCTCGGTGGAGAGGCGGTACGGGTACTCCGCGCCCGCCCGGTAGATCTTGTCGATGTACACGCCGACCATGAAGGGCTCCCGGCGCAGGTCCGCGACGGACCTGCCCAGCTGCTCCTTGTTCGAGGCGACCACGTGCAGGGTCTCGGTCTCGTAGCCGAGCAGTTCCACGTCGTCGGTCTCGGGGCCGATGTTCGTCCGGGCGTCGAAGTCGACGAGCGAGCCGCGCAGCGCGCTGACGGCGACCACGTCCCCGGTGCGCAGCACCAGGTCCTGGTCGTGCGGGAGGAGCTGCCCGTCGCGCCGCACCCGGGTGACGTAGATGCGGTGCCCCAGTTCCTTCTGCTGGTTCTCGAAGTCGTCGACGGTCCGGCCGACCAGCGGGGAGTGTTCGATCCGGTAGGCGCGCAGCACGACCTCGTAGTAGCCCTCCGCCAGGTCCGGGTCGTCGCCCGGGGCGTCCAGCTCCTTGGCGAGCTGCGCGGACTCGGCGGCCAGGTCCCGCTTGTAGAGCCTGGGCAGGACGTTGGCGAGGAGCATCGCGCACAGGATCGTGCCGAGCGGGTACGTGACGGCGTAGCCGATCGCGACCAGGTTCTCCTCGGTCTTCATCTGGTCGGCGGAGAGCCCCGGCAGGTTGCCGATGGCGTCCTGGGCGACACCGATGACCGCCGACTGGGTGAGCGCCCCGCCGAGCAGACCGGCGGAGAGCCCGGGGCCGTACCCCAGCATCACGGCGAAGCCCCAGGAGACGAGCAGACCCGTCACACAGACCAGGACCGCGTTGAGGACCTGCGGAAGGCCGTCCTTCCGCAGTCCCCGGAAGAACTGCGGGCCGACCTTGTAGCCGAGGGCGAAGAGGAACATGGTGAAGAAGAGGTTCTTCACCGTGCCGTCGATCGTCACCTTGAACTGCGCGCCCAGCAGCAGTCCTGCCACCAGGCACCCCGTCACCGCGCCCAGCGCGATGGCCTTGTAGCGGAGCCTGCCGAAGAGGAAGCCGAACGCGACGGTGATGAAGATCAGCAGCTCGGGGTGGGGCTGGAAGATGTTCCGGTTGAGGAAGTCGATCATGGCACCCTCACGCCCCGAGGACACCGACGAGCAGGGGGCCCGTCAGCGGCAGCAGGAAGTTCGAGAGCGTGTACGTGATCGTGTAGCCGAGCATCGGCACCGAGCTCTTCGCCACCTGGGTGATCGAGGTGATCGCCGGGGTCGAGCACTGCTGGCCCGCGATGGCGCCGATGAGCAGCGGTTTCTCGATCTTCAGCAGCTTCCGTCCGATGATCAGCGAGAGCGTCGCGGGCACCAGGACCATCGCGATCCCCGCGAACGGCAGCAGCAGGCCGTACTCCTTGAGCAGCGGCCAGGCCTGCGGACCGGAGACCAGACCGGTGCAGGCGATGAAGATCGCCAGGCCCATGTCCTTCAGGGTCGAGGCCGCCTGGGGCGGGAAGGCGCCGAAGGTCTGCGTCCGGGAGCGGAACCAGCCGAAGAGCAGACCGGAGATCAGACAGCCGCCGCCGGTGCCCAGTGACATCGGGACGTCACCGAAGCGGACCACGATCTGGCCGAGCAGCGAACCGCAGACGATGCCGAGGCCCAGGTAGATGAAGTCGGTGGCGTCGTTCTTCACGACCGAACCGATCTTCGACGCCAGCTTGCCGAGCCCCGAGCGGGCGCCGACCAGGGTGAGCACGTCACCCCGGGCGACGACGGTCTCCGGGGTCGCGGGCAGGTGCTGGTCGTTGCGCAGCACGTCCGTCACGTACACCCCGCCGGAGGTGAACTCCGGGTGTTCCCTCGCCAGGGTGTCCAGGGACTTGCCCACCGTGTTCTGGGCGGTCAGCGAGACCTGGGTGGTGGCCAGCGGGGTGTCGAGCCCGGGGATCGCCGGGGTCTCGGGGCCGATGACCCGGCCCGCCTCGATGATGTTGGCCCGCCGTCCGACCGTGAGGACCAGGTCGGAGAGGGTCAGTTCGAAGTCGGGCGGGGGAGGGGTGAGGACCTTGCTGCCCCGCTTCACCGCCTCGATGGTGACCCGGCGGTCCAGTGACCGCTCCAGGTCGACGACCTTGCTGCCGTCGGCGTGGGTGACGAGGAAGGTCCGGCCGACCATGCCGGGGAGCGCCTCGCGCTCGTCGGACTCCAGCCCGCCGCCGCTGCCGCGCATCTTCTCCCAGAGCGCGCGGGAGGCGTCACGGAGGTTGATGCGCAGCATCATCGGCATGATCTGGCTGGTATAGATGACGATGGTGACGAGCCCGAAGAGGTAGCAGACCGTGTACGCGGTGGCCACGTGCCCCTGGTACTCGGCGATCTGCGCCTGGGTCAGGTCGGAGAGCTTGGCGATGGCCTCGGTGGCCGTACCGACGACCGCCGACTCGGTTGCGGCGCCCGCGAGGATGCCGGCGGCGGTGCCGACGTCCAGGTCGAAGCCCTTGGCGAGACCGAAGGCGATGCCGACGACGCAGACGACCTCGATGAAGCAGAGCGCGAAGAAGCGCAGGCTCTTGCGGTTGAGGTTGGCGAAGAACTGCGGTCCCGCCATGTAGCCGAGCGAGAAGATGAAGAGCGCGAAGAAGATCGTCTTCACGTCGTCCGAGATGGTGACCTTGGTCCAGGCGCCGAGCAGCAGCGAGACGATCAGGGTGCCGCAGATGCCTCCGAGGGTGATGGGTCCGACCCGGAGCTTGCCGACCAGGTATCCGGCCGCGAGGCAGAGGAAGAGGGCGAGTTCGGGATGGTCACGCAGGACTCCCATGCGGCCTCACCTCGCCCGAAACCGCTGAAATGTGAGCGTATTGGACATATGGGGAAGCTAGCAGGGGGGAGCCGAAGAGGATCACCCGTCGCGGCCGAACGAGTGGCGCGACCCGGAAGGACGAATCACCCGGGGCGGGAGGCCATCGGGCCGGGGCCCCGGGGAGGCCCGCGCCCGTTCAGCCCTTCACCGCGCCCCGCATCACCCCGCCCACGATGTGCCGCCCGAACAGCGCGAGCACCACCAGCAGCGGCAGCGTCCCGAGCAGCGCCCCCGCCATCACCACCGACGGGTCCGGCACGTACCCCCGTCCCAGGCCGGTGAGCGCCACCTGGACCGTCGGGTTCCCCGTCTGGGTCAGCGCCAGGACCGGCCAGAAGAAGTCGTTCCAGGCGGCCACGAAGGACAGCATCGCGAGCACCGCCATCGCGGGCCGCGCCGCCGGGAGCACCACGTGCCACAGGGTCCGTACCGTCCCCGCCCCGTCCATCCGGGCCGCTTCGAGCAGCTCGGAGGGGAGCGCCCGCACGAGGTGCTGGCGCATGAAGAACACCCCGAAGGCCGACACCAGCGAGGGCAGCACCACCGCCTGGAGTTCGTCCGTCCAGCGCAGCCGGGCGATCAGCAGATAGAGCGGGACCACCCCCAGCTGCGGCGGGATGAGCATCGTCCCCGCCACGAGCAGGAGCAGGACGCCCCGGAACCGGAACCGCAGCTTGGCGAAGGCGAAACCGGCGAGGGTCGCGCACGCCACCGTCCCCGTGGCGACCGTCCCGGCCACCAGGGAGGTGTTGAGGAGCGCCTCGCCGAGCCGGGCGTCGGTCCAGGCGATCTCCAGGTTCCGCGCCAGGTTCCGGCCGAAGCGGAACGGGGGCGGGGTGGCCGCGAGCCGCGTACCGGTCCGGGAGGCGGCGACCGCCGTCCAGAGGAGCGGGAAGAGGGAGACCAGGGTGAACAGCGCGAGCAGCGCGTACGTGCCCGCCCCGGCGCGCTCGGTCCGCATCAGCCCGCCCTCCGCGCCGTGCGCCCGCGCAGGACGACGGGGAGCAGCCGGGCCGCCCCGCAGACCGCGACCAGGATCAGGAGCATGGTCCAGGCGAGGGCGGCGGCCCGCCCCAGGTGCAGGTTCACCCAGCCCTGCTCGTACAGGTAGAGGCCCAGCGTCTGGAACTGGCGGTCCGCCCCGCCCGAGGCGCCCGCCCCGCTGCCGAACAGCAGCGGCTCCCCGAACAGCTGGGTCGCGCCGATCGCCGACACGAGCCCGGTGAAGGCGAGCGCGGGCCGCAGCCCCGGCAGTGTCACGTGCAGGAACTGGCGCCACCGGGAGGCCCCGTCGAGCGCCGCCGCCTCGTACAGCTCGCGGGGGACGGTCTGCATGGCCGCGAGGTAGATCAGCGCGTTGTAGCCGGTCCAGCGCCAGATCACGATCGACGCCACGGCGGCCTTCGCGGCCCAGGGCCCGTTCTGCCAGTCCACCGGGCCCGCCCCGAGGCCGGTCAGGACCCAGTTGGCCATCCCGTGGTCCCGCCCGAAGAACAGGGCGAAGACCAGGGTCGCGGCGGCCACGGAGGTGGCGTACGGGGCGAGGGCGACGACCCGGAAGAAGCCCCGGCCGCGCAGCCGCACGTCCAGCAGATGGGCCACGCCGAGCGCCAGCAGCAGCTGGGGGACGGTGGCGAGGACGCCGATGGTGACGGTGTTGCCGAGGGCGTTCCAGAAGAACTCGTCACCGGCGAGCCGGGTGTAGTTCCGCAGCCCCACCCACTCGGCCCGCTCGGGCGCGGTCAGCTCGACCCGGTGCAGGGAGGCCCAGGCGGTGGCGGCCAGGGGAAAGACGCCGAAGGCCCCGAAGAACACGAAGAAGGGGGAGAGGAGGACGTACGGAGCACAGGCCCGCCGCCGCCCGACCCGGCCGCGCGAGGGCCCGCGCCCCGGGCGGGGCGGGGGACCGGACACCGCCGCCGGAGCGGCGGGGAGCACGGGGAGGGGCGCCGGGACGGGTCCGGCCGGAGGGGGAGCCGGTACCTGCTCGGGGGCGAGGTCCGGTACGGGGCCGGGCGTGAGGTCCCTCACCGGGCCGGGGGTGAGGTCCGGTAGGGCGCCGGGGGTGAGGTCCGGTACGGGTGGCTGCGGGGCCGCCGCCGCTCCCGCGCCCGTGGTTCCCGGCGGGTCTCCGCCGCCCGGCTCCCGGGGGTCCGTCAGGTCCGGCACCGGTGTCACCGGTCCAGCGCGTTGTCGAGGGCCTTCATCGTGGCCCGCCAGGCGTCGTCCGGGTCCCGGCCCGTCTGGTCGATCTGGAGCATCCCGGTGTCGGCCAGGGTCTGGGCGATCAGCCCGTCCTTGGGGCCCACCGGGGCGCGGGGGACGCCCCGGGCCGCCTCGGCGAAGAGGGCGCCGACCGGCGCGCCGCCGAAGTACGCGGCGCGGGCCCCCGACACCGCCGGGAGCGGGTACGCGGCCGAGGCGCTCGGGAAGCTCCCGCGCCGGGCGAAGAGCCGTGCCTGCTGGGCCGGGGCGGTCAGCCAGGCCGCCAGCCGGGCCGCTTCGGCGGGGTGCCGTCCGGCGGCGGGCACGACGAGGAAGGAACCGCCCCAGTTGCCGGGCCGGGGGGCCGCCGCCACGTCCCAGCGCCCGTGGCCCGAGGGGCCCGTCTTGTCCTGGATGTAGCCGAGCATCCAGGCGGGGCAGGCGATGCTGGCGAAGGTGCCGTTGGCGAAGGCCTGGTCCCAGCCGGGGGTGAACTGCTGGAGCCGGGCGGTCAGCCCCCGCCGGGCGAACGAGGCGGCGAGGTCCCAGGCCTCCCGTACGGCCGGGTTGTCGGCCACCACGAGGGCGCCCCGCCCGTCGTAGTGGCGTACGGGCGCGCTCGCCAGGACCGCCGACAGCACCCCGGACGCGGAGTCCGTGAACGCCGTGCCCCTCGGCGCGCGTTCGCGGTAGCGGAGCCCCACGGCCAGGTACCGGCGCCAGTCCCCGGCCCACAGCCGCCCGACCGCGTCCCGCCCGGTGGGCAGTCCGGCCTTCGCGAAGAGGTCCTTGCGGTAGCAGACGGCCTGCGGGCCGATGTCGGTGCCGAGGGCGAGGACGCGCCCGTCGGGCCCCGTGCCCTGCGCCCACTTCCACGGCAGGAAGGCCCGCCGGTCCACCCCGGGGGCGGTGCCGAGCTCGACGAGCCGGCCGGCCTGGGTGGTGATCACCTCGGCGATGTTGCCGACCTCGACGGCCTGGACGTCGGCGAGCCCCGACCCGGCGGTGAGATGGGTCAGCAGCTGCGGGTAGTAGACGTCGTTGCGGGTGAGGGAGGTCTGCCGGACGGCCACGTCGGGCCGGAGCCGCATGTACGTGTCGTAGAGCCCGGCCTCCTGGAGGCCGAAGGTGCCGAACACCCCGACGGTGAGGGTGACGGGCCGGGACCCGCCGTCCCCGGCGCGGTACGCCCGTGCCGGGGAGGGCCCCCCGGGGTCGGTGGCACAGCCCGCGGAGAGGAGGGCGGACAGGAGGAGCAGGGTCAGAGCGGTCCCGTACGCGCCTGTGCTCCTCCGCCCGCTCCCCATGGGCCCCGACCGTAGTGCGGCCCCGTCCGGCGGCCCGGCGGCAGCTCGCGGGGCGCCCCGGAACTCACCCGCACGGCCCGCACCGGCCGCCTCCCCGGTCCGTCAGACCCCGGCGGCCGGGCTTCCGGCCGCTGTCCGGCCGGCCGGGGCGCGCAGCCCCAGGACGCAGGCGGCGGTGGCGACCAGGGCACCCAGCACCATGAGCGCGTTGAGCACCGCGTCCGGTTCGAGTCCCTGCTCCAGGGCATTGGCCGTCGCGGCCCGGACGACGTACAGCTGGACGGCGGCCGTGCAGAGGAGCACCACGGCCCGGATCCAGCCGGGGACCCTCTTCGCGAGGGCGGGCAGTCCGAGGAGGGCGGCGGCGCAGATCACCAGGACGACGGCCGCCGCCTCCACCACGGGCAGGGATCCCGAGCCCGCAGGGGCGGGCTCGGGATCCTCCGAGGCCGCGACGGCGAAGGCCACGTATATGAACAGCACGTACGCGGCCTCCAGGGCGAGGACGGACGCCCCGGCGCGCCGGAGGGAGAGGGAGGTCACAGGCGCTCCTCGACGGAGAAGGGGTGGGACGGCCGCACGGGGTCGTGGGCCGCCCCCGCGCCGTGGAACGACCGAGGCCCCGGTTCGATGAACCGGGGCCTCAGTCTTCAGGGTGAGTAACGGGACTTGAACCCGCGACATCCTGGACCACAACCAGGTGCTCTGCCAGCTGAGCTATACCCACCATGACCAGCGGTCTTCCCGAAGGTTTCCCTGACCGGCCGAGAAGAAGTCTACAGGGTCCCGGAGGGTGCTCGCGCCCGCCTTTTCCGCGGCGGGTTCCGGGGGCGCGAGCGGCCCTGCGAGAAGGGGGTCATTCGGACGGGACGACGTACCGCGCGGCGATCCGCTTCGCGGTCTCCGAGTCGGGGCCGGGCTGCGGGACGAAGACCGCCTCGCGGTAGTAGCGCAGTTCCGCGATGGAGTCGCGGATGTCGGCGAGCGCGCGGTGGTTGCCGTTCTTCTCCGGGCTGTTGAAGTACGCCCTCGGGTACCAGCGCCGGGCCAGTTCCTTGACCGAGGAGACATCGACGATCCGGTAGTGCAGGTGGCCCTCCAGGGCGGGCATGTCCCGGGCGAGGAAGCCCCGGTCCGTGGAGACCGAGTTCCCGCACAGGGGAGCCTTGCCCGGCTCCTTGACGTGCTCGCGGATGTACGCGAGGACCTGGGCCTCCGCGTCGGCGAGCGTGGTGCCGTCGGCGAGCGCGTCGAGCAGGCCCGAGGACGTGTGCATCCGGCGCACGATCTCCGGCATGGTCTCCAGGGCCGCGTCCGGCGGGCGGATCACGATGTCCACCCCGTCGCCGAGTACGTTCAGTTCCGAGTCGGTGACCAGTGCGGCCACCTCGATGAGTGCGTCGTCCGTCAGCGAGAGCCCGGTCATCTCGCAGTCGATCCACACCATGCGATCGTTCATGCGTCCTACCTTAGGGGGCTTCAGGGTCTCCGAGCAGGCCGACGGGCGCCCGGGAGAGATCTCCCGGACGCCCGTGGGTCCCGCGGGGCGCGGCCGGTGGCCGCGCCGGTCCTTCGTTACGGCGCGCTGCGCTGGCCCGGGAGCGCGGGGCGCCCGGGTGCGTAGGCGTCGGAGTGCGGCTTGCCCGGTTCGAGCCCGGGCCGTCGGCCACCGGCCGCCACCTGGGCGGGCACCATCGGGTCGAGCACCACCGTGCTGGTGTCGCTCTGCGGTCGCCTGGCGCGGTACGCCGCCCGGTAGGCGGCCGGCGAGGAGCCGAGCTGCCGCCGGAAGTGGCCGCGCAGTGCCACCGGGGAGCGGAAGCCGCACCTGCCCGCCACCTCGTCGACCGAGTAGTCGGAGGTTTCGAGCAGCCGCTGGGCCTGGAGCACCCGCTGGGTGATCAGCCACTGGAGCGGGGCGGATCCGGTCAGCGAGCGGAACCGGCGGTCGAAGGTCCGCCGTGACATGTAGGCGCGGGCGGCGAGGGTCTCCACGTCGAACTGCTCGTGGAGGTGCTCCAGCGCCCAGGCGACGACCTCGGCCAGCGGGTCGGCGCCGATCTCCTCAGGTAAAGACCTGTCGAGGTAGCGCTCCTGACCGCCGCTGCGCCGCGGCGGGACGACCAGCCGGCGCGCCAGGGCGCCCGCGGCCTCCGTGCCGTGGTCGGTCCGCACGATGTGCAGACACAGATCGATTCCGGCCGCCGTTCCGGCGGACGTCAGGACGTCCCCGTCGTCGACGAAGAGCTCCCGGGGGTCCACATGGACCGACGGGTAGCGCTTGGCGAGCGTCGGCGCGTACATCCAATGCGTGGTCGCCGGGCGGCCGTCCAGGAGCCCGGCCGCGGCGAGGACGAACGCCCCCGTGCACAGCCCGACGATCCTGGCGCCCTCCTCGTGCGCCCTGCGCAGCGCTTCGAGTGCCTCCGGCGGTGGCGGCGAGGTGATCGACCGCCAGGCCGGGACGACTACGGTGCCCGCGCGGCTGATGGCCTCCAGGCCGTAGGGCGCGGTCAGTTCGAGTCCACCGGTGGTCCTCAGCGGGCCGTCCTCGCCGGCGCAGACGAGCAGCCGGTAACGAGGCACTCCGGCGTCCTGCCGGTCGATCCCGAACACCGAGAGCGGAATGGAGCTCTCGAAGATGGGGCCGCCACTGAACAGCAGCACCGCGACGACTTCACGACGACGGCGTCCGGTCAGCTTCCGTGCGGCCTCCGGTACGGCGGAGTCCTGGCTCATGACGCTAAGCCCCCCTCGGTGTTCGCGTCTCCCTGGTCGTGTCGCACCTGCACGTTTCCCCTCGGTTCTGCACGAGACCCCAGTCTTCGGTACCCATGATCGAATCTACTGCGTCCGGTGGCACCGGCGTGACAAGTTCTCCATCCGATGGATTGTCGACAAGGCCACTTGGCGTGAAGCGATCGATCGCGGAGACTTCCCGGGTGAGGGCGCCCGGGGAGGGCCGGTGCGGGAAACACCCCCGTACGCGGGGGGTGCGGGCCCCTGGGGCGGGGCATTCCCGGGTGTCGGCACCGGGGTTGGCCAACCGTTTCGCCAAGGACTCGCCGATGGCTGGAAGTTGGCTGAAAACATATGGGTTCGGTTGTACGAACCTGTCAACTCGAAGAGGAGCGGACGGGAGCGGGGCCCGATTTCCGTCCCGTTCCGTCCCGGTTCGCCCCCGGCCGGTTCAGCCCCGCCGGGAGCCGTGGGCGCCCTCGCCGCGCAGTCCGCGCTCCGCGCGGCGCAGCAGCAGCCGGCAGGCGGTCGTCACCGAGACCAGTCCGCACGCGGTTCCGGCCGCCCCCGCGAGGGAGGAGCCGTAGACGAGGAGGACCACCGGCACGAGCGCGCAGCAGAAGACCGCCCACCGGACGACGTCCCCCGCCTGGTCCGCCGGACCCGCCCCCGCGCCGGGTCCCGGACCCGCCCCCGCGCCGGGTCCCGGACCCGCCCCCGCTCCTGGATCCGTCCCCGCTCCGGGACCCGTCCCGGCATCCGGTCCGTCGCCCGGAGTCCCCGGGCCGGGCCTCGTGTCCGGGCCCGCGCCCGGGCCCGGCTCCCGGGCGGGCGGGGGCGCGGGGGTCCGGCGGCGACGGCGCGGCGCGGCGAGGAGGGGGGCGGGCGCGGCGGGGGTCTGGCCGGTGGCGGTCGATGGTGCGGTCACGGGCGTTCTCCCTGCGACGGTGGCTGGACCTCTGGCAACGAGGAACGGAACGGTCCGGTCACTCTCGGCGACGTCCGTTTGGCCCCCGTACGGACACCTGTAGGGCACATCCGGCATTGCCAGATCGCGAACCGCTCGTGCATGCTCCCTGGAACGCCGTGAGCGAGTGGCGGCACACCGGGGTGTGGCGCGGCGGGCTCTGGGCAGGAGAGGAGTGTCGCCGTACCCTTGGGGGTATGGGCTTGGGAAGATGATTCCCGGACACAGCTCCGCCGTCACCCGTCGTTCGTCCCCTCCGTTCCCCGTCCCTTCCCACGAGGACCTTCTTCGCCGAGACACCGATGGCCGGTCACGAATTCTCCGAACCCGCGGACCGCGAGCGCGTCGCCGACTCCACGGTCGACCCCCTTGCGGTGGAACAGCCACGTCACGCCTGCGATCCGGCCTTCCGGCACGGGGTCGTCGTCGGCTTCGACGGCTCCACGTCCAGCGAGCGCGCCCTCGCCTACGCCATCGGCATGGCCAGGCGTTCCGGCTCGGGCCTGATCATCGTGCACGTGGCCAACCGGCTCCCCACCACGGTCTGGGCCGGGTGCGAGCCGCCCGTCTTCGTCGACGTGCCCGACCACCGCACCGAGGTCCTCGGCCTTGAGCTGGCGTGCGCCGAGCACCTCTCGGAGGTGCCGTGGATCCTCGTCGAGCGCGGCGGGGACATCTGCCACGAACTGGAGGAGGTCGGGCGGGAGTACTCGGCCGACGCCATCGTGGTCGGCTCCACGCACGGCATCGTCGGCCGCATCTTCGGCTCCGTCGCCGGGCGGCTCGCGCGCCGCGCGCAGCGGCCCGTGATCGTCATCCCGTAAGCCCCGCCCGGCACTTGGCGTCGTCACTCACGGCCCGTCGGATCACTCGGTCAACTGCCGTTCCCCGGCCATAATTTCGGCCTTCCTCAGGTGAATTGCGCGCTTGTGAAGGGTACATAAGGGTCACCGGATCACAGCAGCTCACGCAGCATGACTGCGCACCTGAAGGGAGCCCGCCGTGAGCAACGAAATCGCCGCGGGAAACACCACCTCCACCCTCGGACACCTCGCCCTCGGACTCACCCTGCTGGCCTTCGGCCTGGGTGGCACGGGCGTCATCGACCACGTCGCGGCAGCGGATGCCGCGGGCCTCGCCACCTGGGTCGGCGGGGTGACGCTCTTCCTCGTCGGGCTGCTCGCGCTGCGCGCGGGCGACAAGGCCGAGGGCACGGCACACACGGCGCTCGGCGCCTTCTGGTTCACCTGGGGGATCGGGGCCGGCGGCGGTGACGCCTCCGCCGACGCCGCCGGGGTCTTCCTGCTCCTGTGGGCGCTCCTGGTGCTCACCCTGACGCTGGCCTCCTCGGGCAGCGGACTGTTCGGACAGGGCGTGTACGGACTGCTGTTCGTCGCGCTGGTGCTGCTGGGCACGGGCGCGCTCGCGGACAACGGCGCGCTGGGCAAGGCGGGCGCCTGGGTCGCCGCCGTCGCCGGTCTCGCCGCCTGGTACGGCGCCACGGCGGCCGTCGCGGGCTGGCCGACGGCCCTCGGCCGGGCGAACCGGAGCGCGGTCCCGGCGGCCTGACGGGCGAGAAGGGGAGCGGCCCCCGGTGCGAAGGCACCGGGGGCCGCTCTGGTGTCAGGCGAGCCGCCGGGGGACAGGCCCGGCGGGCGCGGGTCCGGGGGACAGGCCCGGACGGCCGCTACTCGACCGTGACGGACTTGGCCAGGTTGCGCGGCTTGTCGATGTCGCGGCCCATGGCGAGCGCCGTGTGGTAGGCGAGGAGCTGGAGCGGGATGCCCATCAGGATGGGGTCCAGCTCGTCCTCGTTCTTCGGTACGACGATGGTGTGGTCGGCCTTCGCCTGCGGCTGGTGCGCCACCGCGAGGATGCGGCCGCTGCGGGCCTTGATCTCCTCCAGGGCGGCGCGGTTCTTCTCCAGGAGGTCGTCGTCGGGGACGATCGCGACCGTCGGCAGGGCGGGCTCGATGAGGGCGAGCGGGCCGTGCTTCAGCTCGGATGCGGGGTAGGCCTCGGCGTGGATGTAGGAGATCTCCTTCAGCTTGAGGGAGGCCTCCAGGGCGACCGGGTAGCCCCGGACGCGGCCGATGAACATCATCGACTGGGCGCCCGCGTACTCCGCGGCGATCTTCTTGATCTCGTCCTCGGTCTCCAGGATCTCGCTGATCTGCGCGGGGAGCCTGCGCAGCCCCTCGATGATCCGCTTGCCGTCGGTGACGGACAGGTCCCGGATGCGGCCCAGGTGCAGGGCGAGCAGCGCGAAGGCGGTGACCGTGTTGGTGAAGCACTTGGTGGAGACGACGCAGACCTCGGGGCCGGCGTGGACGTACACGCCGCCGTCGGCCTCCCGGGCGATGGCGGAGCCGACCACGTTGACCACGCCGAGGACGCGGGCGCCCTTGCGCTTCAGCTCCTGGACGGCGGCGAGCACGTCGTAGGTCTCGCCGGACTGGGAGACGGCGATGTAGAGGGTGTCGGGGTCCACGACCGGGTTGCGGTAGCGGAACTCCGAGGCGGGCTCGGCGTCGGCGGGGATGCGGGCCATGGACTCGATGAGCCCGGCGCCGATGAGACCGGCGTGGTACGAGGTGCCGCAGCCGAGGATCTTGATCCGGCGGATGGTGCGGGCCTCGCGGGCGTCCAGGTTCAGACCGCCGAGGTGCACGGTGGAGAAGCGGTCGTCGATCCGGCCGCGCAGCACGCGGTCGACCGCGTCGGGCTGCTCGGAGATCTCCTTGTGCATGTACGTGTCGTGGCCGCCCATGTCGTACGAGGCGGCCTCCCACTCGACGGTCTCGGGGGTGGCGGTGGTGGTGGTGCCGGAGACCGTGTAGGTGCGGAAGTCGTCGGCCTTGAGGGTGGCCATCTCGCCGTCGTCGAGGGTGACGACCTGGCGGGTGTGGGCGATCAGCGCGGCGACGTCGGAGGCGACCAGCATCTCCTTCTCGCCGATGCCGAGGATGACCGGGGAGCCGTTGCGGGCGACGACGATGCGGTCGTTGAAGTCGGCGTGCATCACGGCGATGCCGTAGGTGCCCTCGATGACCTTGAGCGCCTCGCGGACCTTCTCCTCCAGGGAGTCGGCCCGCGAGCGGGCGATGAGGTGGGTGATGACCTCGGTGTCCGTCTCGGAGGCGAAGACGACGCCCTCGGCCTCCAGCTTGGCGCGGAGCTCCTGGGCGTTGTCGACGATGCCGTTGTGGACGACGGCGACCTTGTTCTCCGGGTCCAGGTGCGGGTGCGAGTTGACGTCGCTCGGCGCGCCGTGGGTGGCCCAGCGGGTGTGGGCGATGCCGGTGGTGCCGGTGAAGCGCTTGGGGACCTTGGCCTCCAGGTCACGGACCCGGCCCTTGGCCTTCACCATCTTCAGGCCGGAGGCCTTCGGGCTGGTGATGACGATGCCCGCCGAGTCGTATCCCCGGTACTCCAGGCGCTGCAGGCCCTCCAGGAGCAGCGGGGCGACGTCACGCTTACCGATGTAACCGACAATTCCGCACATAAAGGTGAAACCCCTCCAGGTTGACGAGTGTGCTCAGCCGTAGACGATGCGGCGCAGCTGCCGGAGCGAGAGCTCCTGGGGCGCCACGGCCCGGTGCGGGAGCTCCGCCGCGATCCGTTCGAAGATCTCCGCGTTCACGGAGCCGCCGGACTGCAGTTCACGGTGGCGGCGGCGGACGAACTCCTCGGTCGTCTCGTCGAAGTACGCCAGCACGTCGAGGATCACCCGGGCCGCTTCGCCGCGCTGGAGCGCGGTGCTGCGCACCAGGTGGTCGATGAGGTCGTCGTGTGACGGGCGGCGTTCGAGCACCCGTGAATACTGAGGGGTGAGCGAGGCCCTTTGCAAGAATCCTGCCCGATATCGGGCAGGAGCTTCATGATCCAGGTCGAGAAAACGTGGCTTGGTCCAGACCTTGACCGTTCGGACCCCCGGCGGTACGCATGGTGAAGGTTCGGATATAGAACTCCACAGACGTGTCCAACGCCTGAAGGGGACCCAGCCCGTGAAACAGCGCCGAAGGATTCCACGCCTGATCGGATCCCTCCTCCTGGTCGCCGCAGCCGGAGTCGGCTGCGGCGAGGCCGCCGCCGACGGCCGCACCACCGACGGCAAGCGCGGCGGCCGGTCGGCCGTCGAGCCCGAGGTCCGGCCGCTCGGCCGGATCGTGCCCGTACCCGCGTCCGTCTCCCCCAAGGGCGAGCCGTACACCCTGACCCGCACCACCCGCATCGGCGTCGACACCGGCTCCGCCGAGTCCAAGGCCCTCGGCCAGTACCTCGCCGGACTCCTGCGCCCCGCCACCGGCTTCCCGCTGCCCGTCGTCGACGACCGGGCCGCCGACGGCGGCATCCGGCTGCGCCTGCGCCCCGACGAGACCGCCCTCGGCGACGAGGGCTACCGGCTGCGCTCCGCGCCCGGCGGCCTCGTCCTCACCGCCCGCGCCCCCGCCGGACTCTTCCGCGGCCTGCAGACCCTCCGCCAGCAGCTGCCCGCCGCCGTCGAACGCGACAGCGTCCAGCCCGGCCCCTGGAAGGTCGCGGGCGGCACCGTCACCGACACCCCCCGCTACGGCTACCGGGGCGCCATGCTCGACGTGGCCCGGCACTTCTTCACCGTCGACGAGGTCAAGCGGTACATCGACCAGCTCGCCCTCTACAAGGTGAACACCCTCCACCTGCACCTCTCCGACGACCAGGGCTGGCGCATCGCGGTCGACTCCTGGCCCCGCCTCACCACCTACGGCGGCTCCACCGAGGTCGGCGGCGGCCCCGGCGGCTTCTACACCAAGGACGAGTACCGCGAGATCGTCCGGTACGCCGCCTCCCGCTACCAGGAGGTCATCCCCGAGATCGACCTGCCGGGCCACACCAACGCGGCCCTCGCCTCCTACGCCGACCTCAACTGCGACGGCGTCGCCCCGCCCCTCTACACCGGCATCAAGGTCGGCTTCAGCTCCCTGTGCGTCCCCAAGGCCGTCACGTACGACTTCGTCGACGACGTGATCCGGGAGATCGCCGCGCTCACCCCCGGCCGGTACATCCACATCGGCGGCGACGAGGCGCACTCCACCAGCCAGGCCGACTACAAGACCTTCATGGACAAGGTGCAGCCGGTCGTCGCGAAGTACGGCAAGAAGGTCGTCGGCTGGCACCAGCTCACCGCCACCACCCCCGCCGAGGGCGCCCTCGTCCAGTACTGGGGCCTCGACCGCACCCCCGCCGCCGAGAAGGAACGGGTCGCCGCGGCCGCCCGCGCCGGCAGCGGTCTGATCCTCTCGCCCGCCGACCGCAGCTACCTCGACATGAAGTACACCAAGGACACCCCGCTCGGCCTCGCCTGGGCCGGGTACGTCGAGGTCAGGCGCTCCTACGACTGGAACCCCGACACCTATCTGCCGGGCGCGCCCGCGTCCGCCGTCCGGGGCGTCGAGTCGCCGCTGTGGACGGAGACCCTGGCCACCACGGACGACCTCGACGTGATGGCCTTCCCGCGCCTGCCGGGCGTGGCGGAACTGGGCTGGTCACCGGCCGCGAGCCACGACTGGGAGACGTACAAGGTCAGGCTCGCGGAGCAGGCCCCGCGCTTCGAGGCCCTCGGCATCGACTGGTACCGCTCCCCCGAGGTCCCCTGGCCCGCGCCGTAGCCGGACCGCGCGCCCGGAAGGACGCCACGGGCGCGCGCACGACGACCGAGCGCGGAGAAGGAAACGCGCCCACGACGGCGCAACGGGGAACGGAAACGCGCGCACGACGGCGCGGACCCCGGCGGAGGACCGTACTCCGCCGGGGCTCGCGCCGGGTCCGTCAGGCGAACCGCGCGATCGGGTTCACCAGGTCGCCGACCAGCTGGAGGGCCGCCGACGGGTCCGACAGGTCGACCATCTGCCGGTTGTCGCGGAGCTGGAGGCGGTTGAGGGCCGACAGCGCGAAGGTCTCCGCGAACATGTCGTACTGCGCGAACCGGTCCGCCAGCTCCGGCTTCGACTCCTCGTAGCCGCGCACGCACTCCGCGACCGTCCGCCAGAACGCGTCCTCGTCGAGGACGCCCTCCGCCGCGAGGGTCGCCGCCAGGAAGCGGAAGAAGCAGTCGAAGACGTCCGTGAACACGGACAGCAGCTTCATGTCCTCCGGGATGTCCGCCCGGACCCGCTCCACCGCGGGCGGCAGGACTGCCGCCGGATCCATGACGACGATCTCCTCGGCGATGTCCTTGAACACCGCCCGCACGACCGCGCCCCGCTCGTCGAGGACCAGGATCACGTTCTCGCCGTGCGGCATGAACGCCAGGTCGTACGCGTAGAAGCTGTGCAGCACCGGCAGCAGGTAGGCGTCCAGGTAGCGGCGCAGCCACACCGTCGGCGCGAGGCCCGACTCCTCGATCAGCGCGCCGGTGAAGGACGCGCCCGTGTGGTCGACGTGCAGCAGCGAGGCCATCGTGGCCAGCCGCTCGCCCTCGGCGATGCCCGCCACCGGGGACTCGCGCCAGAGCGCGGCCAGCATCTTCCGGTAGGGCGAGTAGCGGTCGGTGGCGGCCTCGTACTCCAGGTGCCGGTAGCCGATCGCGGCCCGCTCGCGGATGATCGAGAAGCGCGCCGCCGCGAAGACGGAGTCCGACTCGATCAGCTGGTGCAGCCAGTCGTTGATGGCCGGGGTGGCTTCCATGTACGCGGCCGACAGGCCCCGCATGAAGCCCATGTTGAGGACGGACATGGCCGTCTTCACATAGTGCTTCGACGGGTCCGAGGTGTTGAAGAAGGTCCGGATGGACTGCTGCGCCAGATAGGCGTCGTCGCCCTCGCCCAGGTACACCAGGCGCTGCCGGGCGATCTCGGCGGCGAAGGTGACGGACAGCTTGTTCCACCACTGCCAGGGGTGGGCGGGCAGCAGCAGGTAGTCGGCCGGGTCGAGGCCCTTCGCGGTGAGGACCGCCGCGAAGCCGTCCACGGCGGTGTCGCCCAGTTCGGCGCGGACGAAGGCCTCGTACTCGATGTCCGCGCCGGCCGTGAAGGTGGCGCGGTCGCGGCGGGCGGCCAGCCAGATCAGGTGGATCTCGCTCGCGGCCTCGGGGGCGTAGGCGTGGAACTCGTCGACGCCGAAGCCGAGGCGCCCGTTGTTGGCGACGAAGCAGGGGTGGCCCTCGGTCATCCCGGTCTCGATCGCCTGGAAGCCCGCGCGGGCCAGCTCGGCGGAGGTGACGGGCGGCTTGGCCGACTTGAAGGCCGTACCGGCGAGGGTGGAGGAGATCTCCTCCAGGTAGACCGGGAGGACCTCGTCGCTCAGGCCGAGGGAGCCGCGCAGTTCGGTGATGAACTGGAGCGCGTCCAGCGGCAGCCGCTCCTCGCCCCGGTGTCGGCTGATCGACTCGGGGTAGACCTGCCAGTGGTCGAGGGCGAAGCGGTCGGCGGTGAAGCGGTAGCCGGTGGTGCCGTCGTCGCTGAGGACCTCGTAGCGGCTCTCGCCCAGTTCCCTGGGGTGCAGCAGCCGCTCGTGGGCGAACTCGGCGAGGCCCTTGCGGATCAGGGCGCGGTCGGCGTCGGCCCAGCGCTCGGGGGTGAGGTGGGCGACGGCCTCGGCGCCGTGCGCGGTGCTCATGCGGCCACCGCCACGGCGGCCTCGAAGTCCGCGCGGGTGCAGAAGCTGAGCAGGGCCTTCTTCTCGGGCTTCTGGATCTCGCGCTCGGCCACGAAGCCGACGGCCTCGTTGAGGGCGTGGACGGCCTTGTTGGCCACGTCGGGCTCGACGACCACCCGGGCGGTCGCCGGGTCGGCGAACAGCTCGGCCATGACGGCGGTGATCACGGTCCGGGTGAAGCCGTGCACGGGGGTGTCGGTGGGCGCGACGAGGAAGTGCATGCCGACGTCACCGGGGAGCGGGTCGTACAGTCCGACCAGTTCCAGCTCGGTCGGGTCGTAGCTCTCCATCAGGAACGAGGGCACGCCGTCGACCAGCCCGATGAAGGCATGGTGGTGCGGGTGGGCGGTGATCGCGGTGTACTCGCGCTCGACTTCCTGGAGGCTCGCGCCCTGCATCATCCAGTAGGACGCCTTGGGGTGGGTGACCCAAGGGTGGATCAGCCCGGAGTCCTTCGACGGGTCGAAGGGACGTATGGATACGGTCATACCGCGAACTCCTGGAAGGCGATGGTCTTCTCGACGGGGTAGTACTCGCGTCCCAGCATCGCCCCGATGATGTAGGCGTTGCGGTACGGGCCCATGCCGAGGTCCGGCGAGGTGATCGAGTGCGTGTGCACCCCGGCGTTCTGGAGGAACACCCCGCGTCCGGTGGTGTCGACAGCGTAGTTGCGGGCCACGTCGAAGCGGCCCCGGGAGTCCCACTTGAGGCGGTCGCGGACCGGCTCCAGGAAGGCGGGGACCTCGTACTTGTAGCCGGTGGCCAGGATCAGGCCGTCGGTGTCCAGGGTGAAGTCCTTGCCCTGCTCCTCCTGGCGGAAGTCCAGGCGGTACGTGCCCGAGGCCTCGTGGTACTCCGCGCCGCGCAGGGCGGAGTTGGTGAGGAGGCGGGTGGGGGCGGGGCCGCCGAGGTTCTTCTGGTAGAGCAGGTCGAAGATGGCGTCGATCAGTTCGCCGTCGATGCCCTTGAAGAGGCCCTTCTGGCCGGTCTCCAGGCGGTAGCGGGTGTCCTCGGGGAGCGCGTGGAAGTAGTCCACGTACTCGGGGGAGGTCATCTCCAGGGTGAGCTTGGTGTACTCCAGCGGGAAGAAGCGCGGGGAGCGGGTGACCCAGTTCAGCCGGTAGCCGTGGACGTCGATCTCGGAGAGCAGGTCGTAGTAGATCTCGGCGGCGCTCTGGCCGCTGCCGATCAGGGTGATCGACTTCTTCTTCTGGAGCGCTTCCTTGTTCTGCAGGTAGCGCGAGTTGTGGATGAGGTCGCCGCCGAGTTCGCGGCAGCTCTCGGGGACGTACGCGGGGGTGCCGGTGCCCAGCACCAGACGGGCGGAGCGGAACGTCTCCCCGGCCTCGGTGGTGACCTCGTACAGCTCGGCCGTCTCGTCGAAGGTCACCGAGGCGACGGTGGTCGAGAAGCGGATCGAGGAGACCCGGGCGGCGGCCCAGCGGCAGTAGTCGTTGTACTCGGTCCGCAGCGGGTAGAAGTTCTCGCGGATGTAGAACGAGTACAGCCGCCCCTTGTCCTTCAGGTAGTTCAGGAAGGAGTAGGGAGAGGTCGGGTCGGCCATCGTGACCAGGTCCGACATGAACGGGGTCTGGAGGTGGGCGCCTTCGAGGAACATCCCCGAGTGCCACTCGAAGTCGGGCTTCGACTCCAGGAAGACGCCGTTCAGCTCGTCGATCGGCTCGGTCAGGCAGGCGAGCCCGAGGTTGAACGGACCGAGCCCGATGCCGATGAAGTCATGGGTCTGAGCCGTCTCAGGCGTGGACAAGGTTCTCTCCCAGGTACTGCTCGGCGTGGCCGGCGATCAGATCGAGGACGGCCGCGATGTCGGCCGTGGTGGTCTCGGGGTTGAGCAGGGTGAACTTGAGGTACTGGCGGCCGTCGACCTTGGTCCCGGCGACGACGGCCTCGCCCGAGGCGAACAGGGCCTTGCGGGCGTGCAGATTGGCCCGGTCCACGTCCTCGGGGGAGGCGTCGCCCGCCGGGACGTACCGGTAGACGAGGGTGGAGAGCTGCGGGGCGACCACGACGTCGTAGCGCGGGTCGGCGGCGAGCATCGCGTGGCCCTCGGCGGCCAGGTCGCAGACCTCGTCGAAGAGCCCGCCGACACCGTCGGCGCCCATCACGCGCAGGGTCATCCAGAGCTTGAGCGCGTCGAAGCGGCGGGTCGTCTGGAGGGACTTGTCGACCTGGTTGGGTATCCGCTCGGCGACCGTGCGGGCCGGGTTGAGGTAGTCCGCGTGGTAGGTCGCGTGCCGCAGGGTGACCCCGTCGCGGACCAGCAGCGCGGAGGAACTCACCGGCTGGAAGAAGGACTTGTGGAAGTCGACCGTGACCGAGTCGGCCCGCTCGATGCCGTCCAGGAGGTGGCGGCGGGTCGGGGAGGCGAGCAGACCGCAGCCGTAGGCGGCGTCCACGTGCATCCAGGCGCCGTACTCGTCGGCGAGGGCCGCGACCTCGGCCAGCGGGTCGATGGAGCCGAAGTCGGTGGTGCCCGCCGTGGCGACGATCGCCATCGGCACCAGGCCCTCGGCGCGGCAGGCGGCCAGCTCGGCGGCGAGCACGACGGACTGCATCCGCTTGTTCCCGTCGACCGGGATGGAGATGACGGCGTCCGCGCCCAGGCCGAGCAGGGTGGCCGACTTCTGGACGCTGAAGTGGCTGCACTCGGAGGAGAAGATCCGCAGTTTCGCCAGGTCGGAGGTCTTGGCCTCCTCGCGGGCCAGCAGCAGCGCCTGGAGGTTGGACTGGGTGCCGCCGCTGGTGAACACGCCGTCGGCGGCCGGTCCGAGGCCGATGCGGCCGGTGGTCCAGTCGACGAGCTTGCGCTCGATGAGGGTGCCGCCCGCGCTCTGGTCCCAGGTGTCCAGGGAGGAGTTGACCGCCGAGAGGACGGCCTCGCCGAGGACGGCGGGGATGACGACCGGGCAGTTGAGGTGGCCCAGGTAGCGCGGGTGGTGGAAGTAGACGGCGTCGCGGAGGTAGACGCTCTCCAGCTCGTCGAGGGCGGCGGTGGTGTCGCCGAGCGGCCGGTCGAGGTCGACGGCGTCGATGACGGGCGCCAGCTCGGCGGGGGTCACGCCGGTGAACGGACCGCGCGTCGTGGCGATTTTGTCCGCCACCCGCTCGACCCCTTCGGTGACGGAGCGTCGGTAGCTCTCCGCCGTGGCGTCGTTGAGCAGGTGAGAGCGCATGTGGGGGCCTCCCGGTACGGGGCTCGGTCGCGCCCTCCGGACAGGAAAGGGGGGCGAGGGGCGACACGGTGAAAACAAGGTTAGCCTAACCTAACTTTTCACCCGTCAGCCCCTCGCGCCCCCTGGGGCACCCCACTTGACGTGCAAGGTGTCCGAAGTGCCCCTGAATGCTCCTCGGTCCCGTCCGAGGGGTTACGCGCCTTCCCGCGCCTCGTCCGGGACCTCGCGCAGGGCGTCCTCCTGGGTCTCGTCCGGGACCTCGCGCAGGGCGTCCTCCTGGGTCTCGTCCGGGACCTCACGCAGCGCGTCCTCGGACAGCCCCTTGCGCCAGTACCCCACGAACGTCACCCGGCGCCGGTCCAGGCCCCGGTCCCGCACGAAGTGGCGGCGCAGCGCCTTCACCGAACCCGACTCGCCCGCGAGCCAGACGTACGGCGCCGCCCCGGGCAGCTCCGCCCCGGGCACCGCCTCCACTCCGGACGGCGCGCCCTCCTCCCGGACCAGCCAGGTGACGGTGGCGTCGGCGCGGGTCGCCAGGTCCGTGCGGTCGCCCGAGTAGGGGACCTCCAGGAACACCTGGGCGCGGGTGTCGGCGGGCAGCCACTCCAGGATCGCCGAGGCGGCGGGCAGGGCCGTCTCGTCCGCCCAGATCAGTACGGAGTCGGCGTCCTCCGGCAGCCGGAAGCGGACGGCGGTGTTGTCGGCCACGGCGGGCCCGAGCACCACCACCCGGTCGCCGGGCGCCGCCCGTCCGGCCCAGCGGCAGGCGGGACCGCCGTCCTCGTGGAGCGCGAAGTCGATGTCCACCTCGCTGGAGCCGTCCGGCGCCACGCGCTGCTCGCGGACGGTGTACGAGCGCATCACGGCCCGCTCGTCGGCGGGCATCGCGCGCCAGGCGCCGAGCACCGCGTACATGTCCGGGTCGTCCAGCGGGGGCATGACGGGGGCGTCCTGGCCGGGGTGCGGAAGGAAGAGCGAGAGCGACTGGTCGCGGCCCCCGGCGGCGAAGCCCTTCAGCTCCTCCCCGGTGAAGGTGACCCGGACCAGCGAGGGGCCGAGCCGCCGGGTCCGGTCCACCTGGAGGCGGAAGAACTGGAAGGGCGCGGTCGCGGCGTGCGTCATGGGGCGGGACACCTTTGCGGTACGGGCGGGGGCCCCCGAAGGGAGGCGAAGATAGGTTAGCCTAACCTCATGACTGAACGTGAGGTCGGAGCCTGAGGGGCTGACGGCCCGGCGCCGGGCCGGGACCTGAGGGCCTGACGCACCCGACACGCGATTGCCCCCGGACACGACGGAACCCGCCGCCCGGACACGACGGAACCCCCCCCGGACACGACGGAACCCCCCCCGGACACGACGGAACCCGCCGCCCCGGCGGGCGACGGGTCCGGTCCGTCCCGGGATCAGGCCTGGAGCCCCAACTCCCGTGCGATCAGCATCCGCTGGACCTCGCTGGTGCCCTCGCCGATCTCCAGGATCTTCGAGTCGCGCCACATCCGGGCCACCGGGTACTCGTTCATGAAGCCGTAGCCGCCGTGGATCTGCGTCGCCTCCCGCGCGTTGTCCACCGCCACCGTCGAGGAGTACAGCTTCGCGATGGCCGCCTCCTTCTTGAACGGCTCGCCGAGCACCAGCCGGGAGGCCGCGTCCCGCCAGCCGATCCGGGCCATGTGCGCCCGGGTCTCCATGTCCGCGATCTTGAACTGGATGGCCTGGTTGTCGCCGATCGGACGGCCGAAGGCGTGCCGCTCCTTCGCGTACTTCACCGACTCGTCCACACAGCCCTGCGCCAGCCCCGTCGCGAGCGCCGCGATGGCCACCCGGCCCTCGTCCAGGATCCGCAGGAACTGCGCGTACCCCCGGCCCTCCTCGCCCAGCAGGTTCGCGGCGGGCACCCGGACGTCGGAGAAGGACAGCTCCCGGGTGTCCGAGGCGTTCCAGCCGACCTTGGAGTACGGCGCCGCCACGGTGAAGCCGGGCGTGCCCGAGGGGACGATGATCGAGGAGATCAGCGGCCGTCCGTCCGGCTTGCGGCCGGTGACCGCCGTGACCGTCACCAGGCCCGTGATGTCCGTACCGGAGTTGGTGATGAAGCACTTCGAGCCGTTGATCACCCACTCGTCGCCGTCCCGGACGGCGGTGGTGCGGGTGCCGCCCGCGTCGCTGCCCGCGCCGGGCTCGGTCAGGCCGAAGGCGCCGAGCAGCTCGCCCGAACAGAGCCTGGGCAGCCACTCCCGCTTCTGCTCCTCCGTGCCGAACAGGTGCAGCGGCATCGCGCCGAGCGAGACGCCCGCCTCCAGGGTGATCGCCACGGACGAGTCGACCCGGGCCAGCTCCTCCAGGGCGATGCCCAGGGCCAGGTAGTCGCCGCCCATGCCGCCGTACTCCTCGGGGAACGGCAGCCCGAACAGGCCCATGCGGCCCATCTCGCGGACGATCTCGTACGGGAACTCGTGCCGCTCGTAGTAGTCGCCGATCTTCGGCGCCACCACGTCGTGCGCGAACGCCTCGACGGTGCGGCGGAGTTCCTGGTGCTCGGCGGAGAGCCGGTGGTCGAGGGACATGGCTGAGGTCACTCCTGGTGGGAGAGGGCGCGGACGGTACGGGAAGGGCTGGGTCGGCCCAGGTGTCCGGCCATCCACCCGCTCGTGGCGGTGAGGGCGGCCAGATCGACCCCGGTCTCGATGCCGAGGCCGTCGAGCATCCACACGAGATCCTCGGTGGCGAGATTGCCGGTCGCGCTCTTCGCGTACGGGCAGCCGCCGAGGCCGCCCGCACTGGCGTCGACCGTGGTCACCCCGTGACGCAGGGCGGCCAGGGTGTTGGACAGGGCCTGTCCGTAGGTGTCGTGGAAGTGCACGGCGAGCCGGGAGGTGGGCACCCCGGCCTCGTTCAACTCCGAGAGCAGCGCCGTGACATGGCCCGGTGTGCCGACCCCGATGGTGTCCCCGAGGCTCAACTCGTCGCAGCCCATCTCCGCCAGGGCGCGGGCCACCCGGACGACCCGCTCGATGGGCACGGCACCCTCCCAGGGGTCGCCGAAGCACATCGACAGATAGCCCCTGACCCGCAGCCCCGCCTCCACGGCCCGGGTGACCGTCGGCGCGAAGAGCGCGAGGGACTCGTCGACGGTCCGGTTCAGATTGGCCTTCGCGAAGGACTCCGTGGCGGAGGCGAAGACGGCGACCTCGCGGGCGCCGAGGGCCAGGGCCCGGTCCAGCCCCCGCTCGTTCGGCACCAGCACCGGGAGCCGTACGGGCAGATCGCGGACGAGCGGGAACAGCTCCTCCGCGTCGGCCAGTTGGGGCACCCACTTGGGGTGCACGAAACTGGTCGCCTCGACGGTGTCCAGACCGGCGGCGGCGAGCCGCCGCACGAACTCCGCCTTCACCTCCGTCGGGACGGCCGCCTTCTCGTTCTGCAGCCCGTCCCGGGCGCCGACCTCGTGGATGCGGACCCGCGCCGGAAGCCCCGGGTCCCGCACGGTCATGGGCAGTCCCGCGCTCACGCCTCCTCCCCCTCACGGGGCGCCACCACGGCCAGGACCTGGTCCATGGCGACGGTCGTGCCCGGGGCGACGTCCAGCTCGGTGACCGTCCCGGCGTGCGGGGCGGAGATCACGTGCTCCATCTTCATCGCCTCCACCACCAGCAGGCTCTGCCCGGCCTCCACCTCGTCACCGACCGACACCTTCACCACCGTCACCGTGCCGGGCATCGGCGCGGCCAGCGTGTCCGCGCCGCCCTGCCGGGCGCCCGACAGGGCCGCCGCCACCGGATCGTGGTCCAGGACGTGCCAGGAGTCACCGTCCCGGCCCAGCCAGTTCCCCGCCCGGTGGAAGCGGTGCGCCACCCCGTCCACGGTCACCGTCACGGAGTCGTCCGTCACCCGGCCGCCCGTCGGCGCCGCGACCGTCACCGGCTCCCGGCCCGCCACCCGTACCGGGAAGGACAGCGGCGCCGGGGTCCCGCCGAGCCGCCAGCCCGACGGCACGCCGAACGGATCCGTCCAGCCGTCCCGCGCCACCGGGGCCAGCCCCGCCAGCCGGACGGCCGCCGCCGCCGCGTACACCTCCGCCGGAACGGACTCCGGCACCAGAGCCGCCGCGTCCCGCTCCACCAGACCCGTGTCCAGCGCGCCCGCCACCACGTCCTCGTGGGCCAGCAGCCTGCGCAGGAAGCCCGCGTTCGTCGGGACGCCCAGCGTCACCGTGTCCGCCAGGGCCGCGCGCAGCCGCCGCAGCGCCGTCGGACGGTCCGGGGCGTGCACGATCACCTTCGACAGCATCGGGTCGTACAGCGACGACACCTCCGTGCCCGCCGACAGGCCCGAGTCCGTCCGCACCCCGTCGCCCGCCGGCTCGCGCAGCGCCAGGACCGTGCCGCCCGAGGGGAGGAAACCGCGCGCCGGGTCCTCCGCGCAGATCCGGGCCTCGATCGCCCAGCCGTCGAGCCGGACCTCGTCCTGCGCCAGCGGCAGCGGCTCGCCCGCCGCCACCCGCAGCTGCCACTCCACCAGGTCCAGACCGGTCACCAGCTCCGTCACCGGATGCTCGACCTGGAGCCGGGTGTTCATCTCCATGAAGCAGTACGCGGACGGGTCACCGCCCGGCACGATGAACTCGACCGTGCCCGCGCCCACATAGCCGCAGGACCGCGCCGCCTCGACCGCCGCCGCGCCCATCGCCGCCCGCAGCTCCGGGGTGAGCAGGACGCTCGGCGCCTCCTCGATCACCTTCTGGTGGCGCCGCTGGAGCGAGCACTCGCGCTCACCGAGGTGCAGTACGTTCCCGTGGGTGTCCGCGAGGACCTGGATCTCGATGTGCCGGGGCCGGTCGATCCACCGCTCCACGAGCAGCGTGTCGTCGCCGAAGGAGGCGCGGGCCTCCCGGCGGGCCGCCGCGATCTCCTCCTCCAGGACCGACAGGTCACGGACCAGCCGCATCCCCTTGCCGCCGCCGCCCGCGCTCGGCTTCAGCAGCACCGGCGCGCCCAGCGCGCGGGCGGCCTCGGCCAGTTCCGGATCGGCGGCGCCGGGCACGACGGGCACGCCCGCCGCCTTCACGGTCTCCTTCGCACGGATCTTGTCGCCCATCAGGGCGATGGCCTCGGCGGGCGGGCCGATGAAGACCAGGCCCGCGTCCGCGCAGGCCCGCGCGAAGCCCGCGTTCTCGGCGAGGAAGCCGTAGCCGGGGTGGACGGCCCGGGCCCCGGTGCGGGCGGCGGCGTCGAGCAGCGCGGGCACGGACAGATAGGACTCGGCCGCGGGCGGCGGGCCGATCCGTACCGCCGTGTCCGCCTCCCGTACGTGCCGGGCGTCGGCGTCGGCGTCGCTGAAGACGGCCACCGAGCGCACGCCCATGGCCCGCAGGGTGCGGATGACCCGGACGGCGATCTCGCCCCGGTTGGCCACGAGGACGGTGTCGAACATGCTGTTCATCTCCTGGGGGCCCCTCACATCCGGAAGACGCCGAACTGGGGTTCTCCCAGGGGCGCGTTGGCGCAGGCGGTCAGGGCGAGCCCGAGGACCTGCCGGGTCTCCGCCGGGTCGATGACCCCGTCGTCCCAGAGCCGGGCGGTCGCGTAGTAGGCGCTGCCCTGGGTCTCGTACTGCTCGCGGATCGGGGACTTGAAGGCCGCTTCCTCCTCGGCGCTCCACGCGTCGCCGAGCTGGTCGCGCTTGACGGTGGCGAGCACGGACGCGGCCTGCTCGCCGCCCATCACCGAGATCTTGGCGTTGGGCCACATCCACAGGAAGCGGGGGGAGTACGCCCGGCCGCACATCGAGTAGTTGCCCGCGCCGTACGAACCGCCGACGACGACCGTCAGCTTCGGCACCCGGGTGGTGGCCACGGCCGTCACCATCTTGGCGCCGTGCTTGGCGATGCCGCCGTGCTCGTACGCCTTGCCGACCATGAAGCCGGTGATGTTCTGCAGGAAGACCAGCGGGATGCCCCGCTGGTCGCACAGCTCGATGAAGTGGGCGCCCTTCTGGGCGGACTCGGCGAACAGGATGCCGTTGTTGGCGACGATCCCGACCGGGTGCCCGTGGATCCGGGCGAAGCCGGTCACCAGCGTCTGCCCGTACTCGGCCTTGAACTCCTGGAAACGGGAGGCGTCCACCACCCGCGCGATCACCTCGCGCACGTCGTACGGGGTGCGGGAGTCCACCGGCACCGCCCCGTACAGCCCCGCCGGGTCCACCTTCGGCTCCTCGGCGGGCTCCACCGACCAGGGCAGCGGGCCGCGCGCGGGGAGGGTGGCGACGATGTTCCGGACGATCCGCAGGGCGTGCGCGTCGTCCTCGGCGAGGTGGTCGGTGACGCCGGAGATCCGCGAGTGGACCTCGCCGCCGCCCAGCTCCTCCGCCGTGACGACCTCACCCGTCGCGGCCTTCACCAGCGGCGGCCCGCCGAGGAAGATCGTGCCCTGGTTCCGCACGATCACCGCCTCGTCGCTCATCGCGGGCACGTAGGCGCCACCGGCGGTGCAGGAGCCGAGGACCGCCGCGATCTGCGGGATGCCCGCGCCGGACATCCGGGCCTGGTTGTAGAAGATCCGGCCGAAGTGGTCCCGGTCCGGGAACACCTCGTCCTGCATCGGCAGGAACGCGCCGCCCGAGTCGACCAGGTAGAGACAGGGGAGACGGTTCTCCAGGGCCACCTCCTGGGCCCGCAGGTGCTTCTTCACCGTCATCGGGTAGTACGTGCCGCCCTTGACGGTTGCGTCGTTGGCGACGATCACGCACTCGCGGCCGGAGACCCGGCCGATGCCCGCGATGACCCCGGCGGCCGGTGCCTGGTCGCCGTACATCCCGTTCGCCGCGAGCGGGGCCAGCTCCAGGAACGGCGAACCCGGGTCGAGGAGGGTGTCCACCCGGTCGCGCGGCAGCAGTTTCCCGCGCGCGGTGTGCCGGGCCCGCGACTTCTCGCCGCCGCCCAGCGCGGCGGCGGCGAGCTTGGCGCGCAGCGTCGCGGCCAGCTCGTGGTGCGCCGCCTCGTTCGCCCGCCAGGCCGGCGAGGCGGGATCCGCCGCACTCGACAGCACAGGTGCCTGCTGCATCCCACGAGCTCCCTTGCTCGGTTAATGAGCGTTAACGTACGGAGTTCAGGTTAACGACCGCTAACGGAGATGTCTACAATCGAAAGCATGACCACTGGCTCCACCCGCGTCGACGCGCCGACCCGCCGCGAACAGATCCTCAAGGAGGCCGCCCGGCTCTTCGCCGAGCGCGGCTTCCATGGGGTGGGCGTCGACGAGATCGGCGCGGCGGTCGGCATCAGCGGCCCCGGGCTCTACCGCCACTTCGCGGGCAAGGACGCGATGCTCGCGGAACTCCTCGTCGGCATCAGCGACCGCCTGCTGTCCGGCGGTCGGCTGCGCGCGGCGGAACACCCCGGCGACCCCCGGGCGCTCCTCGGCTCCCTCATCGACGGCCACATCGACTTCGCCCTCGACGACCGCCCGCTGATCACCCTCCACGACCGCGAACTGGACCGCCTCAAGGACGAGGACCGCAAACGGGTCCGCCAGCTCCAGCGGCAGTACGTGGAGGTCTGGGTGACGGCGGTCCGCGAGCTCTACCCGGCGGCCCCGGAGAGCGAGGCCCGCACGGCGGTCCACGCCGTCTTCGGCCTCCTGAACTCCACCCCCCACCTCTCCACGATGGACCGCGGCCCCCTGGAGACCCTCCTCAGGAACCTGGCGGACGGGGCGTTCGGGGCGCTGGGGTAGGCGGGCGTACGCGAACGGCGGGGGGGGGGGGGGGGGGGGGGGGGGGGGGGGGGCCGGCGGCGGGGGGGGCCCCCCCCCCCCCCCCCCCCCCCCCCCCCCCGCCGTTGTGTCCGTCAGGACTTCCGCTGCAGCTCCAGCCGGTCGGACTCGTCGTCTATGTCCCAGAGGACATAGAGCCCGCCCCGGGCTTCCGGCCCCGAGACCCGCAGCATCCCGGTCATCGCGTACGACGGTTCGTCGAAGTCCAGATCGATGCCCTGGTCGCGCCCTCGGTCATCGCTGAAGTTCCACTCGCCGCAGGTGTCGACCCGTTGCTCCGGGAACCTCTCGATCGGGAAGTCCTCGGCACAGAAGGTCCCGTCCTTGCGGAAAACCAGAGACTCTCCGTCGGGTCCTTTCCAGGCCCCCGCGAGTCCGCTCGCCGTGATGGTTCCGGGGGCGAAAGGCCCCCAGCCGAAGGTGAGTGCCACGGCGAAACCCGCTGTGAGCAGGCCGCCGAGGGTGATCGCGATCTTCTTCATGCTGACCAGCCGTCGTCGGAACCACCGCGCCGAAGGGCCCGGTCCGCGCGGCCGGGGACGGGGCGCGGCGAGCCGCAGGATAGCCCCCGGGCCGCTCGTGCCTGGAGGGCGGCCCGCCCCGGAGGCCCGGTGCGGTCCTCGGCCCGGCCGGTCCGTGGTGGAACCCTGAAGGGCCCGGTGCCCGGCCCCCGCTCGTCGGGGCGGCCGTGGCCGACCGCACTCCGAACACCCGCGACGTCACCCCGGTCCTTCGCGCAGAATGAGGGGCATGCCGATACTCAGCCGTGACGCCCTCGTCGAGCACCTCGTCCGTACCCGGATCGCGGGAGACGTCGCCACTCCGCGCGACAACAACCTCTCCCACTACCGCAAGCTCGCCAACGGCGACCGGCACTACTGGCTGGGGCTGGAGCTCGGTGACCGGTGGACCGACGAGCAGGACGTGCTCGCCGTGATGGCCGAGCGGTGCGGCGTCGTCGACGACCCGGCCCACCGCGCCGGGCAGGACACCATCGACCCGCAGCTGACCGTCGACGGCCTCGACCGCATGGCCGCCCGGCTCCACAAGGCCGCCGCCGGACGGGAACGCGTCCTCTTCGCGACCGGTCACCCCGGCGCCCTCATCGACGTGCACAGCCGGATCGCCGCCGCCCTGCGCGCCCGGGGCTGCGACATCGTCCGCATCCCCGGCGGGCTCGTCGCCGACGAGGGGTACGTCGTGCAGTTCGCGGACGTCGCCGTGTTCGAGCGCGGCGCCACCCTCTGGCACACCCACTCCCCGGAGCCGATGAACGCGATCCTCGACGCGCTCGGTGACGAGGGCCGCCCCGACCTGGTGGTCGCCGACCACGGCTGGGCCGGGCGCGCGGGCCAGCGCGGCATCGACTCTGTCGGCTACGCGGACTGCAACGACCCCGCACTCTTCATCGGCGAGGCCGAAGGCACCATGCAGGTCACGATCCCGCTCGACGACCACGTCATCGACCCGCGCTTCTACGAGCCGATGACGGCGTACACGCTGGACGCGGCTGGTCTGCTCTGACGGGCCTCCCCCTTCGGATGGCGGGCCTCCTCCGCGGATGACGGGCCTCCCTTCGGATGGCGGGCGCTCTCCCCTCGGACCGGTCCCGCCCTCACGCCGGACCGGCGGTGTCCCTCCGCTGTCCCAGTCCCGGCGTCGGGTCCAGGTACACCCGGCGGATCTCCGGGAAGCGTTCCCTGAGCTGCTGTTCCGCGTCCTCGCAGGCCCATTCGACCTGGGCCGCCGAGGAGACGTCCCGGAAGTCGACCTTCGCCGCGACCAGGGCCTCCCCGGGCCCCTGGACGAGGGTGGTCAGTTCGAGCACGTCCACCACGTGCGGGACGGAGAGCAGTTCCTCGCGGATCTGTCCGCGCACCGCGCGGGGCAGCGGGCGGCCGATGAGCAGCTCGGCGTTGGACCGGCCCAGCACCCAGGCCACGTACACCAGCAGCAGGCCGATGAGGACCGAGGCGACGCCGTCCCAGACGCCGGAGCCGGTGAGCTGTCCGCCGAGCAGGCCGCCCGCCGCGAGCATCAGTCCGGCGAGGGCGGCGGAGTCCTCCATGACCACCGCCTTGACGGTGGTGTCGGGCATGAACCGCAGATAGCGGGCGAAGGGGGTCCGGTGCCGGGCCGCCTCCGCCCGCACCTGGCGGACGCCGGTCCGCAGCGAGTAGCCCTCCAGGAGGAAGGCGAGGCCGAGGACCACGTACGAGACGAGCGGGTCGCCCGGCTCCTCGCCGTGGGTGAGGGTGTGGATCCCGTCGTAGACGGAGAAGACCGCGCCGCCGACGAAGGTGGCGACGGCCGCGAGCATCGCCCACACGTACCGCTCGCCCGCGTACCCGAGCGGGTGGTCCTCGTCGGCGGGCTTCTCGCTCCGCTTCAGCGCGGTGAGCAGCATGACCTCGGTGACGGTGTCGGCGACCGAGTGGGCGGCCTCCGACAGCATCGCGCTCGATCCGCTGATCACACCCGCGAAGGCCTTGGCGACGGCGATGCCGAGGTTGGCCGCCGCCGCCACGACCACGGTGAAGGTGCTCTCGCCGTTGTCCGCCATGGACGGGACGTTATGTCCGGTCAGTCGCGCGGCACGCGAACGACACCCTCCTGGACGACCGAGATCGCCAGCTTCCCGTCCCGGGTCCAGATCCTGGCCTGGCCGAGGCCCCGCCCGCCGGACGCGGACGGCGACTCCTGGTCGTAGAGGAGCCATTCGTCGGCGCGGAACGGCCGGTGGAACCACATCGCGTGGTCGAGGGAGGCGCCGACGACGTCCCCGACGGCCCAGCCGCCGCGCCCGTGGGCGAGCAGGACGGAGTCGAGGAGCGTCATGTCGGAGACGTAGGTCGCCAGGCAGACGTGCAGCAGCGGGTCGTCGGCCAGTTTGCCGTCGGCACGGAACCAGACCTGGGAGCGCGGCTCGCGCGGCTCGCCGACCGATCCCCAGGGCGGGGTGTCGGCATAGCGCAGGTCGACCGCGGCGCGGGCCTCCACGAGCCGGTCCGCGATCTCGGCGGGCAGGTGCAGGGGGAGGGTCTCGGCGGCCGTCGGCAGCGACTCCGGGTCCGGCGCGGCGGGCATGTCCGCCTGGTGTTCGAGACCTTCCTCGTACGTCTGGAAGGAGGCCGACAGGTGGAAGACCGGTCGGCCGTGCTGGACGGCGACGACCCGGCGGGTGGTGAAGGAGCGGCCGTCGCGGATGCGGTCGACGGTGTAGACGATCGGCACGCCGGGGTCGCCGGGGCGCAGGAAGTACGCGTGCAGCGAGTGGGCGTGCCGGCCCTCGGGCACGGTCCGGCCCGCCGCCACCAGCGCCTGGGCGGCCACCTGGCCGCCGAAGACGCGGGGGACGAGCGCGGACCTGGACTCCCCGCGGAAGATGTCCCGCTCGATCGGCTCCAGGTCGAGCAGATCGAGCAGGGCGTCCAGGGGACCGCGCTCGTCGGGCACTTACAGACCCATCGACTTGGCGATGATCGACTTCATGATCTCGCTGGTGCCGCCGTAGATGCGGTTGACGCGGTTGTCCGCGTACAGGCGGGCGATCGGGTACTCGTTCATGTAGCCGTAGCCGCCGTGCAGCTGGAGGCAGCGGTCGATGACGCGGTGGGCGACCTCGGTGCAGAAGAGCTTGGCGCTGGCGGCCTCGGCCGGGGTCAGCTCGCCCGCGTCGAGGGCCTCCAGGGCGCGGTCGGCGACGGCCTCGGCGGCGTCGGTCTCGGCCTGGCAGGCGGCCAGCTCGAACTTGGTGTTCTGGAAGGAGGCGACGGTCTTGCCGAAGACGGTGCGCTCCTGCACGTACTGCTGGGCGAAGCGGATGGCGGCCTTGGCCTGGGCGTAGGCGCCGAAGGCGATGCCCCAGCGCTCGGAGGCCAGGTTGTGGCCGAGGTAGGAGAAGCCCTTGCCCTCCTCGCCGAGGAGGTCCTCGACGGGCACCTTCACGTCGACGAAGGCCAGCTCGGCCGTGTCGGAGGTGCGCAGGCCCAGCTTGTCGAGCTTGCGGCCGATCGAGTAGCCCTCGGACGTGGTGTCCACGGCGAAGAGGGAGATGCCGAAGCGGCGGTCCTCGGCGCTGGGGGCGGAGGTGCGGGCGCAGACGATGACGCGGTCGGCGTGGACGCCGCCGGTGATGAAGGTCTTGGAGCCGTTGAGGACGTAGTGCGTGCCGTCCTCGGAGAGCTTGGCGGTGGTCTTCATGCCCGCGACGTCGGAGCCGGTGCCCGGCTCGGTCATGGCGAGGGCCCACATCTCCTCGCCGGAGACGAACTTCGGCAGGTAGCGCTTCTTCTGGTCGCCGGTGGCGAGCATCTTGATGTAGGGCAGGGCGAGCAGCACGTGGACGCCGGAGCCGCCGAACTGGACGCCCGCGCGGGAGGTCTCCTCGTACAGGACGGCCTCGAACTTGTGGGTGTCGAGACCCGCGCCGCCGAACTCCTCGGGCACGTTGATGCCGAAGATGCCCAGCTCGCCGAGCTTGTAGTAGAAGTCGCGCGGGGCCTGGCCCGCGGCGAACCACTCGTCGTAGACGGGGACGACCTCGGCCTCGATGAAGGCCCGGATGGTCTCCCGGAACGCCTCGTGGTCCTCGTTGAATACGGTACGGCGCACGAGCCGTCCTCCTTCGTCTCCGGTCCTGTCCGGCCCCAGCACTTGTCTAAGCGCTTGCTCAGCCTGTCGTCTCCGAAGTTACCCAGCGGTCACCCGCTCTGTCCAGAGTCCCCGTCTGTGATCCAGCGCCTCTCGAAGGGGTCGTACCCGAACACCGGCCGTCCCACCGTTCCACTCGTACGGAACGGGCGCCCGCCCTCGTCCGTGATCCTCAGGGTGCCCGTGCGCCCGCCGGAGCTCCACTCCAGGAGGAGGTACCAGCGGCAGTCGCAGCCCTTCGTGCGGGCGGAGACGAGGAGTTCCTCCGGCTCGGCGGCGGTCACGGTGTAGGGGAAGGCGATGGCGGGGATCTCGCGCCCCTCGCCCGTGCCGTCGTACCCCGCGACCGGCTTCGCGAGCGGGCGCGGCCGGTCGAGGTCCACGGCGAAGGAGCGGGGGGTGAGGGCGCCCCCGCAGCCGTTGTCCATCCGGTACGCCGTCCAGGGGAGGGGCGCGGCCCGGCCGGTGACCCGCACGTGCAGCGCCTGGACGACGACGGCGGTCGAGGACCGTCCCTGGAGCGAGATCCGGACCAGGGTCTCGCCGCCGTGCACGGCCCGGTGCGCCCCCGCCCAGGCGCGCGCCCGGTCCGGCGGCGGCGGTGCGGCGACGGCGGAGGGGGCGCGGTCGACGAGGTAGGTGTGCCCGCAGCCGTCCTGCCAGACGTGCGAGGCGACGGCCCAGGTGAACGGCGCGGGGGCCTCGGCGGGGCGCTCGGCGGGACCTTCGGTGGGCTTTTCGGCGGGGGCGGTGGCGATGACGGGGGCCGTGGTGGCGGCGCCCCGGCCACCGGGCCCGGGATCCTCCAGCAGGAGTACGGCTCCGAGCGCGACGGTCACGGCCCCGAGGGCGGCTCCGAGGACCAGGCCCGCACGGGCCCGCGTGCCCCGGGCCCCGCCACGGGCACGTCCGCCGGGCGCGGGTCCGGTCCCGCCGTCGTGGGGGTCCGCCGGGACCGGTCCGGCGGTGGGCCGGTCTTCCGGACCGGGGGCCGTGCGGTCGGACGGGGCCGCAGGTGCGGGGGAGGCCGGTGTGGGGGAGGCCGGTGTGGGGAAGCCCGCCGCCGGACGGTCCGCACCGGCCGGTGCCGGAACAGCCGCCGCCGGTACCGGGTCGGGTGGGGCGGGGAGGGCCGGAGACGTCCGTGCGGGCGGGGCCGGGAGGGCCGGAGACGCCGGGCGGATCGGAGACGGAGGGCGGGCCGGAGACGGCGGCCCCGCCGGAGCGGTCACCGCCGGGGCAGGGGTGGCCGGGGCGGGGGCGGCCGGGGGCCGGGTGTCCGTCGTCGGGGGCCGGGTGGGGCGGGCGGTCCGGGCGGGCGCGCGCGGGGCCGTCGTCCGGTGGCGGCGGGACGCGTCCGCCCGGCGCCAGGACTCCTCCAGGGCGCGGAGCTCCTCCGCGTCGGCCCCGCACAGCCGGGCCAGCCGGTCGACGACCGCGAAGTCCTCCGGCACGGTCGCGCCGGTGCAGTACCGGTGCAGGGTGGACGCGGCGACGTTCAGACGCCGTCCCAGCGCCTCGTAACTGCGCCCGCCGCGCTCCTTCACCGCCCGCACCCGCGCCGCGAACTCCCCGGCCGCCGTGTCCCCCGCCTCCGCCATGAGCGCGATCCCCTCCCCGTTCCCCGTGACGTCCCGTCCCACCCACGTCCTCCCACGTCAACGGGGGTGGGATGGTTCCGGGACGGGAAGGGCGCCCGGGGCCGTTGTCCCGGCCCCGGGGCGGCCCGGAGGCTGAGGGAGTCCGAACGAACCACACGACCACCGAACCACGGGGGATAGCCGGCCATGGCTCCGTTCCGCACCACAACGCAGTCCCGCACCACCGCACAGCCCCGCGCCGCCGCCCGGCTCCGGGCCGCGCTCGCCGTCACCACCGCGGCCCTCGGCCTCACGGCCCTGGCCGCCGTCCCGTCCACCGCCGCCCCGGCGGCGCCCGCCCGTACCGCCGTGGCCGCGCAGCCCGCGTTCCTGTCGGCCGCCCAGATGCCGCCGTCGCTCACGCCCTGGACGGCGGGCCAGGTCGTCCGGGGGCTGCCGGAGTACGGCGTGCTCTGCGCGCCCGGCGTCCTCCCGGTGGCGGGCACCCGCCACCGGGAGTTCCGTACGGAACTCGACACCGGCGGCCTCCAGGTCACCACGGTCGCCCCGACCGAGGCGGAGGCCGTCCGGCTCGTCGGCGCCGTGCGCACCGCGCTCGCGGGCTGCGGGAAGCGCATCCAGCAGCAGGAGCCGGGCGTGGAGGCGGTCAGCCGCGCCCACGGCACGGTCGCGGTCGAGGAGGGCGCGTACGTCTACAGCCTGGACACCGTCGACCGGCAGGTCGGCAGCACCGACATCCACCTCTTCTCGGTGGGCCGCGACGGCCGGACCGTCACCTACGTCCAGTGGGGCCAGCTCGGCGACCTGCCGGACGCCCCGCTGACCGCCTTCCGCGACACCACCCGCACGGCCGTGGCCAAGCTCTGGTGACGGGCCCGCCGGGGGTCACCGGACGCCCAGCGCGAACCACAGCTCCATCCGGACGTCCGGGTCGTCCGGGTCCAGGCCGAGGAGCGCCGCGCAGCGGGTGATCCGCTGGCGGACGGTGTTGCGGTGGACGCCGAGGGCCACCGCCGTCCGGTCCCAGCTGCCGTGCAGCGAGAGCCAGACGCGCAGGGTCTCCCGGAGCGGTTCGCCCAGCGGGGCGAGGAGGGCGTGGGCGTGGGCGGCGGCTTCGTCGCGGTCCACGAGCGCGGCCAGGCCGCCCGGACGGTGCCGGACGAGCGCCGCCCGGGTCGCCTTCGCCCGGCGGAGCGCCCGGGAGGCCTGCGCGTCGGCGGCGGCCAGCTCCGCCGCCCCGGCCGGGGCGGAGACCCCGAGGGTCCAGCCGGGCTGGGCCGTCGCGGGGGAGGAGGCGGGCAGGAGGAGACGCACGGGGGCCGGGTCGGGTGCGGGATCGGGCGCCGGTCGGGAGGCCGGACCGGATGGCGGACCGGATGCGGGACCGGATGTCGGACCGGTGACGGGGGCCGGTCCGCCATCCGGGCCCGGCCCACCACCCTGCCCCTGCTGCCGTTCCCGTCCCTGTCCCGTGCGCGGGTCGGCCGCCGTGGCCGCGTCCGTGCGAGGGCCCGGCCCCGCGTCCGTACGCGAGCCAGGGCCCGCCCCCGCAGGAATCCCCGCGTCCACCAGGGGGGTTCCCAGGGACGCCGCCAGGCTCGCCGTCGCGAAGGGGGTGCCGTCGCCGCCCGAGGCGTGGACCACCGTCCACGGGCCGGGGCCCAGCGCGTCGGCCACCTCCGCCGGGGGTGCGCCGAGGAGCAGCCGGACCAGGGCCCCGTCCCGTACCGTCACGTCCGCGCCCCGGTGCGGGGCCGTCAGCAGGGACAGCAGGACGACCGCCACGCCCGCCACCGTGCGGTCCCCGGGGACGCGCCGCTCGGTCGCCACTCCGAGGGTCAGCCCGTCGCCGCCGCCCAGCGCGTACGCGGCGAGCCGCAGTCCGCCGCCCTCGCCGCTCGCCGACGCGGGGCCGCCGGGCCTGGGGCCCAGTACCCCGGCCAGTTCGCGCAGTGCCCGCGCCGCCGCCTCCGGTACGTCCCGGCCCGCCGCCGCCGACTCGGTGCCGTCCGCCGCGAAGAGCACCGCCCGCCCGGCGAGGCGCGAGGCCAGCGCGAAGAGGACGGCGGGCACCGGCGCCGGGCGGGCGGCCGCCGCCGCCAGGGACTGCTGGGCCTCCGTGACCCGGCGCAGTTCGTGCAGCCGGGCCTCGGCCATCAGCCGCCACACCGCCCGCGCCACCGCCGTGAACGGGGTCCTCGGCGGCACCTCGACCAGCGGCAGCCGGTGCCGTTCGCAGGCCTCGGCCAGCCCGTCCGGGACGGTGTCGTACACCGGGGTGACGCCGAAGGCGAGCGCCGCCGCCCCCGCCGCCGCCACCCGCTCCACGTACCGGGCCGGATCGCTGAGCTGCACGCCCGCCGTCATCAGCAGCTCACCGCCGAGGAGGTACGGGTACGGGTCGGCCATCTCCGAGGTGTGCACCCAGTGCAGGGGGACGTCCCCGGGCCCCGCGAGCAGCCGCAGCCCCAGGTCCCGGCGGGCGAGCAGCGCGGCGAGCGAGACGGGCGGGGCGGGCGGCACGGGGCCGGGCGGTGCGGAAGGCGCGGGGCCGGAAGAGGCGGGGCGGGAAGAGGCGGGAGCCGGGGAAGGCGCGCCGGGTGGGGCGGGCGGAACGGAACCGGGCGGCGCGGAGGGCTCCGGAGAGGTCATCGGCATGGATCCTTCGTACATCACCCGCGCGGACAGTGGAGGAAACGTACACTTCTGCGTCGCTTTCCGGCCACCTACTGTCATGGCATCCAGAGGCCGCGGGTACGGGCGGATGTCCCCGCGATCCGTCTCTGGGTCCTTCCCGCCGGGCCCCGCCCTTCGGGATTTCCCCCGCACGACACGCCACCGAGGTGCGCGAAGGAGGGCCCCATGGCCGTCGACTACACAGTGATCGTCCTGTATTTGGCCGGCATGCTCGCGATGGGCTGGTGGGGCATGCGCCGCGCCAAGTCCAAGAGCGAGTTCCTGGTCGCCGGCCGCCGCCTCGGGCCCTGGATGTACTCCGGGACGATGGCCGCCATCGTCCTCGGCGGCGCGTCCACCATCGGCGGCGTGGGCCTCGGCTACAAGTACGGGCTCTCCGGCGCCTGGATGGTCTTCGCCATCGGCCTCGGACTGCTCGCCCTCAGCGTCTTCTTCTCCGCCCGCATCGCCCGGCTGAAGGTCTACACCGTCTCCGAGATGCTGGACCTGCGCTACGGCGGCCGGGCGGGCATGATCTCCGGCATCGTCATGTGGGCCTACACCCTGATGCTCGCGGTCACCTCGACCATCGCGTACGCCACGATCTTCGACGTCCTGTTCGACCTGCCCCGGTGGGTCGCGATCGTCCTCGGCGGCGCGATCGTCGTCGCCTACTCGACCCTCGGCGGCATGTGGTCGATCACCATCACCGACATGGTGCAGTTCGTGGTGAAGACCATCGGCGTGCTGCTCCTGCTGCTGCCGATCGCCGTGGTCAAGGCCGGCGGCTTCGCCGAGATGAAGGCGGCGCTGCCCACCGCGTACTTCGAGCCCTTCGGCATCGGCGGCGAGACGATCTTCACCTATGTGCTGATCTACACCTTCGGGATGCTCATCGGCCAGGACATCTGGCAGCGGGTCTTCACCGCGCGCACCGACAAGGTCGCCAAGTGGGGCGGCACCGTCGCGGGCACCTACTGTCTGGCCTACGCCCTCGCCGGAGCCGTCATCGGCACCGCCGCCAAGGTGATGTACCCGAACCTGCCGAGCGCCGACGACGCCTTCGCCACCATCGTCACGGACGAACTGCCGATGGGCGTCCGGGGCCTGGTCCTGGCCGCCGCCCTCGCCGCCGTGATGTCCACCTCCTCGGGCGCGCTGATCGCCTGCGCCACCGTCGCCAACAACGACATCTGGTCGCGGCTGCGGGGCACCACCGGCACGGGCGGCGGTGACGACCACGACGAGGTCCGGGGCAACCGCCTCTTCATCCTGATCATGGGCGTCGCCGTCATCGGCATCGCCATCGCGCTCAACGACGTCGTCCAGGCCCTCACCGTCGCCTACAACCTGCTGGTCGGCGGGCTGCTCGTGCCCATCCTCGGCGGGCTGCTGTGGCGCCGAGGCACCGCGCAGGGCGCGCTCGCCGCCGTCACCGTCGGCGGCCTCTCCGTCATCGGCCTGATGTGGACTTTCGGAATCCTGGCGAATGAGCCTGTTTACTGTGGTTTGTTGGCATCGCTTGTCGCCTATGTGATCGTTTCCCTGGCGACGCCTCGGACGGACGCCGCCGTGCTCGCCCACTGGCGCGCCCGCCTCGCGGGCCGGGAGACGCCCGACGACTCCCCGTCCGAAGCCCCCGCCACCCCGGTGACCACCGGCTGAACCACCCGAAGCACCGGACGAGACCCGTCCGGACACCCCTCACCCACCCCACCCAGGAGGACCCCGGCCATGAGCGACCAGAACACCCCGCGCGGCCCGATCGACTCGTCCCGCGTCCCGCGGTACGCCGGTCCCGCGACGTTCGCCCGGCTGCCGCGGCTCGACGAGGTCGGCACCGCCGACATCGCCGTGGTCGGCGTCCCCTTCGACAGCGGCGTCTCCTACCGCCCCGGCGCCCGCTTCGGCGGCAACGCCATCCGCGAGGCCTCCCGTCTGCTCCGCCCGTACAACCCCGCGCAGGACGCCTCCCCGTTCGCCCTCGCCCAGGTCGCGGACGCCGGCGACATCGCCGCCAACCCGTTCAACATCAACGAGGCCGTCGAGACCGTCGAGGCCGCCGCAGACGACCTGCTCGCCACCGGCGCCCGCCTGATGACCCTCGGCGGCGACCACACCATCGCCCTGCCGCTGCTCCGCTCCGTCGCCAAGAAGCACGGCCCCGTCGCCCTGCTCCACTTCGACGCCCACCTCGACACCTGGGACACCTACTTCGGCGCCGAGTACACCCACGGCACCCCGTTCCGCCGGGCCGTCGAGGAGGGCATCCTCGACACCGAGGCCCTCTCCCACGTCGGCACCCGCGGCCCCCTCTACGGCAAGCGGGACCTCACCGACGACGAGAAGATGGGCTTCGGCATCGTCACCTCCGCCGACATCTACCGCCGGGGCGCCGACGAGGTCGCCGACCAGCTCCGCCAGCGCATCGGCGACCGCCCGCTGTACATCTCCATCGACATCGACTGCCTCGACCCGGCCCACGCGCCCGGTACCGGCACCCCCGAGGCCGGCGGCATGACCTCCCGCGAACTCCTGGAGATCCTCCGCGGCCTCTCCTCCTGCAACCTGGTCTCCGCCGACGTCGTCGAGGTCGCCCCCGCCTACGACCACGCCGAGATCACCGCCGTCGCCGCCTCGCACACCGCGTACGAACTGACGACGATCATGTCCCGGCAGATCGCCGCGGCGCGCGACGCCCGGTAGGCGGCGGCGGGGCCGGGCCCACCACGGCCCGGCCCCGCGCCGCCCCCGGGCCGCGCCCACCCGTCCCCCGGGCGGGACAGTGGGGGCACGACCCGGCCGCCGGGCCGCAACCGACAGACCCACCCCACGCCCCGAGGGACCCATGACCCACGATCACGACCTCGTCCTGCGCCCCACCGCCGCGCAGACCGCCGCCGCCCTGAACCCGCCCGCCGGGCGCACCGGCGGCGACCTCGTCGTCGAGACCCTCACCGGCCTCGGCGCCACCACCGTCTTCGGCCTCCCCGGGCAGCACGCGCTCGGCATGTTCGACGCGCTCCGCCGCTCCGCCCTCCGGTACGTCGGCCTCCGCGTCGAGAACAACGCGGGCTTCGCCGCCGACGCCTACGGCCGGATCACCGGCGAGGCCGCCCCGCTGCTGCTCTCCACCGGCCCCGGCGCCCTGATGTCGCTCGCCGCGCTCCAGGAGGCCGCCGCCGCCTCCGCGCCGGTCCTCGCCATCGGCAGCCAGGTCCCCGCCGCCGGGCTCGGCGGCGGACGCCACGGCTATCTGCACGAGCTGCGCGACCAGCGGGCCTCCTTCCGGGACGTCGTCAAGTCCGTCCACACCGTCCGTACGCAGTCCCAGATCCCCTCCGCCCTCGCGGCGGCCTGGGAATCGGCGCTCACCGCCCCGCACGGGCCGGTCTGGGTCGAGATCCCGCAGGACGTGCTCCTCGCGGAGACCACCCTGCCGGTCGTCACGGCCATGGACGCCACCCCCGAGGACGTCGTCCCGCGCCCCGAGCTGACGGCGCTCGCCGCACACCTCCTCGCGGGCGCCGAGCGCCCCGCGATCATCGCGGGCGGCGGCGTGGTCCGCTCGGACGCCTCCGGCAAGCTCCTCGCGCTCGCGGAGCGCCTGGACATCCCCGTCGTCACCACCTTCGGCGGCAAGGGCGCCTTCCCCTGGGAGCACCCCCTCTCGCTCCGGTCCTGGCTGGAGGACCGGCACACCACCGACTTCCTGGAGGACGCCGACGTCCTCCTCGTCATCGGCTCCGGTCTCGGCGAGCTGTCCTCGAACTACCACACCTTCGCCCCGCGCGGCCGGGTGATCCAGATCGAGGCCGACGCCGGGAAGCTGGAGTCCAACCACCCGGCGCTCGGCATCCACGCCGACGCCCGCCTCGCCCTCCAGGCCCTCCTGGAGACCGTCCCCGAGCGACGGGACCCCACGGCCCCCGAGCGGGTCGCGGCCGTCCTCACCAAGGTCCGGGAGCGGATCGAGGGCCAGGACCTCGGCCTGGAGCAGCGGCTCGTCGCGGCCGTCCGGGAGGCGCTCCCGGACCGCTCCCCGAGCTTCTGGGACATGACGATCCTGGCCTACTGGGCCTGGTCGGCCTTCGACGCCCGGCACCCGAACACCATGCACTCGGCCCAGGGCGCGGGCGGCCTCGGCTACGGCTTCCCCGCCGCCCTCGGCGCCGCCGCCGCGGACCCGAGCCGCCCGGTCCTCGCGGTCTCCGGCGACGGCGGCGCGATGTACTCGATCGCGGAGCTGGCGACGGCACGGCAGTACGGCCTGGACGTGACCTGGCTGATCGTCGACGACGGCGGCTACGGCATCCTGCGCGAGTACATGACCGACGCGTTCGGCGAGGCCACCGGGACCGAGCTGGCCCGCCCGGACTTCGTCGCCCTGGCGGAGTCCTTCGGGGTCCCCGCCACCCTGACGAGCCCGGAGACCCTGACGGAGGACCTCACCAAGTCCCTCGCCACCCCGGGCCCCTCGGTCGTCGTCCTCCCGGCCCTCCTCAGGATGTTCGCCCCGACCCACCTCTGACCCGGAGGTCCGCCCCGACCCACCTCTGACCCGGAAGGCCGCCCGCCCGCCGGAGGGGACGCGAGGGGGCCGGGGCCCGGACCGCTGGGCATGCTCCGGCCCCCGGCATGCTCCGGCCCCCGGCACACTCCGGTCCCCGGGCCGCTCCGGCCCTCCGGCGGGCGGCCCCTTGCCCGCCCCGGGCCGGGCAAGGGGCCCCTCACCGCACCAGCGCCTCCCACTCCCTCCGGTAGGCGGCGATCCGCTCCTCGTACCCCTGCTGGAAGCCGGCGGTCTCGGAGGGGCCGAGGCCGCTCCAGGACATCCGCTCCGGCGGCATGAACCGGGCCACGTCCCCGGCGGCCGTCGCCGTGGCCCCGGCGACCGCCCCGCCCTTCTGCCGGGCGGCCAGGATCTGGAGCCCGAGGTGCGGGAGCAGCGCCTCGAACTCGCCCAGCGGCCTGCCCGCCGCGGCCCTCAGCCGCCGCTCCGGCACCGGCTCGACCCGGCCGCTCTCCGCCAGCCCCTTCACGGCGAGCAGCGCCGCGTACACCTGCCCCCACCGGTAGGGCTTCCCGTCCTCGATCCGCCCCACAGCACTCCCTCCGTCACGTCACTCTCCGTCACCACCCTTCCTACCCGCGAGAACGCCTAACCCGCACACCTGGCGGACACTCGCCACACCGTTCCCCGTTCGGCCCAGGGGTCCCACGAACGCGCCGGGAGCGTCCCCGGGGCGCGCCCGCAGCGCCCCCGGCGCGCCCCGAGTGCGCCCGAAACGTTCCGCCGAATTGTTACAGCGGGATGAAATCGCACGTCGGGGGTGTTGGCGCAGGCGATACAGCGGGACGGACGGGAGGACCTTCGTGGCGGCGGTCAGGGAAGAGCAAGGGGAAGAACAAGGGGTACGGACGCGGGGCTGGGCGCGCAGGCTCGCCGGATACGCGTGGCGGTACCGGACCAACACACTGCTCGCACTCGGCTCCTCGCTGCTCGGCATGGCCGTCCTCGCGATGGTGCCGCTCGTCACCAAGGTGATCATCGACGACGTCATCGGGACGAAGACCCGGAGCCTCGGCGTCTGGACCGGGCTCCTCATCGGCGCCGCCGTCCTCGTCTACGCCCTCACCTACGTCCGCCGCTACTACGGCGGACGCCTCGCGCTCGACGTCCAGCACGATCTGCGCACCGACATGTACGCGACGATCACCCGGCTCGACGGGCGGCGGCAGGACGAACTGTCCACCGGGCAGGTCATCGGCCGGGCCACCAGCGACCTCCAGCTGATCCAGGGCCTGCTCTTCATGCTCCCGATGACCCTCGGGAACGTCCTGCTCTTCCTCATATCCCTGGCCGTCATGGCCTGGCTGTCCCTGCCGCTCACCCTCGTCGCCCTCGCCGTGGCGCCCGCCCTCTGGTACATCGCCCGGCGCAGCCGCACCCGGCTCCATCCCGCCACCTGGTACGCGCAGCAGCAGGCCGCCACCGTCGCCGGGGTCGTCGACGGCGCCGTGACCGGCGTCCGGGTCGTCAAGGGCTTCGGCCAGGAGGACCAGGAGACCGGCAAGATCCGCGAGGCCGGGCGGAAGCTCTACGCGGGCCGTCTCCGTACGATCCGGCTGAACTCCCGCTACACCCCGGCGCTCCAGGCCGTCCCCTCCCTCGGCCAGGTCGCCGTCCTCGCGCTCGGCGGCTGGCTCGCCTACCGGGGCCAGATCACCCTCGGCACCTTCGTCGCCTTCTCCGCGTACCTGGCGTCCCTCGTCGGCCCGGTCCGGATGCTCGCCATGGTCCTCACCGTCGGCCAGCAGGCCCGCGCGGGCGTCGACCGCGTCCTCGACCTCATCGACACCGAGCCGCTCGTCCAGGACGGCACGAAGGAACTCCCGGCCGACGCCCCCGCCAGCGTCGAGTTCGACGACGTGAGCTTCTCCTACCGGGACGGCACCCCGGTCCTCGACGGCTTCTCCCTGGAGATCCGGCCCGGCGAGACCGTCGCCCTGGTCGGCGCCTCCGGCTCCGGCAAGTCCACCGTCTCCCTGCTGCTGCCCCGCTTCTACGACGTCTCGCGCGGCGCCGTCCTCGTCGGCGGCCACGACGTCCGCGAACTCACCCTCGACTCGCTGCGCGCCGCCGTCGGGCTCGTCCCCGAGGACTCGTTCCTCTTCTCCGACACCGTCCGCGCGAACATCGCCTACGGGCGCCCCGACGCCACCCTGGAGCAGATCGAGGCCGCCGCCCGCGCCGCCCGCGCCGACCGGTTCATCGACGAACTGCCCGAGGGCTACGACACCAGGGTCGGCGAGCACGGCCTCACCCTCTCCGGCGGCCAGCGCCAGCGGGTCGCCCTCGCCCGAGCGATCCTCACCGACCCCCGGCTGCTGCTCCTCGACGACGCCACCTCCGCCGTCGACGCCAAGGTCGAGCACGAGATCCACGAGGCCCTGAGGTCGGTCATGGCCGGCCGGACCACCCTCCTCATCGCCCACCGCCGCTCCACCCTCGGCCTCGCCGACCGCATCGCCGTCCTGGAGGACGGGCGGCTCGCCGACATCGGCACCCACGCCGAGCTGGAGGCCCGCTCCCCGCTCTTCCGCCGCCTCCTCACCGACCCCGAGGAACTGGGCGCGGTCTCGCCCGGCCACCCCACCGCCGCCGTGCCGCCCGAGGACCACACCCTGCGGGCCGAACTGGACGCGGAGTTCGACGCGGAGCGCGGCATCACCCCGGCCCTGTGGACACGGGAGGAGCGCGGCCGGGACGGCCGGGAGAGCACGGTGCCCGGAGCCACCCCCGAACTGCTCGCCGCCGTCGCGGCCCTGCCGCCCGCCGACGACACGCCGGACGTCGACGAGACCCGGGCCGTCTCGCCCGAGGAGTCCTACGGGCTCCGCAGGCTGCTGCGCGGTTTCGGGGTGCCGCTCCTCATCAGCCTGGGCCTGGTCGCCATGGACGCGGGCGCGGGCCTGATGCTGCCGGTCCTGATCCGGCACGGCATCGACGAGGGGGTGAACCGGCTCGCGATCGGCGCCGTCTGGGCGGCCTCGGCGCTGGCCCTGGTGATGGTCCTCGTGCAGTGGGTCGCGCAGACCTACGAGACCCGGATGACCGGCCGCACCGGCGAGCGGGTCCTCTACGCGCTGCGGCTGAAGATCTTCGCCCAGCTCCAGCGGCTCGGCCTCGACTACTACGAGCGCGAGCTGACCGGCCGGATCATGACCCGGATGACCACCGACGTGGACGCCATGTCCTCGTTCCTGCAGACGGGCCTGGTCACCGCCTTCGTCTCGGTGGTCACCTTCTTCGGGATCATGGTGGCGCTGCTCGTCCTCGACCTCCAGCTCGCCCTGGTGGTCTTCGCCACCCTCCCGGTCCTCGCCGTCGCCACGTACTACTTCCGCCGGTCCAGCGTGCGGGCGTACGAGCTGGCGCGCGACCGGATCAGCGTGGTCAACGCCGACCTCCAGGAGTCGGTCTCGGGGCTCCGGATCGTGCAGGCGTTCCGCCGCGAGCGGTCCGGCGCGGCCCGGTTCACCGAGCGCAGCGACGCGTACCGCGAGGCCCGCGTCCGGGGCCAGTGGCTGATATCGGTCTACTTCCCGTTCGTGACCCTGCTGTCCTCGGCGGCGGCGGCCGCCGTCATGATCGTCGGCGCGAACCGGATCGAGGGGGGCACGCTCACCACCGGCGCGCTCGTCGCCTACCTCCTCTACATCGACCTGTTCTTCGCCCCCGTGCAGCAGCTCTCCCAGGTCTTCGACGGCTACCAGCAGGCCGCCGTCTCCCTGAAGCGGATGCAGGAGATCCTCCGGGAGCCGACGTCCACCGCCGCCCCCGCCGCCCCGCTCGACGTGCCGTCGCTGCGCGGCGAGATCGCCTTCGAGGACGTCTCCTTCGCGTACGGGGGCGAGGACGGCGCCCCGAAGGACGAGACCGCGCTGTCCGGCATAGACCTGCGGATACCGGCAGGCCAGACCGTCGCGTTCGTCGGCGAGACGGGGGCGGGCAAGTCCACCCTGGTCAAGCTGGTCGCCCGGTTCTACGACCCGACGGGCGGCCGGGTCACCGCCGACGGCACCGACCTGCGGGACCTGGACCTCACGGCGTACCGGCACCGGCTCGGCGTCGTCCCGCAGGAGGCGTACCTCTTCGCGGGGACGATCCGTGACGCCATCGCGTACGGGCGTCCCGGGGCGAGCGACGCGGAGGTGGAGGCGGCGGCCCGCGCGGTCGGCGCCCACGACATGATCGCCACCCTCGACGGCGGCTATCTGCACGAGGTCGCCGAACGGGGCCGCGACCTGTCCGCCGGGCAGCGCCAGCTCGTCGCCCTGGCCCGCGCCGAGCTGGTCGACCCGGACGTGCTGCTCCTCGACGAGGCCACGGCGGCCCTGGACCTGGCCACCGAGGCGCAGGTCAACCAGGCCACCGAGCGGCTCGTGGGCCGCCGGACCACGCTGGTCGTGGCCCACCGGCTGACCACGGCGGCCCGCGCCGACCGGGTCGTCGTCATGGACGGCGGCCGGATCGTGGAGGACGGCACCCACCGGGAACTCCTGGCGCTCGGCGGCCGGTACGCGGCCCTGTGGAGCACCTTCGTCGGCGAGGAGACCGTGGACGAGGGCGAGCCGGAGCGGGTGTGACCGGGGAGCGGCGGACGTCTGCGGACCGGTGACCCGGGGGACGGTGGTGGTGCCGTCCACGGTCGGCCCCCCCCGGAAGCCCCGGAGGCAACCGTTCCGCCTCGGGGCGCGTCGTACGCCCGTACGCGGATCTTCTCGGGGAGGGGTCACATGGGCAGGGACACGGCGGCCGTCCGGCCGGGGCGGTGGGCGGTCCGGGTCCTCGTGACCGGGCTCGCCGCCGTCATGCTGCTCGTCCTGCCCGGTGCCGGGCCGTTCTCCGGGGCGGACGCCGCCGACGCCGCGAGCGTCTGCCAGGGGCGGCCCGCCAAGACCGTCTCCTTCGCCACCGGCGAGCTGCGGCTCTACCGGACCCGCCACTACGCCTGCGCCGTCACCGTCGCCAAACGGCCCGGCGTCCCCCGCGCGATGTCCGTCTCCCTCCAGCCGCGTGGCGCAAGGCCCGCCGTCCGGTCCGGACGGTTCGACCGGCAGGCCGGGCCCGTCACCGTCCACGCCCTCAACCGCTGTGTCCGCGCGGCTGGTTCGGTGGCCGGACGGGGCACCGCCACGGGCTGGATCCTGTGCTGATGCGAAGGAAAGTCCAAGGGTAAGGACCAACTGGGTCTGGCGGTCCACACGTCACCCCCGCTAGGTTCACGGCACCGTTGTGAATCAAGGGGAGGACGAATGCGCAAGTCGCTGAGATGGGCCGCGGCTCTTTCGCTGCTCATAGGCACCGTCGGCTCGACCGGTGTGGCCACCGCCGCGGACACCGACACGAGCCGCACGGCCGTCGCGGACTCGCAGAGCACGGACATCAAGGACCGCATCCTGGCGATCCCCGGGATGAGCCTGATCGAGGAGAAGCCGGTCGCCGGCTACCGCTTCTTCGTCCTCAACTACAAGCAGCCGGTCGACCACCGCCGCCCCTGGGCCGGCACGTTCGACCAGCGGATCTCCGTCCTCCACAAGGACACGGCCCGCCCCACGGTCTTCCGCACCAGCGGCTACTCGCTCAGCACCGCCCCGAGCCGGTCCGAACCGACCCGGATCATCGACGGCAACCAGGTCTCCATGGAGTACCGCTTCTTCACGCCGTCGCGTCCGCAGCCCGCCGACTGGTCGAAGCTCGACATCTGGCAGGCGGCCAGCGACCAGCACCGGATCTTCACCGCCCTGAAGAAGATCTACGACCAGAAGTGGCTCTCCACCGGCGCCTCCAAGGGCGGCATGACCGCCACCTACTTCGAGCGCTTCTACCCGCGTGACATGGACGGCGTCGTCGCCTACGTCGCCCCGAACGACGTGGTCGACAAGGAGGACTCGGCCTACGACCGCTTCTTCGCGACCGTCGGCACCAAGGAGTGCCGCGACCGCCTGAACGGCATGCAGCGCGAGGCCCTCGTCCGCCGCGCCCCGCTCCAGGCCAAGTACAAGGCGTGGGCCGAGGCGCAGGGTGCCACCTTCAACACCGTCGGCACCCTCGACAAGGCGTACGAGGCCGTCGTCCTCGACTTCGTGTGGGGCTTCTGGCAGTACTACGGCCAGGACGTCTGCGACCAGATCCCGGACGCGAAGACCGCGAGCGACGACACCGTCTACGACACGATCGACGCCTACTCCGGCTGGTCCGCCTACACCGACCAGGGCCTGGAGCCGTACACCCCGTACTACTACCAGGCGGCCACCCAGCTCGGCTCGCCCAGCATCAAGCAGCCGCACCTCAAGGGCCTCAGCCGTTACGGCTACCAGCCCGCCCGCAACTTCGTGCCGCGCGAGATCCCGATGAAGTTCCAGCCGCACGCCATGCGGGACGTCGACAACTGGGTCCGCAACAACGCGGACCGGATGCTCTTCGTCTACGGCGGCAACGACCCGTGGGGCTCGGAGAAGTTCCACCTCGGCAAGAAGGCGCGCGACAGCTACGTGTACACGGCGCCGGGCGCCAACCACGGGGCGAACGTCGCCGGTCTGGTCGACGCCGAGCGCGAGAAGGCCACCGCCCGCATCCTCGCCTGGGCCGGAGTCCCCGCCCCCGCGGTCGCGGCGGCGCAGCCCCTCGCCCGCTTCGACGCCCGCATCGACAAGCTGGTCGACGAGGACGCGACGAAGGAGCACGGCCTGCGGCCGTGACCCCTGGCTGACCCCGGTGAGCCGGGTCGGCACCGACCCGGCTCACCGGCGGTGCCGACACCGGTCACCGGCGTACCGGCCACGGTCACCGGCGGGGAGCGCGTCCGGCGGCGCGCCCCCTGCCGGTGCCGTGTCCGGTGTCCCGCCCGCCCCGGGCGGGACACCGTCGGCGCCGTGACAGCCCGTACCGGCTCCCGGAGACGCTCCGTGGGAGCCGCGACGGCCCCTATCGGCCGCCCGGGTGAGGTCCCGTCAGCGCCGTGACAGCCCGTACCGGCTCCTGGAGACGCTCCCTCAGCGGTACGACAGCCCGTACCCGACCGGATAGAGCACCTTCGTCGGGTCGTCCGCGCTCTGGACCGGGACCGGGAGCCGTCCCACCGGCCGGGCCCGGCCCGCCAGCACCCGTACGGCCGCCCGGAGTTCGACATCGGTCCACGCGTACGTGGCGAGCGTCGCCCGCTGCCCGGACAGCCGGGCCACGTCGTACGGATTGCGGATCGCGAGCGTCACCACCGGCACCCCGGTCGCCACCAGCCGCGCGACCAGCGTCCGCTGCGCACTGGCCCCGGTGACGTTGTACGTCCCCACCAGGACGACGTCCTTGCCCGCAGCGGCCGCCACCGCCTCCTCGATCCGCGCCGCCGTCGGAGCGGTCCCGGTGGAGAGCGCCGTCGCGGTGAACCCCAGCTCGCGCAGGGCCGTCGTCAGGGTCGCCGTCGGCGGGCCCGTGGTCCCGGACGGGGACGCCGGATCGGCGCCGACGACCAGGACCGAGCCGTGCCGCGCCGGGCTCAGCGGCAGAAAGCCGCCCTCGTTGACCAGGAGCGTCGTGGTGGCCTCCGCGATCCGGTCGGCCTGGGCGAGGTGCGTGGCGTTCCCGACCACCCGGGCGACCCCCGCCCGCGTCACGTACGGATTGCGGAAGAGGCCCAGCCTCGCCTTCAGGCGCAGCACGCGCAGGATCGATTCATCGAGCCGCCGTTCCGTCAGCTCGCCGTCCTCGACCGCCTTCAGGACCGCGTTCCAGGCCACGTCCAGCTTCGGCGGGTTGAGGAGCTGGTCCACGCCCGCCTTCAGGGCGAGCACCGGAACGCGCTCGTCCCCGTACTTGGTGCGCACCCCCTCCATGCCGAGGGCGTCGGTCACCACCACCCCGTCGTAGCCGAGCCGTTCGCGCAGGACCCCGGTGAGGATCGGCCGGGACAGGGTCGCCGGGTCCTCGCTCGGATCCAGCGCCGGGACCACGATGTGCGCGGTCATGATGGAGTCGATGCCCGCCGCGACGGCCGCCCGGAACGGCGGGGCGTCCAGCTCCTCCCACTCCTCCCGGGTGTGGGTGATCGTCGGCAGCCCGTAGTGGCTGTCCACGGCGGTGTCCCCGTGCCCGGGGAAGTGCTTCGAGGTCGCCGCCACCCCGGCCCGCCGGTAGCCCTGGACCTGTGCGGTGACAAGGCCGGCGACCGCCGCCGGGTCGGAGCCGAAGGACCGGACCCCGATGACCGGGTTGGCCGGGTTCACGTTGACGTCCGCGACCGGGGCGTAGTTCTGCCGGATGCCGATCGCGGCCAGTTCGGCGCCCGCGATCCCGGCCGCCCGGCGGGCGTCCGCGCGCGAGCCCCCGGCGCCCAGGGCCATCGCCCCGGGCAGCAGGGTGGCGGGCTCGCCCACCCGGCAGACGATGCCGTGCTCCTGGTCGGTCGAGATCAGCACCGGGACCCGGGAGCCCCGGCCGAGCGCCGCCTGCTGGATGCCGTTGGACAGCTCGGCGATCTGGAACGGGTCCCGGGTGTTGTGGGCCCACGTGAAGTAGATGATCCCGCCCACGTGGTAGCGCTCGATCAGCTCGGCGGCGGTCCGTACGCCGATCTCCTTGAGGTTGGCGTCCACGTCCGCCTGGTCGGGGGCGGTCGCGGAGTGGCCGTACACCCGCATCACGAAGAGCTGGCCGACCTTCTCGGCCAGGGACATCCGGTCGATGATCCGCCGGAGCCTCCGGTCGTCGGGCCGTTCGCGCGCGGTGTGGGCGGTGGCGGTGCCCGCCCCGGTGGCGGCCGCCGCGACGGCGGCGGCGGTCACCGTGAGGAGGGTGCGTCTGGAGGGAGTGGGAGTGGAGAGGGAGACGGGGGCGCGGTGGTGCACTGATGCTCCTTCCGGCCGTGCGGGGGGAGGACTCGTGCGGAGGCGTCCGGTGAAGGAAACTTCCACGGAGTCACGGATAACCCGAAAGTAACTGCCAGGTCAAGGACCCGTGCGGGAATCACCCACGGCGGCGATCCCGGGCCAGAGTTCCTGGAGCGTACGGACCGTCTCCCGGATCGCCGGGCGCCGCGCCGCCCCGGTCCGCCACATGGCGTGCAGCCGACGCGTCGGCATCGGGTCGAGCCGCACCGCCACCACCTCCGGCGGCAGCGCCCCGCGCCCCAGCCGGGGCACCAGGGCGATCCCCAGACCGGCCGCCACCAGCGCCACCTGCGTGTGGTTCTCCTCCGCCTGATGGACGATCAGCGGCTCGAACCCCGTCGTCCGCAGCGTCCGCGTCAGCCAGTCGTGGCAGACCGTCCCCGGCGGCTGCGAGATCCACCGCTCCGCCGCCAGCTCCTCCCGCCGCACCGCCGCCCGCCCCGCCAGCGGATGCTCCCGGTGCACCAGCAGGTCGCACCGGTCGTCCCCGATCACCGCCTGCTCGACCCCCGGCGGCGCGGGCAGCGGCGCGATGTCCCAGTCGTGCGCCACCGCCAGGTCCACCACGCCCCGCGCCACCAGATCGACCGAGAGGTGCGGGTCCACCTCCGACAGGCGCGCGTCCAGGTCCGGGTGGAGCCGGGTCAGCTCCGCGAGCGCCCGGGGCATCAGACCGCGCGCCGCACTCGCGAAACAGGCGATCGAGAGCCGCCCCGAAGGCAGCCCGCGCCGCTCCTCCAGCCGCACCTCCGCCTCCTCCACGAGCGCGAGCAACCGCTCCGCCGTGCCCGCCAGCTGGTACGCCTCGTCGGTGAGCCGGATGCCCCGCCCGCTGCGTTCGAGCAGGGTCGTACGCGTCTCCCGCTCCAGCTTCCCGATCTGCTGGGAGACCGCCGACGGCGTGTAGCCGAGCGCGGCGGCGGCGGCGCCGACACCGCCGTGGACGGCGACGGCGTGCAGGGCGCGGAGACGGCCGAGATCCAGCACGGAACCCTCCTGGGGGTGCGGTCCTCCATGGATGTAGTACTGCTACATCCCACCATGAAGGAACCCGTGCTGGTGCTACACGGTCGGCGGCGGCCATGCTCGACGCCATGCGCCCCGCCCACCTCGCCCTCGCCGCTCTCGTCGCCGCCGTCTGGGGAGTGAACTTCGTCGTCATCGAGATCGGCCTCGACCACTTCCCGCCGCTGCTCTTCTCCGCCCTCCGCTTCCTCGCCGCCGCCCTCCCCGCCGTCTTCTTCGTGGGCCGCCCCACCGTGGCCTGGAAGTGGATCGTGGGCGTCGGACTCGCGCTGGGCGTCGCCAAGTTCGGGCTGCTCTTCACCGGCATGGACCTCGGCGCGCCCGCCGGACTGTCCTCCCTCGTCCTCCAGGTCCAGGCCGTCTTCACCGCCCTCTTCGCCTTCGCCGCCCTCGGCGAGCGGCCCCGCCCCCGCCAGCTGGCGGGCATGGGCGTCGCCCTCGCGGGCATCGGCGTCGCCGCCGCCTCCGAGGCCGGAGGGGGCGCCGCCGGATCGTTCCTCGGCTTCGGCCTGGTGATCGCGGCGGCGGCCTGCTGGGGCGTCTCCAACGTCCTGACCCGCAAGGCGGCCCCGCCCGACGCGCTCAACTTCATGGTCTGGGTCAGCACCGTGCCCGTGCTGCCGCTGCTCGCCCTCTCCCTCCTCCTCGAAGGGCCCGAGCGGGACCTCGCCGCGCTGCGCGCGCTCGACCCGGCCGGTGCCGGGGTCATCGTCTACGTCGCCTGGATCACCACCGTCTTCGGCTTCGGCGCCTGGGGCTGGCTGCTGCGCCGGTACCCCGCCTCCTCCGTCGCCCCCTTCTCCCTCCTCGTGCCCGTCTTCGGCATGTCCTCGGCGGCGTTCTTCCTCGGCGAGGGGGTGGGCCCGGCCCGCTGGTGCGCGGCGGCGCTGCTCGTCGGCGGGGTCGCCCTCACCTCCTTCACCCCCGGCCGGAAGGCGCCCGCCCCGGGCCGGAAGTCCTCCGCTCCTGGCCGCAAGTTCCCCGCCCCCGGCCGGAAGCGGCGGCCGGAGCCCGGGAATCCGGTGGCTGAGGAGACACCCGTCCTCGTACCCTCCCCGGATCCCGCCCGCGAGGAAAGGCCCGTATGACCTTCGCGCACCTCACCGTGCTGGTCACCATCCCGATCGGCGGTGCTTCGGAGCGGGGCAGGGCTCGGAGGGAGACCCATCGGCATCCGAGCCGGAACGGCCGCGCGGTTTCGGAAGGGCGAGAACACCCTTGATCCGTGAGAGGCACGGCAGCCCGTTCTCGGTGGCTCGGTGGCTCGGTGGCTCGGTGGCTCGGTGGCTCGGTCGTCCAGTCCGCCCGAATGCCGGGCCTGCTGTGAGCGGAGGGGCTCAGCGCAGCCGTCGCGCACGCAGCACCAGGTCGTCGGTATGGTGCGCGCCGGCGCCGCCGTCGGGTGCCACGCGCGGCCGCTGCTCGTTCACCTCCACCGTCCAGGCGTCGGTGAGCAGGGCGGCGATCATCGAGGGCCAGACGTAGTCAGCCGGGTCGAAGCCGTTGTCGTGGTCCTGCCGGGTGTCCATCCCCGCGTGGTGCACGAGCAGCAGCACGCCGCCGGGCGCGACGGCCGCGAGCAGCGCTCGCTCGGCCGCTGCGTCGGGGGTGCGCAGCAGGGCCGGATACTGCGCGGAGACCAGGTCGAAGGAGGCTGGCGGGAGCGCCGCTTCCGCCAGCGCGGCATGTACCCAGCGAACGGCCACGCCCGCGTCCCGCGCGTGCCCGGCCGCCCGCTCCAGCGCCACGCCCGAGACCTCCAGCGCGGTCACGTCCCAGCCGCCGCGCGCGAGCCAGACGGCGTCCGCGCCCTCGCCGCAGCCGACATCGAGCACCCGCCCGGGCGTGAGCCCGGCGACCTCGGCCACGAGCGCACCGTTGGGCCGGCCGCTCCACAGCTGTTGCCGGTCGGCGTATCGGTTGTCCCACTCCGCCCGCACCGCAGGGTCTCCGACGTATCCGTCGCCAGGTGTGGAAGTGCCGGACGCGGGCGATCCCGCTGTGATGTTGTCGGTCATGAGCCCAAGGTCATCCATCGTGGCCCGGTCACGCCAGTCCTGTTGCCGCTTCCGCAAAACGGCGTCCCTGGGGGCGAGGAACAGCCGGGCACAGTCGCACGGGACGTCGTCGGACGTCCGGCTCGACAACGCGGACCTGACGGTGGAGGAGCGGTGGACGCGGTCCTGACGGCCACGGGACTACGGCCCTGAGCCGGGGGCCCGACCGTACGGCCCTGGGCCCCCGGGCCTGACCGTCCGACCGCCCCTGGCCTCATGCCCCCTGCCCTCACCCCCGTGGCGCCCCCGTCGACCCCCGTACGACCAGCTCCGCCGGGACCGTCTCCGGGTCGTTCCCCGACGGGCTGTCCGTGCCCATGGCCAGGCGGCCCGCCCGCACGCCCGTCTCGTACAGCGGGAGGCGGACCGTCGTCAGGGACGGCACCGCGTCGATCGAGAACGGCAGGTCGTCGAAGCCCGCGACGGACACGTCGCCGGGGATGGACAGGCCCCGCTCCCGCAGCGCCGCGCAGACGCCCAGCGCCACCGTGTCGTTGGCGGCGACCACCGCCGTGAGCCCGGGGTCCCGGGCGAGCAGCTCGGCGGTGGCGTCGTACCCGGCCCGCCGGTCGTACGCCCCGTGGACCACCGGCCCCTCCGGGACCCCCGCCGCCGCGAGCGCCTCCCGGTGTCCTTCGAGCCGGTGCCGGGTCGTCGTGCGGTCGACCGGGCCCGCCGCGTACCCGACGCGCCGGTGGCCGAGACCGAGCAGGTGCTCGGTGAGCCGCCGCGCGCCGCTCCGGTTGTCGAAGGCGAGCGCGGCGGTGGGCGCGTCGCCGGGCGCGGCCGGGCGCCCGCACAGCACGACCCTGGTCCCGGCCTCCGTGAGCTTCGTGAGCTTCACCGTGGTGGCGGCCAGGTGCTCGGGGTCCTCCAGGGAGCCGCCCATCAGGATGACGGCGGCGGCCCGCTGCCGCTGGAGCAGGGTGAGGTAGGTCAGTTCGCGGGCGGCGGACCCGCCGGTGTTGCAGACGACGGCGAGCTTCTCGCCGCCGCCGCGCCCGGAACCGGTCTCGCCTATGGCGCTCTGCGCGGCCCCGGCCATGATCCCGAAGAAGGGGTCGGCGATGTCGTTGACGAGGACGCCGACCAGGTCGGAGGTGGCGGCGGCGAGCGAGCTGGCGGGTCCGTTGAGGACGTAGTCCAGCTCGTCGACGGCCCGCAGAACGCGGTCGCGGGTGGTCGCGGCGACCGGGTAGTTGCCGTTGAGGACGCGGGAGACGGTGGCGGGGGAGACCCGCGCGCGGGCGGCCACGTCCGCCAGGGTGACGGTCATCGGGTGCGTACCTCCGGGGCCTTGTCGACGGCGATGTCGGCAGGCTAGCGTCATCGACGATGGAAAGCGCTTTCTATCAGGGCGCGGAACACCGGGGAGAGGAACCTTTCGTGACACGCAGGACAGTCCGCATCGCCATGAACGGCGTCACCGGACGCATGGGACACCGCCAGCACCTCGTCCGCTCGATCCTCGCCCTCCGCGAACAGGGCGGCCTGGACCTCGGGAACGGCGAGACCCTCTGGCCCGAGCCCGTCCTCGTCGGCCGCCGCGAGTCCGCCCTGCGCGCCCTCGCCGAGCACCACGGCCTCACCGAGTGGTCCACCGACCTCGACGCCGTCCTCGCCGACGACACCGTCGACATCTACTTCGACGCCCAGGTCACCTCCGCCCGCGCCGACGCCCTCACCCGGGCCATCGAGGCCGGGAAGCACATCTACACCGAGAAGCCCACCGCCACCGGCCTCGCGGGCGCCCTCGGCCTCGCCCGCCTCGCCGAGGCCCGGGGCGTCCGCCACGGCGTCGTCCAGGACAAGCTCTTCCTCCCCGGACTCCGCAAGCTGAAGCGCCTCGTCGACGGCGGCTTCTTCGGCGAGATCCTCTCCGTGCGCGGCGAGTTCGGCTACTGGGTCTTCGAGGGCGACTGGCAGGACGCCCAGCGCCCCAGCTGGAACTACCGCGCCGAGGACGGCGGCGGCATCGTCGTCGACATGTTCCCGCACTGGGAGTACGTGCTCCACGAACTGTTCGGCCGCGTCACCTCCGTCAGCGCCCATGTCTCCACCCACGTGCCGCGCCGCTGGGACGAGGACGGCAAGCCGTACGAGGCGACCGCCGACGACGCCGCCTACGGCGTCTTCGAGCTGGAGGGCGGCGCCGTCGCCCAGATCAACTCCTCCTGGGCCGTCCGCGTCCACCGCGACGAACTCGTCGAGTTCCAGGTCGACGGCACCCACGGCTCCGCCGTCGCCGGACTGCGCGGCTGCCGCGTCCAGCACCGCTCGGCCACCCCCAAGCCCGTCTGGAATCCCGACGTCCCGGCCACCGATTCCTTCCGCGACCAGTGGCAGGAGGTCCCCGACAACGCCGAGTTCGACAACGGCTTCAAGGCCCAGTGGGAGCTGTTCCTGCGGCACGTCGTCCTCGGCGAGCCCTACCACTGGGACCTCCTCGCGGGCGCCCGGGGCGTCCAGCTCGCCGAACTCGGCCTGCGCTCCGCCGCCGAGGGCCGCCGCCTCGACGTCCCCGAGGTGACCCTGTGATCCGGCTCCCCGGACCCGGCGGCGCGACCCGGGCGTACGAGCCCCGCACGGCGCCCCTCGTCCTCGCCCCGGCCGGCCCCCCGGCCTCCCGCACGGTCTTCGCCGCCGCCCACGTCGTCGCCGACCCCTTCGCCGACACCGGTCCCGACGCCCCCGCCGCCGTCGACTGGGACGCCACCCTCGCCTTCCGCCGCCACCTCTGGTCCCACGGCCTCGGGGTCGCCGAGGCCATGGACACCGCCCAGCGCGGCATGGGCCTCGACTGGGCGGGCGCGGCCGAACTGATCCGCCGCTCGGCCGCCGAGGCGAAGGCCGTCGGCGGCCGGATCGCCTGCGGCGTCGGCACCGACCAGCTCACCGGCCCCGGCCAGCTCACGGGCACCGACCAGCTCACCGGCCCCGCCGGTCTGGCCGCCGTCCGCGAGGCGTACGAGGAGCAGCTCGCGCTCGTCGAGGAGACCGGCTCCCGGGCCGTCCTGATGGCCTCCCGCGCGCTCGCCACCGCCGCGCGGGGCCCGGACGACTACCTCGACCTGTACGGCCATCTGCTGCGCCAGTCGACCGAGCCGGTGATCCTGCACTGGCTGGGCCCGATGTTCGACCCGGCGCTCGACGGCTACTGGGGCTCGGCCGACCTGGACGCGGCGACGGAGACCTTCCTGGAGGTCGTCGCCGCCCACCCCGACAAGGTCGACGGCGTCAAGATCTCCCTCCTCGACGCCCGGCGCGAGGTCGAACTCCGCCGCCGCCTCCCGGAGGGCGTCCGCTGCTACACCGGTGACGACTTCCACTACCCCGAGCTGATCGCGGGCGACGAACGGGGCTTCAGCCACGCCCTGCTGGGTGTCTTCGACCCGCTGGGACCGCTGGCGGCGCACGCCGTACGGACCCTGGACACCGGTGACACGGAGGGCTTCCGGGGCCTCCTCGACCCCACGGTGGAACTCGCCCGCCACCTCTTCGAGGCCCCGACCCGCTTCTACAAGACGGGTGTCGTCCTCCTCGCCTGGCTGGCCGGGCACCAGGAGCACTTCACGATGGCCGGCGGCCTCCAGTCCGCCCGCTCCCTGCCGCACCTCGCGCGCGCCTACGAACTCGCCGACGGGCTGGGCCTGTTCCCCGACCCAGGCCTCGCGGGGGACCGCATGAGGTCCCTGCTCGCCGTCCACGGAGGCATCCGGTGAACCCCGACCGTCTCAGCGTCAACCAGATGACGGTCAAGCAGCTCGCCCTGCCCGAGCTGGTGTCCCACTGCGTCCGCCTCGGGATCGGCGCCGTCGGCCTGTGGCGCGAACCGGTGCGGGAGTACGGGGTGGAGGCGGCGGCCGAACTCGTCCGGGACGCGGGCCTCACCGTCACCACCCTGTGCCGGGGCGGCTTCTTCACCTCGGACGGCTGGCTCGCGGAGAACCGGGCGGCGATCGACGAGGCGGTGACGCTCGGCACCGACACCCTCGTCCTGGTCTCCGGCGGACTCACCCCCGCCTGCCCGGACCTGCCCTCGGCGCGCGCCCGGATCACCGAGGCCGTCGGTGAACTCGCCCCGTACGCGGGGGAGCGCGGGGTCCGCCTCGCGGTGGAGCCCCTCCACCCGATGTACGCGGCCGACCGGTGCGCGGTCTCCACCCTGGACCAGGCCCTGGACATCGCGGAGCGCTTCCCGGCCGAGCAGGTGGGCGTGGTGGTCGACACGTACCACCTGTGGTGGGACGACCGGGCCCCGGCGGCGGTGGAACGCGCGGGCCGGACGGGCCGCCTCCACTCCTTCCAGCTCGCCGACTGGACGACCCCGCTCCCGGCGGGCGTCCTCACCGGCCGGGGCCAGTTGGGCACCGGCGCGATCGACCTCCGCGCCTGGTGCGACCTGGCGGAGGGGGCGGGCTGGACGGCCCCGGTGGAGGTGGAGATCTTCAACGAGGACCTGTGGGCGAGGAACGGCGTGGAGGTCCTGGAGGAGACGCTGGAGGCGTTCCTGAAGATCTGACCTCCCGGGGGCGCGGCACACTGCCGCCGGTAGGGCCCGCCACGGGCGGGGCGCACTCCCGCCCGTACGACCTGCTACGGGCTCCCGCCCCTACGGGCGGGTCCTGGCCGGGGCCCGCTCCCGCCCGGCGCGGCCCGTCCGGAGCCACCGGGCGGGCCGTACGCCGACGCCGGGGGCTACTTCTTCGGCCCGCCCAGCAGGTCCCCGAGACCGCCCTTCTTCTTCCCGGCCGCGCGCTTGGTGAGGACCGCGAGGACGACCGGGACGAGGAGCTGGACCGCGCGGTCGGCGGTGGCCGGGGGGATGCCGGTGCGCTTGGCCACGGCGCTCGCCGCGGGCCTGGCCAGCCGGGTGAGGAGCCCGGCCATCAGGCCGCCGCCCATCAGCCCGCCGAACGCGGCGACGCCCCGGAGCGGGGGCTCGGACGAGGTGACCTCGTCGACGGCGGCACGGACCTCGTCCGCTTCACCCGGTTCGGAGGCGGCCAGGCGCAGCTCGCCGGACAGCTCGGCGACCGAACTGCCCACGACCTCCCGGGCCCCGGCGCTGTCCGTGCCGAGCACCCCGGCGATCTCCTGGAGCCGATCGTCGCCCAGTTCGTCCAGGACGTCGTCCTGGAAGGATCCGTCGCTCATACGGACCACGCTATGACGGGCGCGGCGGGTCGGCACGTCGAGCACCCGGGCAGCCTGGGTGCCGGGGCTGCCCCGGCCCGGCCGCGCGGGCCTGGCCGTCCGGACCCCCCGGGTCCGCCCGCTCACCGCTCCGGGCCCGGAGAGTCAGGCGGAGAAGTGTCCGCCCCTGACGGCGGTGACGAAGGTGGACCAGCCGTCGGCCGAGAAGACGAGGGCGGGGCCGGTCGCGGCCTTGCTGTCGCGTACGGGTGCGCCGAGGTGACCACGGGCGAGTTCGAGGCAGTCACCCTGACCGCCGCCGCTGTAGCTGGACTTGAACCATCCGGCGAGAGCGGACGCGTCGGGGACGGTGTGCTCACTGCGGTCCATGTGCGTGCTCCTCTGCTGGGTCAGGCGGGGAAGCGGTCGTTCTTGACGGCGGTGACGAAGGTGGACCAGCCGTCGGCGGAGAAGACGAGGGCGGGGCCGGTCGTGGCCTTGCTGTCGCGTACGGGCGCGCCGACGTGACCACGGGCGAGTTCAAGGCATTCGCCCTGACCGCCGCCGCTGTAGCTGGACTTGAACCATCCGGTGAGAGTGGACGCGTCGGGGACGGTGTGCTCACTGCGGTCCATGTGCGTACTCCTCTGCTACCGCCCTCACGAGGGCCAACGACTCCTGGAGCGACAGCGCGTCGCTCAGAGCCAGAGCGTAGGCCGTGCGACTCGCGTTCACCAGGGAGGGATCATCCATCAGGTTGCCCGTCAAGAATCCTTCCACGTACGCCACGGGGGCGGAGTCCTCGAAGCTCAGGAGGGTCAGCAGACTCTCCATCAGCGCGTGTGCACCGGCACTGTTCGGCAGCACGTGCAGCCGGATCCGTCCGGTCTCGGTCAAGTCCGCGATCCTGTGCAGCTGTTCCGCCATCACCACCCTCCCTCCGACCTCGCGCCGCAGCACGGCCTCGTCGAGCAGCGTCCAGATCACCGGACGCGTCGGCCCGCCGATCAGACCGGCGCGCTTCGTTCGGATGACGACGGCCTCGTCAAGTTCCTCCGCCACGTGGTTCGGCCGGTAGGCCCGGAACAGGGCCCGCGCGTACTCCGGGGTCTGGAGCACTCCGGGGACCAGCGACAGCGCGAACTGCTCGATCTTCGACGCCTGCATCTCCAGTTCGGCCGCCGCCGCGAAATGGTCCGCGTACTTCGACTCCAGATCCTCCAGCCAGCGCTCGAAGAACCCGTCGGTCCCCAGCGCCCGGTCGATCCGCCGTGCGTCGTCGGGTTTCGGCAGCCGCCGCCCCGCCTCGAAGTGGCTGATCAGCGTGGGGGAACAGACGACGAGGTCGCCCAGCGCCTCCTGGGTGAGACCGGCGGCGATCCGCCGCAGCCTCAGCTCCTCCCCGTACTTCTGACGCTGTGTGCGCGGTTTGCGTCCCTGCTCCATGCGTTCGACTCCCACCTGACCGATGTGCTGTCAAGGCTCTTCCCCTGGCAGCGTAGCCAGCGGCGACCCCATTCTGTGAGGGATTCGACACACAAAGCGACGAAAGCGGGTCTCCATGTCCTCTCGCCTCGTACGGCTGACGGAGGCGCTCGCCCGGTGCCTTCGTCCCTCCCGATGGAGGCCGGGCCCGTCCCGGGCTGCCCACCCGTACTCCTGCGTGTACGTCCAGGGCCCGGTCAGGGGCCTTCTCGGGATCCACCTGCCGGGAGCCGGGCTCCGTACGCCGTCGGTGCTCCCGGCCGGGGTGACGTGGTGAACGCCGGGCGGCTGCTGCCCTGGACGGGGGAGGACGGCCGTCCCTGCTACCTGGTGTCCGACGGCAGCGGCAGGATGGCCCGGCTCGCCGACGACATCGAGGCCCTCCAGCTCGGGATGGCCGGTGACCTCCTCGCCCACGCCGCCGAACTGCTCGCGGACAGCCGGGCGTCCAGCGGTGAACTGCGCTACCTCGCGCGCTGTCTGACCGGGGCGCTGGGAGACGTGAAGCGGGTCGCGGACAGCCGGGGAGGACAGCTCGTACGCCGGGAGCGCTGACGATCCGGACAGGCGGGGCGTCGCGCTGTCCGAGCCCTTCGCTACCGTCGGGGCATGTCCAATGAGGGTCGTGGTCCGGGGCCGGCGGTGCTCGAAGGGGTGCTGGAGCGCATCACCTACGCCAACGAGGAGAACGGGTACACGGTCGCCCGCGTCGACACCGGGCGCGGGGCCGGGGACCTGCTCACCGTGGTCGGTTCGCTGCTCGGCGCGCAGCCGGGGGAGTCGCTGCGGATGGAGGGCCGCTGGGGCTCCCATCCGCAGTACGGCAAGCAGTTCACCGTCGACAACTACACGACCGTGCTGCCCGCCACCATCCAGGGCATCCGCCGCTATCTCGGCTCCGGCCTGGTCAAGGGCATCGGGCCGGTCTTCGCCGACCGCATCACCCAGCACTTCGGGCTGGACACCCTCGACGTCCTGGAGGAGGCCCCGGCCCGGCTGATCGAGGTGCCGGGCCTGGGCCCCAAGCGGACGAAGAACATCACCGCCGCCTGGGAGGAGCAGAAGGCCATCAAGGAGGTCATGGTCTTCCTCCAGGGCGTCGGCGTCTCCACGTCCATCGCGGTCCGCATCTACAAGAAGTACGGGGACGCCTCCATCTCCGTCGTGCGGAACCAGCCCTACCGGCTCGCCGCCGACGTGTGGGGCATCGGCTTCCTCACCGCCGACAAGATCGCCCAGGCCGTCGGCATCCCCCACGACAGCCCCGACCGGGTCAAGGCCGGGCTCCAGTACGCCCTGTCGCAGTCCAGCGACCAGGGCCACTGCTTCCTGCCCGAGGAACGGCTGATCGCCGACGCCGTGAAGCTCCTCCAGGTGGACACCGGGCTCGTCATCGAGTGCCTCGCCGAGCTGGCCGAGGACCCCGAGGGGGTCGTGCGGGAGACCGTGCCGGGCCCGGAGGGGACGCCCGTCACCGCCGTGTACCTGATCCCCTTCCACCGGGCCGAGCTGTCCCTCGCCGGGCAGCTGCGGCGGCTGCTGCGGGCCGAGGAGGACCGGATGCCGGGCTTCCGGGACGTGGCCTGGGACAAGGCCCTCGGCTGGCTCGCCGACCGCACCGGTGCCTCCCTCGCCCCCGAGCAGGAGGAGGCGGTGCGGCTCGCCCTGACCCAGAAGGTCGCCGTCCTCACCGGCGGGCCCGGCTGCGGCAAGTCCTTCACGGTCCGGTCCGTGGTGGAGCTGGCCCGCGCCAGGAAGGCCAAGGTCGTCCTCGCCGCGCCCACCGGCCGGGCGGCCAAGCGGCTGGCCGAGCTGACCGGCGCCGAGGCGTCCACCGTCCACCGGCTCCTGGAGCTGAAGCCGGGCGGGGACGCGGCCTACGACCGGGACCGGCCGCTCGACGCCGATCTGGTGGTGGTCGACGAGGCCTCCATGCTCGACCTGCTCCTGGCGAACAAGCTGGCCAAGGCGGTGGCACCGGGTGCCCATCTGCTGCTCGTGGGGGACGTGGACCAGCTCCCCTCGGTCGGCGCCGGGGAGGTCCTGGGGGACCTGCTCGCCCCCGGCAGCCCCGTACCGGCAGTGCGGCTGACCCGGATCTTCCGGCAGGCCCAGGAGTCCGGGGTGGTGCTCAACGCGCACCGGATCAACGCGGGCACCCCGCCGCAGACCACCGGCCTGCCGGACTTCTTCCTCTTCGCGGAGGAGGAGACGGAGGACGCCGCCCGGGTCGCCGTGGAGGTCGCCGCCCGGCGGATTCCGGCCAAGTTCGGCCTCGACCCGCGCCGGGACATCCAGGTCCTGGCCCCCATGCACCGGGGTCCGGCGGGCGCGGGCGCGCTCAACGGGCTGCTCCAGCAGGCGATCACCCCGGCCCGTCCGGACCTTCCGGAGAAGCGGTTCGGCGGCCGGGTCTTCCGGGTCGGCGACAAGGTCACCCAGATTCGCAACAACTATGAGAAGGGGGCCAACGGGGTCTTCAACGGTACGGTCGGCGTCGTCACGGCGCTGGACGCCGACGAGCAGCGGCTGACCGTGCGCACGGACGAGGACGAGGAGGTGCCGTACGACTTCGACGAGCTGGACGAACTCGCCCACGCGTACGCGGTCACCATCCACCGTTCGCAGGGCAGCGAGTATCCGGCGGTGGTCATTCCGGTCACCATGAGCGCCTGGATGATGCTTCAGCGGAACCTGCTCTACACGGCCGTGACGCGGGCCCGGAAGCTCGTGGTCCTCGTCGGTTCGCGCCGGGCCATCGCCCAGGCGGTCCGTACGGTCTCGGCGGGGCGGCGCTTTACCGCACTGGCCCACCGGCTCACAGGTGGTGCCCTCGTGTGAAAGATCACGGAGGGCTTCCGGAACCGGGGCGAACGGGGCAGGATGTGAAGGTTGGCGGCACTGAGTGCCGCCGATTGGCCCAATGGTCGACCCCGAGTGCACTCTCCTGGGCCAAATGGGGGATGGTAGAGACAGTCAGGGCACCTCGAAAAGAGGCACTACGTCGGTGAGGGATGACGTGAGCGACAACTCTGTAGTACTGCGGTACGCGGACGGTGAATACACCTACCCGGTGGTCGAGAGCACCGTCGGTGACAAGGGCTTCGACATCGGGAAACTCCGAGCCCAGACCGGTCTGGTCACCCTGGACAGCGGATACGGCAACACCGCCGCCTATAAATCCGCGATCACCTATCTCGACGGCGAGCAGGGGATCCTCCGGTACCGCGGCTACCCGATCGAGCAGCTGGCCGAGCGCTCCACCTTCCTTGAGGTGGCGTACCTGCTGATCAACGGCGATCTGCCGAAGGTCGACGAGCTGGCGACCTTCAAGAACGAGATCACGCAGCACACGCTGGTCCACGAGGACGTCAAGAACTTCTTCCGCGGGTTCCCCCGGGACGCCCACCCGATGGCGATGCTGTCCTCGGTGGTCTCCGCGCTGTCCACCTTCTACCAGGACAGCCACAACCCGTTCGACGAGGAGCAGCGCCACCTCTCCACGATCCGGCTGCTCGCGAAGCTGCCGACGATCGCCGCGTACGCGTACAAGAAGTCGATCGGTCACCCGTTCGTCTACCCGCGCAACGACCTCGGCTACGTCGAGAACTTCCTGCGGATGACCTTCTCGGTGCCGGCGCAGGAGTACGACCTGGACCCGGTCGTCGTCGCCGCCCTCGACAAGCTGCTCATCCTGCACGCGGACCACGAGCAGAACTGCTCGACGTCCACCGTGCGTCTGGTCGGCTCCTCGCAGGCGAACATGTTCGCCTCGATCTCCGCGGGCATCTCGGCCCTCTGGGGCCCCCTGCACGGCGGCGCCAACCAGTCGGTCCTGGAGATGCTGGAAGGCATCCAGGCCAACGGCGGCGATGTCGACTCCTTCATCCGCAAGGTGAAGAACAAGGAGGACGGCGTCCGCCTGATGGGCTTCGGCCACCGGGTGTACAAGTCCTTCGACCCGCGCGCCAAGATCATCAAGGCGGCGGCGCACGATGTCCTGTCGGCCCTCGGCAAGTCCGACGAGCTGCTGGACATCGCGCTGAAGCTGGAGGAGCACGCGCTCTCCGACGAGTACTTCGTCTCGCGCAACCTCTACCCGAACGTGGACTTCTACACGGGTCTCATCTACCGCGCGATGGGCTTCCCGACGGAGATGTTCACCGTGCTGTTCGCGCTCGGCCGTCTGCCGGGCTGGATCGCCCAGTGGCACGAGATGATCAAGGAGCCGGGTTCCCGCATCGGCCGCCCGCGCCAGATCTACACGGGTGAGGTCCTCCGCGACTTCGTCCCGGTCGAGGCCCGCTGAACGGGACCTCTCCGAGGTGAGCGAAGCGCCCCACGGCCTGGCCGTGGGGCGCTTCCGCGTCCGGCCCCGGCGGGCGGAGCCGGAGGGACGTCCTGCCGGGCCCCCGGCGGGTGGGCCGAGGGGGCGCGACACCGGCCGAAGCGCTCCGGAGCCGAGCCCGAGAGTTCAGGAACCGAGCCCGAGAGTTCCGGAACCGAGCCTGAGCGCTCCAGAGCCGAGCCCGAGAGTCCCGGAACCGAGCACGGAAGAAAGAAAAGCGCCCCGCGCCGTCGATCCCCCCACGGGTCGACGAGCGGGGCGCTTCCCATGTCCCGGAGCGGATTCCCCCCACGGGATCCGGGCCGGGCGTCTGCGTGTGAGCAGAGGCTACGCGGGTCGGGCGCGACGCGGTCTGCCGGGGTACGTACGGGAGGGCCGCTCAAAGCTCCCCGGTGCACGTGCCCCGGCCAACAGCTTGCCTGTGGGACATCCCCCAAGACGTCCCACCGAACGTCCCCCAAGACGTTCTTCGGCATCGCCCACTTAGACTCGCGAACAGCCCAGATGGTTACCCCCCAATATCTGTGATCTAGGTCTCGTTGTGAAGGTCCTGTGCGTCACACGTAGGTGAAATCACATGAACCGGCGCAGCCGCAGGCTGTTGGAGACGACGAAGACGGACGAAAAGGCCATGGCGAGGCCCGCGATCATCGGGTTGAGCAGTCCGGCCGCGGCGAGCGGCAGCGCCGCCACGTTGTAGCCGAAGGCCCAGCCGAGGTTGCCCTTGATGGTGGCGAGGGTCCGGCGGGAGAGCCGGATCGCGTCGGCCGCGACCCGCAGGTCCCCCCGTACCAGGGTCAGGTCGCTCGCCTCGATGGCCGCGTCGGTGCCCGTTCCCATGGCCAGGCCCAGGTCGGCGGTGGCGAGGGCCGCCGCGTCGTTGACCCCGTCGCCGACCATGGCGACGGTCCGGCCCTCCTCCTGGAGCCGCCGGACCACCCCGGCCTTCTCCTCGGGCAGGACCTCCGCGATCACCTCGTCGATGCCGACCTCGGCGGCCACGGCCTCGGCCGCCGCCCGGTGGTCGCCGGTGAGCAGCACCGGGCGCAGTCCGAGCGCGCGCAGCCGGGTGACCGCCTCGGCGCTGGTGTCCTTGACGGTGTCGGCGACGGTCAGGGTGCCCCGGGCGATCCCGTCCCAGGCGACGTGGACGGCGCCGGGGCCGGTCTCCGCCGGGACCTCGACGCCCTCGGCGGTGAGCAGGGCGGCGCGTCCGACGAGGACGAGACGGCCGTCGACGGAGCCCCGGACGCCGAGCCCGGGGACGTTCTCGAAGGTCTTGGGGGTCGGCAGGGGGCCGAGGCGCTCGGCGGCCCCGGCGGCGACGGCGCGGGCCACCGGGTGCTCCGAGGCGTCTTCGAGGGCCCCGGCGAGACGCAGGAGGGTGTTCTCGTCGGTGCCCGCGTCCTCGTACACGTGGACGTCCGTCAGGGACATCCGGCCGGTGGTGACGGTGCCGGTCTTGTCGAGGACGATCGTGTCGACGCGGCGGGTGGACTCCAGGACTTCGGGGCCCTTGATGAGGATGCCGAGCTGGGCGCCCCGGCCGGTGCCCACGAGGAGGGCGGTGGGGGTGGCGAGGCCGAGGGCGCAGGGGCAGGCGATGATCAGGACGGCGACGGCGGCGGTGAAGGCGGCCGTGGGGTCGTCGGTGACGAGCAGCCAGGTGACGAGGGTGCCCAGGGCGATGAGCAGGACGACGGGGACGAAGACGGCGGAGATGCGGTCGGCGAGCCGCTGGACCTCGGCCTTGCCGTTCTGGGCGTCCTCGACGAGTTTCGCCATCCGGGCGAGCCGGGTGTCGGCGCCGACGCGGGTGGCGCGGACGACGAGCCGGCCGGAGACGTTGACGCAGCCGCCGGTGACGGTGTCGCCGTCGGTGACGTCGAGGGGCAGGGACTCACCGGTGAGGAGGGAGGCGTCGACGGCGGAGGAGCCTTCGGCGACGGTGCCGTCGGTGGCGATCTTCTCCCCGGGGCGTACGACGAAGAGGTCGCCGGTGCGCAGCTCGGTGACCGGTACGCGTACCTCGGTGCCGTCGCGGAGGACGGCGACGTCCTTGGCGCCGAGTTCCATCAGGGCCCGCAGCGCCGCGCCCGCCTTGCGCTTGGCGCGGGCCTCCAGATAGCGGCCGAGCAGGATGAAGGTGATGACGCCCGCGGCGACCTCCAGGTAGATCGCGGAGGAGCCGGTGGAGTGGTCGACGGTGAGGTCGAAGCCGTGCCGCATCCCGGGCTCGCCCGCGTCGCCGAGGAAGAGGGCCCAGAGGGACCAGCCGAAGGCGGCGAGGGTGCCGATGGAGACCAGGGTGTCCATGGTGGCGGCGCCGTGCCGGAGGTTGGTCCAGGTGGCCCGGTGGAAGGGCAGTCCGCCCCAGACGACGACGGGGGCGGCGAGGGTCAGGGAGAGCCACTGCCAGTTGTCGAACTGGAGCGCGGGGACCATGGCGAGGAGGACGACGGGGGCGGAGAGGAGCGCGGAGACGGTGAGGCGCTGCCGGAGGGCGGCGAGCTCGGGGTCCCGCGCGGCCGCGTCGGCGGACCCGGCCTCGGGCCCGGCGGTGGGCGCGGGCTCCGGCGGCGCGGGTTCCTCGGCGGTGTAGCCGGTCTTCTCGACGGTGGCGATCAGCTCGTCGACCCCGATGTCCGGCGGGTGCTCGACGTGGGCCTTCTCGGTGGCGTAGTTGACCGTGGCGGTCACCCCGTCCATCCGGTTGAGCTTCTTCTCGACGCGGGCGGCGCAGGAGGCACAGGTCATGCCGCCGATCGTCAGCTCGGTGGTCGTGGACGTCGTCATGAGCGATTCCCAACGGGAGCGGGGCCGTACCCGGTGACGGTACGGCCCCGGGGGGACGGCGGTGGCGCCGGGTCAGACCAGCTCGTACCCGGCCTCGTCGACGGCGGCGCGGACGGCCTCGACGTCGAGCGGGGCGACGGACACGACGGTGACCTCGCCGGTGGCGGCGACGGCGGTGACGGAGGAGACGCCCGGCAGCGCGGAGATCTCACCGGTGACGGCGCCTTCGCAGTGGCCGCAGGTCATGCCCTTGACCTGGTAGGCGGTGGTCAGCTCGGTCTGCGTCTCTGCGGACATCGGGATCTCCTCATGGGTTCAGGTCCGTACATCACCAGATTATACCCCTAGGGGGTATAAATTCCACCAGAGTCCCGTTCGGAGCGTGCCAGTGATCTCAGCCAGAGGAGCCCGGCCAGGGTCACCAGGACGAGACCGCCCACCGAGAACAGGGTGAAGAGGTGTTCCTGCTGGGCCGTGGGCCGGGGGATGTACCCCTGTGCGAAGAGCGAGCGGTCCAGGCTGGTGGTGGTCAGCTGGAGCACCAGCCAGAGCGCGATGCCGTGCATCGAGTCCCAGAGCGCGTGCAGCGCCGCCACGCCGAGGTACGTGCCGACGACCGGGCCAGTGAAGCGGAAACGGCCGTCGGGGCGGCGGTAGGCCAGCAGGACGCCGCCCGCGATGGCCGTCCACAGGCCGTGCCCGAAGGGGGCGAGCAGCCCGCGCAGGATCTCCGTCTCCAGGAGCGAGCGCAGGTCGATGCCTTCCATGGTGACGGCGGCGTTGAACGCGTACCCGGCGCTCTCGAAGGCGGCGAAGCCGAAGCCGACCGCGCCGCCGAGCACGAGCCCGGCACGGACGCCCCGCACTCCGGGGCGGCGGCGCAGCACGAACATCAGCGCCGCCAGCTTCACGGCCTCCTCGATCAGGCCCACCCCGACGAACATCCACAGGGACGGGTGGAGCAGGTAGTACTCCATGACCGAGGCGCCCAGCACCCCCAGGACGCCGCCGGTGACGCAGCACCCCAGGATCACCGGCACCCCGAGGTCCCGGCCGTGCCGCTCGTACGCCCAGAGCACGAAGACTGCCGGGACCAGGAAACTGCCGAGCAGGATGAGGGTGGGGAGAAGCGTGGTGTTCTCGGTGACGTAGGTGACGACCGCCGTCAGCACCCAGAGCGCCAGGCCGCCCCAGAGGCAGCGCTTCCACAGGCCGGGACGCGGTGGCGGGACGGGCGGCGCCGCCGGGGGCGGCGGCACGGGTGCCGGTGTGCGTGTGCCGGGCGGGTAGTCGTGCACGGGAAATCCTCCAAGTCCCTCCGCCTGCGGTCCGTATGACCGGAGCCTATGGTAAACACCCGATATGTCGCATTCGGGGATCACGCTCGTCCTGATCATGACGATCGCCGTCCTGGCGCCGCTGCTCGCCTACGGGGTCAGCCGCAGGCTCCCCGTCCCCCTCGTCATCTTCGAGATCCTGCTCGGCATCCTCGTCGGCCCCGCCGTCCTCGACTGGGCCCGCCCGAGCGAACTCGTCGACGGCCTCTCGGAACTCGGCCTCACCATGCTGATCTTCCTCGCGGGGTACGAGATCGAGTTCGACAAGGTGCGGGGCGACACCCTCCGGCGCGCCCTCTGGGCCTGGGCCGCCACCCTCGTCCTCGGGCTCACCGCCGGCATCCTGCTCGGCGGCGGCTGGACCAAGGGCGTCTTCATCGGGGTCGCGCTCACCAGCACCGCGCTCGGCACCGTCCTGCCCGTGCTGCGGGACGCGGGCGACCTCCACGGGCGGTTCGGCACCGTCGTCATGGCCTTCGGCGCGGTCGGCGAGTTCGGCCCGATCATCGCGATGGCGCTGCTGCTCAGCGGGCGCGGCGCGGGGGAGTCGACCGTGCTCCTCGCGGTCTTCGCCGCGCTCACCGCGGGGGCGGTGCTGTGGGCGCTGCGGCCCCGCCCGCCGTGGTTCTCCCGGGTGATCGCCAGGACCCTGCACAGCAGCGGCCAGTTCGCCGTGCGGTTCGTCTTCCTGCTGCTCGCCCTGATGCTGGGCGCCTCGGAGGCCCTCGGCCTCGACGTGCTGCTCGGCGCCTTCGCGGCGGGCCTCGTCACCCGGCTCGTGCTGGCCGGGGCGGCGCCCGCGTACGGGCCGCAGATCCTGGAGAAGGTCGAGGCGGTCGGCTTCGGCTTCCTCGTGCCCGTCTTCTTCGTCGTCACCGGGATCGAGTTCGATCTCGACTCGCTGCTCGACGGCGGCCGGAGCCTGCTCCTGCTGCCGGTCTTCCTGCTGCTGTTCCTCGTGGTGCGCGGCGGGCCGATCTGGTTCCTGGCCCCGCGCGACCTCGGCCGGAAGGACCGCGGCGGGCTCGTCCTGTACGGCTCCACCGCGCTGCCGCTCGTCGTCGCCATCACCACCATCGGGGTGGACGACGGGGCGATGACGGCGGGTGAGGCGGCGGCGCTGGTCGGCGCGGGAATGCTCTCGGTGCTCTTCTTCCCGCTGCTCGCCCTGAAGGCGCGGGCGGAGGCGGGGAAGAAGACGCTGCCCGCCGAGCGGGGCGGGGGCTCGGAGGCGTGGTGAGGATGTCTGTGCGGGGGTGTGGTGAGGCTGTCCGCGCCTGGCGGGTGGTGAGGCCGTCCGTGCCGGGGTGAGTGGCGAGCGGGGCCGTTTCCCCGTGGGTGCGGGTGTCTTCGGCCGGGTGGGCGGTGGGCGCGGCCTTTTCCGTCGGGCCGGGTGGCGGGTCGGGTCTCCTCCGTGATCTTTCTCCGCCGGGCCGGCCCGGCGCCGCGCCCGCCTTCGCCGGTTCAGGTCGTGGGCGAGACTCCGGCCACCGGGGCCAGATAGCGCAGGAGGACCTTCTTCAGCTCGGCGATCGTCGCGTCCCGCTCGGGGCCCTCGGGGGCGGCGAGGACCAGCGCCAGGCCGCCCTTGACCACGGAGAAGGCCATCGCGGCGATCCTGGTCTGCTCGTCCACGGGCAGCCCGGGGGCCTTGTGGGCGATGAACTCGCGGGCGCGGGAGAGCAGCGAGTCGTGCAGCTCGTCGTGCTCCTCGGCGATGCGGCCCGGGACCTCGGAGCCGTGCATCAGGGCGAGGAAGGCCGGGTTGGCGCAGTTGAACTCGACCATGGGGTCGATCACCGCGTCGATCAGCGCGGGCAGCGGCAGGTCGAGGTTCTCCGGGGTGAACGCCTGGCCGTGGGCCTCGCGCATCCGGTGCAGGAGGACCCCGCCCAGCTCGATCGCGATGGCTTCCTTGTTCGGGAAGTACTGGTAGAGCGTGCCGGGCGAGACCCGGGCCTCACGGGCGATGGCGTTGGTGCTGGTCGCCGTGTAGCCGTTGGCGCAGAAGGCGTTCGCGGCGGCCTGGAGCAACTGGGCGATGCGGCGCTCGCCGCGTGCCTGGCGGCGGCGCGGTCGCGGTTCTCCGGAGCTGTCCCCGGACAGTTCGTCGGGCACGTCCTCGGACATGGCTGTCCCCAGCTTTCCTCAACGCGATTGACAAACACGAGTGGTCGCTCGCATTCTTGGAGAACGCGAGCGGTCGCTCGTGTTTGCCAGTCTATGGCAACGGGTGACCTGTGTGACCTGCCCGGAAGCGAGCACACGGGTCAGGTGAAGGGGACACCTCGTCATGGCCGAAGTCAAGAAAACAGCGCGCGGGGGCGGGCCGCCGCAGGGCCCGGAGGCCGGGGGATGGACGAGGTTCGTCACCGTACGCCCACGGCTCACGCTCCTGGTGGCCCTCGTCCTCACGGCCCTCGCCGTCCTCGCGGGCAGCGGCGTCGCCGACCGGATGGGCAGCGGGGGCTGGGAGGACCCGGCCGCCGAATCCACCTACGCGACCGGGGTCCTGGAGCACCGCTTCCCCGGCTCCCAGCCCAATCTGCTGCTCCTCGTGGACACCGGAACCGGCGGCGTCGACGCCCCGGCCGCCGCCGCCGAGGCCCGTCGGCTCGCCGAGCGGCTCGACGCCGAGCCGGGCGTCGAAGGAGTCGGCTCCTACTGGTCCACCGGCTCGCCCGCCCTCCGCTCCGAGGACGGCCGGAAGGCCGTGATCGCCGCCAGGATCGGCGGCGAGGAGAAGGCCGCCGCCGCCGTCCTCGACCGGATCGCCCCCTCCTACCGGGGCACCCACGGGCCGGTCGAGGTCTCCCTCGGCGGCGGGCTCGCGGTCCGCCACGAGATGCAGCAGACCATCGAGGAGGACCTGCTGCGGGCCGAGCTCATCGCCCTGCCGCTCACCCTCGTCCTGCTCGTCATGGTCTTCGGCAGCGCCGTCGCCGCCCTCCTCCCGCTCGGCGTCGGCATCGTCGCCATCCTGGGGGCCAACGCCGTCCTGCGCGGCATCACCGAGTTCACCGACGTCTCCGTCTTCGCGCAGAACCTGACGACCGCCCTCGGTCTCGGACTCGCCATCGACTACGCCCTGTTCATCGTCCGCCGCCACCGCGAGGAACTGGCCACGGGCGCCGACCCGCGCACCGCCGTCCGCACCACCCTGCGCACCGCGGGACGCACCGTCCTCTTCTCCGCCCTGACCGTCGCCGCCTCGCTCTCCGCGATGCTCGTCTTCCCGCAGTACTTCCTGCGCTCCTTCGCGTACGCGGGGATCGCGGTCGTCCTGCTCGCGGCGGTCGCGGCGCTCGCCCTGCTCCCGGCGGCCCTGGTGCTGCTCGGCGACCGGGTGAACGCACTGGACCTGCGGCGCCTCCTGCGCCGGGGCCGGGCGCCCCGCCCGGACGCCCCCGGGCGGGGCGCGGAGGGCGCGGGCTGGGCGCGGGCCGCCGCGCTCGTGATGCGCAGGGCGCCGGTCTTCGCCGTCCTCACCACCGCCGGACTCGTCCTGCTCGGACTGCCCTTCCTCGGCGTGAAGTTCGGCACTGCCGACGACCGCCAGCTCCCCACCACCGCCTCCTCCCGGATCGTCCAGGACGAACTGCGGCACGGCTTCCCGGGGAACCCGGGCGGCGGACTCACCGTCCTCGCCGAGGGCCCGGCCACCCCCGCGCAGTACACCGCCTACCGCGACCGGATCGCCGCCCTCGACGGGGTCGCGCGGGCCGAGGGACCCGTCACGGCGGGCCCGGGACACGCCTTCTTCACCGTCGTGCCCGAAGGGGAGGGCGTCGGGGCCGGGGCCCAGCGGACCGTGGCCGAACTGCGCGCCGCGTCCGCCCCGTTCGACACCTCCGTGACCGGACAGGCCGCCGTCCTCGTCGACTCCAAGGACGCCCTGGCCGAGCGGCTGCCCTGGGCGGCGGGCATCATCGTGGTCGTCACCCTGCTGCTGGTCTTCCTGCTCACCGGCAGCGTCCTCGTCCCCGTCCAGGCCGTCTTCCTCAACGCGCTCAGCCTCACCGCGATGTTCGGCGCGGTCGTCTGGGTCTTCCAGGACGGACACCTCGCCGGACTCCTCGGCTTCACCCCGACCGGCGACATAGAGACCACCCTGCCCGTCCTCATGTTCTGCGTCGCCTTCGGACTCTCCATGGACTACGGGGTGTTCCTGCTCTCCCGCATCAAGGAGGAGTACGACGCCACCGGGGACCACGAGCACTCCATCCGCTTCGGACTGAGCCGCACCGGCGGGCTCATCACCGCCGCCGCCGTCATCCTCGCCGTCGTCATGGTCGCGATAGGAACCTCCCGGGTCACCAACACCAAGATGCTCGGCCTCGGCGTGGCCCTCGCCGTCCTCATGGACGCCACGGTGGTCCGCGGCCTCCTCGTCCCCTCCGTCATGAAGCTCACCGGCCGCCTCACCTGGTGGGCCCCCGGCCCCCTGCGCCGCTTCCACGACCGCTTCGGCATCAGCGAGTCGGACCACCCGGTGGCCCCGGCCGCCCCGGCACCGGACGGCGTGCAGACGCCCGGGGAGCGGCGCGAGATGACGGCCCTGCGCTCCTGACCGGCCCCGCCGCCCCCGCCTCCTCCGCGCCCCCGGTCCCGACGGGCCGTACGCGCGGAGGTGCCGGGCCCGGGACGGGGGTCCGGGCCCGGCACCGGGCGGGGAGGGCGTCAGGTCAGTCGCGGCGGCCCCGGTTGCCGGGGCGGCTGGCGACCCAGGAGCGGATCGTGTCCGCGTACCAGTAGGGCTTGCCCGACTCGACGAGGTCGGGAGCGGGAAGGAGCCCGTGCTTCCGGTAAGAGCGGACCGTGTCCGGCTGCACCCGGATGTGTGCGGCGATGTCCTTGTACGACCAGAGCCTTCTGTCCGTCATGCCTGGTACCTCCCTGCGCGCCGCGCAGCGGCGGCGGGGGTGCCGTTCGGAGGCGCTGCGGGCGTGCGTTGGCGATCACTGAGCCTGTGCCCCCTGCAACGGTTCCCCCGGCAGGAGGGGCCCGGCTGTAGGGCGTCTGTGACGGAAGACCCGCGTAATGGAGACATGTGTGACGAAGAGCGGACGCGCGTGACGGAAAAGGAGCAACCGGACCCCGGCGTGTCCGTGTGCCCGGCCGGGGTCCGGGAGGTAGGGGACCAGGACGGACCGGCGAGCGGGGGAGCGGCTCCCGCCGGGCGGGCCCGCCCGGCCGGCTCGTCCACCGGGCGGCGCGCGGCGGGACCGCCCGCCGAGGGGCGCGGGGCCGGGCCGTCCGTCGGGTGGCGTCAGGCCGGGCCCGGTGCGCCGTCAGGTGTCGCGGAACGGGGCCCGGTCGGGTGTCATACCCCGCAGGAGCGCAGGAAGTCCCGGGTGCGCAGGGCGATCGGATAGGGGGCGTCGGGCTCGCAGGGGTACATGTCCTGTTCGACGATCGCGAACAGGTCGACGTCCAGGGCGGCCGCGGCGGCGAGCACCGGTTCCAGGGCGGGCACCCCGGACGGCGGCTCGCACATCACGCCCCGGGCCACCGCGGGGCCGAACGGCACCCCCTCCGCCACCACCCCGGCCAGGACCTCCGGATCCACCTGCTTGAGGTGCAGATAGCCGATCCGCTCGCCGTAGGTCTCGATCAGCTTGACGCTGTCGCCGCCCGCGTAGGCGTAGTGCCCGGTGTCCAGGCAGAGCGCGACCGCGTCCGGGTCGGTGGCGTCGAGGAACCGGCTCACGCTCTCCTCGCCGTCGAGATGGGTGTCGGCGTGCGGATGGACCACGATCCGCAGCCCGTACCGCTCGCGGACCTCCCGGCCCAGCCGCTCGGTGAGCCGGGTCAGGTCCCGCCACTGGCCCGCCGTGAGCGTCCGGTCCTCCAGCACCTCGCCGGTGCGGTCGTCCCGCCAGAACGACGGGATGACCACCAGATGGCCCGCGCCGACGGCCTGTGCGAGGGCGGCGTTCTCGGCGACGTGCGCCCACGTCCGCTCCCAGACGTCCGGCCCGTGGTGGAGCCCGGTGAAGACCGTTCCCGCCGAGACCCGCAGACCGCGCCGCGCGGTCTCCTCGGCCAGGACGGCCGGATCGGTCGGCAGATAGCCGTACGGGCCCAGTTCGATCCACCCGTACCCCGCGCCGGACACCTCGTCGAGGAAACGCTGCCAGGGCACCTGGCGGGGATCGTCGGAGAACCACACCCCCCAGGAGTCCGGGGCGGATCCGATCCGGATGCGGGACGGCGACGGCTGCGGGGACGGCTTCGTCATGTCCGCCACCTTGACCGGGGCCCGTGAGCACCGTCAAGGAGGCGGACCCGGTCCGTCACGTCGTCCGAATGTCCGGACATATCGTTGACACACCTCCCGGCGGACGGCTAGACCTGGGACGGCCGGACCCGGGAGGCCGGACCCGGGACGGGACGCCGGACGCGAGAGGTGGCACGGGTGGAGTCGGAGCCGTACGACCTGATCACCATGGGCCGCCTCGGCGTGGACCTCTACCCGCTCCAGACGGGGGTGGGTCTCGACCGGGCCGAGACCTTCGCCAAGTTCCTCGGCGGTTCCCCGGCCAACGTGGCCGTCGCCGCCGCCCGGCTCGGCCGCCGCACCGCCCTCGTCTCCCGTACCGGGGCCGACCCCTTCGGCGTCTATCTCCACCGGGCACTGCGGGAGTTCGGGGTGGACGACCGCTGGGTGACCGAGGCCGCCGAGTACCCGACGCCCGTCACCTTCTGCGAGCTGTTCCCGCCCGACGACTTCCCGCTGTACTTCTACCGGCGCCCCAAGGCCCCCGATCTGGAGATCCGCGCGGACGCGCTGGACCTCGACGCGATCCGCGCCGCCCGGGTTTTCTGGGCCACCGGCACCGGTCTGTGCGCCGAGCCGAGCCGGACCGCGACCCTCGCGGCGCTGCGGGCCAGATCCGGCCGCGAGGTGACCGTCCTCGACCTGGACTGGCGGCCGATGTTCTGGGCGGACCCGGCGGAGGCCCGGCCCCACTACGCCGAGGCGCTGCGGCACGCCACCGTCGCCGTCGGCAACCTCGACGAGTGCGAGGTGGCGACCGGGGAGCGCGACCCCCGGGCGGCGGCCCGCGCGCTGTTCGACGCGGCGGGCGGGTCACTGAGGCTGGCCGTGGTGAAGCAGGGCCCCGGGGGCGTCCTCGCGCTCGCCGCCGACGGGACCGGCGCGGAGGTCCCGCCGCTGCCGGTGGAGGTCGTCAACGGGCTCGGCGCGGGCGACGCGTTCGGCGGGGCGCTCGTGGACGGGCTGCTGGCCGGTCTGGACGTCGAGACCGTCCTGCGACGGGCCAACGCCGCCGGAGCGATCGTCGCGGGCCGTCTCGCCTGTTCGTCGGCGATGCCGTACGCCCCCGAGATCACCGAGGCGCTGACGACGGGCACGGGCACGCTCCGACGGGACCTGGACCGGGACCGGGACGGGGACCGGGACGGTGGCGGGGTCCGGGACCGGGGCTTGGGCGGGGTCCGGGCCTTGGGCTTGGACCCTGAACCGGACCCTGCCCCGGACCGTGGCTTGGACCCTGACCCAGATCCTCGCGCGGTCGCGGTCGCGGTCGCGGTCGCGGGCCCCGCCACCGCCCCGGGCCCGTTCCCCGAGCGTCCGGTCGTCGGCCGTACGGACCCGGTCACGGCTCCGACGAGCGGGGAGACCCGCACGCCCGGGACACCGGGGACCGGCGCGGAGCCCGGCGCGGGGACGATCGCGGGGAAGGGGTAGGGATCCGCCATGCTTCCTGAGCCGAATACCGAACAAGACGCCGAGCCGACTGCCGAACCGGATCCCGGTCCTGGCCCCGATCCGAGCCCCGGCGCGAGCGCCCGGCCGAGCCGGGCCGCAGGCCCCGGCCCCACCTCTCGGCCGAGCCGCGTACCCGACTCCGGCACCGCCCCGGGACCTGGTCCGCACCCCACCCGCACCGCAGGTCCCGGCCCCGCCGCCGGTCCGGGTCCCGCCTCCGCCCCTGGTCCGAGTGCCGCCCCGGCTCCCGGTCCCGCTCCCGGTCCGAGTGGCGCGCCGGGCCCCGTCCCCGTACCGGCTCACGGGTCGTCCTCCTCGCTGCATCTGCCCGCCGGGACCGCCGCCCGGGGGCCGTACGCCGTCGACATCGATCCCGCGCGGGCCGGATGGGAGTACTCCGCCCTGCGCGTCCTCACCCTCGGGCCTGGCGGGATCCACTCGTTCGAGAGCGGGGATTGCGAATGGGCCGTGCTTCCCCTCTCCGGTGCCTGTAGCGTGCGCGTCGACGGAGAGATCTTCGAACTCCAGGGCCGCGCCGACGTGTTCGACGGAGTGACCGACTTCGTCTACGTACCGCGCGACGCCCACGCCCAGATCGCCTCCGGCGCGGGAGGCCGCTTCGCTTTGGCAGGAGCGAAGTGCGAGCGACGACTCCCCGCCCGCTACGGCCCCGCGCCGGAGGTTCCCGTCGAGACCCGGGGCAGCGGCAACCGCGCCCGCGAGGTGCGGAACTTCGGCTCCGCCGACGCCTTCGTCTGCGACCGGCTCATCGCCGTCGAGGTCGTCACCCCCGGCGGCAACTGGTCCTCCTACCCGCCGCACAAGCACGACGAGCACCGCCCCGGCACCGAGTCCGTCCTCGAAGAGATCTACTACTACGAGATCGAGGGCCCCCACGGCCTCGCCTACCAGCGGATCTCGCCCTCCCGGCCCGGCGGAGCCGACCTCCTCGCCGAAGTCGCCGACGGCGACGTCGTCCTGGTGCCCGACGGCTGGCACGGCCCCTCCGTCGCCCAGCCCGGCCACGCCCTGTACTACCTCAACGTCATGGCGGGCCCCGGCACCGAGCGCGCCTGGCGGATCAGCTTCCACCCGGACCACACCGAGGGATACGCATGACCATCCGGCTGACCGTCGCCCAGGCGCTGATCCGCTTCCTCGCCGCCCAGCACACCGAACGCGACGGTGTCCGGCAGCGCCTGATCACCGCCACCTGGGGCATCTTCGGCCACGGGAACGTCGCCGGGATCGGCCAGGCGCTCATCGAGGACCCCCGGCTCATGCCCTTCCACCAGGGCCGCAACGAGCAGGCCATGGTGCACGCCGCCGTCGGCTACGCCCGCCAGTCCAACCGGCTCTCCGCGCACGCCGTCACCACCTCCATCGGCCCCGGCGCCACCAACCTCGTCACCGGCGCCGCCCTCGCCACCGTCAACCACCTCCCCGTGCTGCTGCTGCCCGGCGACACCTTCGCGGGCCGCCCCGCCGACCCGGTCCTCCAGCAGCTCGAAGTCCCGTACGCGGGAGACGTGTCGGTCAACGACTGCCTCCGCCCCGTCTCGAAGTACTTCGACCGGGTCGGCCGCCCCGAGGCCCTGATCCCCGCCGCCCTCGCCGCCGTCCGGGTCCTCAGCGACCCCGTGGAGACCGGCGCGGTGACGCTCGCGCTGCCCCAGGACGTCCAGGCGGAGGCGTACGACTGGCCGGAGGAGTTCTTCGCCGAACGGATCTGGTACGTCCGCCGCCCCCGCCCCGACACGGCCGAACTCGACGCCGCCGTACGGGAGATCAGGGCAGCCCGGCGCCCGCTGGTGGTCGCCGGGGGAGGGGTGAGGCACAGCCGCGCCGAGGAGGCGCTGCGGATCCTCGCCGAGCGGGCCGACCTGCCCGTCGTCACCACCCAGGCGGGCAAGGGCGTCCTGCCGTACGACCACCGCTGCGAGGCGGGCGGCATCGGCCACACCGGCAGCGCCACCGGCAACGAACTCGCCGCCACCAGCGACCTGGTCATCGGCGTCGGCACCCGCTACACCGACTTCACCACCGCGTCCGGCACCCTCTTCCGGGACGGCACCCGCTTCCTCAACCTCAACATCGCCTCCTTCGACGCCCACAAGCTCGCCGCCCGGCCGCTTGTCGCCGACGCCCGCGAGGGGCTCACCGCCCTCACCGAGGCGCTCGGCGACCACCGCCAGGACCTCGTCCGGTGGACCTCCTCGAAGCGGCGCTGGCAGGAACACGTCGACGCCGCCTACGCGGTCCCCGACGAGAACGCCCGCCCCACCCAGACCCAGGTCCTCGGCGTACTCGACACTCTGGTCGACACCCGCGACATCCTGGTCAACGCGGCCGGATCGCTCCCCGGTGACCTCCACCGGCTGTGGCGGAGCCGCTCGTCCGACCAGTACCACGTCGAATACGGCTACTCCTGCATGGGCTACGAGATCCCCGCCGCCCTCGGAGTCCTGCTCGCCGCGCCCGACCGGCCCGTCTGGGCCCTCGTCGGCGACGGTACGTATCTGATGAATCCCACCGAGATCGTCACCGCCGTGCAGGAACGCCTGCCGCTGCGGCTGATCGTCCTCCAGAACCACGGCTACGCCTCCATCGGCGGGCTCTCCGAGTCCGTCGGGGCCGAGCGGTACGGCACCGACTACCGCCACCGGGACGCCGACGGCGGCTTCACCGGCCCCCCGCTCCCCGTCGATCTCGGCGCCAACGCGGCCTCCCTCGGGATGCGGGTGCTCCGCCCCCACACCGTGTGTGACCTGCGGGAAGCCCTCGCGGAGGCGCGGGCGGCGACGGTTCCCACATGTGTCTACGTCGAGACCGAAACGCCCGACACTGTGTCGGGCCCGCCCCCGGCCCGGGCGTGGTGGGATGTGCCCGTGGCCGAGACCTCGACCCGCCCGTCGGCGATCGAGGCCCGGGAGGAGTACGACCGGCACGTCACCGCCCGACGCCGCCATCTCTGAAGGAGCATTTCGTCATGACGAACACCGTCAAGACCGTCGACCACTGGATCGGTGGCAAGACCGTCGAGGGCACGTCGGGCAACTGGGGCCCGGTCACCGACCCGGCCACCGGCGCCGTGACCACCCGTGTCGCCCTCGCCTCCGTCGAGGAGGTGGACGCCGCCGTCGCCGCCGCCAAGGACGCCTTCGCGACCTGGGGCACCTCCTCGCTCGCCCAGCGCACCTCGATCCTCTTCAAGTTCCGCGCGCTGCTCGACGCCAACCGGGACGCCATCGCCGAGCTGATCGTCGCCGAGCACGGCAAGGTCCACTCCGACGCCCTCGGCGAGGTCGCCCGGGGCCTGGAGATCGTCGACCTGGCCTGCGGCATCACCACCCAGCTCAAGGGCGAGCTCTCCACCCAGGTCGCGAACCGCGTGGACGTGGCCTCGATCCGCCAGCCGGTGGGCGTCGTCGCGGGCATCACGCCCTTCAACTTCCCGGCCATGGTGCCGATGTGGATGTTCCCGATCGCCATCGCGACCGGCAACACCTTCGTCCTCAAGCCGAGCGAGAAGGACCCCTCGACGGCCCTCAAGCTTGCCGAGCTGTTCGCCGAGGCGGGTCTCCCGGACGGCGTCTTCAACGTCCTGAACGGCGACAAGGTCTCCGTGGACCGCCTCCTGGAGCACCCGGACGTCGCCGCGGTCTCCTTCGTCGGCTCGACCCCGATCGCCCGCCACATCCACACCACGGCCTCCGCCAACGGCAAGCGCGTCCAGGCGCTCGGCGGCGCGAAGAACCACATGCTGGTCCTCCCGGACGCCGACCTCGACGCGGCGGCCGACGCGGCCGTCTCGGCGGCGTACGGCTCCGCCGGCGAGCGCTGCATGGCGATCTCCGCGGTCGTCGCGGTCGGCTCCATCGGCGACGAACTGGTGGGCAAGATCCGCGAGCGCGCCGAGAAGATCAAGATCGGCCCCGGCAACGACCCCACCTCCGAGATGGGCCCGCTCATCACGGCCGTCCACCGCGACAAGGTCGCCTCCTACGTGACCGGCGCGGCGGCCGAGGGCTGCGAGGTCGTCCTCGACGGCACCGGCTACACCGTCGAGGGCCACGAGAACGGTCACTGGATCGGCCTCTCCCTCCTGGACCACGTGCCGACCACGGCCGCCGCCTACCAGGACGAGATCTTCGGCCCGGTGCTCTGCGTGCTGCGCGCCGACACCTACGAGGAGGGCCTCGCCCTCATCAACGCCTCGCGGTTCGGCAACGGCACCGCGATCTTCACCCGTGACGGCGGCGCCGCCCGCCGCTTCCAGCTGGAGGTCGAGGCGGGCATGGTCGGCGTGAACGTGCCGATCCCGGTCCCCGTCGGCTACCACTCGTTCGGTGGCTGGAAGGACTCGCTCTTCGGCGACCACCACATCTACGGCCCCGACGGCGTCCACTTCTACACCCGCGGCAAGGTCGTCACCACCCGCTGGCCGGACCCCTCCGACGCCCCGTCGGGCGTCGACCTGGGCTTCCCCCGCAACCACTGATCGACCCCGATCGGACCCGGGCCCCCGAGGCGCGAACGACCGCGCCCCGGGGGCCCGGAGCCGTATCCGAACCAGGGCGTGTTTCGAAAAGTCCCGCCCCGCCCGCCGGATCCGACCGCTCCGCATACCGCGCCCGTGGTACGCCCCCGGGGCGCGTACGACTCCAGGAGGGGAGACGGCTCCGCCCCCGGGCAGCTCCGGCGCACCGGCGGCCCGCTTAGGCTCGATGCCATGCGACTCCGAATTCCCCGGTGGGCCGCGGTCACCGCCGTCCTCGCCGTTCTCGCGGGCGGCGGCACCTGGACCGCCGTCGCCTCGGACGATCCGCCCCCCGTGCACCGCGCGGACCGGACGCTCGACCTCGACGGCGTCCGGCTCGACACCTCCTACTTCACCGGCGACGGCGCCGGGCGCCGCCCCGCCGTCCTCCTCGGCCACGGCTTCGGCGGCTCCAAGGACGACGTGCGCGCCCAGGCCGAAGGGCTGGCCCGCGACGGCTACGCCGTCCTCACCTGGTCCGCCCGCGGTTTCGGCGCCTCCACCGGCGAGATCGGACTCAACGACCCCGAGCACGAGGTCAAGGACGTCCGGAAGCTGATCGACTGGCTCGCCGACCGCCCCGAGGTCCTCCTCGACAAGCCCGGCGATCCGCGCGTCGGCGTCACCGGCGCCTCCTACGGCGGTGCGATCTCCCTGCTCGCCGCAGGACACGATCCGCGCGTCGACGCCGTCGCCCCCCAGATCACCTACTGGAACCTCGCCGACGCGCTGTTCCCCGACGGTGTCTTCAAGAAGCTCTGGGCCGGGATCTTCTTCTCCGCCGGAGACCGCCCCGAGGGGCCGGGACAGTCCGGCGCGGCTGCCGCCTGCGGTCGCTTCACCCCCGAACTCTGCGGCCTCTACCAGCGCGTCGCCGTCGCGGGGAAGCCCGACGCCGCCGCCCGCGCCCTCCTCGAAGCCCGGAGCCCCTCCGCCGTCGCCGACCGGATCAAGGTGCCCACGCTCCTTGTCCAGGGCCAGTCGGACTCCCTCTTCACCCTCGCCCAGTCCGACGCCGCCGCCCGCGCCCTCACCGCCAACGGCGCCCCCGTCGCCGTCGACTGGATCTCCGGCGGCCACGACGGCGGCGACCGCGAGACCGACCGCGTCGAACAGCGCATCGGCACCTGGTTCGACCGCTGGCTGAAGCGCGACACCTCCGTCGACACCGGCCCCGCCTTCCGCGTCAGCCGTACCGGAGGCATCGACTCCACCAACGGGCGGGCCACCCTGCGCGCCGCCACCGCCGACCGCTACCCCGGACTCACCGCGGGCCCCACCGCCATCCCCCTCACCGGAGGGCCGCAGAGCTTCACCAACCCCGCGGGCGCCACACCGCCCGCCGTCTCCGCCGTGCCCGGACTCGGCGGCGGCCTCTCCGGACTCTCCTCCCTCGGCGTCGGCCTCTCCCTCGACTTCCCCGGCCAGTACGCGCGCTTCGACAGCGCGCCGCTCACCGGACAGCTCCGGATCACCGGCACCCCGACCGTCCGCGTCAAGGTGACCTCCACCGCCGCCGACGGCTCCGCCGTCCTCTTCGCCAAGGTGTACGACGTCGGGCCCGACGGTCGGCAGCAGGTCCTGCCCTCCCAGCTCGTCGCGCCCGTCCGCGTCGCGGACGCCACCTCCGGCCGGACCGTCACGCTCACCCTGCCCGCGATCGACCACGAGGTGGAGTCCGGGCACCGGCTGCGGCTGGTGGTCGCCGCCACCGACCTCGGCTACGCCTCCCCGCTCGTCCCCGCCGGATACACCGTCGCCGTCGACGGACCGCTCACCGTCCCGACCGCCCCCGGTCTCGACACCCAGGCCGTCGCCCTGCCCTGGTGGGTCTGGGGCCTGCCGCTCCTCGGCCTCGCCGTCGCCGCCGGACTGCTGCTCACCGCCCGCCGCCGCACCGGCGCCGCCGCGCCCGACCCCGGCCTCGCCACCGTGCCCCTGGTGATCACCGGACTCTCCAAGAAGTACAAGGGCGGCGACCGGTACAGCGTCCAGGACCTGTCGTTCCGCGTCGAACAGGGCCAGGTCCTGGGTCTCCTCGGGCCGAACGGCGCGGGCAAGACCACCACGCTGCGGATGCTGATGGGCCTGATCGCTCCCGACGAGGGCGAGATCCGGGTCTTCGGCCAGGCGATCCGCCCCGGCGCCCCGGTCCTCTCCCGGGTCGGCGCCTTCGTGGAGGGCGCCGGATTCCTTCCGCACCTCTCCGGCCGGGAGAACCTGGACCTGTACTGGAAGGCCACCGGCCGCCCCGCCGAGGACGCCCATGTCGACGAGGCCCTGCGCATCGCGAACCTCGGCGGCGCCCTCGAACGCGCGGTCCGCACCTACTCGCAGGGCATGCGCCAGCGACTCGCCCTCGCCCAGGCCATGCTCGGCCTGCCGGACCTGCTGATCCTGGACGAGCCCACCAACGGACTCGACCCGCCGCAGATCCGCGAGATGCGCGAGGTCATGATCCGGTACGCGGCCGACGGCCGTACCGTCATCGTCTCCAGCCATCTCCTCGCCGAGGTCGAGCAGTCCTGCACCCATCTCGTCGTGATGGACCGGGGCCGACTGGTGCAGGCGGGCCCGGTCGCGGAGATCACCGGCTCCGGCGACACCCTCCTGGTGACGCTCGGCGGACCCGTCGACGACGTCCTCGTGGAGAAGATCGGCGCGCTCCCGGGCGTGGCCGGGGCGACCCGTGCCGACGGCGGCATCCTCGTCCGGCTCGACGGGATCGCGCCCACCGTGCTCATCGGCGAACTCGTCTCCCTGGACGTGCCGCTGACCGGCGTCGGACCGCACCGGCGCCTCGAAGACGCGTTCCTGACCCTGATCGGAGGAGGTGCCGCATGAGCGGGCTGCTCGACACCCCCACGGCCCCCGTGGAATCCGCACCCGGCTATCGCGCCGGGCGCACCCTGCCGCTGCGCGTCGAGGCCCTCCGCCAGTGGAAGCGCCGCCGCACCCTGGTCATGGGCGGCATCCTGGTCGCCCTGCCGTTCGTCCTGATGATCGCGTTCGCGGTCGGTGGCGACCGGGAGGGCGGCAGCGGACGCGTCACCCTGATGGACACGGCGACGGCCTCCGGCGCCAACTTCGCGGCGACCTGCCTGTTCGTCTCGGCCGGATTCCTCCTCGTCATTCCCGTGGCCCTGTTCTGCGGGGACACCGTCGCCTCCGAGGCGAGCTGGTCCTCGCTGCGGTATCTCCTCGCCGCGCCCGTGCCCCGGTCCCGGCTGCTCGCCTCCAAGCTGGCCGTCGCCCTCGGCTACAGCGCCGCCGCGATGGTGCTGCTGCCGGTGGTGGCCCTGGCGGCGGGCACGGTCGCCTACGGCTGGGGGCCGCTGGTGCTCCCCACCGGTGGCGCGGTGCCCGCCGGGGACGCCCTGTTCCGGCTCGCGGTCGCCGTCGCGTTCGTCTTCGCGTCCCAGCTCGTCACGGCCGGGCTCGCCTTCTGGCTCTCCACCCGCACCGACGCCCCGCTGGGCGCGGTCGGCGGCGCGGTCGGTCTGACCATCGTGGGCAACGTCCTCGACGCGGTGACCGCTCTCGGCGACTGGCGCGAGTACCTTCCGGCGCACTGGCAGTTCGCCTGGATCGACGCGCTCCAGCCGCAGCTGGAATGGGGCGGCATGGTGAAGGGCACGGCGATCTCCCTCACGTACGCCCTGGTCCTCTTCGCCCTCGCCTTCCGGGGCTTCGCCCGCAAGGACATCGTGTCCTAGCCCGAGGAGGCCGGTCCGGACCGCACCTGGCCGGACCGTCTTCCCCATGCCCGACCGCACCTGCGCCGGGCGCCGGACCTGTCCCGGGCGCCGGACCTGTCCCGGGCCGACCCGATCCGCCCCGGGCCGGACGGGTCCCGGGCCGGACTCGGCCCGACCACCCGTCCCGGACTCGGTCCGACCACTCGGTCCGACCACCCGGCCCGATCACCCGGTCCGGATCCGACCGCCCGGGGTCCGGGTCAGGGGCCGGACCCCGGGCGGTCAGTCACTCACAGCCACCCTCTTCGAGCCGCTTCCGCGCCCGCGCGGAAGCGGCTCGTCGTGCCGAGGGCCGTCATCAGCTCCCCGACCCGGCGGCTGTAGGTCCGTGCCGACATGCCGAGCCTGGTTGCCGCCGTCTCGTCCGTGAGTCCCGACAGGAGGGCGTCGAGCACCGGACGCAACTGCGGGGGCAGATCGCGGGGCGGTGGCGGTGGCGGCGGCACGTACGTCAGCTCCTCCGCCGCCGCCCAGCAGGCGTGATGGGTCCGGACGAGGGCCTGCACGATCACCGGGTCCCGGATCAGCAGCAGCCCGTTGTAGAGCAGTTCGAGATCGAGCGGCACCGCCGCCACGGTCCGGTCGACCACGATCAGCTTGAACGGGATCGCCTCGATCAGCCGGGCCCGGCCGGGGAGCCGGAGTCCGTCCTCGATCCGGGACCGCGCGTGCCGGGGCACGATCCGTCTGACCTCGCCGGCCCGCTCCGCCGCGGCCCGCATGCACGCTCCCGCCAATTCCAGGAACGGCTCGGGGATCGCGCAGCCCGCGGACGCGACCGGGTCGTCGAAGGTCAACAGCTCGTACCGCGTGGAAGCGGCCAGCCCGGCGAGTGCCGCACTGATGCGCCGCGCCCCCCGGACCGGACGCCCCGCGGGCCGCTGTCCCTCGGTCGCGGCCCGGTTCATCGCCGAACGGGCGAGCATCACGGAGCCCGCGCTCTCTGCCACCGCTGACCACCCCCGCCCATCCGATGTCCACTCAATGTACGCATGTGACTGCACACGGTGACAACCCCTGTTGAGAAGGATGGCGAATCCATGCCACCTCACGTCACCCCGGTCGCCGTCGCCGCATCGAGATGCATCCGCAACTCCTCCGACGGCTCCGCGCGGGCATCCCGACCGTCCCGTTCACAAGTGCCGTGCGGGCGGCGGGAGATGGCATGCACCGGCCCGAGCCACGGCGATGCCGCCGCGAGCGGAGGCGGTTCCCGGCCGCCGCCGTGCTCCTCGCCGCCGCACCGGACCCGCTCCGGGCCGCTCCTGCCCCATCCACCTCATCCACGCCATCCACCTCATTCGCCTCGTCTGTCCCATCCGGCTCTCCGGCCCCGCCCCGGACTCGCCCCGCGCCCATCTCCCCTGTCACACGTGTCACTTGTGGTCCCGTAAGGCTCCCGGGTGGGCCGGTGGGCGGTCAGAATGACGCATGGCCTCCCTGCTGCTCGCCCTCGCCGTCGGATGCACCGGGCTGTACGCCGGTTTCATGCTGGTCTTCCAGACCGGGATCATGCCCGCGCTCGCCCGGCTGGAGGACGCCGAGTTCGTCACGGTGATGCGCCGGATCAACGAAGCCGTGCCGAGGGCCGTCTTCATGGCGGTCTTCCTCGGGGTGGCCGTCTTCCCCGTCGCCGCGTTCCTCGTGCCCGCTGATGGGCGGACGGATGCCCAGAAGTGGCTGGTGCTCGCGGGACTGGTGTGCGCGCTGCTCAATCACGCGGTCACCGTCGGCGGCAACGTCCCGCTCAACAACGCGCTGGCCGCCCCGCGGGGCCCCAATGACGACCCGGCGGCCGTGCGCGCCGCCTTCGAACGGCGCTGGAACGGCTTCCACCGGATCCGCACGGCCCTGGTCGTCCTCGCGTTCGGTCTGCTGACGGCCGCCGCGGTCGGGTGAGGAGGGCCTTGTGGCGGAACCGTACCCGGCGGACGGTTTCTGGCCGGAAATCGCAGGTGTGAAACCCGTTGTCAGCTGCGAGGACCCCTGAAAGCGTACCCCTGAGTCCGGAAACAGCCTTCCTTCGTACGTACGATCCCCGCCATTGACGAAATCACTACGGCTCAATAACCGGACAAAGGGGGTGAATCACCACGATATCAGGGGTCGGGATTCCGTACCCTCCGGTTTCTTATTGACATGCCTACGGGGGTCTTTTCTAATCATCGGGAGTCATCCCGCACACAGACACCGCACAGGCACTGAGGGGGCAAGGTGGACGTCCGGATTCTGGGGGGACTTTCGGTGCGCGAGCACGGGGTGTCGATCACCCCGACCGCGGCGGCGCCCCGTCAGCTCCTCGCCCTGCTCACGGCCAGCGCCGACCAGGTCGTCCCCGTGACGGTCCTCACCGAGGAGCTGTGGCCGTCCGGCGCCCCGCGCGGAGCCCGCACCGAACTCCAGGCCCACATAGCCGAGTTGCGCGCCCTCATCGCGGGCGCGCTGCGCGGCGCCACCCCGGCCGAACCCCGGCCCGGCTGGTCGGACCGGCGCACCGCCGACGCGATCCTCGTCTCCCAGCCCGGCGGCTACCGCCTCGACACCGGCGGCGGCACCAACGACGTCTGGCAGTTCGAGCGCGCGGCCGGAGCGGGCTACCGGGCCATGGAGGCGGGCGACCTCCCGCGCGCCGCCCTCCGCCTCGGCGAGGCCCTCGCCCTCTGGCGCGGCGAACCCTACGCGGGCGTCGCCGCCGGACCCCGCCTCCGCCGGGAGATCGAGCGCCTGGAGACCTCCCGGCTCAGCGTCCTCGACCAGTGGACCGAGGCGCAGCTCGGCCTCGGCGGACACGCCGAACTCGTCCCCGAACTCTCCGGCCTCACCGCCCGCTACCGCACCAACGAACCGCTCCACGCGCACTACATGGTCGCCCTGCTGCGCTGCGGACAGCACGACGAGGCCCTCGCCGTCTTCGACCGGCTCCACGCCACGCTCCTCGCCGAGACCGGCATGGAGCCCTCGGCGCGCCTCCGCCGCCTCCGCCGCTCGGTCCTCGCCGTCCGGGACACCGCCGGGCTCCCCGTGTACGTGCCCCGGGTGCCCACCCAGTTCAGCCCCACCCGGGGGCGTCTCGTCCCCGTCGGCTCCTCGGTCGGCTGACCCGGGAACCGGAGCCGCCCGCCGACAGTTACCGGTGGGGAATGAAGTGCGGCAGCTCACCGTTGACCGACTCCCGAAGGCGAATTATTTTCGGCGAGCAGTACGGGTTTCCTCCCAGGTGCCCGATTTCGCTCGATCACGGGAGCAGGGACCATGAGCTTGTACGGCGCGGACGGAGCCGGTGGTGCCCACGCGCTGCTCACGGTCCTCGAACTGCTCGCGGCCCAGGCACCGCCCGCCCGGTTCGACGCCCTCCTCGCCGAGGCCCGCGCCACCGGCCTCGACGACGACACGCTCGACCGGCTCGAACGGGCCGTCGCCCTCGCCGGAGTGGTCCGCGCGGGACAGGGCCGCGACCCCCGCCACGAGGCCGGACTCATCGCCCTCACCGACACCGCCCGCGACCTCACCTCCGCGTACGACCTCGACGGCCTGCTGCGGGTCATCACCCACCGCGCCCGGCTGCTCCTCGGCCTCGACCTCGCGTACGTGACGCTGCGCGGCCCGCACGGCGCCTGCTACGTCCACACCACCGACGGCGCCCGCGCCGACCACCCCACCGGCCGGGAGGGCGCCCCCCGGCTCGCCCCCGGTCTCCGGTTCGCCGAGGGATACGGCGTCGGCGGCTTCGTCCAGCTCCTCGGCGAACCCGTCTGGACCGCCGACCACCTCGCCGACGAACGCTTCGCGCCCACGGCCAGGACCGGCACCGGCATCCACACCCCGGCCTTCGACGAGGCCGCGGAGGCCGCCCTGCGCGCCGAGGGCCTGCACGCCGTCATGGCCGCTCCGCTCCGCAGCGGCGACACCGTGATCGGCGCCCTCTACGGCGCCGACCGGCGCGTCCGCCACCACACGCCGGAAGAGGTCGGGCTCCTCGCCGCCCTCGCCGACCTCGCCGCCCTCGGCGTGGAGAAGGCCGGGCTCCTCGACCGCACCCGCACCGAGGTCTCCGAACTCGAACGGGACAGCGCCCGCGTCCGCACCAGCCTCACCCGGATGCGGCACGTCAGCGAGGCCCACAGCCGCATCATGAACCTCGTCCTCGCGGGCGGCGACCTGTGCAACGTCGCCAAGGCCGCCGCCGACGCCCTCGACGCGACCGTCATGGTCCGCGACCAGGGCGGCCGCTGCCTCGCCACCGCCGGGGACGTCCCCGCACTCGACGAGAAGGCCGTCGCCAAGGCCTCGCTCGACGCGCACGCCCGCCGCCGCCCCGTCCCCGCCGCCGACGACACCTGGGTCGCACCCGTCATCGCGGGCTCCGAAGACCTCGGCGTCCTCGTCGTCCGGACCGCCGGCGGACTCACCGGCGAGGACGAACGCCTCCTCGAACTCGCCGCCCAGTCCATCGCCTTCCTCCTCCTGATGCGCCGCTCCACCGCCGTCGCCGAAGGACCCGTCCGCGACGAACTCCTCGACGACCTCATCGCCGACCCGCCGCACGCCCCCCAGCAGATCGCCCAGCGCGCCCGCCGCCTCGGCGTCGACCTGCGCAAGGCCCACGTCCTCGTGCTCGCCCGGCCGGAGGGCGGCGAGCAGGGCAGGGCCGTGGTCTGGGCGTCCTCGTACGCGTACCGGCTCTCCGGACTGAAGACCGTGCAGGGCGGCTGCATCGTGCTGCTGCTCCCCGGCATCGACGCCTCGGCCGCCGCCAAGGCCGTCGCCGCCGAACTGTCCCCGCTGCTCGGGCACCCCGTCTCCGTCGCCGCCGCCGGACCCGGCTGGAGCCCGGACGGCGTCGGACGGCTCCACCAGGAGGCGGGCCGCTGCCTCGACGCGATGAGCGCGCTCGGCGGCACCGGCTCCGCCGCCTCCGTGCAGGACCTCGGCTTCCTCGGGCTGCTGCTCTCCGACGACAACGACGTCGACGGCTTCGTCGAGGCGGCCATCGGACCCGTCCTCGACTACGACGCCGAACGGTTCACCGACCTCACCCACACCCTGGAGGCCTACTTCGCCTCCGGCGGCAGCCCCACCAACGCGGCCGAGGCCCTGCACGTCCACCCCAACACGGTCTCCCGCCGCCTGGAACGCATCGGCGAACTCCTCGGCCCCGAATGGCAGAAGCCCGGTCAGGTCCTGGAGGTCCAGCTCGCGCTGCGCCTCCAGCGCACCCGCGAGGTCCTCGCCCGGGGCCGCGCCGCCACCGACCCGCACCGACGCCCGCCCGGCCCGCCGGAGCGCAACGCCTGAGCCCCCGGAGGCCGGGGACCCGCCACCGGAAGCCCTGCCCCGCCACCGGAAGCAGCGACCGGCCCCCGGACACGCGGCTTCTCCCCCCGGACACGCGGCTTCTCCGGCGGACCCGAGGCCCGCCGGAGAAGGAAGCACCGCGCCCGGCGGCTCAGCTCGCCGTACGCCCCGAGCGGTAGCCCGAGTCCCAGTCGGCACTGGACAGCGCCGTCGCCGCGTGCGCCGCCGACGCCAGCGTGATGTGCCGGTGCCAGCCCCGGTACGAGCGGCCCACGAAGTCCCGCAGCCCCGCCCCCTCACCGATCTCCACGAAGTCCCGCTCCACCCGGCGCGCCAGCTTCGTCAGCCGCAGCAGGGAACCCACCGGAGACCCGGTCAGATCACTGATCCACACCCGCGACGGAGCCCGCCGGGGGTCGTCCCACTCACCGAGCAGCACCAGCGGACGCATCCGCTCCCCGCCCGGCGTGGGCAGCGCCACCCGGACCGCCGTCGCCAGCGAGGTCCGCGAGGTCCGCGCACCCGCCACCGTGTCCACCCAGCTCACCGGCCTCCGCAGCCCCTTGAGGGACTCCAGGATCTGCACGGCGGACAGCGGACCCGCGCCGAAGCCCGGCAGCGAACGGTCCGCGATCGCCAGCCGCGAACCAGGACCGATCCGCGCCACCACCGGCACCCCCGCCCCCGCGAGCCGCGTCAGGGCCGCCCGCCCCGCACCGCCCCGGATGTCGAGCAGCACCGGCTTGCGGGCCACGTCCTGCCAGCGGGCCGCGTCCAGCGCCGCCGCCACCGCACACTCCTCAAGGGTCTCCTCGCCCGCCTCCTGGGGAACCTCCGCACGGTCGCGCCGCGTGCGGTCGTTCACCCAGGGGTCCGGCAGGAACAGCCGCCAGTTCACCGGAACGCTCAGCTCCTCACCGGCGAACCACACCCCGAACGCCTGCTGGCCGTGGAAGACCTGCCCGCGCTCCGGGTCGAACCGCCGGTCCACACCCACCGAGTGCTCCCCGGCCTTCGGGATCGGCATCGGCCGCACCACCCACGCCTGCGGACAGCTCGTCCGCTCCAGGTGCCGGGCGAGCGCCGCCCGCATGGGCTGCCAGTCCCAGGTGGAACTCGACACGAAGTGGTGCAGGCTCTGCTCGGCGGCCGGCCCCCCTATCTGCGCGGCGATGTTCCGGATCGACTTGCGGCCCTGCGCGGTGAGCAGACCCCGCAGATACTGCTCGGCCTTCAACCGCTGGTCACGGCGCGGGAAGCCGGAGAACAGCGCGGCACACAGCTCGGTGTAGACGTCCTCGCGCGAGCCCCCCGTGCCCGCTGACCTGACGGCGCCCAGGGGCGCGGCCGGTGGAACGAGCCCGGCGGCGGTCCTGCGCTTGGTTGCGACGGATGTACTCACGACACTCCTGCCCTCAGGTTGCGCAGCTCCCTCCCGCTGCTCCACCAAGGTCACCCGGAACCACCCCCGGGGACGAGGTGTACCCGGCACCCGAATCGGCCGCCGGATGGTGGTCCGGCCACCTCCCGCCGTGTCGTCGCAGGTCAGAAGGGTGCCTTCCGGGGGTGGCAGAACACCTTCCGGCCGCCTCCGCACCCCTCGCCCCCGGCCGTGCCCGGAGCCTCCGGAATACCCCACGGGGGGATCTGACAGACTCTCCGGCGCTCCTTTGACCGGTCGCGGGGCGTGGCCGGACCATCGCAGAGCGAGGCTGCACGGGCCGGACCCCGGTTAAATGCCCCAGGCCGGGGGCCGCGCCTGTGCGCCTCGCCTCGACGTCCTCGTACGCTGGGGGCATGGATCTCCGCGGCCGGCTGCCCGTCGTCGGGGTCGTGGCCGCGGGCGGAGCCCTCGGAGCGGTCGCCCGGTACGCCGCCTCGCTGGCCTGGCCCACGGCCACGGACTCCTTCCCCTGGACGACCTTCGCGGTCAACGTCTCCGGCTGCGCCCTCCTCGGCGTACTCATGGTGCTGCTCACCGAGACGACGACCGCCCCCCACCCCCTGCTGAGGCCCTTCCTCGGGACGGGGTTCTGCGGCGGCTACACCACCTTCTCCACCTACGGTCTCGACACCCAGCGGCTGCTGGCCGCCGGGGAGACGGCGCGCGCCGTGCTCTACCTCGGCGGCACCGCCGTCACCGCGCTCGCCGCCGTCTGGGCGGGCGTCACCGCCGCCCGGACAGTGGCGGCGCGCACCGGAGAGAGGGGATCACGATGACCCGGCTCACGGGCAGGGCACTGCGGCTGACGGTCCTCGTCGGCGAGAACGACACCTGGCACCACCGGCCGCTCTCCACCGAGATCGTGCACCGCGCCCACGCGGCCGGTCTCGCGGGCGCCTCCGTCTTCCGGGGCGTCGAGGGCTTCGGCGCCTCCTCCCGCATCCACACCGCCCGCATCCTGTCGCTGAGCGAGGACCTGCCGGTGGCGGTCCTGATCGTCGACACGGAGGAACGGGTCCGCGCCTTCCTCCCCCAGCTGGACGAACTGGTGACGGAGGGCCTGGTCCTCCTCGACGACTGCGAGGTCGTCCGGTACGCGGGCCGCGACGGGGACGGTTCCGGTTCCGGGGGCGGGGAGACACGGGAGTGAACTGGCTGCTCGTCGTCGTGGGCGCCGCCGTCGGCGCGCCGCTGCGCTACCTCACGGACCAGGCGGTCCGCGCCCGGACCGACTCGGTGTTCCCCTGGGGCACGTTCGTGGTCAACGTCGTCGGCTCGTTCGTGCTCGGGCTGCTCGGCGGCGTCGCCTCCGCCCACGCGTACGCCCTGCTCGGCACCGGACTGTGCGGAGCCCTGACGACGTACTCGACGTTCTCGTACGAGACGCTGAAGCTGTACGAGGGCGGGGCGAAGGCGTACGCGGCGCTCAACGTGGCCGGGAGCCTGACCGCCGGACTCCTCGCCGTGTGGCTGGGTGTCGAGGCGGCCGGGCTCCGCTGACGGGCGCCGGGGCCGGTCGGCTCAGCCGGTGATCCAGTCGCTGGTCGCGATCACCGGCTGGACGCCCTCCCGGTGGACGGTCCCCTCGATGAGGCCGTACATCCGGTCGGCCGCGAAGTACACCTCGTTCTCGTTCTCCAGGCCGAACGGCTCCAGGTCCACCAGGAAGTGGTGCTTGTTCGGCAGGTTGAGCCGGACCTCGTTGACCGTGGACACGTTGTCCAGGACCCGGTCGGCCATCGCGTGCAGCGTCTGCTGGAGCGAGTGGCTGTACGTCTCCGCGAACGCCTCCAGCATGTGGCGGCGCACCTTCCCGTACGAGCGGTCCCAGTCGTGCTCCGGGTCCGCGGCGGCGGTGGCGGAGTTCGCCCAGCGGGCGGTGACCTTGGTGGCCAGGATGCGGTCGTACGACTCCTGGAGCGTCGTGTACCTGTCCTTGATGAACCCGTGGAACTCGGAGTTCGTCGAGTTCATCACCGTCAGCTCGCCGAGACCCGAGAGGACCTGGAGCCCGGTGTTCTCCGAGTAGGTGATCTGCGCGGTGCGGACCTCCTGGCCCTTGCGCACGAAGGAGTGCTGCTCCTTGCGGGTCGGTACGGAGATCCGCTCCCAGCCGAACTCCTCGACCCGGATCTGCGCCTCGTGGATGACCGCCTGCGAGTTCACGAAGTGCCGGGCGAGGTGGATGCCGAAGGCCTCGGGGGAGGCCACGCCGTGCTCCTTGGCGAAGGCGTAGACCGTGTTCTTGGTGGTGTCCGTCGGCAGGCAGTTGGCGTTGTCGCCGGTCAGGTGCATCGCGCGGTACTCGCCGCGCAGCGCGACCGACACGTTCAGATCGCGGATCTCGTGCCAGGCGCCGTCGCCGCCCTTGCGGGTGACCGTGACGATGCGGTTCTCGGCCTTGCCGTACTGGTTCTGTGCGAGGACGTGCTTGCTCATGTGCCGCTCAGCTCCTGCGGGTACGTGGATACGGATATCCCGTACGCCCGGCGTCCAGCGCGCCCCGTCGTCCTGAGGGTCCGCTCCCCGCCGTCCGGCCCGTGAACGGCGGGCCGCCCCGGGACTGACGAGCATCCCGGTCCGTAGGTCTCGACCGAAGATAGGTGTGTTCCCGGCCACTGGCAATGGGGGGCGTCGGGGGCGCTCCCTCGTAGGAGACGCGTCAAGACGGGCCCGTACGGCGTTAGGGGCCCGTCAACGGCGGCGGTGGACGGCCCCGGGGACGGTTTCCTCATCCTGTCCGAGGAACCGTTCCTCGTCTTTTCTCACCGGGAGCTCACGATGGCCGATCTGGCCTTCGTCGTCACTGTGGTCGCGGTTTTCGCGCTGGTGGCGTTCATTGCCAAGGGGGTGGCCAAGC
>NZ_JBIWNI010000021.1:0-41869 GCF_044767145.1 Streptomyces sp. NPDC101490
CAGTATCGGGGCGACCCTCCGCCTTGCGATCGCACGCACCAGACGCCGCCAGGCCTGCCCTCCGGGCAGACGGCGCCACTTTTGAAACACGCCCTAGGCCTGAACGAAGGGCCGGGCCCGAGCGGGCGGGCCCGGTGCGCGGGAGGGGACGAAGAGAGGCCGGGCCCGGGAGGGCCGGGAGGGGCCCGGGGAGGGAGCGGGCCGGGGAGGGGCCCGGGGCGGGAGTGCCCCGGGCCCCCGTCATGCGGTGACGGCCGGCCTGCGGCCGGTGGAGGTCAGTCCCGGCCGGAGGCGGCGGGGTCCCCGGGGCGAACGGGGTCGGCGAGGTCGGCGGCGGCCGGGTGTCCGGCGTCCTCGGCCAGGTGTCCGGTCGGTCCGGCCGGGTGTCCGGCGTCCTCGGCCGGGAGTCCGGTCACGTCGGTCGCCTGGGCGCCGCGCTCGCGCATCTTTCTCAGCAGCTCCTTCTTCTGGTCGTCCGCCGTGCGGCGGACGCCCGAGCGGCCCTGGGGGTTGCCGTGCTGGTCGGCGCGGGACAGCTTCTTGCGCTGCCCTCCGACGCCGAGGAGGTTGTTGCGGCTCTTGGCCACGGTGTTCTCCCGTCGGTGAGGTGGGTGGTGGTCCAACGCGGTCCGCTCACGACGGCGCTCACTCGTAGATCTGGAAGAACGAGAACATGCCGACGACGCTACCGGCGCCCCTCCAGCGGGGACATCCGGTTTTCCTCCAGACCACTCGATCGAATGACAGATATTGAAATCTGTCATCGCACATGCCATGGTTGTCCCATGACCACGAACCAGAGCCCCGTCCCCACCCGTCCGCTCGGCACCACCGGCCCCCGCGTCTCCGCCCTCGGCCTCGGCTGCATGGGCATGTCCGCGCTGTACGGCGAGGCCGACCGCGCCGAGTCGATCGCGACGATCCACGCGGCCCTGGACGCCGGGGTGACCCTGCTCGACACGGGCGACTTCTACGGCATGGGGCACAACGAACTGCTGATCGCCGAAGCGCTGCGAACAGCCCCCGCGAGCGCCCGGGAGCAGGCGCTGACCAGCGTGAAGTTCGGCGCGCTGCGCACGGTCGAGGGCGGCTTTTCGGGGTACGACGGGCGGCCCGACGCCGTGAAGAACTTCGCGGCGTACTCGCTCCAGCGCCTCGGCCTCGACCACATCGACATCTACCGGATCGCCCGGGTGGACCCGGACGTGCCGATCGAGGAGACCGTCGGCGCCATCGCCGAGCTGGTCGAGGCGGGGCACGTGCGGCACGTCGGGCTCTCGGAGGTCGGTGCGGACACCCTGCGCCGGGCGGCGGCCGTGACCCCGGTCTCCGACCTCCAGATCGAGTACTCGCTGATCTCCCGGTCGATCGAGAAGGAGATCCTGCCCGCCGCGCGCGAGCTGGGCATCGGCGTCACGGCGTACGGGGTGCTGTCGCGCGGGCTCATCAGCGGTCACTTCGCCCGGGACCGGGAGCTGGCGGCGAACGACTTCCGGGGCATGAGCCCCCGCTTCCAGGGCGAGAACCTCCAGCGGAACCTGGACCTGGTGGACCGGCTGAGAGTGATCGCCGAGGCGAAGGGCGCCACGGTCGCGCAGACCGCCGTCGCCTGGGTCCTCGCCCAGGGCGAGCGACAGGGCGCGGACATCGTTCCGCTGGTCGGCGCCCGGCGCCGGGACCGGCTCGCGGAGGCGCTCGGCGCCCTGGACGTCCGTCTCGACGCGGCCGACCTGGCAGCGATCGAGGAGGCCGTCCCGGCGGGCGCGGCGGCGGGCGAGCGGTACCCGGAATCGCAGATGGCGCACCTGGACAGCGAGCGCTGACCGGCGGGTACTGTCCTTCCATGGCCGCCACCGAGACCCTGACCGCCGAGCGCATCCTCGAAGCCACCGAGGAGGTGCTGCGGCGCTACGGCCCGGCGAAGGCGACCGTGGTGGACGTGGCGCGGGTCCTCGGCGTCAGCCACGGCAGCGTCTACCGCCACTTCCGGACGAAGGCGGCGCTGCGCGAGGCGGTGACCGAGCGGTGGCTCTCGCGCACCGAGACCGACCTCGCCGCGCTGACGACGGCGGCCGGACGACCGGCGCGTGCCAAGCTCCACGACTGGTTCGCGACCCTCTTCGAGGCCAAGCGGCACAAGGCGGGCGGCGACCCCGAGCTGTTCGCCACGTACGGGGTGCTGATCGACGAGAACAGCGGGGTGGTCGACCGGCACGTGGACGTCCTGATCGGCCAGGTCCGGTCGATCGTCGAGGAGGGGGCGAGGGACGCGGAGTTCAGCGCCGAGGACCCCGAGGCGACGGCCCGCGCCCTGTTCGACGCGACCTCCCGCTTCCACGACCCGGCCTACGCCCCGGAGTGGCGGCGCCCCACAATCGAGTCCGAGTTCGAAGCCGTGGTGGACCTCCTGCTCCGCGGCCTGCGCGCCTGACCCCGGGTCCCCGCCCGCACGGCACCACGACCGGGACATCACCACCGCGACACCGCGACGGGACACCGCCACCGGCCGTCCGCCGGATGGGCGGTCGGCCCTTCCGCCACCCTGAGCCTTCCGGCGGCCCAGGCCTTCGTTCGCCCGCCGCACGGCGAAGCCCCCGGGTCCGTTTCCGGGACCGGGGGCTTCGCCGTGAGCGTGGGGCGGGTCAGCAGCCGAGCAGACGGCTGCCCAGGTAGCTCTGGATCTGGTCGAGCGAGACGCGCTCCTGCTTCATGGTGTCGCGCTCGCGGACGGTCACCGCGTTGTCGTCGAGGGTGTCGAAGTCGACGGTGACGCAGAACGGGGTGCCGATCTCGTCCTGGCGACGGTAGCGGCGGCCGATGGCGCCGGCGTCGTCGAACTCGATGTTCCAGTTCTGGCGCAGGTCGGCCGCCAGGCCCTTGGCCTTCGGGGAGAGCTGCGCGTTCCGGGACAGCGGCAGGACCGCGACCTTGATCGGGGCCAGTCGCGGGTCGAGGCGCAGCACGGCGCGCTTCTCCATGACGCCCTTGGCGTTGGGGGCCTCGTCCTCGGTGTAGGCGTCGAGGAGGAAGGCCAGCATCGCGCGGCCGACACCGGCGGCGGGCTCGATGACGTACGGCGTCCAGCGCTCGCCGGACTCCTGGTCCAGGTAGGTCAGGTTGGCACCGGAAGCCTTGGAGTGGGCGTTCAGGTCGTAGTCGGTGCGGTTGGCGACGCCCTCCAGCTCGCCCCACTCGCTGCCGCCGAAGGAGAAGCGGTACTCGATGTCGGCGGTGCGCTTGGAGTAGTGGGAGAGCTTCTCCTGCGGGTGCTCGAACCAGCGCATGTTCTCCTCGCGCATACCGAGGCCCGTGTACCAGTTCCAGCGCTGCTGCATCCAGTACTCCTGCCACTGCTCGTCCTCGCCCGGCTTGACGAAGAACTCCATCTCCATCTGCTCGAACTCGCGGGTGCGGAAGATGAAGTTGCCCGGAGTGATCTCGTTCCGGAAGGACTTGCCCATCTGCGCGATGCCGAACGGGGGCTTCTTGCGCGAGGTCTGCAGCACCTGGCCGAAGTTGGTGAAGATGCCCTGGGCGGTCTCGGGACGCAGGTAGGCGACGGAGGCGGTGTCCTGGGTCGGGCCGAGGTGGGTGGAGAGCAGGCCGGAGAACTGCTTGGGCTCCGTGAAGGTGCCCTTGTTGCCGCAGTTGGGGCAGTTCAGGTCGACGAGGCCGTTCTCGGGGAGACGGCCGTGCTTCTCCTCGTACGCCTCCTCCAGGTGGTCGGCGCGGTAGCGCTTGTGGCAGGAGGTGCACTCGGTGAGCGGGTCACTGAAAGTGGCGACGTGACCGGAGGCCTCCCAGACCTCGGTGGCCAGGATGACCGACGAGTCGATGCCGACGACGTCCTCGCGCGCGGTGACCATGTAGCGCCACCACTGACGCTTGAGGTTCTCCTTCAGCTCGACACCGAGCGGTCCGTAGTCCCAGGCGGCCTTCTGGCCACCGTAGATCTCACTGCACGGGTAGACGAAGCCACGGCGCTTGCTCAGGCTGACGATGGTGTCGATCTTGTCGGCGGCCACGGTGCTCTCTTCATTACGACGACGAAGTGCGAATGCCACAGGTTACCGGCGCCCGTACCCCCCGTATCAAATCGGTTCGGAGAGCGGTCCGCGCGAGGGCGCGGGACGACGGTGTGGGGTGGCGACGTGGGGTGGCCCACACCTGAGGACAATTGACAATCGTTTCCAGTTTTGTTGAAAATGACTGTCATGAACGTACGCCGCCTGATACCCAGCACCGCCCTCGCCGGAGCCGTCGCGCTCGGCGCCGTCACCCTCTCCGCCTGCACCGGAATCTCCGACACGGCGGACAAGGGCGACAAGGGCGGCAGCGGCAGGCTGGACGTCGTGGCGTCCTTCTACCCCATGCAGTACCTGGCCGAGCAGATAGGCGGCGACCACGTCGCCGTCGACACCCTCACCAAGCCCGGCGTCGAACCCCACGACCTGGAGCTCAAGCCCCGGCAGATCGGCGAGCTCGGCGACGCCGACGTCGTCCTCTACCTCAAGGGCATCCAGCCCGCCGTCGACGAGGCCATCGCCCAGGCCGGCGTGAAGAACACGGTCGACGCGGCCACCCTGACCACCCTGGAGACCCACGGCAGCAGCACCGGCCACGACCACGGGCACGGTGAGGAGGGCCACGCGGCGGAGGAAGCGGGCCACGACCACGGCTCCGAGGCCGGAACCGACCCGCACGTCTGGCTCGACCCCGTGAAGTACGCCGAGGTCGCCCGCGGTGTGGGCGCCGCCCTGGCGAAGGCCGACCCGGCCCACGCCGCCGACTACACGAAGAACACCGACGCCCTGGTGAAGAAGCTCGGCGACCTGGACGCCGACTTCCGCGACGGCCTGAAGAACACCACCACCAAGACCTTCATCACCACCCACTCCGCCTTCGGCTACCTCGCCGAGCGGTACGGGCTGGACCAGGAGGGCATCTCCGGCGTCGACCCCGAGTCCGAGCCGAGCCCCGCCCGGATCAAGGAGATCCAGGACATCGCGAAGAAGGACAAGGTCAGCACCGTCTTCTTCGAGACCCTCGCGAGCGACAAGACCGCCAGGACCCTCGCGGACGACACCGGTCTGAAGACCGATGTGCTCGACCCGCTGGAAGGCATCACGGACAAGTCGAAGGGCGACGACTACCTCCAGGTCATGCGCGCCAACCTCGACGCGCTGCAGAAGGCCCTCGGCGCCAAGTGACCCCCGCACCCGAGGAGGTGTCCGCCATGGACGCGGAACCCGTCATCTCCGTCCGAGGAGCCTCCGCGGCCCTCGGCGCCCGGCCCGTGCTGCGCGGCGTCGACCTCACCGTGCACCGGGGCGAGGTCGTCGCCCTGCTCGGCGCCAACGGCTCCGGCAAGTCCACCGCCGTCCGCGCGGTCATCGGCCAGGTGCCGCTGACCGGTGGCACGATCGAGCTGTTCGGCACGGACCGGAAGCGGTTCCGCGACTGGGCCCGGGTCGGCTACGTGCCGCAGCGCACCACGGCCGCGAGTGGTGTCCCCGCCACGATCCGCGAGGTCGTCGCCTCGGGCCGGCTCGCCCGCCGCAGGTTCGGCCCGCCGGGCAGAGCCGACCGCGCCGCCGTCGACCGGGCCATCGAGCTGGTCGGCCTCGGCGACCGCGCCCGGGACTCCGTCTCCGCGCTCTCCGGTGGCCAGCACCAGCGGGTCCTGATCGCCCGCGCGCTCGCCTCCGAGCCCGAACTGCTGATCATGGACGAGCCGATGGCGGGCGTGGACCTCGCCAGCCAGGAGATCCTCGCCGCGACCCTGCGCGAACAGGTCGCGGGCGGCACCACGGTCCTCCTCGTCCTGCACGAGCTGGGCCCCCTGGAGCCGCTGATCGACCGGGCGGTCGTCCTGCGCGACGGCTGTGTCGTCCACGACGGCCCGCCGCCGGAGGCCGTCGGACAGCACGCCCTGCCCGGCCACGACCACGTACATCCGCACGCGGCCGGTGAGCCGCTCCGCACGGGACTGCTGACCTGACATGGAATTCCTCGAACCGGCCTTCATGCAGCGGGCGCTGCTCGCCGCCGTGCTCGTCGGCATCACCGCCCCCGCCGTCGGCCTCTACCTCGTCCAGCGCCGCCAGGCACTGATGGGCGACGGCATCGGCCACGTCGCCATGACCGGAGTCGGCCTCGGCTTCCTCCTCAACTCCAGCCCCGTCTGGATGGCGACCCTGGTCGCCGTCGTCGGTTCGGTGGCGATGGAGCTGATCAGGGCGTACGGGAAGACCCGCGGCGACCTCGCGCTCGCGCTGCTCTTCTACGGCGGCATGGCAGGCGGCGTGCTGCTGATCAACCTGTCGCCGACCGGCTCCAACGCCAACCTCAGCTCGTACCTCTTCGGCTCGCTCTCCACGGTGTCCTCCGAGGACATCACCGCGATCGCGGTCCTCGCCGCCTTCGTCGTCCTGGTCACCGTCGGCCTGCGCCGCCAGCTCTTCGCGGTCAGCCAGGACGAGGAGTTCGCCCGGGTCACCGGTCTGCCGGTGCGCGCCCTGAACCTGCTGATCGCGGTCACCGCCGCGGTGACCGTCACGGTCGCCATGCGGGTCGTGGGCCTGCTCCTGGTCAGCGCCCTCATGGTGGTGCCGGTGGCGGCGGCCCAGCAGCTGACGAAGTCGTTCCGCGCGACCTTCGTCCTCTCGGTGGCGACCGGTGTCGTGGTCACCCTGACGGGCACGGTCACCTCGTACTACCAGGACGTGCCGCCCGGCGCGACGATCGTCCTCTACGCGATCGGGGTCTTCGTCCTGCTGACGCTGCTCGCCACGCCGCTCGCCAAACGGCGGGCGCGGGCCGCCGAGGCGGCCGCGGCGGGCTGTGACGTACCGGTTCCGCCCACACGACGGCCGACGGACGACGTCAAGGTCTGATCGCTCAGATCTCGGGGGGCCGGGGTGCTGGCAGAATGGCGGGGGCAGACAAGGATTCAAGGAGGCCCCCGTGGTGACGGCAGGACCCCCCGTACGAGGCCGCTCGACCAGACAACGGGCCGCCGTCTCGGCCGCCCTGAACGAGGTGGACGAGTTCCGCAGCGCCCAGGAGCTGCACGACATGCTCAAGCACCGGGGCGACTCGGTCGGCCTCACCACCGTCTACCGCACCCTCCAGTCCCTCGCGGACGCGGGCGAGGTCGACGCGCTGCGGACCAGCGAGGGCGAGACGGTCTACCGCCGCTGCTCGACCGGCGACCACCACCACCACCTGGTCTGCCGCGTCTGCGGCAAGGCCGTCGAGGTGGAGGGGCCGATGGTGGAGCAGTGGGCCGAGACGATCGCCTCGGAGCACGGCTTCGTGAACGTGGCGCACACCGTGGAGATCTTCGGCACCTGCGCGGAGTGCGCGCGGAAGTGACCTGACGTAGTCGGGGCCCGTACCGGGGTCGGTACGGGCCCCGACGCACGTCCGCGTCAGAAGCGGGGCACGTCTGTCAGACGCGGGTGAGGTGCCGGTCCAGGAGCGCCCGCAGCCGGTCGGCGTCGGCCGGACCGGCGAGCCCGCTCTTGGGCAGGTAGGCGAAGCCGGTGGAGGCCCCCCGGGCGGTGAGGAGCACGAAGAGCCGGGGCGTCTCCACGTACCGGGGCAGCATCGGCCAGCGGATGACGGTGTCGGTGTCACGGGTGATCCACCGCCCGCCGTCCTCGTCGAGCAGGGCCCGGCCCTCGCCCTGGTCGCGCACCGCCCGGAAGACGCTCCGGGCGGTCGTCACGGGAATCAGCTCCGCCGCGAGGACGGCGACCAGACCGAGCCCGGCGAACAGGGCCGCGGTACGCGGCTCCGGCTCGGACGGCAGCAGGGCCAGGGCCGCGATCACCAGGGCGAGCGCACAGGCACCGCGGGCCGTCCAGCGCAGCGCCCGCCACCAGGGGGCGGCCCGCAGCCTGATCCGTACCGCCTCGCTCACGTCTTCGTACAGGGGCGGGTAGACGAGTTCGAGCCCGTCCCACGCGGTGTCGCCGGTCGCTTCGCTCACGGCGGTGATCGTAACCGGGCCCGGCGGGGGCCCGGCGGGGACGGTCAGGCCTTGTCGAGGACGGCCAGGTCGGCGGGGTCCACGCCGCCGAAACGCCGGTCGCGGGAGGCGTACTCGACACAGGCGCGCCACAGGTCACGGCGGTCGAAGTCGGGCCACAGCACGTCCTGGAAGATCATCTCGGCGTAGCTGCTCTGCCAGATCAGGTAGTTGGAGGTGCGCTGCTCGCCGCTGGGGCGCAGGAAGAGGTCCACGTCCGGCATGTCCGGGTAGTACAGGTACTTCTGGAAGGTCTTCTCGTTGACCTTCGACGGGTCCAGCCTGCCCGCGGCGACGTCCTCCGCGAGCTTCTTGGCGGCGTCGGCGACCTCGGCGCGACCGCCGTAGTTGAGGCAGAAGTACAGGGTCATGGCGTCGTTGTCGACGGTCTGCTCCTGGGCGACCTGGAGCTCCTGGACGACCGACTTCCACATCTTGGGCATCCGGCCGACCCAGCGGATGCGGATGCCCAGTTCGTTCATCTCGTCGCGGCGGCGGCGGATGACGTCCCGGTTGAAGTTCATCAGGAAGCGGACCTCGTCGGGCGACCGCTTCCAGTTCTCGGTGGAGAAGGCGTAGAGGGAGAGGTTCTTGACGCCCATCTCCAGGCAGCCCTTGAGCACGTCGAGGACGACGCCCTCGCCGACCTTGTGGCCCTCGGTGCGGGGCAGGCCGCGCTCCTTGGCCCAGCGGCCGTTGCCGTCCATCACACAGGCGATGTGGTTCGGCACCAGCTCCGACGGGAGCTTCGGCGGGCGGGCGCCGGACGGGTGCGGCTCGGGGAGCTTGTACTCGCGGCGCTGCCGTCCGAGGATTCCGCGTCGTGCGATGGCCATGGCGATGGATCTCCTAGCTCTTCTCTACGTACCGCAGGGAGCGCAGGCCGCGCTCGAGGTGCCAGTGCAGATAGGCGGACACCAGTCCGCCGCCCTCCCTGACGTGACGCGGCTCGCACGCGTCCGCAGTCGCCCAGTCGCCCGTGAGCAGCGCGCTGAGCAGGCCGATGGCCTCCGCAGAGGGTACGACGCTTCCCGGCACCCGGCAGTCCGCGCAGACGACTCCGCCCGCGCCGACCGAGAAGAACCGGTGGGGGCCGTCGAGCCCGCAGCGGGCGCAGTCCTCGAAGCTGGGCGCGTAGCCGTTCACGGCGAGGGAGCGGAGCAGGAAGGCGTCGAGGACGAGGTGGGGGGCGTGCTCGCCCCGGGCGAGGGTCCGCAGGCCGCCCACGAGCAGCAGGTACTGCTGGACGGCGGGTTCGCCCTCGTGGTCGGTGAAGCGTTCGGCCGTCTCCAGCATGGCGGTGCCGGCGGTGTAGCGGGCGTAGTCGGTGACGATGCCGCCGCCGTAGGGGGCGATGGTCTCGCTCTGGGTGCAGAGCGGCAGGGTGCGTCCGACGAGTTCGCTCCCCCGGGCGAAGAACTGCACGTCGACGTGGGAGAACGGTTCGAGCCTCGCGCCGAACTTGGACTTGGTCCGCCGGACGCCCCGGGCCACCGCCCGTACGCGTCCGTGCCCACGGGTGAGGAGGGTGATGATGCGGTCCGCTTCGCCCAGCTTCTGGGTGCGCAGCACGATGCCGTCGTCGCGGAACAGACTCATGGGCCCATTCTCGCGTACGGGAGGCGGGTACCGGGACCAGGGGGACGGGACCGTCGCGGTGGCCGGACCGCGAGTGGCGAGTTCTCTTCCGTCCGTACGGGAAGGGGTACCGGCTCCGTCCTTACGGGAAGGGGTGCCGGCCCCGGGCATCCGGTCCGCGTCCGGTCAGGACACCTCGCCCCGGCTCCGCGCGTTCGCGTGCGCGGTGGCCGCGCTGATCCGCTCGGCGGAGGTGGCCTCCCGCACGCCTTCGGGCTCGACGTCCCATTCGCGTCCGCCGCCCAGCGGGCGGACCTGGACGTAGGGGCCCTCGTGGCCCATGACCCTTCCGACCCGCCCTGTGCGGATCTCCACGACGTACGACCCGATGGGCAGTGTCATGACCGGTTCTCCTCCCCGTGGGCGCCTTCTCCGTGTCTTCTCCCACCAACGTATGCCTTTCTGAATCCATTTCCCGCTTCGCCTCACCAGAGCGGGACCGCATCCGCGGAATCGACAGACCCGCAGGTCACGCAAGTGCGGTGGGGCTCAGGGCAGTTGCCCTGTTCGATCAGCCAATTCGAAAGCCGCGAGGGAATGCGGTGCGGGAAATCGAATGGGGCGCAGAAAATTCACGCGCTTTTCGAACGGCGCGGACCGGGTGCGGAACAGGCGCGGGCCGGGCACGGACCCGGTCCCGACCGCGCCCCGGACGCACTCCGACCGCACTCCGACCGGACGGAAAGGCCGACGGCGGCCCCGGCCCGCGCCTCCCCGCAGACCCTCCGAAGCCTAGTCACCCTTGGGGAAGTCATAAGATCGCCTTATGGGTCCATAGGCCGGTGGTGGGTACCGCAGCGCACCGTGCGATATTTAGGGTGACCTAAGTGTCGGCGGCTTCGCCGCCACGTCGTTTGCGAAGGGAACCCACTCATGCCCCGCCCCCTCCGGGTCGCGATCGTCGGCGCCGGCCCCGCCGGAATCTACGCCGCCGATGCGCTGCTGAAGTCCGAGGCCGCCGCAGAGCCGGGTGTGTCCATCGACCTCTTCGAGCGGATGCCCGCCCCCTTCGGCCTCATCCGCTACGGCGTCGCCCCCGACCACCCCCGCATCAAGGGCATCATCACCGCCCTCCACCAGGTCCTCGACAAGCCGCAGGTCCGCCTCTTCGGCAACATCGACTACGGCACCGACGTGCACCTGGACGACCTGCGCGCCTTCTACGACGCCGTGGTCTTCTCCACCGGCGCGATGGCCGACCGTCCGCTGAGCATCCCGGGCGTGGAGCTGGACGGCTCGTACGGCGCCGCCGACTTCGCCTCCTGGTACGACGGCCACCCGGACGTCCCGCGCACCTGGCCGCTCCACGCGGAGAAGGTCGCCGTCCTCGGCGTCGGCAACGTGGCCCTCGACATCGCCCGCATCCTCGCCAAGACCGCCGAGGAGCTGCTGCCGACCGAGATCCCCGCCAACGTCCACGAGGGCCTCGAGGCCAACAAGGCCGTCGAGATCCACGTCTTCGGCCGTCGCGGCCCGGCCCAGGCCAAGTTCAGCCCCATGGAGCTGCGCGAGCTGGACCACTCGCCGAACATCGAGGTCATCGTCAACCCCGAGGACATCGACTACGACGAGGGCTCGATCGCCGAGCGGCGCAAGAACAAGCAGACCGACATGGTCGCCAAGACGCTGGAGAACTGGGCGATCCGCGACGCCGGCGACCGCCCGCACAAGCTCTTCCTGCACTTCTTCGAGTCGCCCGTCGAGATCCTCGGCGAGGACGGCCGGGTCGTCGGCCTGCGCACCGAGCGCACCGAACTGGACGGCACGGGCAATGTGAAGGGCACCGGCGCCACCACCGACTGGGACGTCCGGGCGGTCTACCGCGCCGTCGGCTACCTCTCCGACGAGCTGCCCAAGCTGCCCTGGGACACCGCCAGCGGCACCGTCCCCGACCAGGGCGGCAGGGTGATCGAGGAGACCGGCGAGCACCTGGCCTCCACGTACGTCACGGGCTGGATCCGGCGCGGCCCCGTCGGCCTCATCGGCCACACCAAGGGCGACGCCAACGAGACCGTGGCGAACCTCCTGGACGACTTCACGAACGGGCGGCTGCTCGCCCCCGCCACCCCCGAGCCGGACGCGGTCGTGTCCTTCCTGGAGGGCCGGGGCCTCACGTACACGACGTGGGAGGGCTGGTACGCCCTGGACGCCGCCGAGAAGGCGCTGGGCGAGCCGCAGGGCCGCGAGCGCGTGAAGATAGTCGAGCGCGAGGACATGCTGCGCGCCAGCGGCGCCATCGGCTGACCTCCGCGCGCGGCCGACCGGCCCCGTGCGCACGAAGGCTCCGGCCCCCGGCCGCGTCCTCCCGAGGGAGGGCGGGACCGGGGGCCGGAGCCTTCGTGCGCATCCGTACGGTGCCTGGGGGCGTCGGTCAGGACACCGTGCGGGCCGAGGCGAGGAGCCGGGCGACGTCGTCGGGGGCGAGCGCGAGCGCGTTCCCCACGGTGCCCAGGACCTCCTGCTCGGCCGGGCTGTAGATCCCGTCCGCGAGGGCGATCCGGGCGGCCCCCAGCAGCAGCGCCTCCCGCCCGGCGGGCGCCAGGTGCGGTGTGAGCGGCTCCAGGGCCTCGTGGAGCTCGATCGCGAGGAGCGCGCCCTCCGGGTTCACCTCGGGCATGAAACGCCCGGTGTCGGCCTCCAGGGCCGCCACGAGGTCGACGAGCTGGATGGCCGTGCACTCGGCGAATCCCGCGGACCTGACCGCGCTCACGGCCCGGTCGAGGACCTCGCGCGAATCGGTGCCGCCCGCCGCGAGGACGGCGAGGGCGACGGTGTGCACGGCGTCCCGCAGCATCGCGGAGAACCTGCCGGTCGTCGGGGAGTCCAGCACCTCCGTGCCGAAGTGCGTGTGGCACGCGGCGCATTCGACGACCGGCCCCGTACACCCGCGGGGCAGGACCGGCACCCCGAGGACGGCGAACCGGCGGCGGCCGGTGCGCCGCCGGTAGTTGCGATCGCCTCCGCACTCCTCGCAGAAGAACTCACCGTCCCCGACGGTGTTCCAGGAGGTGCGGATCCCGCATACGCCCACTTTCCCACCACGTGAATCCCGGGCAGACCGCACACGCACCTCCTCGACGGCCCGGCTGCACTGCCGGCGTTGGCGTGATGTTAGCCACATCCTCGTTGTGGCGTCAGCACCCCGTCAGGAGTTCGTCGTGCGGATGGCCGAGACACGTCACCGCTCAGGAGGTGCGGCGGCGGCGCTTTGCGAAGGCCAGGAAGCCTCCGCCGACGAGGACGGCGGCCGCGGCGGCGGCGATCACGCCCGGTCCGATGGCCGAACCGGTCGAGGCGAGATCACCCTCCGGGGTGGCGGACGGCGCCGGGGTCGGCGTCGCGGCCGGGGCGCTGGTGGACTCGCCGGGGGCGGCCGGGGTGGACGGGGAGGCGGAGCCGCCCGGCGTCTCGGAGGCGCTCGGCGTCGCGCCGCCCTCGCTGGGGGTGGCCGAGGGGGTGGTGGCCGTCGGGGTGGGGACGGTGGTCTCGGTGGGCTTCGGGGGCTCCGGGGAGACGACCGGGCCCGGCTTCGTCTCCTTGGGGAGGCAGCCGGTGAAGTTCATCTGGTGGGTCTCGGCGCCGGGGACGGTGTCGAGGGAACCCGCGATGACGGAGCCGTTGACGTGACCGGGGCCGTAGGCCGTGCTGCCCATGGAGACGGCGGCGTTGGGCGCGAGGATCGTGCCGGGCCAGGAGGTGTAGTTCTTCTTCACGCTCGTGGCCTCGGGGAAGTTCCACAGCAGCTTGGAGCGGACCTCCTTGAAGTCGGCGCTCCCGGAGGCGTAGTCGTCGATCACGAAGTTCTTCACCTGCGCGTCCCAGAGCCAGACGCTGGAGGTGGGGCGGGTGTGCATGTCGTACGAGCCACCGACGACGTTCACGAGGGTGGAGGCGCCGGTGGGCACCTTCACGTAGATCTCGCCCGCCTTCTGCAGGTCGGCGGCGCTCACCGCGAAGACGTTGAGCCGGGCGTCGGTGCCGGTGAGGAGGAGGCTCCTGCCGTCCACGGCGGCCTCGCCGTTCGGCTTGACGCCCGCCCAGCCGGTGGACAGCGCGCGCAGTTCGGTGAACTCCTTGCCGAAGTCGATCGGCGAGGAGCCCTCCTTGACCTTGTCGCCGTCGACGCCGAAGCCCTGGCCGGGCGTGGAGCGGTTGACGACCTTCCCGGCTATGCCGGTGCCGTTGTCGAGGACGACCTGGTTGGCGTACAGGGTGCCGCCGACGACGAGGCTGTGGCCGCCGGGCAGCCGGGCGAGGTCGGCTCCGGTCAGCTTGTGGCCGATGGAGAAGCCCGAGGGCCGCTTGGGGTCGCCGAAGGTGGCGTCACCGCCGACGGCGACCGCGCCCTCGGAGTCCGAGTGCCGGACGGAGTCCTTCTCGACGAACTCGGCGTAGTGGCCGGCGATGCCGAGCGGATTCGTCACGCACTCCGTCGTGGTCGTGGCGGAAGCGACGGGGGCCCAGCTGAGGGCGGCACCGGTCACCGCGAGGGCGGCGGCCACGGCAGCGGTCGTGCGCATACGAAACTCCAGCTCAAAGGAGGTGCGAAAGGGGCGCGTGGGGGGTGTGTGGGGAATGTGTGGGGCACGTGTGGGGGGCGTGTCCGAAGGGACGCCCCGACTGTCCGCCATTCCCTGATCTACCGTCAACTCACCTCATATGACGGCCAATCCGACATAGAGGGATCACTCACCTTAAGCGAAGCTGAAACTGTGACGCGCTTCACATGTGTCGCTGCCCCGTGCCTCACGGAGAGGTACGGGGCAGCGACGGTGGGAAGCGTCAGCGGGCGGAGCGGTTGACCGCCGAGACGACCGCCTTCAGGGAGGCGCGGGTCGTGTTGGCGTCGATGCCGATGCCCCACAGGACCTTGCCGTCGATGGCGCACTCGATGTACGAGGCGGCCTGCGCGGACGCGCCCTCGCTCATCGTGTGCTCCTGGTAGTCCAGCAGCCGGGCGTCGACGCCGACCGCCTGGAGCGCGGCGAAGAACGCGGAGATCGGGCCGTTGCCGGAGCCCGTCAGCACGGTCTCCGTACCGTCCACGACCGCCTCGACGGTCAGCGTGTCCGTGCCGTCGGTGTCCGAGGTGGACTGGCCGGAACGGAGCTGCACCCGGCCCCAGGCGTTGTCCGGGTTGGGCAGGTACTCGTCCTGGAAGACCGCCCAGATCGCGGCCGGGGTGACCTCGCCGCCCTCGCTGTCGGTCATCTGCTGGATGATCCGGGAGAACTCGATCTGCATCCGGCGGGGCAGGTCCAGCTTGTGGTCGTTCTTCAGGACGTACGCGATGCCGCCCTTGCCGGACTGCGAGTTGACCCGGATGACCGCCTCGTAGGAACGGCCCACGTCCTTCGGGTCGATGGGCAGGTACGGCACCGCCCACTCGATGTCGTCGACCGTCTTCCCCGCGGCGGCGGCATCGGCCTCCATCGCGTCGAAGCCCTTCTTGATGGCGTCCTGGTGGGAGCCGGAGAAGGAGGTGTAGACCAGGTCGCCCGCGTAGGGGTGGCGCGGGTGGACCTCCATCTGGTTGCAGTACTCGCTGGTCCGGCGGATCTCGTCGATCTGCGAGAAGTCGATCTGCGGGTCCACGCCCTGGCTGAACAGGTTCATCCCGAGGGTCACCAGGTCGACGTTGCCGGTCCGCTCGCCCTGCCCGAACAGGCAGCCCTCGACGCGGTCGGCGCCCGCCATCAGCGCCAGCTCGGCCGCCGCGACCGCCGTGCCCCGGTCGTTGTGCGGGTGCACCGACAGGCACACGTACTCCCGGCGGGTCAGGTTCCGGGACATCCACTCGAACCGGTCCGCGTGCGTGGACGGCGTCGAACGCTCCACCGTGGCGGGCAGGTTGAGGATGATCTCGCGGCCCGGACCCGGCTGCCACACGTCACAGACCGCCTCGCAGACCTCCAGCGCGAAGTCCAGCTCGGTGTCCGTGAAGATCTCGGGGCTGTACTGGTAGCCGAACACCGTCTCCGGTCCCAGCAGCTTCTCCGCGTACTCCATCACCAGTCGCGTGCCGTCCACCGCGATCTGCTTGATCTGCTCCTTCGAGCCGCGGAAGACGACCCGGCGGAAGGTGGGCGCGGTCGCGTTGTACAGGTGGACGGTGGCGCGCTTCGCACCGGCCAGCGACTCCACGGTCCGCTCGATCAGGTCCTCGCGGGCCTGGGTCAGTACGGAGATGGTGACGTCGTCCGGGATCGCGCCCTCTTCGATGATCGAGCGCACGAACGCGAAGTCCGTCTCGCCCGAGGACGGGAACCCGACCTCGATCTCCTTGTAGCCCATGCGGACCAGCAGGTCGAACATCTCGCGCTTGCGGGCCGGGGACATCGGGTCGATCAGCGCCTGGTTGCCGTCGCGCAGGTCCGTGGAGAGCCAGCGCGGAGCCCGGGTGATCCGCTGCTCGGGCCAGGTCCGGTCGGGGATCTCGACGGCCTCGTACCGGCCGTACTTGTGGATCGGCATCCCGGACGGCTTCTGCAGCGGCGTCTCGTTGGTGACGGGCGTGGGGCGGCCGACGAAGGGGGACTGGGACATCGCGTTGGGCTCCTCGGTACAGCGGGAGGGGGTTCCCCCGGCCCTTCACGGGACTCGGGGGAGGCCGACTGTCGAACGCAACACCAGGTCCCGCGGGGAGGGGGTCGGCCTACGACTACAGGCCCTCACCGCGGCAGCTAAGGAGAAGCAGCCCGAAACGCATGATGCCCGGCAGCCTAGCCGAGGACGACGGAGGCGGACGTCCCGTTTCAGTATGCGGGACGGCCTCCACGTCAAGACCCGACAGTGACGCATCACTCCATTTCGCCAATTCCCGTCTCAGCCCGTGACAGTGGGATCACTCAGTGCCACATTGCAGAGATGACCCACACTCCCGTCTTCTGCTCGATCATCCCGCCGCACGTCCTGGACAAGCTGGCCCGGGACGGGAACGACGCGGCCCTGCGCACCCTGGAGGCCGACGCCGCCCTGCGGACCCGCCGCCGGGTGACCGGTGTCCGGGAGGCGGCCGCCCCGGCCCCCTCCGACGCCGGCTCCGCGAAGCCGAACCGCACGATCTACGACGCCGGGCACCAGGAGGTCCTGCCCGGCAGGAAGGTCCGCGGCGAGGGCGACGCCCCCGGCCCCGACGCGACCGTGAACCGCGCCCACGCCGGTCTCGGCGCCACGTTCGACCTCTTCCGGGCGGTCTACGGACGGGACTCGCTGGACGGGGCGGGGCTGCCCCTGCACGCGAGCGTCCACTACGGCCAGCGCTACAACAACGCCTTCTGGGACGGCCAGCAGATGGTGTTCGGCGACGGGGACGGGGACCTCTTCCTCGACTTCACCATCCCGGTGGACGTCATCGGGCACGAACTCACCCACGGCTTCACCCAGCACACCGCGAACCTGGAGTACTACGGCCAGTCGGGCGCCCTCAACGAGTCCGTCTCCGACGTCTTCGGCGTCCTGGTCAAGCAGCACGCCCTCGGCCAGAGCACCACCCAGGCCGACTGGCTGATCGGCGCGGGGCTGCTCGGCCCCGGGGTCGACCACGGCACGGCGCTGCGCTCCATGAAGGCCCCGGGCACCGCGTACGACGACGACGTCCTCGGCAAGGACCCGCAGCCCGCCCACATGGACCACTACGTCCGCACCAGCCGGGACAACGGCGGCGTCCACATCAACTCCGGCATCCCCAACCACGCCTTCTACCTGCTCGCGACCGAGCTGGGCGGCAACGCCTGGGAGCGGGCCGGGCAGATCTGGTACGACGTGATGACCGGCGGGGCGCTCACCCCCGAGGACCGGTTCGCCGAGTTCGCGGCGGCCACCGTGGCGGCGGCGCGCGCCCGGTACGGCGACGGGACGGAGCTCCAGGCCGTCCTCAAGGCCTGGTCCGCGGTCGGGCTGCCGTCCGACTGATCCGGCTGGTACACAGGTCCCATGCGGATTCGAGTGCGGCGCACGGGCGGTTTCGCGGGGATCGAGCGGTCGGCGGAGGTGGACACCGGCGCACTGGCGGACGCCGCCGAGTGGCACGCCCTCGCCGACCGGGTGCTCGCGGACGGCGAGAGCGTGCCACCCGGCGGCGGCCGGGGCGTCCCGGACGGCTTCCGGTACGAGATCACCGTCGACGGCCGCACGGTCCACTGCGGCGACCCACGGCTGACGGAGGCGCAGCGGACCCTCATCACGAGGGTCCTCAAGGAAGGCGCGTAGCCGGGAGGTACAGCGCGCGCCAACCCTCCGCGCGCTCCACCTTCCGCGCGCTCCCCGCGTGCGCCGCGCCCCCCATCTCACCCTATGTCGCTCTGTCGTTCGAAGATCGTTCGTGTCCTGCGAGGATGGCGCCACCTCCGTCAACCTCGCGAACATGGAGCGCACATGAACGACAGTCAGCTCGGACGGCGTGGCTTCCTCTCCCTGGGCGGTGTCGCCGCCCTGTCCGTCGCAGGGATCGGGGCGACCGCCGGAACCGCGGGCGCGACGGGCCCGCGTGCCGGGGCCACGGGCGCCACCCTGGCACTGCCGCCGTCGAAACTGATCCGGGTCGAGGGCAACACCGGCCCGGCCTACTTCCGCGAGAAGGCCGTGCAGCGGGGGACGGTCATCCAGTCCCTCGGCTTCGACAACGTGAACCGCCGCCTCTACTTCGCCCAGCTCATCGGCGGCGGACTCCATTTCCCGGGCGAGCCGGAGCAGGTCACCGCCGCCACCCGCGACCTCCACGGCGACCTGGCGATCACCGAGTGGACCCTCGGCCCCGACACCCCGGAGGGCGCCGGAAGCGCGAGCCTCACGGGCTCCATGTATCTGCGGGGCTTCGGCCACGGCGTCGGCATCGGCGTCGAGCCGTCCGGGAGCGGCACCTACCTGTGGACCGAGGTCGACGCCGTCCAGGACACCCAGCAGGGGACCAGCCGGGGGCGGCGCCTCTGCCGCTTCAGGTTCAGCAGTTCCGATACGCCCCTGGACGCCACCAGCACCTCGCTCCAGAAGTTCACCCCCGTACCCGGCAGTGTGAACAACACCGCGGGCGTCGACCCGCTCAACAACCGCCTGGTGGTCCGCTACAGCCTGAACGGGACGCACTACCGGATCTTCGACCTGGCGGCGGCGCGGGCGGGCGACTTCGGTACGCCGCTGGCCGAGATCGCCGAGCCCGCGGTCCAGATCGACCGCGACCTCTACGGAAAGCCGTCGTTCCAGGGGTACGCGGTGGCCGGTCAGTACCTCTACATGCTGCACGGCAACTCGTACGGCTACACCCAGGACCATGACGGCGACCCGTCCACGCCCAAGATCGTCATCTCCCCGCCCGGCGTGGGCAACACCCATCTCACCTCGGTGGACCTGAACACCGGCCAGATCGTCACGACCTTCCACTCGAAGGCGGGCCACACCCTGCCGTTCCGGGAGCCGGAGGGCCTGGCCGTCCAGATCCCGAAGGCGTCCGAGCCCGGGGTGTTCCGCCTCTGCATGGGCTTCGCCTCGGGGGACACCCCGGGCGGGCGCACGGCGTCGGTCTACTACAAGGACTCGCTGATCCAGCCGTAGGGCGGGACGGCGGCGGGGCGGGGCGTGACCGCACGACGGTCACGACGGTCACGACGGTCACCGCGTCACGACACGAGAAGGGGCCGCGTCCGGGGAGAAGTCCCGGGCGCGGCCCTCGTCGCGGCCCGCCCCTTCCGGGGCCCGCTGCTAGAAGCCGAGCTTCCGCAGCTGCTTCGGGTCGCGCTGCCAGTCCTTGGCGACCTTCACGTGCAGGTCGAGGAAGACGGGGGTGCCGAGCAGCGCCTCGATGTGCTTGCGGGACTTCATGCCGACCTCCTTGAGGCGGCTGCCCTTCGGGCCGATGATGATGCCCTTCTGGCTGGGGCGCTCGATGTACACGTTGGCGTGGATGTCGAGCAGCGGCCGGTCCGCCGGGCGGTTCTCGCGCGGGATCATCTCCTCGACGACCACCGCGATGGAGTGCGGCAGCTCGTCCCGGACGCCTTCGAGGGCGGCCTCGCGGATCAGCTCCGCGACCATGACCTGCTCCGGCTCGTCGGTGAGGTCGCCCTCCGGGTAGAGCGGCGGGGACTCGGGGAGCAGCGGGATCAGCAGGTCGGCGACGAGCTGGACCTGCTTGTCACCGACGGCCGAGACGGGCACGATCTGCGTCCACTCGAAGCCCAGCTCCTTGCCGAGCTGGTCGATCGCGATGAGCTGCTCGGCGAGGGTCTTGGAGTCGACCAGGTCGGTCTTGGTGATGATCGCGATCTTGGGGGTCTTCTTGATCCCGGCGAGTTCCTTGGCGATGAACCGGTCGCCGGGTCCGAGCTTCTGGTCGGCGGGCAGGCAGAAGCCGATCACGTCGACCTCGGCCCAGGTGGCGCGCACCACGTCGTTGAGCCGCTCGCCGAGGAGGGTGCGCGGCTTGTGGAGGCCCGGGGTGTCGACCAGGATCAGCTGGGCCTCGGGGCGGTGCACGATGCCCCGGACGGTGTGCCGGGTGGTCTGCGGCCGGTTCGAGGTGATGGCCACCTTCTGACCGACCAGAGCGTTCGTGAGGGTGGACTTGCCCGCGTTGGGGCGGCCGACGAAGCAGGCGAAGCCGGCCCGGTGGACGGCTTCGGATTCTTGGTTGCGAGCGCTCATGGAGGCCATTGTCCCCGATGAGCGCCCGCCGTACGCACTCAGTGCGTGCTCGCGGGTACCGGAGCCTCCTCCACGGGGTCCGTACGGGGGTCCCGGCGGGCCGTCCGGCGGCGGAGCCGCAGGCCGAGGACGGTGGCGGCGATCACCGCGAGGAGGGTGACGAGAGCGGTCCAGGGCACGGCGAGGAAGGAGACGGTGCCGGTCTCCCGTACGTCCTTCGCGGTGGCGGTGAGGGTGATGTCGCCCCGGTCGAACTGGGGGGAGCCGGTCCACCGCGCGGTGAGCCGGATCTTCTGCCGGGGCAGCAGCTCGGCGGGCAGCCCGGTCAGGCCGCGGGCGAGGAGAGTGCGGCCGAAGAGCCCCTCGGCGCGGAGCGCGACCTCGGGGCTGAGGGTGACGTTGCCCCGGTTGTGCAGGGTGTACGAGAGGAGGGCGCTGCCGTCGCGGGTGCCGGGGACCAGCGGCAGGTCCTGGTCGAGGGTGATGTCCTCGACGGCGAGGGCGGGCACGGTCGGGCCGGTGACCCGGAGGTAGACGCGGGCGGCGACGGCCCGCTGGACGCCGACGGCGACCGTGCCCCCGGCGGCGGGGCCGATCCGTTCGTCGAGGGCGACGAGGGCGCCGGGGTGGTCGCCGGGGTCGGCGTCGGCGGGGACGGTCAGCGTGTAGGGGACGGTGACGGCGGAGCGGGGCGGGACGGTGATCCGGGTCTTCTCGGGGGTGATCCAGGCTCCGGCGCCGGTCTGCCTCTCCTGCCGGGTGCGGACGGCGAAGCCGCCGTCGCGGTCGGTGTTGTAGGCGTCGGCGCCGTAGAGCCGGAAGGTCAGCGGGCCGTTCGTCCGGTTGGTGACGGTGACCCGGTCGGTGACGGTGGCGCCCGGGTCGGCGGTGAGGAAGAAGTAGGGGCGGCTGCCCGGCCGGGCGGCCGCCGGGTAGACCGCCCATTCGCCGTTCTCCGCCGCCCCGGCGCCCGGCGCGAGGCCCAGGAGCAGGAGGAGGGCGCTCAGGAGGAGGGCGTACGGCTTGACGCGGAGGACGTACGGTTCGACGCGCACGGTGCGGAACCTCCTGGGGTGCGGATCGGCGGCGGACCGGCCGGGTGCGCGCCCGGCCCGCCGTGCGGTCAGGACAGGGTCAGCGTGAGCACGCCCGCGTACGAGCCGGGCGCGGTGAACGCCGGGACGTCGAGGGAGAGGCCCGCGTCGACGGTGAACTCGCCTCCGGTGAGGGCGCCGTTCGGGGTGGAGGCGAGGGTGGCGCCGCCGCTGCCGACGGGTCCTGCGGACCCGGCCGCGCAGGTGCTGGGGCTGCCCGCCTTGGCGGTGCAGGACGGGGTCCAGCTGAGGTTCCCGGCGCCGAGGGAGCCGCCGGGGCCGGTGAAGTCGGTGACCTTGCCGGTGAGGGACCAGCCCGCGGGGCCGCCGCGGAAGTCCTTGACGGTCACGGTCTGGAGGCTGCCGGTGGCGGCGCCGCCCTGGCCGAAGTCCACGGCGGAGAGCTGCACGGCGTCGCCCGCCTGGGTCATGGACAGTTCGCCCGCCGTGACGGACGCGGTGATCCGCTGGCTGCCCGGCGGATCGGGGGTGTCGTCGACGACGGTGTAGGCGGCCGGGCCCGCGCCCTTGTCGGCGTTCCAGGAGGCGCCCTCGTAGGCCACGATCCCGGTGGTCGCCTTGTCGTTGACCTTGAGGCGGGCGGCGAAGGAGCCCTCGCTGTCGGTCGTGACGGTCATCCGGTCGGCGGTCTCGGCCGCTCCGGCGCGGCCGACGACGGTGACGTCGGTGAGCGGGGTGAAGCGGGAGCCGTTGACGGTGACCCGGACGCCGGGGGCGCCGGAGGGCGTCTCCAGCTGGAGGGCCCGGGTGTTGGGGCTGGTCACCGGGCTCGCGGTGACCGTGTCGGAGACCGGGGCGGGCGGGTTGAGGACGGTACAGGGGGTGTCCAGCTCCATGATGTAGCTGGTGTGGATGTTGTAGTCGCCGGGTGACAGGGTGATCGTTCCGGCCTGGGTGACCGTGAAGGTGCCGGTCATGGAGAAGGCCGGGAAGGAGCCCTTGCCGGGGACCGGCGGGTTCTTCTTGGGGCCGGTGACGGTGATGGCGCCGGTCTGGGCGCCGCCGAGGACGACCTTGCCGCTGGGCGTCATGATGTCGGCCGGGAGGGCGAGGTCGACCGGGTTGGAGGCGGCGGGCTTGGTGATCGTGTAGGTGACGGTCACGACGTCGCCGACCTTGGGGCTGCTCTTGTCGACCGAGACGAGGGCGGTGGTGGTGCCCTGGATGGGCGGGATGCCCGCGATCGGCGGCGGGATGCAGCGGGTCTGGTACTGCACCTCCACGGAACTGCTGGTCGCACCGGCGGGGGTGGCGAGCGCGCCGCCGCCCGCGAACGCGAGGGCGGTGGCGCCGAGGACGGCGGTCCAGCGCCGTCTTCGGACGGCCGCCCGGGATCGGGTGAGTGCCATGGTGTGCCCCCTCCTGAGGAATGAGTGGGCGCCATTGACAGCCGTCGGTGAAGAGAAGTCAAGGCACGCGGGAGACATCGACTGATGTCCCGTCAGATACTGTCAAGATCGGTTCGGCCGGAGCTTTTCGCAGGTCATCGGCGGGGCGGCCGGAGCCGGAACACGACGGAGACCGGTGCCGCCCGAGGGCGGCACCGGTCCTGGGCGGAGCGTGCTCGGCTAGAAGACGAACGGGCCGGGCGTCTGCGAGGTGACCGCGTCGCAGTTCACCGTGACCCCGAAGATCACCATCTTGAGGGCGACACCCGCGAAGTACGAGTTGAGGCTGTCGCCCGAGGCCACGGTCCCGGCGAGCGGACCGATCTTCACCGTCCCGTTGGCGGGGAGCGCCGGGTTCTTCTTGCCGGTGAAGACCCGGGTGCCACCGCCGCCCTTGGCCATCGTCAGCGTCGCGCTGATCTGGTCGGCGCCGACCGCGATCGGCGTCGTGATGCCCGAGGTGAGGGTGATGGTCGCGGACGTGCCGCTCTGCGTGGCGGCGAGGGTGGCGGTGCCGCCGCCCCAGGTGCCACAGTCGTACGTCGCCGTGGCCGAGCCGGGCGAGACGGCGGCGGCCGACGGGGCGAAGGCGAGTCCGGCGGCGGCGAGGCCCCCGGCGAGGACCGCGACGGTCCCCGTGGTGCTTCTTCTTCTCATGGCTAGTTCGAACCCCTTCCGATGACGAACGCAGGGGTGCGGACACTGCGTGGAGGACGAGAGATCTGACGGTCCGTCGGGCGGACCGGTGTTCATTGAGACGCAGACCGCCGGGGAAGGCAAGAGAAGACGCGGTGATCGTTCACAAGGACACAAGACGGAGGGGCCCGGCACACCGCCGGGCCCCTCCGTGTCCTGTTCTCGCCGTACGGGCCCATCGCCGGGCCGGGCCGTCCGCGCGACCGTTCCGTGCGGTTTCCGTACGGCTTCCCGCACGGTCTTCCCGCACGGCTTCGTACGGCTTTTTGTACGACTTTCCGCACGGTCTTCCCGTGCGGCGGGACCCCCGCCCGGTCGGGACGCGGTCAGCCCGCCGTGACCGCCGCGCGCAACTGTCCGTCGGGACCCGCGAGCAGCACCGGGGTCTCCGGGCCGCCGAGGTCCCGGACCGCCGCCCGGTCCTCGTCCGACGCGGCCTCCGCACCGGACACCACGGCCGCCGCCTCCAGGGACCGGGCGCCGCTCGCCACCGCCATCGCGACGGCCGTCCGCAGCGCGCTCAGCCGGAGCGACTCCAGCTCCACCGTCCCCGCCACGTACGTCCGGCCGGTCTCGTCGCGCACCGCGGCGCCCTCGGGCACGCCGTTGCGGGCGCGGGCGCTGCGCGCCAGCGTGATGATCTTCAAGTCCTCGGCGCCGAGGTCGCCGTGCTCGCTGCTGAGTGTCATGCCCCTGAGCATAGGTCCGCCCCGGGGATCAGCCCGCGACCGGGTACATCGCCCCCCGGCGCCCCTCCGGCGACGCCAGCCACTCCAGCTTCTCCGCCGTGTGCGCCTCCGGCAGCGGCGTGTGCAGCACGATCAGCAGGTCCGGCCGGGCCGGGACCCGCAGCTGGGTCGCCTCCATCATCAGGGTGCCCGCCAGCGGATGCTCCAGCTCCTTGCGGTTCTGGCCGCCCGGCCGGACGTCCTGCCGCTCCCACAGCTCCGCGAACTCCGGACTCAGCTGCTTCAGCTCCTCGATCACCACCCGGAAACCCTCGTCCTCCGGGGACTCCGAGCAGGCCGAACGGAACTGGGCGACGACCTTCGGCGCGCTCCGCGCCCAGTGCGCCGCCCGCGTCCGGTACAGCGGATCGGTGAAGAAGTTCACCAGGCAGTTCTGCGGGACGCCCGGCCGCATCCCCAGCACGAGCGCCGCCGCGTCGTTGTGGACGACCGTGTTCCAGTAGACGTCCATGATGTGCGCGGGGAACGGCGTCCACGCGTCGATCAGCCGCCGCAGCCCCTCGCACATGTCCAGGTCCTCCGGAGCGGTCTCCGCGACCGGCGGGTTCAGCGCCGCCAGGACGTACAGATGGCGCCGCTCCGCCGGGCTCAGCCGCAGCACCCGCGCCACCGAGTCCAGCACCTGCGGCGAGACCGTGATGTCCCTGCCCTGCTCCAGCCACTGGTACCAGCTGGCCCCGACACCCGCCAGGACGGCCACCTCCTCCCGGCGCAGCCCCGGGGTCCGGCGGCGCCCGCCGTCCGGCAGCCCCGCCTCGGCCGGGCTCACCCGGGCCCTGCGGCTCATCAGGAACTCACGGAGCTGCCCCAGCCGGTGCTGCTTCGCGGTGACGCTCTCGACGGCGGTGGCCACGTACTTCCCCCTGGATGCGTGGTGGTGCCCGGTCGTACCTGCTCGTGCCCGGTCGTGCCTCGTCGTGCCCGGTTGTGCCTGCGCATGCCGGCCGTGCCTCGTGGTGCCCGGTCGTGCCTGGTGGTACGGCCAACAGGATAAGTTCCCGCTCCCCACCGTTGTTCCCGGACGACGAAGGTGGGGACATGCCGACCCTGACCTCCTCCGGGGCCCCCGCCCGGAACCCCGCCCCCGCTCCCCCGGCCCTCACCGGCCGCACCCGGCTCGTCCTCTTCGTGCTGTGCGCCGCCCAGTTCATGGTCGCGCTCGACTTCTCCGTACTGAACGTGGCCCTGCCCGTCCTCGGCGCCGACCTCGGCCTCGACCGGGCCGCCCTCCAGTGGGCCGTCACCGCCTTCGCCCTGCCCTCGGGCGGCTTCCTGCTGCTCTTCGGCCGCGTCGGCGACCTCTACGGACGCAAGAGGCTGTTCCTCGCCGGGCTCTCCCTCTTCGGCGCGGCCTCACTGCTCGCCACCTTCGCCTGGGACCCGGCGTCCTTCCTCACCGCCCGCGCCCTCCAGGGCCTCGGCGCCGCCGCGATCGTGCCCACCGGCATGTCCCTGCTGACCACCACCTTCCCCGAGGGCCCGCTGCGCGACCGGGCGCTCGGCATCTCCGGCACCCTGCTCTCGCTCGGCTTCACCGTCGGCATGGTCCTCGGCGGCGTCATGACCGACACGCTCGGCTGGCGCTCCACCATGGGCCTGCTCGCCCTCTTCAGCGCGATCGTGCTGCCGCTCGCCCCCCGGCTGCTCCCCGAGTCCCGCACCCCCGAACGGCCCCGGCTCGACGTGCCCGGCGCGGTGACCGTCACCCTCGGACTGCTCTCCCTGATCTACGCCCTGTCCACGGCCGCCGAGCGCGGCTTCGGCGGCGCGGACGTCCTGGTCACCCTGGTGGCGGGCGTACTGCTGCTCGGGCTGTTCGTGCGGGTCGAGTCCCGCGCGGCGGCCCCGCTGGTCTCGCTGCCGATGCTGCGGCGGCCCACGGTCGCCTTCGGCAACCTGGGCGGACTGGTCACCTTCTCGATGATGTCGACCGTCGTCTTCGTCCTCACCCTGTACCTCCAGGACACCCTGGGCCTCTCGGCCTTCGCCACCGGCCTGGTCTTCGGAGTGCAGGGCGTGATGTCCGTGATCGCCGGAACACTGGCGCCGAAGCTGATCGGCCGGATCGGCGCCCGCCGCGTCCTCGTCGGCTCGCTCGCCGGACAGGGCCTGCTGACCGCAGCGCTGCTCGGGCTCGGCCGGGAGTCGGGCGCGGTCCTGGCGACCGTCGCGGTCTCACTGGCGTCGATGTGCCACCTCGGCGCGATCATCGCGTACGGGCTGACCGCCACCTCCGGCGTCCCCGACGAGAAGCAGGGACTGGCCACCGGTCTGGTGACCACCACCCAGCAGGTCGGCCTCACGGTCGGCATCCCGCTGCTCGGGGTCCTCGCCACCACCGGCGGCGACCTGTACGGCGGTGTCCGCACCGTCCTCGTCCTGGACGCGGCGATCCTGCTCGGCGCCGCCGCCCTGGTGGGCCTCGGACTGCGGCGCCGGTGACTCAGGGGCGGTCGAGGCGGAGCCGTACCGTCCGGGGAAGACCGGCGACCACGAGGTCGTACGAGTCCTCGACGAGCTCCCGGACCATCCGGTCCGGGAGCTCTCCCACGCTCACCGTGTTCCAGTGCCGCTTGTTCATGTGATAGCCGGGCGCGACGCCGGGGTGCTCCTCGCGGAGCCGTACCGCCTCGTCCGGATCGCACTTGAGGTTGACCCGCAGCGGCTCGGAGTCCAGCGCCGAGAGCGCGAACATCTTCCCGGCGACCTTGAAGACGGAGGTCTCCGGGGTGAACGGGAACTCCTCCGTCGCGTCGTTGAGGTCCAGGCAGAAGGCGCGCAGCTCGTCGGGGGTCACTACGGGGTCTCCTCCGGTTCCAGGGGTTCCACCAGAACGGTGACGATCTTGTTCCGTCGGCCGGCCGGGGACTCGGCCGTCAGCCGCAGGGAACGCCCGTCCGGCAGCTCCACGACCGCCTTCGCGCCCGCGATCGGCACCCGGCCGAGCGCCTTCGCGAGCAGACCGCCGACGGTCTCCACGTCCTCGTCGTCGTACTCGTCGGGCCCCAGGCCGTACAGCTCGCCGAGGTCGCCGATGTCGAGCCGGGCGGTCACCCGGTGCCGGCCCCCGCCGAGGTCCGTGACCGGCGGCAGCTCCCGGTCGTACTCGTCGGTGATCTCCCCGACGATCTCCTCCAGGATGTCCTCGATGGTGACGATGCCCGCCGTGCCGCCGTACTCGTCGATGACGACGGCGACGTGGTTGCGCTCCAGCTGCATCTCGCGCAGCAGGTCACCGGCGTTCTTGGTGTCGGGGACGAAGGCGGCGGCCCGCATCGCCGTCGACACCAGGTCCGCCTCGGACTCCCGGTTGATGTGCGACTTCCTGACCAGGTCCTTCAGATACACGATGCCGACGATGTCGTCCTCGTTCTCCCCGGTGACCGGGATGCGCGAGAAACCGGAGCGCAGCGCGAGGGTGAGGGCCTGACGGATCGTCTTGTACCGCTCGATGCAGACCAGGTCGGTCCGGGGCACCATCACCTCCCGCACGAGGGTGTCGCCCAGCTCGAAGACCGAGTGCACCATCCGGCGCTCCTCGTCCTCGATCAGCGACTCGCTCTCGGCGAGGTCCACCAGGGCCCGCAGCTCCGCCTCGGAGGCGAAGGGACCCTTGCGGAAGCCCTTGCCCGGCGTCAGCGCGTTGCCGATGAGGATCAGCAGCTGCGGGATCGGCCCCATGATCCGGGCCAGCGGCAGCAGCACGTACGCGGCGGCCGTCGCCGTGTTCAGCGGGTGCTGGCGGCCGATCGTACGGGGCGAGACGCCGACGGCCACATAGGAGACGAGGACCATCACCGCGATGGCGACGAGGAGCGCCTCCCAGGTCTCCGGGAAGGCTTCGAGGCAGACGTACGTGACGAGGACGCCCGCCGCCATCTCGCAGGCGACGCGCACGAGGAGCGCCACGTTGAGGTAGCGGGTGGGGTCCGAGGCGACCTGGGCGAGCTTCTCCGCCCCGCGCCGCCCGGACCGTACGGCCTCGGCGGCGCGGAAGCTGGAGACCCGGGCCAGACCGGCCTCGGCGCACGCGGCCAGCCAGGCCACGACGACCAGGGCGACCGCCCCGAGGATCAGTGACACGTCCATCGGGTCAGGAGACGGTCGGCGCCGGGGACGGGCCGGTCAGGCCCTTCTCCGCGCGCCAGCCGTCGACGATCGCCGCCTGGAGGCCGAACATCTCGGCCTTCTCGTCGGGCTCCTCGTGGTCGTAGCCGAGGAGGTGCAGCACCCCGTGGACGGTGAGCAGCTGGAGCTCCTCGTCCATGGAGTGATCGGTCGGCGCGTCCTTGCCCTGCTGGGTGGCGACCTCGGGGCAGAGCACGATGTCACCGAGGAGGCCCTGCGGGGGCTCCTCGTCGTCCTTCGACGGCGGGCGCAGCTCGTCCATCGGGAAGGACATGACGTCCGTCGGTCCGGGCAGGTCCATCCACTGGATGTGGAGCTGCTCCATCGCCTCCGCGTCCACCACGATCACCGAGAGCTCGGAGAGGGGGTGGATGCGCATCCGGGCGAGCGCGTAGCGGGCGATGTCGAGGATCGACTGCTCGTCGACCTCGGTCCCGGACTCGTTGTTGACGTCGATCGACATGGTGCTCGTGTACTACTTCCCGTTGCGGCTGTCGTACTGCTCGTACGCGTCGACGATACGGCCGACGAGCCGGTGCCGGACGACATCCTGCGACGTGAGCGACGAGAAGGCGACGTCCGGGACCCCTTCGAGGATGTCCCGCACCTGCCGCAGCCCGCTCTTCGCCCCGTTCGGCAGGTCGACCTGGGTGATGTCACCGGTGATGACGATCTTCGAGTCGAACCCGAGCCGGGTGAGGAACATCTTCATCTGCTCGGGGCTGGTGTTCTGCGCCTCGTCGAGGATGATGAACGCGTCGTTCAGGGTGTTGTGCGTCAGCAGATAGTCCTGTGTGACGTACAGCGAGTCCTCGGCCGCGACCTGGATGCAGACCGTCTCCTCGCGCCCGGCGGGCTCGATGGAGTCGATGAACCGCATCGGCCGCCCGCCGCCGCCCGCGGCCCGGTAGGCGTCCCGCTTGCGGGCGAGCCGGAAGGGCTCGACGCCCTCGGGGAGGCGGATGTCCACGACGTGGGCGTCGTGGCGGTGCTTGCCCAGGGCGGTGCCCTGGGGTCGTCCCTCCGCCGCCCGCCGTCGCGTGTAGGCGACGCCGCCGAGGGACTGGACCAGCGCGATCACGTCGTCACGGAGCATGATCGAGGTGCTCGTGTACTGGATCCGGCAGGTGCGGTCCTTCTGTGTGACCGGGCCGCCGTCGGAGTCGAGGAGTCCCTGGAGCACGGCGAGGCGGACCTCGGCCGTGTTGTACAGGTAGTCGTCGGGCACGAACTTGGAGTGCGAGCGCGTACCGATCAGGTCGAGCTGCCGCAGCACTCCGGTGACCGGGTTCTCCGTGGTCATGACGTCGCCGGGGGCGGCGATCCGGTTCAGGACGTAGTCCGGTCCTCCCTTGGCGCGTACGGCGATGCCGGGCAGGGCCGCTTCCAGCGCCTCGGCGAGTTCACGGTCCTCGCTGGAGAACGACGGCGTGGTCGAGCCGGTCAGGCAGCCGTCCCCGAGCAGCAGTCCCAGTGCGTAGGGGTCCATCGGGACCTCGCGCTCGGGCAGGGCCACGGGTGCGGTCAGCAGCGGCAGTTCGTACCTGTGGGCGTGCGCGGCCCGCAGGTCGCCGATCATGTCCTGGGTCTCCAGGACCCGCCACGGCTTGTCGCGCCGCTTGTCGGAGGCCGTACGGACGGTCCAGAGGTGTTCGCCGCAGCACAGGGTCCAGGAGCCGTCCTGGGCGCTGACGCGGTAGACGTCCTTCTCCCCCTGGGGGTAGACGCCGAGCACCGGGGTCGGCTCGCCGTCGGAGCCGATGACCAGGTCGCCCACCTCCAGGTCGCCGATGGGGCGCCAGCCGTCCGGCGTCAGGACGTTGGTGAAGACGGGCTGGGCACGACCTCGCATGTAGGCCAGGGGGGCGACCTCGATCGTGCCGCTCGCCATCAGTTTGGGGATGGAGTCGGGGTCGAGCATGTCGTGCAGCGCGTCGTAGAGCGGGCGCAGGTAGGGGTCGATCTTCTCGAAGAGGGTGCCGGGCAGGAAGCCGAGGCGCTCGCCCGCCTCGACGGCGGGGCGGGTCAGGATGATGCGGCTGACCTGCTTGGACTGGAGGGCCTGGACCGCCTTGGCCATGGCCAGGTAGGTCTTTCCGGTGCCCGCGGGGCCGATGCCGAAGACGATGGTGTGCTTGTCGATGGCGTCGACGTACCGCTTCTGGTTGAGCGTCTTGGGGCGGATCGTGCGGCCCCGGTGGGAGAGGATGTTCTGGGTGAGCACCTCGGCGGGGGTCTCCTCGTCGCTCCCCGAGCCGTTCTCCCCGGCCCTGAGCATGGCGATCGAGCGTTCCACTGCGTCCTCCGTCATCGGCTGACCGGTGCGGAGCACCAGCATCATCTGGTCGAACAGGCGCTGGATCAGGGCGACCTCCGCCGCGTCCCCGACCGCGCTGACCTGGTTGCCCCGGACGTGGATGTCGGTCTTCGGGAACGACCGCTCGATCACGCGGAGCAGTGCGTCGCCGGAGCCGAGCAGGCTCACCATCGGATGCCTGGCGGGGACGGCGAAGTGGGCGCGGGCCTGTCCGGGCGCCCCGTCCTGGGGCGATCCGTCGCGGGCTGTGGGTGTCTGAGTCATGGGCCGGCACTGTGGCCTGCGCATACCTCCTGTTGCGGGGTTCTCGCCGCTCGACAACCTCTGATCCTCAAGCCTACGACCTGGGTGCCACGGGCCCGTAGTGGTTTAGCCGTTCGTCGTACGGACCGTTCAGGTGTGGGCGGCGCGGAAGCCGATGGTGGGTACCGCGCGGCGCGGCGGCCAGGCGCGCGCCGGGGCGGGCAGCAGTCGTTCGAGGAAGGCGTAGCGGGCGCGCAGGGCCTCCGGGTCCTGGCCCTCGTGGTGCTGGGCCCGCTGCCACCAGGCGGCGATCTCGCCCCAGGTGGGGGCGGAGAGGGAGCCGCCGAACTCCTGGACGGAGAGGGCGGCGGTGAGTCCGGCGAAGGCGAGCCGGTCGGCTAGGGGCCAGTCGGCGAGGGTGCCGGTGACGAATCCGGCGACGAAGACGTCCCCGGCGCCGGTCGGGTCGAGGGCGGCGACCCGGATGGCGGGGACCTCGGCGGTCTCGCCGGTGGCGCCGTCGACGGCGTAGGCGCCCTCGGAGCCGAGGGTGACGACGGCGTAGCGGACCTTGTCGGCGAGGGCGCGGGCGGCGGCCCGGGGGCAGTCGGTGCGGGTGTACCGCATCGCCTCGGCGGCGTTGGGCAGGAAGGCCTCGCAGTGTTCGAGGTCGGTGAGGCCCCTGAGGTCCCAGTGGCCGGTGTCGTCCCAGCCGACGTCGGCGAAGACCTTGGCGCCGCCCAGGGCGGCCCGTTCGACCCATTCCTCGGCGCGTCCGGGGACGAGGGAGGCGACGGCCGCGCGCGCGTGGGGCGGGTACGCGGGCAGGGTGCCGTCCAGGTCGGGGGCCTGGTGGCCGTGGGAGACCATGGTCCGTTCGCCCTCGTAGGCCATGGAGACGGTGACCGGGGAGTGCCAGCCGGGGACCGTGCGGGAGAGGGAGAGGTCGATGCCCTCGCCCTGTTCGAGGGCGTCCCAGCAGTACTCGCCGTAGTGGTCGTCGCCGAAGGCGGCGGCGAGGGAGGTCCGCAGGCCGAGGCGGGCGAGGGCGGTGGCCATGTTGGCGACGCCGCCGGGGCTCGATCCCATCCCCCGGGCCCAGGACTCGGTGCCGCGGACGGGGGCGCTGTCGAGGCCGGTGAAGATGATGTCGAGGAAGACGGTGCCGGTCAGGAAGACGTCGCAGGCGGGGTCGGTGGGTTCGCGCAGGCACCCCAAGGGGTCGACCTCGGCGTCGTGTTGCGGCTGCTCTCCCCTGGCTGTGGTCACGGCGGACTCCCCGGTCGTGGTGCGGTGCATCGGCACCGTGGTGCTGATCTGGACAGTGTGCCCGACGGGGGTGGAGAGACGGCTGCGACGCCACATGGCCGTCGCGCGTTACCCCGTAGGAGCGAACCCAAACCGATAGTGACTCACCTCACAGGCCGAAACGGGGGGCGGTGTCTTCTCCGCCCAGTCGGATGCTTGATACACATGGTGCCGCGAGCCCGTGGATCACCGGGCGCCATCTCATTTCTCCGTTCAGTTCCTGGAACGCCCATGTCGTCGCGCCCGCGCGTCCCGGGGGCCCCTGTCGCCCTCGTCGCCCTCTTCACCGCCGGCTATCTCGCCCCGTACCTGCTGCCCACCGTCGTGGGCCGGCTCTCCGCCGGGCTCGGCCTGAGCCCGGCGCAGGCCGGGCTCGTCGGCTCCTTCCTGCTCCTCGGCTCCTCGGCGGCGGGGTTCACCCTGGCCGCACGCGGTGACCGGATCGCGCCCCGCACGGCGGCCCGCGCGGGGCTCCTCGCGATGGCGGTCGGTTACGGCTCCGCCGCCGCGACCGGTCTGGTGCCGCTGGTCGTCGCGGGCGCCGTCCTCGGGGGCGTCGGCTCGGGCACCGCGACGGCGGTCGCCGCCGCCGGGATCGCCGGGCAGCGCGACCCGCACCGGGCCGCCACCCTCGGTCTGCTGACCGTCTCCGCGACCGCGGGCGCGCTCTATCTGAGCCTGCCGCACCTGGCGGGCGGCCACACGCCGCCGCTGCTCGCCCTCTCCTGCGCGGCCGTCCTGGTGTGGCCGGTCACCGGACGGCTGCCGGGGGTTCCCTGGGCCGGGGGCCGGGCCGCGCGCGGGGGCGGTCCGACCGGTCCGCTCCCCCGGCGCCGGGCCGGGTGCGTGCTCGCCGCGGGCATCCTGTGCTGGTCCCTCGCGCAGAACGCGCTGTGGGGGGTGAGCGGTCGTATCGGGGTGACGCAGGCGGGTCTCACCGAGGTGACCGTCGGCGCGGTCTTCGCGGTGGCGCTCGGCGCCGGGCTCGCCGGGGTGACGGCGGCGGGGGCGCTCGGCTCCCGGCTCGGCCGCGCGGTGCCCATCGGCGCGGGCACGGTCCTCATCGCGGGCTGTGTGCTGCTCAGTTCGGCCGCCGGGAGCCTGGCCGCGTTCGCCACCGGCGAGATCCTGTGGAACGCCGTCTACCCGGTGGTCCTGTCGTACCTGCTGGGTCTGGCCGCCTCGCTCGACCCGCGCGGCCGCTGGGCCGTCCTCGTCGGCTCGGCGTCGTCGCTCGGCGTGGCGTGCGGCCCGGTGACCGGCAGCCTGCTCTCGGAGGGCGCCGGATATCCGGGGATGGGTGTGGTCCTGTGCGCGCTGCTGCTGCTCGTCGCGGTCCCGATGACGGCGGTGGCGCGGCATGTCTCCGGGCGTCCGCTGGTCCCCGGTTCGGTGCGGCGCCGGGGTGGCGCCCCGGCGGCGGTCCTGGCGGGCACGGCGGCGGCGACCCCGCCGACGGTCCCCCAGATGGGCGCCCCGGAGCAGGAGGTCGCACTGGTCCGGGCGCCGGTGGGCCGTCGGCGTCCGACCCGGGCGAGGTTCGGTCTGGCGAGACCGGGCGACCGGGGCTGAGCCCCCGGCCGACGGGCGGGACACGGACGGCGGGGCGGGGACCTGAGCGGGACGGACGAGGGACGGACTGCGGGCGCGGAACAGACCGTCGGCGCTCAGCCGGGAACGACCCGCCACAGGTGGTCGTCGTAGGGGCCGCAGGGGAACTGGTTGACCGGCGCGGTCTCCCGGCGGCTGCCCCCGGGCACCGCGAGGCACATCCCGCTGTTGCCGTTGACGACCCGGAACAGGGGCCGTCCCGCCGTGTCGCCGCGCTCGTACGCGAACCGCCAGAGGTGGTCCAGGTAGGCGCCGCACGGATACTGGTCGACCTCGGCCGCCGCCTTCCGGCTTCCGGCGGGGACGGCGGCGCACAGTCCGCTGTTGCCGTTGACGATCCGGTGCAGCGGCCGTCCCGCCGCGTCCCGTCCCGAGGGCATCAGCCGCCAGAGGTGATCGGGGTACGGGCCGCACCCGAACTGGTTGAGCCCGACGACCCCGGTCGCGGCACCGGGCACCGCCAGGCACAGGCCGCTGTGGTGGTTGACCAGACGCACCGGGCGCTCGGCGGGGGGTGCGACGGTGATGCCGGGAGCGGACGGTTCCCGGGGCGGCGCGGAGGTCCGGGGCGACGGGACGGGCGTGCGCGGCGGGGCCGGTGGGGTGGACGTGGACGGCGGGGCCGTCGCGGAGGGCGTCCCCGCGGGCCCGGAGGGCGACGCCGAGGTGACGGGGGCGGACGGCACCGGCGGGGCCACGGCTCCCGGGGGTGCGGCGGACGGCACCGGCACGGCGGGCCCGGACCGCTGCGCGCCGATCGCGAGCGTCGCCACGACGCCCGTCAGGGGTACCGCGATCCCGGCGACCCACCACGCCCACCGGGGCGGCTGGTGCGGGACCGGCGCCGCCGGAGCTGCGGCCCCGGGCGGACCCGCCGTACCGGAAGAACCGTCCGTGGACCCCGTGGGGCCGTTCGTGTGGGACACCCCGTCGCTCCCCCCGGGACAACCGCGCGGGCTCCAGTATCACCGCGCGGCCGACCGGGGAACAGAGCGCGGGGCGGGGCCGGGTCCCGTACGGGGGCCGAGTCCCGTCCGCCCGGCCCGTACGGCCTCAGACCGTGTCGAAGTCGTACGCCTCGACCTCGGCGAGGTACCGGGCCCTGCGCTCCTCGTCGTCGTCCAGGAAGGAGGCGAGGAAGGAGTTGCGGGCCAGCTCGCGGAGCTGGTCCGGGGTCAGGCCGAGGGCGTCGCGGACCCCGTCGAAGTTGTCTCCGGCGTAGCCGCCGAAGTACGCGGGGTCGTCGGAGTTCACGGTGACCAGCAGGCCCGCCGCCATCATCGACCGCAGCGGATGGTCGGCGAGGGTGTCGATGACCCGGAGCCGTACGTTCGACAGCGGGCAGAGGGTGAGCGGCACCCGCTCGCGGGCCAGCCGCTCGACCAGCTCCGGGTCCTCCACGCAGCGCAGCCCGTGGTCGATCCGCTCCACCCCGAGGACGTCGAGCGCCTCGCGGACGTACGCCGCCGGTCCCTCCTCGCCCGCGTGGGCGACCTTGCGCAGACCGAGCGCCCCGGCCGCCTCGTACACCTCGCGGAACTTGGCGGGCGGATGGCCGACCTCCGCCGAGTCCAGGCCGACGCCGGTGATCCGGTCCAGGTGGGGCTTCGCCTGCTCCAGAGTGGCGAGCGCCGACTCGGCGGACTCGTCGCGCAGGAAGCACATGATGAGCCGGGTGGAGATCCCGTGCCGCTCCTCGGAGCGGTCGAGCGCGGCACCCAGCCCCTCGACCACGGTGGCGAAGGGCACCCCGCGCGCGGTGTGGGCCTGCGGGTCGAAGAAGATCTCGGCGTGCCGGACGCCCTGCGCGGCGGCCCGCTCCAGATAGGCGTCGGCCAGTTCCGTGAAGTCCTCGGCGGTCCTCAGCACCGCCATCAGGCCGTAGTAGAGGTTCAGGAAGGACTGGAGGTCGCCGAAGCGGTACGCCTCGCGCAGGGCGGCGGTGTCCGCGTACGGCAGGGTGACGCCGTTGCGTTCGGCGAGCGCGAAGGCCAGCTCGGGTTCGAGGGTGCCTTCGATGTGGAGGTGCAGTTCGGCCTTGGGTACGGGCATGGTCACAGTCGTTTCGGTACGGGGACCCGCATGAGGTCCTGGGCGATGCTCAGTTCGCCGTCGAATCCGGCCGCCCGCGCCTGCCGCTCGAACTCCGAGGGGTCGGAGTACCGCTGCGAGAAGTGGGTCAGCACCAGGTGCCGCACCCGGGCGTCCCGGGCGACCTCGGCGGCCTGTCCGGCCGTCAGATGGCCGTGGTCGGTGGCGAGCCGGACGTCCTCGTCGAGGAAGGTCGACTCGATGACCAGCAGATCGGCGTCCTCGGCGAGGGCGTGCACCCCGTCGCAGAGCCGGGTGTCCATGACGAAGGCGAAGCGCTGCCCGCGCCGGACCTCGCTGACCTCCTCGAAGGGCACGCCGTTCAGGGAGCCCTCGCGCTGGATGCGGCCGACGTCGGGGCCCACGATGCCGTGCGCGGCGAGCCGCTCGGGGAGCAGCCTGCGCCCGTCGGGCTCGGTCAGCCGGTAGCCGTACGACTCGACGGGGTGCGAGAGCAGCCGCGCGTCCAGGGTGAACGCGTCGGTGACGGCGAGCGGCCCGTCGGCGGAGACGGGCGCCTGCACCAGGTCCACGGTCTCGCGGTACGCCGTGGCGTACCGCAGCCGGTCGAAGAAGTGCTGGCCGCTCGCCGGGTAGTGCGCGGTGACGGGGTGCGGCACCCGGTCGAGGTTGATCCGCTGGATCACCCCGGCGAGGCCCAGCGAGTGGTCGCCGTGGAAGTGCGTCACGCAGATCCGGTCGAGGTCGTGCGCCGCGACCCCGGCCCGCAGCATCTGCCGCTGGGTGCCCTCGCCAGGGTCGAAGAGGATGCCCCGGCCGTCCCAGCGCAGCAGATAGCCGTTGTGGTTGCGGTGCCGGGTCGGGACCTGGCTGGCGGTCCCGAGCACGACGAGTTCGCGGACGGACACGGACTATCCGGGGGGCCAGGTGAGACCGCGGCCGGCCAGCACGTGCGCGTGGGCGTGGAAGACGGTCTGGCCCGCGCCGGAGCCGGTGTTGAGGACGATCCGGTAGCCGGACCCGTCCACCTTCTCCTGGGCGGCGACCTCGCCCGCCTCGCGCAGCACGTCGGCGGCGACCTCGGGCGCGGCGGCGGCCAGGGAGGCGGCGTCCGGGTGGTGGAGGCGCGGGATCACCAGGACGTGCACGGGCGCCTGCGGGTTGATGTCACGGAAGGCGACGGTGGTCGCCGTCTCCCGCACGATCGTCGCCGGCACCTCACCCGCCACGATCTTGCAGAACAGGCAGTCGTCCTGCGGCTCTCCGGCCATGGCCCCGCTCCTCGCTCGTCTGATCGGCTGGTACCCCCGCATGTTATCGGCCGCCGCCCGCCCCCGGGCGCGCCCCCGGTCAGTCCGTGGGCGCCCGCCGGTTCAGGGCGGAACGGCTCGCCCAGTACGTGATGATCACGGCCCAGAACAGCGGCGTCCCCAGACCGCCGACCACGCCGGTGCCGAACGACCACAGGGCCATCGTCACCACCGAGTACAGCCCGAGCAGCCCCACCGCGGCCGCCATCGCGATCACCGGACGGCAGGACCGGGCCACCAGGAACAGCGGGCGGCGCAGCCGGGGCGGCACCCGGCGGGCCATCCACAGCACCCAGCCGCCCCAGGCGCCCAGGAGGACGGCCGCGCCGATCACGAACGGTACGACGGCGTCCGCGCCGGTGGCCCCGTCCCGGACGGGCGCGGCCCCGAACGCCGAGGCGAGGAAACCCGCCAGGGCGACCCAGCGGGCCCCGGCGACGGTGTTCCAGGCCATCGCCTCCAGGTTGTGGCGGGCCTTGCGGTCCTGGAGGTCGAGCGCGGCGGAGGCGACGAAGCCCTCGGCCGCCTGGGTCCACGCGCCGCGCCGGAACCAGCGGCGCCGCAGCCGCAGCAGCGACAGGTTGTTGTGGGCCTCGCTGCTCTGCGGGTTGAGCCGCAGCGTGGTCTCGTACGCCCGCCGCGCGGTGGCGTGGTCGCGTCGGCGCTGTGCGGTCAGGCCCACCAGGAAGTGGGCCGCGTCCTCCTCGGGCGCCAACTGGACGGCGGTCCGCGCTGCCTCGTATGCCTCGGTGTTCCGGGCGCGGTTCACGGACCGGGAGAGGACGGTGGCGAGGGCGTAGTGGGTGCCCCAGTGCTGCGGGGCGAGCCGGACGGAGTGCCGGGCCGTGGCCTCCGCCTCCGGGTAGCGCTTGAGGCCCAGCAGGATCTGGACCCGCATCAGGACGCCCGCCAGCAGTTCGGGTTCGGCGCTCAGGGCCCGTTCCACGGCGTCCAGGGCGGCCGGATGGTCCTCGGCCCGGTGGTGGCAGCGGGCCAGCAGGACGAGCGCCTCGGCGTCCTCCGGTTCCGTCGCCAGGTGCCGGGCGACCAGTTCCCCGGCCTGGGCGTACCGGCCGGTGTCGTAGAGGGCCTCGGCGCGCAGCAGCGCGGTCGGCGCGGTCACAGCTTGCGCTTCCGCTTGAGGTGGGTGAGGAGGTCGTCGTAGAGGCCGCCCTCGTTGGCGAACATGGCGACGTTCCGGGCGGCCGCGAACCAGGGCTCCGTGGACGGCTTGATCTGCTTGGCCGCGCCGAGCAGGTCCTTGGTGGTGATCAGGCGTACGGAGCCGCTGCGGGCGGAGTCGAGGAGCGCGGTCTCGGCCGCCGACTCGCAGACGTGCGCGAGGTCGGCGCCGGAGAAGTCCTCGGTGGCCTTGACGAGCTTGCCGAGGTCGACGGACTCGACGGGGCGTTCCCGCAGGTGGTAGCGGAGGATCGCCTCGCGGGCGGTGGCGTCCGGCGGGAGCACCAGCAGGGTGCGGTCGAGGCGGCCGGGGCGGCGCAGCGCGATGTCCACGTCCCAGGGCACGTTGGTGGCGGCGAGCACGAACACGCCTTCGTTGCCCGCGCCGCTCGCGATGCCGTCCAGTTCGGTGAGGAGCTGGTTGACGACGTTGCGCAGGCCGCTGTGGTGGGTGCGGGAGCGCTTGGCGCCGAGCGCGTCCAGCTCGTCGAGGAAGACCACGCAGGGGGCCTGGCGGCGGGCCGTCTCGAAGATGTCGTGGACGTTCTTCTCGGAGGCGCCGATCCACATGTCGAGGACGTCGGAGAGCGAGACGGTGAGGAAGTTCGCGCCCAGTTCGCCCGCGACGGCCCGTGCGATGAACGTCTTGCCGCAGCCGGGCGGCCCGTACAGCAGCAGTCCGCCGCGGAGCGACTTGCCGTACAGCCTGCGTAGTTCGGGGTTGCGCATGGGGGCGAGGAAGGCGGCCTCCAGGCGGTCCTTGACCTCGTCCATGCCGCCGACGTCGGCCAGGCGCACCGCGCCGGGCGCGTCGACGTCCCAGGCGGCGGGGGCGTCCCCGCCCTCGGCCTGCGGCTCCGTCAGGAAACGGGGCCCGACGACGTCCCGCACCTGCTGCTCGGCGGCGGCCCAGTCGAAGGCGGGACCGTCGACGGGGGCGTCCGGGGGCTGGGGGGCGGTGGAGGTCGTGGGACTGGTGTGCTCGACAGGTACAGGTGATTCGGGGGTCGGGGACTCTTCGCGGCTGATGGAGCTGGTGGAGCTGGTGTGGTCTGTGGGGCCAGTGGGGCCATCGGTCCCGGTGGGCTTCGCCGGAACGGCCGGGGCCGCCGGAACGGCCGGGGCCGCCGGGGCCGTCGCGGGCAGCCCCATCGCGCGGATCATCAGTGCGCGGGCCGCCGCGTCCCCCGGCGCGTGCTGGAGCGAGACCGCCGCCTCCGCGACCGCCTCGTCGTTCCGGCCCTCCGCGAGGAGCAGTTCGGCGAAGTGGAGGCGCAGGGGTACGTCGTCGGGCGCGGCGGCGACCGCCGCGCGCAGACTACGGATCAGGGGGGAGTCGTCGGCCATGCGGGTCAGCCTAGAAAGGCCGCCCCACGCCCCGTCCACCGGGTACGGCCCCGGGGGGCCTCAGCTCCAGCGGCCCGTGCGGGCCAGTACGAGGGCCGTCGCCGCGGTGCCCGCGGTGGAGGTGCGCAGGACGCTGCGGCCCAGCCGGTAGGGCTTCGCCCCGGCCGCCTCGAAAGCGGCCAGTTCGTCCGGCGAGACGCCCCCCTCGGGGCCGACGACCAGCACGATCGAACCCTTCGCGGGAAGGTCGGCGGTGGCGAGCGCGCCGCTCGGGTGTGCCCGGTCCTCGTGCAGCACCGCCGCGAAATCGGCCTCCGCGAGGAGCGCGGCGACCTGCTTGGTCGTCATCGGGTCCGCGATCACGGGGAACCGCGTGCGGCGCGACTGCTTCCCGGCCTCGCGCGCGGTGGACCGCCATTTGCCGAGCGCCTTGAGGCCCCGGTCGCCCTTCCACTGGGTGACGCACCGGGCCGCGGCCCACGGCACGACCGCGTCCACCCCGGTCTCCGTCATGGTCTCGACGGCGAGTTCGCCCCGGTCGCCCTTGGGGAGCGCCTGGACCACGGTGACGCGCGGCTGCTCCTCGGGGTCCTCGTGGACCTCGTCGACGCGTACGGTCAGCCGGTCCCGGTCCTCGGCGGCCAGCACCGCGCACGCGGCCCAGCGGCCCCGCCCGTCGACGAGGACGAGCTCCTCGCCCTCCCGGAGCCGCTTCACGGAGACGGCGTGCCGTCCCTCGGGGCCGTCCAGGAGGAAGCTCCCGGGGCCGGGAACGGTCTCGACGACGAAGACGGGTGCGGTCATGAGGTGCTCCTGTGGGCCTGCTGGGCGAGTGCGGTGTCGAGTTCGGCGGCCAGCACCACGACCAGTTGTCCGGCGGGGAGGTCCCGGGCGAGGCGGTGGCCCTGACCGGCCCACAGGGCCATGCCCTGGGCGTCCCCCGTGGCGGCGGCGGCCTTGCGCAGCGGCGCGGTGAGGTGGTGGATCTCCGGGTAGGCGGCGGGGGCGTACGGCCCGTGCTCGTGCAGGAACCGGTTGACCAGGCCGCGCGCCAGACGTCCGGTGAAGGCCCGGGTGAGGGCGGTCCGGGTGAACAGCGGGTCGGTCAGGGCCGCCTTGTGGAGCCGGTGGGCGCCGGACTCGGGGCAGGGCAGGAAGGCGGTGCCGAGCTGGGCGGCGTCCGCCCCGGCGGCGAGGACGGCGGCGATCTGCGCGCCCCGCATGATCCCGCCCGCCGCCACGAGCGGCAGGGCGACGCTCTCGCGGACCTGGGTGAGCAGGGCGAGCAGTCCGGTGCCGTGGGCGTCGTCGTCGGCCGGGTCGTCGCGGAAGGTGCCCTGGTGGCCGCCCGCCTCGGTGCCCTGGACGCAGACGGCGGCGGCCCCGGCGTGCTGCGCGGCGAGGGCCTCCTCGACGGAGGTGGCGGTGACGATCGTGTAGGTGCCGGCACGGGCGAAGGAGGCCAGGACCTCGGGCGCGGGGCAGCCGAAGGTGAAGGAGACGACGGGGACCGGGTCCTCCAGGAGGATGGCCAGCTTGGCGTCGTAGGCGTCGTCGCGGCTGTCGTCGGTCTCGCCGAGCGGGGTGTCGTACCAGGTGGTCTCGCCCGCCAGCTGGTGGCGGTAGACCTCGACGGCGGCGGGGTCGGCGGGGCGGCCGGTCCCCGGCAGGAAGAGGTTGACGCCGAAGGGCCGGGCGGTGAGCCCCCGGACCTGCTTGATCTCCTGGTAGAGGCCGCCGGCCGTCTTGTAGCCGCCGGCCAGGAAGCCGAGGGCCCCGGCCTCGCAGACGGCCCCGACCAGCTCCGGACAGGAGGCGCCACCCGCCATGGGGGCCTGCACGATCGGGTACCGAGAGAGATCGTTCAGTGCGGTGGTGGACATATGGGCATCGTGTCATGCCCCTGCTCCGGCGCCGAATCCGTGAGCGGCTCCTCGACGCCTGAGCGGCTCCCCCGCCGGACACGGCTCCGGACACGGCTCCGGACACGGCTCCGGACACGGCTCCGGACACGGCTCCGGACACGGCGAGGGGGGGGGGGGGGGGGCCCCCCCGCGCGCCCCCCCCCCCCCCCGCCCCGGGGCGGCGCCCCCCCCCCGCCCGCCCGGCCGC
>NZ_JBIWNI010000021.1:41877-127558 GCF_044767145.1 Streptomyces sp. NPDC101490
CGGGTTCATCGGATTCCCAGAAGTAGGAGCTGCCGTGGGGGGGGGGGGGGGGGGGCGCCCCCCCCCCCCCCCCCCCCCCCCCCCCCCCCCCCCGTCCGGGCCGGTATTCCTACCGGCCGTTGAACGCGTCCTTCAGGCGGGAGAACAGCCCCTGCTGCCCCGGCTGGAACTGGCCGGTCGGCCGCTCCTCGCCGCGCAGCTTGGCCAGCTCGCGCAGCAGCCGCTCCTGCTCGGCGTCCAGCTTGCCGGGGGTCTGCACCTCGACGTGCACGATGAGGTCACCGCGTCCGTTGCCGCGCAGATGGGTGATGCCGCGCCCGTGCAGCGGGACCGACTGACCGGACTGCGTACCGGGCCGGATGTCGATCTCCTCGATGCCGTCGAGGGTCTGCAGCGGCACCTTCGTGCCCAGCGCGCCCGCCGTCATCGGGATGGTGACCGTGCAGTGCAGGTCGTCGCCGCGCCGCTGGAAGGTCTCGTGCGGGGTCTCGTGGATCTCGACGTACAGGTCTCCGGCGGGGCCGCCGCCGGGGCCGACCTCGCCCTCGCCCGCCAGCTGGATCCGGGTGCCGTTGTCGACACCGGCCGGGATCTTCACGGTGAGGGTGCGGCGGGAGCGGACCCGGCCGTCGCCCGCGCACTCGGGGCACGGGGTCGGGACGACGGTGCCGAAGCCCTGGCACTGCGGGCAGGGGCGGGAGGTCATGACCTGGCCCAGGAAGGACCGGGTGACCTGGGAGACCTCGCCACGGCCGCGGCACATGTCGCAGGTCTGCGCGGAGGTGCCCGGTGCGGCGCCCTCTCCGGAGCAGGTCGTGCAGACGACCGCCGTGTCGACCTGGAGGTCCTTGGTGGTGCCGAAGGCCGCCTCGCTGAGGTCGATCTCCAGGCGGATCATGGCGTCCTGGCCGCGCCGGGTCCGCGAGCGCGGGCCGCGCTGCGAGGCGGTGCCGAAGAAGGCGTCCATGATGTCGGAGAAGTTGCCGAAGCCACCGGCACCGAAGCCGCCCGCGCCGCCTCCGCCGGAGGCCGACAGCGGGTCGCCGCCCAGGTCGTAGACCTGCTTCTTCTGCGGGTCCGAGAGGACCTCGTAGGCGGCGTTGATCTCCTTGAATCGTTCCTGCGTCTTCGGATCGGGATTGACGTCCGGGTGCAGCTCGCGGGCGAGCCTCCGGAAAGCCTTCTTGATCTCGTCCTGGGACGCGTCGCGGCGCACGCCGAGCACGGCGTAGTAGTCCGTGGCCACTACGACTCCGCCAGGATCTGTCCGACGTAACGTGCCACTGCGCGTACCGCTCCCATCGTTCCGGGGTAGTCCATGCGGGTCGGTCCGACCACGCCGAGTTTGGCGACTGCCTCGCCGCCCGAACCGTAGCCGACCGAGACGACGGACGTGGAACTCAGTCCCTCGTGGGCGTTCTCATGCCCGATACGTACGGTCATGCCCGATTCCTTGGCCTCGCCGAGCAGCTTGAGGAGCACGACCTGCTCCTCAAGGGCTTCGAGCACCGGCCTGATCATCACAGGAAAGTCGTGTCCGAAGCGGGTGAGATTGGCGGTTCCGCCGATCATCAGCCGCTCCTCGTGCTCCTCGACCAGGGTTTCGAGGAGGGTCGCGAGCACGGTCGAGACCGTCGCCCGGTCCTCGGCCTCCTCGAACGACTCGGGGAGGTCCTGCACCAGCTGCGGCACGTCGGCGAACCGGCGGCCGACGACCCGGCTGTTGAGCCGGGCCCGCAGATCGGCGAGCGCGGTCTCCCCGAAGGGCGCGGGGCAGTCGACGACCCGCTGCTCGACCCTGCCGGTGTCGGTGATGAGCACCAGCATCAGACGGGCGGCGGCCAGCGAGAGCAGCTCCACGTGCCGCACGGTCGAACGGGTCAGTGAGGGGTACTGGACCACGGCGACCTGACGGGTCAGCTGGGCGAGCAGCCGGACCGTGCGGCTGACGACGTCGTCCAGGTCGACCGCGCCGTCGAGGAAGTTGTGGATGGCCCGGCGCTCGGGCGTCGACAGCGGCTTCACCCCGGCGAGCCGGTCGACGAAGAGCCGGTAGCCCTTGTCCGTGGGGATGCGGCCCGCGCTGGTGTGGGGCTGCGCGATGTAGCCCTCGTCCTCCAGGACGGCCATGTCGTTGCGGACGGTGGCGGGCGAGACGCCCAGCCTGTGGCGCTCCGTGAGCGCCTTGGACCCGACGGGCTCCTCCGTCCCGACGTAGTCCTGGACGATGGCCCGCAGCACCTCGAGCCTGCGTTCGCTGAGCATCGTGCACACCTCCAGCTGCCGTCGTCGTTCCGGTTGCTCCGCTTTTGGCACTCGACCGGTCCGAGTGCCAGAGATCCCCGGCCAGTGTACGGCGGCGGGCGTCGCTCCTGGCAAGGAGGCGGCGCCCCCACCGGTTAGCGTCGCCGCATGGACGTCGAATGGGAAGCGTACGGATGGGAGCGTCTCGCGGACGGGGTGGGCCGCAGACGGCTCCCCGGCTGGGACGCCACGACCGGTCTCGTGCTGGGAGAACGGGCGGTGCTCCTGTACGACACGGGGTCCTCGCTCGCCGAGGGGGCCGAGCTGAGGGCGCAGGTCGCGGCCCTCACCGGCGGCCGGGGAGTGACGCACATCGCACTGGGCCACCCCCATTTCGATCATGCGTTCGGCACGGCGGTGTTCGCGGGCGCCGAGGTCTTCGGAGCGGTCGGCACCGACGAACTGCTCCGCCGCCCCCGGGAGCGGGAGGCCCTGCTCGCGGACGCGGTGCGGCACGGACTCGACCCGGTGGCCGCGGCGGAGGCGGCGGACGTCCTGGTGGCCCCCCGGCACGTGGTCTGCGGCGAGTGGACGCTCGACCTGGGCGGCCGCCGGGTCCTGCTGGCCAACGTGGGCCCCGGGCACACCGGCCACGATCTGGCGCTCCTGGTGCCCGGCGAGCGGGAGGTGGTGTTCTGCGGCGACCTGGTCGAGGAGTCGGGCGAGCCGCAGGCGGGTCCGGACGCGGTCCCGGCGCGCTGGCCGGACGCGCTGGACCGGCTGCTCGCCCTCGGCGGCGAGGACGCGGTGTACGTGCCGGGGCACGGGGCGGTGGTGGACGCCCCGTTCGTGCGACGCCAGCGCGAAGAACTGGCACGGCGGTTCTCCGTGGCCTAACGTCGCCCGAATGCGCAGCTACAACCCGGATCTGACGCCCCCTTGGAAGAGGTCGGCCCCCGTCCCCGAGGTCCCGGCCGACCCGGACCTCGTCGTCGAGGAGGTCACCACCGGCTTCTGCGGGGCGGTGATCCGCTGCGAGGCGGGCACGGTGACCCTGGAGGACCGCTTCGGCAAGCACCGGGTGTTCCCGCTCGACCCGCGCGGCTTCCTGCTGGAGGGCCGGGTGGTGACCCTGGTCCGCCCGGTCTCCGCGGCCCCGGCACGCCCCGCGCGGACGGCCTCCGGCTCGGTCGCCGTGCCGGGGGCGCGGGCCCGGGTGGCGCGGGCGGGCCGGATCTACGTGGAGGGCCGTCACGACGCCGAGCTGGTGGAGCGGGTCTGGGGCGACGACCTGCGGATCGAGGGCGTGGTCGTGGAGTACCTGGAGGGCGTCGACGACCTGCCGGCGATCGTGGCGGAGTTCGGCCCGGCCCCGGACGCCCGGCTGGGCGTCCTGGTCGACCACCTGGTCCCGGGCTCGAAGGAGTCGAGGATCGCGGCCCGGGTGACCTCTCCGGACGTCCTGGTCGTGGGCCACCCGTACATCGACGTCTGGGAGGCGGTGAAGCCGTCCTCCCTCGGCATCCCGGCCTGGCCGACGGTCCCACGCGGCCAGGACTGGAAGACGGGCGTCTGCCGGGCCCTGGGCTGGCCGGAGAACACGGGAGCGGCCTGGCAGCACATCCTGTCGCGGGTGACGAGCTACAAGGACCTGGAACCGGAGCTGCTGGGCTCGGTGGAACGACTGATCGACCACGTGACCGTGCCCTGAGATCCGGGGACTCCGGTCGGCCCGCCGTGACCCCCGGCGCCCGGCCCCTGACCCCATGCGGTGGAGGCGCTCCGTCCGCACGGTCCGCCCGGTTCGTCCGCACGGCCGAGCGGCTCCCCCTCCCCCGCGACGGCGGGCGTACGGCCGCCGGGCGTCGCCGTCGGTCAGTCCACCAGGTCCCGGACCACCGCGTCGGCGAGCAGCCGTCCCCGCAGGGTCAGGACGGCCCGCCCGTCCGCGTAGGGGCCGGGGTCGAGGAGCCCGTCCGCCAGGGCCTTCCGGGAGGCGGCGAGTCCGGCGGGCCTCAGCAGCTCCAGGGGGCAGCCCTCCCTGAGCCGCAGTTCGAGCAGGACCCGCTCCACCCGCCGGTCCTCGGCGGGGAGCAGCTCCCGGCCCGCCCCCGGCGACTTCCCGGCGGCGAGGGCCGCCGCGTACGTGCCCGGGTGCTTCACGTTCCACCAGCGGACCCCGCCCACGTGGCTGTGCGCGCCCGGTCCCGCGCCCCACCAGTCGGCGCCCCGCCAGTACAGCTCGTTGTGGAGGCAGCGCCCGGCCTCCGAGGTGGCCCAGTTGGAGACCTCGTACCACTCGAACCCGGCCCGGGAGAGGACGTCCTCGGCGATCAGGTACCGGTCGGCGTGGACGTCGTCGTCGGTCATGGGGACCTCGCCGCGCCGGATGCGCCGGGCGAGCTGTGTGCCCTCCTCGACGATCAGGGCGTAGGCGCTGACGTGGTCGGGGCCCGCGCCGATGGCCGCCTCCAGGGAGGCCCGCCAGTCGTCGTCGGACTCGCCGGGCGTGCCGTAGATCAGGTCCAGGTTGACGTGGTCGAACCCGGCGGCGCGCGCCTCGGCGACACAGGCCTCGGGCCGGCCCGGTGTGTGGGTGCGGTCGAGGATCTTCAGGACGTGCTGCCGGGCGCTCTGCATCCCGAAGGAGATGCGGTTGAAGCCGCCCGCCCGCAGTTCCGCGAGGTAGTCGGGGCCGACGGACTCCGGGTTGGCCTCGGTGGTGACCTCGGCGTCGTCGGCGAGCCCGAACTCCTCCCTGACCGCCGCCAGCATCCGGACGAGGTCCCCGGCGGCGAGCAGGGTGGGCGTGCCGCCGCCGACGAACACGGTCCGCACCGGACGGGGGTCGTCGCCGAGCACCTTCCGGGCGAGCCGGATCTCCTCGACGACCTGCTCGGCGTAGTTGTCGCGGGAGGCGAGCACGCCTCCGGTGCCGCGCAGCTCGCTCGCCGTGTAGGTGTTGAAGTCGCAGTAGCCGCAGCGGGTCGCGCAGTAGGGCACGTGCAGATAGAAACCGAGCGGCCGTTCCCCGGCCCCTTCGAGGGCGTGCGGGGGCAGCGACCCGTCGTCGGGAACGGTCTCACCATCGGGCAGTACGGAAGGCATGGCCCCATTGTCCCGTACCGCCCGGAGTCGGCGCCCGCCCCTGTGGACGGGCGGGCGCCTGTGGACAACCCGGTCACCCCTGGGTGCGGCCGACCACGGCCGGGGGCCCGGGGCATCGCCCCAGGACCCAGGACCCAGGACCCAGGACCCAGGACCCGCAAGAGAAGACCTGCGAGCCCCCCGGGAAACCCAGGAGCCGCCCGGGGCGACCGTCCGGCGCGTTCCCCGGCCGGACGGGGCCCGTCCCCGGGCCCGTCCGGTCAGGACTCCCGGGAGCCCTCGTACATCTCCTCGATGAGCGTCCTGTACTCGCGCTCCACCACCGGCCGCTTCAGCTTCAGGGAGGGGGTGAGCTCGCCGTGCTCGATGTCGAGGTCGCGCGGCAGCAGCCGGAACTTCTTGATCGTCTGCCAGCGCTGGAGGCCCTCGTTGAGGCGGTCGACGTAGCCCTGGACCATCCTCACCGTCTGCGGCGCGGCGACGATCTCGGCGTACGTGCGGCCCGCGAGGTCGTGCTCGGCGGCCCAGCCGAGGAGGGTGGGCTCGTCGAGGGAGATCAGCGCGGTGCAGAAGTTCCGGTCGGCGCCGTGCACCAGGATGTTGGAGACGAACGGGCAGACGGCCTTGAACTGGCCCTCGACCTCGGCCGGCGCGATGTACTTGCCGCCGGACGTCTTGATCAGGTCCTTCTTGCGGTCGGTGATCCGCAGATAGCCGTCGGCGGACAGCTCGCCGATGTCGCCGGTGTGGAACCAGCCGTCGGACTCCAGGACCTCGGCCGTCTTCTCGGGCAGCCCGTGGTAGCCCTCCATGATGCCGGGGCCGCGCAGCAGGATCTCGCCGTCGTCGGCGACGCGGACCTCGGTGCCGGGGAGCGGCTTGCCGACGGTGCCGGTGCGGTAGGCCTCGCCCGGGTTCACGAAGGAGGCCGCGGAGGACTCCGTCAGGCCGTACCCCTCCAGGATGTGGATGCCCGCACCGGCGAAGAAGTAGCCGATGTCGGGGGCGAGGGCGGCGGAGCCGGAGATGCAGGCGCGCAGGTTGCCGCCGAAGGCCGCGCGGATCTTGGCGTAGACGAGGGCGTCGGCGATCTTGTGCTGGGCGGTGAGGCCGAAGGGCGCGGCGGCGGTGCCGGTGCGGCGGAAGCTGTCCTGGGAGGACTTGGCGTACGCGCGGGCGATCCCGGCGGCCCACTGGAAGATCTTGTACTTGGCGCCGCCTCCGGCGCGGGCCTTGGCGGCGACGCCGTTGTAGACCTTCTCGAAGATGCGGGGGACGGCGGCCATGTAGGTCGGCCGGACGACCGGAAGGTTCTCGATGATCTTGTCGACGCGGCCGTCGACGGCGGTCACGTGCCCGACCTCGATCTGGCCGGAGGTGAGGACCTTGCCGAAGACGTGCGCCAGCGGCAGCCACAGGTACTGGACGTCGGCCTGGGTGACGAGGCCGGTGGCGGCGATGGCCTTGGCCATGTACGACCAGTTGTCGTGCGGGAGGCGGACGCCCTTGGGACGGCCCGTGGTGCCGGAGGTGTAGATGAGGGTGGCGAGCTGGGTGGCGGTGATCGCCCCGACCCGCTCCTTGACGGCCTCGGGGTGCTTCTCCAGGTGGGCCCGGCCGCGCGCCTCCAGATCGGCGAGGCTGAGGACCCATTCGCCGTCGCCCTCCACGCCGGTGGCGTCGATGACGACCACATGGCGCAGGTGCGGCAGTTCGGCGCGGCGCTCCACGGCCTTGGCGAGCTGGGCCGCGTCCTCGGCGATCAGCACCCGGGACTCGGAGTCGGAGAGGATGAACGCCGACTCCTCGGCGTTGGTCTGCGGGTAGACCGTGGTGGTCGCGGCGCCCGCGCACATCACTCCGAGGTCGGCGAGGATCCATTCGACGCGGGTGGAGGAGGCGAGGGCGACCCGCTCCTCGGGCCGTACGCCGAGGTCGACGAGGCCGGCGGCGATGGCGAAGACCCGGTCGGCGGCCTGGCCCCAGCTGAGCGACTTCCAGTCGTCCGGGCCGGTTCCGGAGGCGGCGGGCACCGGGTAGCGGTAGGCCTCCGCGTCCGGAGTCCGCTCGACGCGCTCAAGGAAGAGGGTCGCCACGGAGGGCGGTCGGTTCTCGATCTGGGTCTGTGTGTCGCTCACGACGTCCTCCGGGCGGCGGCGGTGCCTTCTGGCGGTTCGTAAAAAACTGGCGAGTAACCTTCGAGCCGGGATCAGACTAAAGGCCCGGGGACCGGCGCGTAAGGCCTTGCAGGGCGTCGCTTGATAACGAACGGGCCCACGCGCACCCGGCACGTGGACCCGTTCATTGCATCATGCAGCTACTTCTGGCGGTCCGGCTACTTCTTCTTGCCGGAGGACTCGTCGCTCGACAGGACGGCAATGAACGCCTCCTGCGGCACCTCCACCGAGCCGACCATCTTCATGCGCTTCTTGCCCTCCTTCTGCTTCTCCAGCAGCTTCCGCTTGCGGGAGATGTCACCGCCGTAGCACTTGGCGAGGACGTCCTTCCGGATGGCGCGGATGGTCTCGCGGGCGATCACCCGGGAGCCGATGGCCGCCTGGATCGGCACCTCGAACGCCTGGCGCGGGATGAGCTCGCGCAGCTTGGCGACCAGCCGCACGCCGTAGGCGTAGGCGGCGTCCTTGTGCGTGACGGCCGAGAAGGCGTCGACCTTGTCGCCGTGCAGCAGGATGTCGACCTTGACCAGGCTGGACGCCTGCTCGCCGGTGGGCTCGTAGTCGAGGGAGGCGTAACCGCGCGTCTTGGACTTCAGCTGGTCGAAGAAGTCGAAGACGATCTCCGCGAGGGGCAGGGTGTAGCGGATCTCGACCCGGTCCTCGGAGAGGTAGTCCATCCCGATGAGCGTGCCCCGGCGGGTCTGGCACAGCTCCATGATGGCGCCGATGAACTCGCTGGGGGCGAGGATCGTGGCGCGTACGACGGGCTCGTACACGTCGTCGATCTTGCCCTCGGGGAACTCGCTCGGGTTGGTGACCGTGTGCTCGCTGCCGTCCTCCATGACCACGCGGTAGACCACGTTGGGGGCGGTGGCGATCAGGTCGAGGCCGAACTCGCGCTCCAGTCGCTCGCGGATCACGTCCAGGTGGAGCAGACCGAGGAAGCCGACGCGGAAGCCGAAGCCGAGCGCGGCGGAGGTCTCCGGCTCGTAGACCAGGGCGGCGTCGTTGAGCTGGAGCTTGTCGAGGGCCTCGCGGAGGTCCGGGTACTCCGAGCCGTCCAGCGGGTAGAGCCCCGAGAAGACCATCGGCTTCGGGTCCTTGTAGCCGCCCAGCGCGTCGGTGGCGCCCTTGTGCAGGGAGGTGATCGTGTCACCGACCTTGGACTGGCGGACGTCCTTCACACCGGTGATGAGGTAGCCCACCTCACCGACGCCGAGACCGTCGGAGGCGGTCATCTCGGGCGAGGAGACACCGATCTCCAGCAGCTCGTGACTGGCGCCGGTCGACATCATCTTGATGCGCTCGCGCTTGTTCAGCTGCCCGTCGACCACTCGTACGTACGTCACGACACCGCGGTACGAGTCGTAGACCGAGTCGAAGATCATCGCGCGGGCGGGGGCGTCCGCGACGCCCACCGGGGCGGGGATGTCGCGGACCACCCGGTCCAGCAGCGCCTCGACGCCCACGCCGGTCTTCGCGGAGACCTTGAGGACGTCCTCCGGCTGGCAGCCGATGAGGTTCGCCAGCTCCTCGGCGAACTTCTCCGGCTGGGCGGCGGGCAGGTCGATCTTGTTCAGGACCGGGACGATGGTGAGGTCGTTCTCCATCGCCAGGTACAGGTTGGCCAGCGTCTGCGCCTCGATGCCCTGCGCCGCGTCGACCAGCAGGACCGTGCCCTCGCAGGCGGCGAGCGAACGCGAGACCTCGTACGTGAAGTCGACGTGCCCCGGGGTGTCGATCATGTTCAGGATGTGCGTCCTGCCCTCACCCTGTCCGTCGGTCGGCGCCCACGGCAGCCGGACCGCCTGGGACTTGATCGTGATGCCGCGCTCCCGCTCGATGTCCATGCGGTCGAGGTACTGGGCACGCATCTGCCGCTGGTCGACCACACCGGTCAGCTGGAGCATCCGGTCGGCGAGCGTGGACTTGCCGTGGTCGATGTGCGCGATGATGCAGAAGTTGCGGATCAGAGCCGGGTCGGTACGGCTCGGCTCGGGCACGTGGGTAGGAGTCGCGGGCACGCAGGGTCTCGTCTCGGGGCGATGTCGGATCGATACGTAGGTTCCATGGTCCCATGCCCGCCGCCCGACGCCCGGTTTGGGCGGCCGAGGGGGGCGCTGATACTGTGGACAGCTGTGTCTCGTATGCCCTCTCAGCTGCGAGGCCCATCCAGAAGGAACACCGAACCTGTAAAGGCTCTTTTCGTGGCGAACATCAAGTCCCAGATCAAGCGGAACAAGACGAACGAGAAGGCGCGCCTGCGCAACAAGGCCGTCAAGTCCTCGCTCAAGACCGCGATCCGCAAGGCCCGCGAGGCCGTCGCCGCCGGCGACTTCGAGAAGGCCACCGTTGCCTCTCGTGCCGCCGCGCGTCAGCTCGACAAGGCTGTCTCGAAGGGCGTCATCCACAAGAACGCCGCCGCCAACAAGAAGTCGGCGCTGGCCACCAAGGTTGCCGCTCTCCAGGGCTGAGCTCTGATGTGATCGGCCGTACGGGACCCAGCGGGCCCTCTCTCCCGCTCCCGCCCGGCCACCCAGGACTCGCACGCGGACGCGTTCGCCACGCGGGTGCGAGCCCATCGTCTTCACCCGAGGCCCCGCTCCTCCCCTTCCCCGGGGGAGAGCGGGGCCTTCGGCATGGGGGGGTGACAGGGCCTTTCCGCAGGTTCTACGGGTCCCGGGCAGCGCGCCGGACGGGCCGAGGGGCGCAGACGGACCCGGGCCCCCTCGCACAGGGCTTCGGCCGGGGCGTGCAGGGCTCAGAGGTACGGGATCTCCGGCATCGGGAGGCGTACGGCTCGGCACGCGGGGCTCGGTGCACGGGTAGGGCCCGGCGCGTGAGGTTCGCCGCGCGCGGCGCCCAGCGGCCCGGCTTACGCGGCTCAGCGCCCACGCTGCTCGGCGGGGGGCTCCAGCGAGTGCCGTCATGCCCGTAGGCCCGAGGCTGCCGCCCCAGAGGTTTCCGGGCCGACCGCCGAGGTTTCAGAGCCGACCGCGCGCGGGCGCGGGCCAGCTACTCCCCGCGCCGCATCCTCGCCGCGCGGGCCACCGCGACCACCGCCTTCTCCAGGGCGTACTCCGGGTCGTCCCCACCACCCTTCACCCCGGCGTCCGCCTCGGCGACCGCCCGCAGCGCGACGGACACCCCGTCCGGGGTCCAGCCCCGCATCTGCTGACGCACCCGGTCGATCTTCCACGGCGGCATTCCCAGCTCGCGGGCCAGGTCAGCGGGCCGTCCGCCCCGGGCCGACGACAGCTTGCCGATCGCCCGGACGCCCTGGGCGAGCGCGCTGGTGATGAGGACCGGGGCGACCCCGGTCGAGAGGGACCAGCGCAGGGCCTCCAGCGCCTCCGCCGCCCGCCCCTCGACGGCGCGGTCCGCGACGTTGAAGGAGGAGGCCTCGGCCCGTCCGGTGTAGTAGCGGCCGACGACCGCCTCGTCGATCGTGCCGTCCACATCGGCCGTGAGCTGCGCGGCGGCGGCCGCGAGCTCCCGCAGGTCGCTGCCGATCGCGTCCACGAGCGTCTGGCACGCCTCCGGTGTCGCCGACCGTCCGAGGGCCCGGAACTCCTGCCGGACGAAGGTCAGCCGCTCCGCGGGCTTCGTCGTCTTCGGGCAGGCCACCTCCCGCGCGCCCGCCTTCCGCGCGGCGTCGAGCAGGCCCTTGCCCTTGGCCCCGCCCGCGTGGAGCAGGACCAGCGAGATGTCCTCGACCGGGTCGCCGAAGTACGCCTTGACGTCCTTGACCGTGTCGGCGGAGAGGTCCTGTGCGTTCCGCACGACCAGGACCTTGCGCTCGGCGAAGAGCGAGGGACTGGTCAGCTCGGCCAACGTCCCGGGCTGGAGCTGGTCGGACATGAGGTCGCGGACGTCGGTGTCGGCGTCGGCGGCGCGGGCGGCCGCCACCACCGCCTGCACGACACGGTCGAGGAGCAGGTCCTCCTGCCCCACGGCGAGCGTCACGGGGCCGAGGAGGTCGTCGGGAGAAGTCTTTCTGGTGGCCATCGCGTTCCAGCATCCCACGGGCCACTGACAGCGATGCCCGAGAATGGCCGGGTGAGCGAACGACACGTACTGGTACTGCCCGACCGCGACGCCGCCGAGGAGGTCGCGGGCGAACTCCCCGACCGTTTCGGCCTGGCCGAGGAACCCCAGCTCGTACGGGACGCCCTGGCGGGCGAGGACGACGCCGAGGACGCCCAGTGGCTGGTGGTCGTCGAGGACCCGGAGGGCAGGCTCGACCCGGCCGCGCTGGACGGTCTCGCCGCCGAGTACGAGGGGTGGCTGGAGGCCCCGTAGGGGTTGGCCGTCGGGGTCGCATGGCCCGTGGGGGTCATGTGGCCCGTGGGACGTCCGGGGCCCCCGGAGAGAGATCGGCCGGGGCCGTAAGGGGGCGGGCCGGGGGCCGGAGCGAGGAGCGGGCCCCCGGCGCCGGGACGCGTGGGCCCGTGGCCTCAGTCCGCGCGCGAGCCGCGCAGGAGGCGTCGGACCAGGTCGACCGCGAGGTCCTCGACGGAGTGGGCGGGGGGCAGGGCGCCGCTCCCGGCGAGGACGGCGATGCCGTGGAGCCCGGCGAGCAGGACCACTCCGAAGCGCTCCGGGTCGCCGAGCGACGCATCGCCCCCGGCGAAGAGGCCGAGCAGGAGGCCCGCACAGGCGTCGGAGGCGGCGCGCACCTCGGGGGCCCGCTCGTCGTGCTTGCGCGCGTACATCACCTCCAGCAGGGCCGGGTGCGCGGTCGCGAAGCGGACGTAGGCCAGGGCCGTGTCGGTGAGCCGCTCCTCGAAGCCCCGGCCGTCGTCGGACACCGCACCACGCAGCCGGTCGCCCAGGCGGCCGAAGCCCTCGACGGCCAGGGCGTCGAGCAGGGCCTGGCGGTCCGGGAAGTGCCGGGCGGGGGCCGCGTGCGAGACACCGAGGTCACGGGCGAGCGAACGCAGGGAGAGGGCATCGACGCCGCTGTCCGCGAGGACGGTCTCGGCTCGGGCCAGCAGTTCGGTCCGCAGATTTCCGTGGTGGTACGCCATGGCGGCATCCTACCCCCGCATGTTGTCGTTGACATCATTGTTGTCGATGCCTACATTGGATCCATGAGCAGGCACCCCTGGACCACCGCAGACATTCCCGACCAGACCGGACGCACCGCCGTCGTCACCGGCGCCAACACCGGCCTCGGCTTCCAGACGGCGGCGGCGCTGGCCGCGAAGGGCGCGCACGTCGTCCTCGCCGTACGGAACACCGACAAGGGCCGCACGGCCGCCGAACGGATCACCGCGCTGTCCCCGGGCGCCGCCGTCACCGTCCAGAACCTCGACCTGAGTTCCCTCGCATCGGTCCGCGCCGCCGCCCGGCAGCTGCGCGACGACTTCCCGCGCATCGATCTGCTGATCAACAACGCCGGGGTGATGTGGACTCCCCGATCGACGACGGCGGACGGCCACGAGCTGCAGTTCGGCACCAACCACCTCGGCCACTTCGCGCTCACCGGACTGCTCCTCGACCGCCTGCTGCCCGTCCCCGGGTCCCGGGTGATCACCGTCAGCAGCGGCGCCCACCGGCTGGGCGCCTCCATCGACTTCGACGACCTGAACTCCGAGCGCCGCTACGGCCCGGCGCGCGCCTACGGGCAGTCCAAGCTGGCGAACCTGCTGTTCGCCTACGAGCTGCAGCGCCGTCTGGCCGACCGGGGGGCCACCGTCTCGCTCGCGGCCCATCCCGGCGGAGCCGCCACCGACCTGAGCCGCGACTTCAGCCCGCCCGTACGGCTCCTGTTCGACAAGGTCCTCGTGCCGTTGTTCGCCCAGGGTCCGGAGTACGGGGCCCTGCCGTCCCTGCGCGCCGCCACCGATCCCCGGGCGACCGGCGGCCAGTACTACGGGCCGGACGGCATCACCGGTATGCGCGGGCACCCCCGGCCCGTGACGTCCAGCGCCAGGTCTCACGACCGGACGGTCCAGCGCCGGCTCTGGACCGTCTCCGAGGAACTGACCGGCGTCACCTACCCCGTATGACCCGTCCCGGCATCCCTCCACACGCCACCTCGTACTCCGCCCCGGGCGCACCGGCCGCCGGTCGTGGCCGACGTGCCGCCCCACCCGCCCAGCGAAGGACCAGCGAATGAGAGTGCTCCTCTTCGGCGCGACCGGCATGGTCGGCCGGGGCGTCCTGCGCGAATGCCTCCGCTCCCCGGAGATCAGCCGGGTCCTGGTGGTCGGGCGCACCCCGACCGGGCTCGCGCACCCCAAGCTCAGGGAGCTCACCCACCCCGACCTCGCGGAGCTGATGAACCGCCCCGGCATCGAGGACGAGCTGTCCGGGTACGACGCCTGCTTCTACTGCCTCGGGGTCTCCTCCGCCGGGCTGAACCCGGAGACGTACCAGCGGATCACCCACGACCTCACCCTGACCGTGGCCCGCGTCCTGGCCGACGCGAGCCCCGGCCTCACCTTCGTGTACGTCTCGGGGCAGGGCACGGACACCAGCGAACGGGGCAGGAGCAGATGGGCCCGTGTGAAGGGGAGGACGGAGAACGATCTCCTCGCCCTGCCCCTGTCCACCTACCTCTTCCGCCCCGGATACATCCAGCCTCTGCACGGCATCACGTCCAGGACCTTCCTCTACCGAGCCCTGTACGCCGTCACCACTCCCCTCTTCCCGCTGATCAGACGGCTGGCACCGGACCAGGTGACCACCACCGAGGCCATCGGCCGGGCGATGGTCTCGGTCGCCGCCACCGGCGCCCCGGGGCCGTACCTCGACAACCGGTCGATCAACGGGGCCGCGGCCCGGAGCCGTTGACGGACGGTTCAGGCCGCCTTCCGGGCGGGCACCGCCTCCTCCTCCCTGGTGGGCAGCTCCCTCATCCGGGGCAGCGGGGAGGGCAGCAGCCACAGCACGGCGAAGACGGCGCCGACGGTGGCGATCCACAGGGTCGGACGCAGCCCGATCGCGGTCCCGAGCAGTCCGCCGACGAGCGCACCGAGCGGCCGGAAACCATGGTTGAGCGTCCGGAAGGCGCCCATGACCCGGGCCCGCACCGCGTCGGGTATCAGAGCCATCTGGAACGAGCCCGCGGCGACGTCCACGACCATCACCCCGACGCAGGAGAGGAACTCCGCCAGGAACAGCACGCTCACCAGCACCGGCAACGGACCGCCCGCCAGCGGCACCAGGAGCAGCGGAAGCGTGAAGCCGAGGAAGCCCGCGACGAGCGTCCCGCCGATGCCGAGCCGCCGTACGACCGCCCCGCTGCACACCGCGCCGAGGAGTCCGCCCACGGCGCCGGTGGCGAGCACCAGACCGAGCATCCCGGCCCCGAGGCCGAGTTCGACGGTCACGTAGAGCACGAAGAGCGTGTGGAACATGTAGTTGAAGAACTGGACCGTGCCCGACGCGGCGAACAGGGCCCGCATCGAAGGCTCCCGGACCACCCACCGCAGCCCTTCGGTGAAGTGCCCCTTGGCGACGGGTGCGGGCGGCGGCTCGACCGCCTTGATCCGCGCCAGGTATCCGGCCGACACCAGATACGTGACGGCGTCCGCGACCAGGGCGAAGGGGGCGGTGAGGAACTGCACCAGGAGCCCGCCGACCCCGGGCCCGGCCAGCCAGGCCGTCGAACGACTGCCGTTCACCAGCGAGTTCGCCTGTACGTACCGCTCGGGGGGTACGAGCGCCACGAAGAGCGTGGTGTTGCAGACCTCGAAGAGCACGGTGAGCGCCCCGACGCCGAACGCCACCACGTACAGCTGGGTCAGCGTCAGCGCGTCCAGCGCGTAGGCCACCGGCAGGGACAGCACCAGCGCCGCCCGCCCGATGTCGGTCGCCACCATGACCCGCCGACGGCTGGTCCGCCGGTCGACCCAGGCCCCGAAGGGCAGGTTGAGCAGGAGGGCGGGCAGGAGCTCGACGGTCTTGAGCCAGCCCATCGCCGCGGCGTCCGCGCCCAGGACGAGGACGGCGGCGAGCGGGATCGCCATGAGCGATATCTGGTCCCCCGCGAGGGACACGGTCTGTCCGGTCCAGTAGCGCCGGAAGGTGCGTTCGCGCAGCAGCGGCGGCACCCGGTCCTTCAGGGCCATGCGGTTCACTCCGCTCCGTTCCCGGGGACTTCCTGGTCCAGATAGGCGATGCGCACGATGCTGACGGGCCGGGAGCCCTCCGGCCGCAGGGACGCGTCGGACGCGCGCGCCTCGTAGGGCCGCATCAGTTCGTCCATCCGGGCTCCGAGGGCGGTCAGCTCCTCGGGAGTGAGGTGGAGCATCGTGTCGCCGAACTGCTCGGCCTGCCGCCACTCCTTCGACAACCACCGCCGGTTCTCCCTGGCCCGGGTGACCCGCTCGAAGTAACGCTCGGCGATGGCCGAACCGAGCACGTCGGCCGCCTCCGCGACCGCCGGGTCCTCGCTGTACTCCGGCCACTCGGTGTACCGCGCCGTGGCCCGCCAGGGCTTCTCCCGCCCCTTGCCGCCGGGCGCCTGCTCCACGAGTCCGTACTTGGCGAGTATCCGCAGGTGGTACGAGCAACTGGCGACGGACTCCCCCGTCAGCTCGGCCGCCCGGGTGGCCGTGAACGGCCCGTTGGTGCGCAGCAGCCCCACCAGGGTCATCCGCAGGGGGTGGGCGTAGGCCCGCAGGGCGCGCGGGTCGGTGAGCCGAACACTGCGGGGCTGCTCGCCCTCGACCTGCTCACCATCGGACTGGGGGTCACTGTTCTCCGGCATGATGTAAAGATATCTTTAGAAAGATTTCTTTACAAGCATTTCTTTAGATGTACGGGGAGAGGGACGCGCCCGGGGGCGGCTCAGGGACGGCTCAGTGACGGGGCGGAGGCAAAGCGAGGGCAGGGACGGGGGAGGGCAGGGACGGTGGGAGGACGGGGGCGGGGGAAGGACGGGGGCGGTGGGAGGACGGGGCTCAGTGACGGGGGGGGGCTTGCCCCCCCCCCCCCCCCCCCCCCCCCCCCCCCCCCCCCCCCCCCCCCCCCCCCCCCCACCCCCCCCCCCCCCCCCCCCCCCCCCCCCCCGGCGGGGGGGGGGGGGGGGGGGGGGGGGGGGGGGGGGGGGGGGGGGGGGGGGGGGGGGGGCCGCCGGGGGCCCCGGGCGGGGGGGGGGCTTCCCCCCTCCCCCCCCTCGCCCTCCCACCCCCACCCACCCCACCCCTCATCTACCTCTCGGCACCGCCACGAGCGCGTTGCCCGACCCCACCACCGCGACGGACCCGTCCCGGTCGGTCCGCAGCACCCGTGCTCCGCCGTCCCGCAGCAGGTCCAGCGTCCGGGGCGAGGGGTGGCCGTACGGGTTGTCCGGGCCCGTCGACACCAGCGCGAGCCTCGGCCGCACGGCCTGTGTCAGCCCGGGGTCCTGGTAGGCGGAACCGTGGTGGGCGACCTTGAGCACATCGACCGGTGGGAGCTCCGGATGGGCTCTCAGCAGTGCCCGCTGGGCCGGTGGCTCCAAGTCCCCGAGCAGCAGCAGGGTCAGCCCACCGGCCGCCCGGACCAGCAGGGCGACACTGGCGTCGTTCGGTCCCTCGAAGAACTCCCCGCCTCCTACGCCCGCCCCGGTCATCGGCCAGAGCACCCGCCACTCCAGGCTACCCACCCGTCGCCGCTCTCCCGGCCCGGCACGGATCAGTGGCACGCGTGCCGCCGCCGCCGTCCGCCGGACGAACGCGGCCTGGGCGGGCGGCTCTTCGAGTCCCGTCGTCTGGATGGCCCCGACCTCCCTCCCCCGCAACACCCCGGGGAGCCCGGCCACATGGTCCGCGTGGAAGTGGGTCAGCAGCAGCAACGGCACCCTCCGCACCCCGAGTTCGCTCAGGCACCGGTCCACCGCCGCCGGGTCCGGGCCCGCGTCCACCACCACGCCCGCGTCCCCGCCCGCCGCGAGCACCGTCGCGTCCCCCTGTCCCACCGAGCACATCGCGTACACCCAGCCCGGCGGCGGCCATCCGGTGACCCACCGGGTCAACGGAACCGGCCGCGTCACCACGAGCAACAGCACCACCGCCAGCAACGATCCGATCGGCACCCGGTACGGCAACCCGCGCGCGCCCCGCACCAGCAGAACCGTGAGCGCCGCCAGGGCGAGACCACCCCACCATCCGCCGGGCCAGGCCATTTCCGCCCCCGGCAGCGCCGCGCCGGTACGGGCCACCCGCGCGATCCACCCGGCCGGCCACCCCGCCAGCCACGCCAGCCACTCCGCCGCCGATGCCCACAGCGGCGCCACAGCGAGCGCGGCGAAACCGAGCACCGTGGCGGGCGCCACCGCGAGTTCGGCCAGCAGGTTCGCGGGGATCGCGACCAGGCTCACCCGGGCGGCGAAGACCACCACGACCGGAGCACAGACCGCCTGCGCCGCCAGTGAGGCCGCGAGCGCCTCCGCGAGTCCGCCGGGTACCCCGCGCCGCCGCAACGCCTCGCCCCACCGGGGCGCGAGGGTGAGCAGTGCCCCGGTCGCCAGGACCGAGAGCAGGAAGCCGTAACTCCGCGCGAGCCAGGGGTCGTAGAGCACCAGGAGCAGCACGGCCGCGGCCAGTGCGGGAACCAGTGATCTCCGTCTGCCGGTCCCGATCGCGAGGAGGACGACGAGCCCGCAGGCCGCCGCCCGCAACACGCTCGGATCCGGTCGGCAGACGACCACGAACGCGAGCGTCAGCGCTCCGCCCGCCAGCGCGGTGCCCCGCAGGGAGAGTCCCAGCCGGGGTGCGAGTCCACCGCGTTCCACCCGGTGGGCCCGTCCCGGCCGCCCGACGAGCAGGAGCAGCACGATGGAGAGGTTGCTCCCGGATACGGCCAGAAGGTGAGTGAGGTCGGTCGCCTCGAAGGCGTCCCTCAGCTCCGGCCCGATGCGGGAGGTGTCCCCCACCACCAGGCCCGGCAGCAGGGCCCGCGCGTCCGGTGCGAGCCCCCCGGTCGCCCGGCGCAGCCCGGCGCGCAGCTCCCCCGCCAGCTGTTGCGGCGCGGTCGGCGGCCCGACGATCCTGGGTGGCCCGGCTCCGTCCGTCTTGAGCACCGCCGCGTACGGCTCGCCCGGCCGTGCCGGACCCAGCCGTCCGGTGACCCTCAGCCGGGTCGAGGGCAGGAGCCGCAGCCATTCCGGCCGGCCCTCCCCCGGCGGCACGATCACCAGGACCGGAGCCCTGGTCCGTACGGCCCCGTCGTCCGGCTTCCGTGCCTCGGTCACCACGCCGTCCAGGACGACGGACACGGGGACGGTTCCGCTTCCCCGCACCCGGGGCCTGGTGAGCCTCGGGTCGGAGGCCACCGTCACCTTGAGGTGTACGCGCGTGGCGTCCTCCGCCAGTGCCGGGACGGGGCCTCTCCGCAGGTCCGCCGCGTGGAGTCCCGCCGAGGCCGCCCCTGCGGCGGCGCACAGCAGTGCCCCGGCGCACGCGGTCGTCCGCAGTCTCCACCCCGCGGTCCCCTTCCGCTCCCGGTCGGCTCCCGCCCTCTCCTCGGCGGACCGTCCCACCGGCCCGGCGCCACGCAGCTCCTCGTCGTGCTCCCCGCCACCGGACCGCCACCGCGCCACGACCGGAGCCAGCAGGACCAAGGCCGCCACCAGACAGCACCCGGCACCGGCGAACGTCCACCACCCGGTGGCGCCCAGTGCCCAGGCGGCGGCCGCCCATGCCGCCCCCGCGAGCGGTACGAGCCGCAGATCCGTCGGCCCCTCGTCCCGCCGGTACGTCATGGGGCGCTCTGTTCTGTCCGAGTCCGTCGGGTCTCCGTCCCTTCCGGGGCTCCGGACCGTCGCCCCACCTCGTTCCTCGGCCGCCGCCTCCTCACGTCCAGGAGTCGTCTCGGTGCCCCGCGCTCCGCTCCGCCCCGCACTCCGCCTCATGGCCGGACCAGTGGTTCGAGGTCGGCGAACCGGCGCTCGCCGATGCCGTTGACCTCGCGTAATTCCCCGACCGAGCGGAAGCCTCCGTGCTCCGCCCGGTGGTCGACGATGTGCCCGGCGAGGACGGGGCCGACCCCCGGGAGGCCGTCGAGTTGCTCCACCGTGGCCGTGTTCAGGCTCAGCGGAACCCCCGGCCCGCCGCTCCCCGCACCGGAGCCGGAGCCTGGCCCCGTGGCGGAGATGCCCGGCAGTCCGACGAGGACGTGTTCGCCGTCGAGGAGCACCCGGGCCCGGTTGAGGCCCGTGAGGTCCGTGTTCTCCTTCGCGCCGCCCGCCGCGCGCAGGGCGTCCGCGACCCGGGACCCGGCGGGCAGCGTCAGCACCCCGGGCCTGTGGACCTTGCCACCGACGTCGACGATCACCTTCGCGCCGCCCGGATTCGCCCCGCCCGGAGCGGGAAGCGCACCCCGGCCCGCTTCCGCGCCGACGCGCGGCACGGGCCCTGGTGCGGACGGGGCCATGGACGCGGCGGCCCGTACGAGGTCGGGCGCCTGGACCGGTTCCGGTCGTCCGGCCCAGAAGTAGCCGCCCGCGAGGCCACCGGCCGTCACCAGGACCACCGTCAGGGCGGCCAGTGTCCTCGGTTCGAGGCCGCACCGGGTCTGCACCCACACCGGGGTCCGTTCGCGCAGCGCCGCCGCCAGTCGTCGGCGTGCCCCCGGTGGTGAGCCGCGCTGCCACACCTCGGGCTCCTCGGGGGTCCCCCGCGGCGGTTCGGCCGCCCTCTCCTGCGGGGCCGCGCCCGGGAACAGCGCGTCGCCCCGGTGCCGGGCGCCGTCCCCCGGCACCACGGCCACCCGCCGGACACGAACCCGCCGCCTGACCCGCCCGGAAGCCGTACCGTGCCCGGACACCGGACCACGCCCGGGACCCGTGTCCCGTCCCATGGCCGTACTCCGTACCCCGGAGCGGTTCCGGCCGTCGGACCCGGGCCCCCTGCCCGGCCCGCTCGTCACCCCGCTCCCGGCTCCACTCGCCGTCCCGGGCATGGCCCCGCCAACAGCCGGGACAACGAGTGGGCGCGCCGGACCCGGGGCGCCGGGAAGGTCCGCAGGACCATCGGGAACGGTCGTTGCCGTACGTGTGTGAAGAGTCATACGGCTGACGGTAGGGAGCGCCACCCCGTCGTGCGGGACGCGCTCAGGGTCCGTGGACAGCCACCTCGCTGTGGAAAACCCCGTCACCTTCCCGGGGGATGGACCGTCTCAGCGCGGGGAGACGACGACCGCGAGCAGCCCGGGGCCCGTGTGCGCGCCGATGACCGCGCCGACCTCGCTGACCTGCACGTCCGCCGTGCCCGGTACGCGTTCCCTGAGCCGGTCGGCGAGAGCGGCGGCTCGTTCGGGCGCGGAGAGGTGGTGGACGGCGATGTCCACGGCGCCGGTACCGGCCCGCTCCACGGCGATCTCCTCCAGGCGGGCGATGGCCTTCGAGGCCGTCCGCACCTTCTCCCGTAGTTCGATCCGTCCGTTGTCGAGTTCGAGGAGCGGTTTCACCGCGAGCGCGGAGCCGAGGAGGGCCTGCGCGGCACCGATCCGGCCGCCCCGGCGCAGATAGTCGAGGGTGTCGACGTAGAAGTAGGCACTGGTCCCCTCGGCGCGCTTCTCCGCGGCGGCGACCGCTTCGTCGAGGGAGCCGCCGGCCTCGGCGACCCTGGCCGCCTCCAGGGCGCAGAAGCCGAGTGCCATGCCCATCATCCGGGTGTCGACGACCCGTACGGGCAGGGGGGCGTCCTTCGCCGCGAGCACGGCGGCGTCATAGGTGCCGGACACCTCGGCGGACAGATGGAGCGAGACGACGCCCTCCGCCCCGGCCTCGGCGGCTTCCCGGTAGGCCTCGGCGAAGACTTCGGGGCTCGGCCGTGAGGTGGTGACGGGCCGTCTCTTCTGCAGGGCCTCGGCGAGTGCCTGTGCCGAGATCTCGGTGCCCTCCTCCAGGGCGCGGTCGCCGATGACGACGGTCAACGGCACCGTGGTGATGGCGTGCCGCTCCCGTGTCCGACGTGGCAGATAGGCCGTGGAATCGGTGATGATCGCGACATGCCGGGACATGAGCGGGAGGTTACCCGCCGTTGCCCCGGGGTGGCAGCCCGGCCCCCACCGCCGATGTCCGGCGGGCTCGTCCAGGGGTGTGGACCCGGAGTGTTCCCGGGCCGGTCGGGGGGTCAGGTGGTGGTCTCGGGGCGGGCCGACTTCTCCCAGGAGTAGGGGGTCCGTCGGGGGTCGGGGGCCGTGATCGCGGGCCGTTCGTTCTCGTGGCCCGGCGCGGGCGGCCCAGCCTGTCCGTGCTGTCCGGCCTGTTCCGAGGGGTGTTCCCATCCGGTCCGTCCTCCGGGAGCGGCACCGGTGGCACCGGTACCGGCCGACGCGGTCTCGGGGCCGGTCCAGTGGCGCAGGGCTCCCGCCTCGACGTCGATCTGGTCGCTGAGCGCCGACAGGTCGTCCTCGGCGAACTTCAGGGCCCGGTCCCGGGCCGCGCGGCGCAGCGCGTCGGCGGAGCTGGTGATCCGCTCGGTGCGGGCGGTGAGGTCGGGGAGCTGCCCGGACACCCAGGCCCGGTCGGGTTCCCGTTCGAGGCGCCTGAGGTCGTCGTCCAGTTCGAGCCCGTGCGCGCTGAGCCGGTGGAACAGGTCGAGGGACTCCTTCAGGGAGGCGTCCTCTCCGACACCGGCCTGGAGGGCCTCCTGGGTGGCCCGCATCGAGGTGCGCAGCGAGAGCCGGAGTCTGGCCAGCTCGCCCGCGACTCCCGCCTGTCCGAAGCTCTTGGCCCGCAGGGTGGTGTCCTCGACCGTGCGCCGGGCCTGGTCGATCGTGCGGTCGACCCCGCGTTTGGCCGCCTTGACCGCCTTGACCGTCACGTAGACGCCGAGCGCCACGAACGACAAGAAGAGCAGCGCCATGATCGTGATAATCGCGGCTTCCATGTGCGCCCCTCCGGCGTCTGTCGAGTCCCCACTGATGTGGTTCCTCCACGGTAAACGGAAGAGGCAGGTCGGGGGTTCCATCGGAACCCCCAACCTGCCCGTAGGGGAAACCCCTGGGTTCGTCAGCCGGCGACGATGTTGACCAGCTTCGGCGCGCGCACGATCACCTTGCGGATCTCGGCGCCGCCCAGCGCGCCGACCACGTGGGGGTCGGCCAGGGCCAGTGCCTCCAGGTCGGCGTCGGTGATCGACGGGGGGACCTCCAGGCGGGCCTTGACCTTGCCCTTGATCTGCACGACGCAGGTCACGGTGTCGTCGACGAGGTACGCCGGGTCGGCGACCGGGAAGTCCTGGTGGACGACCGAGTCGGTGTGGCCGAGCTTGCGCCACAGTTCCTCGGCGATGTGCGGGGCCAGCGGAGCCACCAGCAGGACCAGCCGCTCGGCGACGGACCGGGACAGCGCGCCGCCCGACTTCGTCAGGTGGTTGTTCAGCTCGGTCACCTTGGCGATGGCGGTGTTGAAGCGCATCGCGGCCATGTCCTGGGCGACGCCGTCGATCGCCTTGTGCAGGGCGCGCAGGGTGTCCTCGTCGGGCGCGGCGGCGACGACGGTGGCCTCGCCGGTCGCCTCGTCGACGATGTTGCGCCACAGCCGCTGGAGCAGCCGGTACTGGCCGACCACCGCGCGCGTGTCCCAGGGGCGGGACACGTCCAGCGGCCCCATCGCCATCTCGTAGAGGCGCAGGGTGTCGGCGCCGTACTCGGAGCAGATCTCGTCGGGCGTCACGGCGTTCTTCAGGGACTTGCCCATCTTGCCCAGGACGCGGCTGACCTTCTCGCCCTCGTACCAGAAGGCTCCGTCGCGCTCCTCGACCTCGACCGCGGGGACGGCGATCCCGCGCGCGTCGCGGTAGACGAAGGCCTGGATCATGCCCTGGTTGTACAGCTTGTGGAACGGCTCGGCGGAGGAGACGTGGCCCAGGTCGAACAGCATCTTGGACCAGAACCGCGCGTACAGCAGGTGCAGTACCGCGTGCTCGGCGCCGCCGACGTACAGGTCGACACCACCGGTGGGCATTCCCTCGCGGGGGCCCATCCAGTACTCCTCGACGGTCGGGTCGACCAGCTTCTCGGAGTTGTGCGGGTCCAGGTAGCGCAGCTCGTACCAGCAGGAACCGGCCCAGTTGGGCATGGTGTTGGTCTCGCGGCGGTAGCGGCGCGGGCCGTTGCCGTCTTCGAGGTCCAGGGTGACGTCGACCCAGTCCTCGTTGCGGGACAGCGGGGGTTCCGGCCGGGTGTCGGCGTCGTCCGGGTCGAAGGTGCGGGGCGAGTAGTCCTCGACCTCGGGCAGTTCCAGCGGCAGCATCGACTCGGGCAGCGCGTGGGCGACGCCGTCCTCGTCGTAGACGATCGGGAAGGGCTCGCCCCAGTACCGCTGACGGCTGAACAGCCAGTCGCGGAGCCGGAAGTTGACCGTGCCCTCGCCGATGCCCCGGTCGGCCAGCCAGGCGGTGATCTTCGCCTTGGCTTCGACGACGCCCAGGCCGTCCAGGGAGATCTCGCCGTCGGCGGAGTTCACCAGCTTCGCGTCGTACGAGGCGAAGGCGTCGTCCCACGTGGTGGGGTCGGTGCCGCGCTCGTCGTCGGGCTGGACGACGCATCGCATCGGCAGCTCGAAGGCGCGCGCGAAGGCGAAGTCGCGGGTGTCGTGGGCGGGGACGGCCATGATGGCGCCGGTGCCGTAGCCCATCAGGACGTAGTCGGCGATGAAGACCGGGACGCGGTCGCCGCTGACCGGGTTGGTCGCGTAGGCGCCGGTGAAGACGCCGGTCTTCTCCTTGGCGTCGGCCTGCCGCTCGACGTCGGACTTGGAGGCGGCCTGCTTGCGGTAGGCGTCGACGGCCTCGGACGGGGTGGCGTGGCCGCCGGTCCACACGTCGTGGGTGCCCTCGGGCCAGGCGGCCGGGACGATCTGGTCGACCAGATCGTGTTCGGGCGCCAGGACCATGTAGGTGGCGCCGAACAGGGTGTCCTGGCGGGTGGTGAAGACGGTGATGGCGCCGGTGTCGCCGACCTGGAAGTCGACGCGGGCGCCCTCGGAGCGGCCGATCCAGTTGCGCTGCTGCAGCTTGATGGCCTCGGGCCAGTCCAGTGCGTCCAGATCGTCCAGGAGGCGGTCCGCGTAGGCGGTGATCCGCATGTTCCACTGGCGCAGCTTGGCCTTGAAGACGGGGAAGTTGCCGCGCTCGGAGCGGCCGTCGGAGGTGACTTCCTCGTTGGCCAGGACGGTGCCCAGGCCGGGGCACCAGTTGACCGGCGCCTCGGAGGTGTACGCCAGGCGGTACTCGCCCAGGACGTCGGCGCGCTCGGTGGCGGACAGCTCGTTCCACGCGCGCGTGGAGCCGGGGATCTCACGGGTGCCGTTCTCGAACTGCTCGATCAGCTCGGCGATCGGACGGGCCTTCCCGGCCTCGTCGTCGTACCAGGCGTTGTAGATCTGCAGGAAGATCCACTGGGTCCACTTGTAGTACTCGGGGTCGATCGTGGCGAACGACCGGCGCTTGTCGTGGCCCAGGCCCAGCCGGCGCAGCTGGACCTTCATGTTCTCCATGTTGGCCTCGGTGGACACGCGCGGGTGCGTGCCGGTCTGCACGGCGTACTGCTCGGCGGGCAGGCCGAAGGCGTCGAAGCCGAGGGTGTGCAGCACGTTGTGGCCGGTCATGCGCGCGTGGCGGGCGAAGACGTCCGTGGCGATGTAGCCGAGCGGGTGGCCGACGTGCAGTCCCGCGCCCGAGGGGTACGGGAACATGTCCATGATGAACTTCTTGGGGCGCGCGACGACCTCGGGGTCGCCCGCCAGGTCACCGGTGGGGTTGGGCGCCTCGTAGGTGCCCTCGGCGTCCCAGAAGTCCTGCCAGCGTGCCTCGATGTCGGCGGCCATGGCCGCCGTGTAGCGATGCGGGGCCGCCGTCTCGACGGCCGTATTGATCTCGGTCATGGTCCTTGAAGCTCCATCGATCGTCTCTGCCCACTGCCACGGACTGCCGTGAAATGAAAAATCCCCTCGCACAGGAGGGGACGCCGCGCCGACTCCGACGGAATGTCTGTCGTCCGTCGGGACTGATCAGCGCGGCTCGGTAAGCAGAAGGCGTACGGCACGCATGGCGCCAGGGTACCGCAGGGCCCGCGCGGGCCGCACCGGCGTTCCGGGGAGCGGTCGCGCACACCGGCCGGAGGGAGGAGACACGAAGAAGCGGGCCACCCGATCCGGGTGACCCGCTTTCTTTCTGTGGAGCTAAGGAGAATTGAACTCCTGACCTCCTGCATGCCATGCAGGCGCTCTACCAACTGAGCTATAGCCCCTTGCTTTCTTCCGTCTCCGTTCCGGTTTCCCTCGCGGCGACAGACAGAACATTAACCGGCTCCCCGGCAGATCTCCAAATCGTTTCCCGGGGCCCTTCTGACCTGCCGGGTAGGGTCGCCGACTGTGTCCGTCTCCGTGCTCTCCCGAACCCGCGCCCGGCCGTGGCCCCTGGCCACCGCCGCGGCGGTCTGTCTGTTCTCGTTCGTGGCCTTCTGGGCGGCGCAACGCCTGGCCCACGTGAACATGCTCGATGTGATGGTCTACCGCGCCGAGGGCGAGACGGTCCTCGCGGGCGGCGATCTGTACGCGATGCGTGCCACCTCCGCGAACCTGGGCATGACCTACCCGCCGTTCGCGGCGCTGCTGTTCGTCCCGCTGACCCTGGTGGGCGTGCCGCTGATGCGGACGCTGGCCACCGCGGGGAACCTGCTCCTGGTGGTCGCGCTGGTGCAGTTGTCGCTCCAGCTGGTCCGTCCGTCGCTGTCCCGTGCGGACCTGTGGCGTACGACGCTGTGGGTCGCCGCCGTGGTGGTCTGGTGCGAGCCGGTGTGGACGACGCTGCGGTACGGCCAGATCAACCTGCTGATAGCCGTGGCGGTGCTCTGGGACCTGACGCGCCGGGAGGGCAGCCGCTGGGCCGGTCTCGGCATCGGTCTGGCGACGGCGGTGAAGCTCACACCGGGGCTCTTCGTGGTCCTGCTGCTCGTCGCCGGGTTCCTCCTGTGGCGGCGGGACCGGACCTGGAACCAGTGGCTGCGCACGGCGGCGACGGCGACGGGGGTGTTCCTCGGGACGACGCTGGCGGTGGCGGTCGCCCTGCCCGCCGACTCCCGGCGGTTCTGGACGGAGACCCTGTTCGAGACCGGGCGGGTCGGTTTCGCCGAGGAGACGGCCAACCAGTCGATCCGCGGGGTGCTGGCCCGGCTGATGCACACCGACGACCCGGGCATGTGGTGGGCGGTGACCGCGGCGCTCCTCGGCGGCGCGGCGATGGTGCTGGCGGTACGGGCGGCCGTGCGCGGCGACAAGGCGGTGGCGGTGGTCGTCTGCGCGTTCACCGCGCTGATGATCAGCCCGATCTCCTGGTCCCACCACTGGGTCTGGTGCGTGCCGCTGCTGATCCTGCTCGCGGACCGCTCCACGCGCGCGTGGCCGGTGACGGGTGCGGTGGCCCTGGCCTTCGCCTCGTTCATGCTGTGGTGGGTCCCGCACGACCCGGGGCGGCCCGAACTGGACCAGAACGCGGGCCAGATGCTGCTCTCGGCCGTCTACCCGCTGACGGCGACCGCGGTGTTCGTGGGGTACGCGCTGACGCTGAGGCGTCAGGGCCTGCCGCGGCGTCAGGCCGTGGCGAAGGAGTAGAACCGTTTGAGGGTGCAGTGCTCGTCGAGGAGCCGGCCGTAGATCGGCTCCCCCTCGAGTTCGCGGTACGTCTCGATGGGGTCGCCTTTTATGATCAGCGCCCGTGCGCACTCCTCGCACCAGTACTGGAATCCGGGGTTGACGGGTTCCATGTCGCGCACGATGGGCGTCCCGCTGCCGCACCAGTCGCATTTCCGCCTGTGCGCACCCATCAGCGGGCTCCGGCCGCGACTGCGGGCCGTGCGCCCCTGGGACACACCCCGCCGTTGTCACCGAGCACTTGGGTCACCCTCCCATCCGGAATCTCGTCCCCCTCCGGCCGTCCGATTCTGCCATGGCCCCGCAAGGGGGCGGCCCGCTCGGTGCGGCGGCCGGACCGCCCCGCCCACGAGCGCGGCGACGGCCGGGGCCTGCGGCGTCACCGACAGGACGGGCGCGTTCCGCTGACCCGGTCCCGCCCTGTGCCGGGCGGGGCCGGGTCCACGCGCGCGTGGGGAGTTCCCTGCCGCACGATCCTCGACGTCCACGACACTCCGGGTCCACGCGCGCGCGTGGGGAGTTCGGCGCGGGTCGTCGGGGCCGTGACGCCGGCGGCGGAGACGTTGGGGAGTGCCGTGGACCGGGCGGCGGTCCGGGCCGGTTGTCGGTGCCACCGTCTTTACTGGTCGTGGGACGTGTCGTGGTCGAGGTCGTGCGCCGAGCGTGACCGGGGTCCGGCACGGGTGGGAGCCCGCCGATGCCGGTGCCGACAGCACCCGGCGACGGCGGCGCGGGGACTCGACCATGGGGGTGGGACGATCGTGACCGCCGTACCTGAGCAGCGACGCCGACGGCCGGAACTGGCCGCCTTCCTGCGGGCCCGCAGGGCCCGGGTGGCACCGGAGGACGTCGGGATGCCACCGGGGCTCCGCCGCCGCACGCCCGGTCTGCGCCGTGAGGAGGTCGCCCGGCTCTCCGGGGTCGGCGTGACCTGGTACACGTGGTTGGAGCAGGGGCGTCCGATCAACGCGTCCGCGCAGGTCCTCGACGCGGTCGCCCGTACGCTGCGGCTCGACTGCCCCGAGCGCGAGCACCTCTACCGGCTGGCCGAGGTGCCGTACGCCCCGGAGCCGTCCGCGTCCGGCCTTCCCGAGGTCGGCCGGGAGATCCAGGGCATCCTCGACGCCCTGGATCCGCGCCCGGCGGTGCTCTACAACGCCCGGTACGACGTGCTCGCCACCAACGGCGGGTACGAGCGGCTCTTCTTCCGGGGCGGGCCGGAGCCGGACACGGGCCCGTACGGCATGCGCAACGCGCTGTGGGCACTGTGCGGAGCTTCGGGGGCGGGTTGCCCGGTGGTCGACCGGCGGCGGGAGCTGCCGCTGATGGTGGCCAGGCTGCGGGGCGCGTACGGGCGCCATGTGAGCGAGCGCGCCTGGGAGGAGTTCATACGGCGGCTGGTGGAGGCGAGTCCCGAATTCGCCCGGCTGTGGCGCGGCACCGACGCGGTGCCGCCGAGGGCCCGGGTGAAGGTCTTCCGGCACGCGCGGGTGGGCGAGGTCCGGATGACCTCGGTCTCCCTCTCCGTGGACGGGATGCCGGAGTGCCGGATCGTGGTCTACACGCCGGACGACGAGGAGAGCCGTCTCCGGATCGCGTCCCTCTACGGGACGGCGGACGGAAACGACGGATCCCGCCCCCCTGAAGGGGACGGGATCCGGTGACTGTGGAGCTAAGGAGAATTGAACTCCTGACCTCCTGCATGCCATGCAGGCGCTCTACCAACTGAGCTATAGCCCCTCGTGTTCCTCGCGCTCTGCGCTGCGAACAAGAAGAACTTTAGCCTGTGACCTGCCGGAAAGTGAAATCCGGGTCCGGCCGGCCGACCGGGGGGCTCAGGTGTCGTCGCCGAGCACCGGCTCGGGCAGCGTGCCCGCGTTGTGCTCCGTCAGCCGCCAGCCGCGGGCGCCCTCGCCGAGGACGGACCAGCAGCAGTTCGAGAGGCCGCCGAGGCTCTCCCAGTGGCGGGCTTCGAGGCCCAGGAGCCGGCCGATGGTGGTGCGGATCGTGCCGCCGTGGCTGACCACGACGAGCGTGCCGTCCCGGGGCAGCTTGTCGGCGTGGTCCAGGACGACCGGGGCGGCCCGGTCGGCCACCTCGCTCTCCAGTTCGCCGCCGCCCCGGCGCACGGGCTCGCCGCGCTTCCACGCCGCGTACTGATCGCCGTACCGCGTGACGATCTCGTCGTGGGTCAGACCCTGCCACTCCCCCGCGTACGTCTCGCGCAACGCGGAGTAGTGGGCGACGGAGTGGCCGGTGAGCGTGGCGAGCTCGGCGGCGGTGGCCGCCGCCCGCTTCAGGTCGGAGGCCACGATGGCGTCCGGTTCCAGCGCGGCGAGAAGCCGGGCGGCCCGGCGCGCCTGGGCCACGCCGGTCTCCGTCAGCTCGATGTCGGTCGAGCCCTGGAAACGGCGCTCCAGGTTCCACGAGGTCTGGCCGTGGCGCCAGAGGACGATGCGACGGCCCCTGCCGCCCTCGGTGGTGCTCAGTTCAGCTCACCGTCCACTTCGTCGGGCAGCCCGGCGGCGTGCTCGGAGAGGTCGACACCGGTCAGGGCGGCGTGCTCGGCACCCTTGCCGTGGGTCTTCCGGGCGTCCTCGGGGAGGGGCAGCTCGGGGCAGTCCTTCCACAGGCGCTCGAGCGCGTAGAAGACGCGCTCCTCGCTGTGCTGGACGTGGACGACGATGTCGACGTAGTCCAGCAGGATCCAGCGGGCGTCGCGGTCGCCTTCGCGGCGGACCGGCTTGGCGCCGAGGTCCTTGTTGAGGCGCTCTTCGATCTCGTCGACGATCGACTTGACCTGGCGGTCGTTGGGCGCGGAGGCGAGCAGGAAGGCGTCGGTGATCGACAGCACGTCGCTGACGTCGTACGCGATGATGTCGTGCGCGAGCCGGTCGGCGGCCGCCTGAGCGGCGGCGTTGACGAGTTCGATGGAACGATCCGTGGCGGTCACAAGCAGGCTTTCGTCGGCGGGTCCAGTACCCCTCCAGGGTCTCACGGACCGCCGACGGCCCCGCCAACGTTTTCCGGGGGCCGGTGCCGGGCGGCCCGGACCGGCCCCGCGGGGCGGCTCGGGGCCGCCCCGCACCGGTCCGGGCGCCTGCTACCGGCCGGCCTTCTCGACCTTGTAGTCCTGGCCCAGGACCACGGTGACCACGGCTGCCCGGGCGGGCTTCCCCTTCGTGACCGAGGCGGCCGGGAGGCCCAGTGTCTTGGCGACTTCCTCGGCCGTTGCCTTCTGGGTGTCGTCACCGTAGATGACCTGCGACTTCTCCTGTGTCGCCGCCTCCACGCCACCGACGAAGGAGTAGCCGCCGTTGGCCAGGACGACCCGGGCCGACTCGGTCGCCTTCTTGCCCGAGGCGTCACGGACCGAGACCCGGGGCACGCCGTCGGACTTGGGCGCGGTGACCTTGCCGCCCAGGACGTCCTTGACCAGGCTCTCGCCCGCGCCCTCGGTCAGCGTGCCGTCCTCGGCCACCGGGAGGACGCTCGTCCTGTACGCGCCCATCTTGGCGTGCTCGGCGAGTTTGGCCAGGGAGGCGCCCAGGTCCTTCTCGGGGAGGGAGGGGTCGAGGATCTGCTGGAGGGTCTGGACCGTGACCGTGGCGGCCCCGGGGTCGGAGGAGAACTTCCGCAGCACGCCGTACATGACCTGTCCGAAGCGCTGGAGCTGCTTGGCCTCGGGCTCGCCGGGCACCCGGTAGGTGGCGTAGGCGACGGCGGCACGACCGTTGAGGGTCTGCTTCTCGCCCTTGCGGACCAGCGGATCCGCGCCCTTCTTGGCGTCGGGCACGTCGATGTCGGTGTCCACCTCGATGCCGCTGAGGGTCTCGACCAGGTTCTCCAGGTACGGGGTGTCCAGGCGCCAGGTGCCGGTGACGGCGGTCCCGAGGAGGTTGTCGACCGCCTGCCGGGTCCCGCCGGAGCCGTCGTCCTCGACGGATTTGCCGAGGGTGGTGGCCACGCCCTCGTCGTCGGCGACGACCAGGGTGTTGGGGAGCAGCACGGTGGTGCCCTGGCGGGTGGTCGTGTTCTCCACGAGCAGGGCGGTGGACGTCCGGCCGCTCTTGGTCTCGTGGAGGTGGACGACGATGGTGTCGCGTTTCTGCGGGCCGGTGGCGGTGCCGCCGGTCTTGGTCCCGCCGTCGGACGTTCCGGGGAGGAGGCCGGTGGACCAGAGGTAGCCGACGCCGCCCACGACGGCGAGGACGAGGACGACGACCAGGGCGACGATCCGGTTGCGGCCCCGGCGCCTGGCCTCTTCGCGGCGTTCCGAGCGGCTCTCGGTGAACTTGAGCCAGTCGATGACGTCCTCGGAGTCCTCGTCTGGCTCCTCGATGAAGGAGAACTGCTCGGTGCGGTAGTCGCGGTCCTCGCCGTCGGTCTCGGCGGGGCCTTCGCCGGTACGGGCCGCCGGGGTGGGCCGTTCGGGTGCGGGGCGCTGTCCGGGGACGCCCGGCGGGGCCGCGACGGGCGCGGCGGGCGGGGTCGGTACGGGGGCCTGGGCCGGGGCGGGTGCCTGCGCGGGTGTCGGGGTGGCCTCGGGCTGGGCCGTCCACTGCTGTCCGGTGCCGTAGCCGGGGTAGGTGTAGCCCTGCTGCCCGTAGGGGTCGTAGGAGGGCTGCTGGGTCTGGCCCGGCTGCTGGGCGTAGGGGTCGTAGCCGTAGGTCTGCTGCGGCTGCTGAGCCTGCTGTCCGCCGTACGGGTCGTAGTGCTGCCCGGTCCCCTGTGGGGGCGTCTGTGGCTGCTGGTACACCGGCTGGCCGTACTCGTCGTAGCCGATGATCTGCGGCTGCGGACGGTACGGATCGTACGGATGCTGCTGGTCGTTCACGGGTGCCCCTCCCCGAAGCTCACTCGCCGCGCCGGCTCACTCGCCGCGGTACAACTGGCGCTTGTCGATGTAGCGCACCACGCCGTCCGGGACCAGGTACCAGACGGGATCGCCCTGTGCGACCCTCGCCCGGCAGTCGGTGGAGGAGATGGCGAGCGCGGGCACCTCGACCAGCGAGACGCCGCCCTTGGGCAGGCCGTCGTCGGTGAGGTCGTGGCCCGGCCGGGTGACGCCGATGAAGTGGGCGAGCGAGAAGAGTTCCTCGGCGTCGCGCCAGGTGAGGATCTGCGACAGCGCGTCGGCCCCGGTGATGAAGAAGAGGTCCGAGTCGCTGTTGAGAGAGCGCAGGTCCCGCAGGGTGTCGATGGTGTAGGTCGCTCCGCCGCGGTCGATGTCGATCCGGCTGACCGAGAACTGCGGGTTGGACGCGGTGGCGATGACCGTCATGAGGTACCGGTCCTCGGCGGCGGACACGGTCTTGTCGCTCTTCTGCCACGGCTGTCCGGTCGGCACGAACACCACCTCGTCGAGGTGGAACAGGGCGGCGACCTCGCTGGCCGCCACCAGGTGTCCGTGGTGGACCGGGTCGAAGGTTCCGCCCATCACGCCGAGTCGGCGCTTGCCGCGCCCGCCAGTAGGCACTTCCTGCTCTCCCATGCGTGCAGAGCCTACTGGCACGGCGGCGGACGCCTGATCAGGGTCTCCGGTTCAGCGGTCGCGGTTGAAGCGGGTGGTGATCCACAGCAGCAGGAGCAGGGCACCGAGCGCGCCGAAACCGATGATGTAGGGGTTGAGGCTGTGGTGGTTGCCGCCGTGCTCGGCCCCCTCGGCGAGAGAGACCAGGTGGGTGGCGGTGCTGTGGAGGCTCATCTTCGGCAGACCTATCGATCGGGGATGGGAGCGGAGACTTCGCGCACATCGTATGCGGGCGGTCCGGAGAGGCCCACGCCGACTCAGGCGTTGGCGTCGCGCTCCGTGTTGCCGTCGGCGGTGTCCGCGCTGCCGCCGACGGTGTCCGCGGGCTTTCCGGCGTCGGTGGACCCGGTGGCGGCGGAGCCGTTCGTCGTACCGGTCGGGTCGGGGTCCTCGGTGCGGTAGCCGCGCAACAGGAACCAGGCGAGCAGGACGCCGCCCACGATGGAGACGAGCAGCACGATACGGAGGGTGTCGCCGGGCCCCTGCTCCGCGGCGGCGGCGAGCAGGGCGGTCACGGAGTCTGCGGTGTCCGGCATGTCGGTCGTGCTCCTCGGTCGTCCGTGGTGCCCGAGTTATCCACAGGGCCCCGGCACACGGTAGCGCCAGCGCCTAGGGTGGGTGTGGTCAGGGGGACGAGCACCGACTCGTACGAACAGGGGGCATCCATGACCGAGAACGACCAGGAGAGCGTGCCGAGCAGGCAGCGCAAGCGGTTCCCCGGCATCTCCTCGCGGGCCTACGAACATCCGGCCGACAGGTCTGCGCTGGTGGCGCTGCGCAAGCTCAGCGGCTTCGACACGGTCTTCAAGGCGCTCAGCGGGCTCCTGCCCGAGCGCAGTCTGCGGCTCCTCTTCCTCTCGGACTCCGTCCGGGTGAGTGACGCACAGTTCACCCACCTCAACGACATGCTGCGGGACGCCTGTTACATCCTGGACCTGGAGAAGGTCCCGCCGATGTACGTGACGCAGGACCCGAAGCCGAACGCGATGTGCATCGGCCTCGACGAGCCGATCATCGTCGTCACCACCGGTCTGCTGGAGCTCCTCGACGAGGAGGAGATGCGGGCGGTCGTCGGCCACGAGGTCGGCCACGCCCTCTCCGGGCACTCCGTCTACCGCACGGTGCTGCTCTTCCTGACCGGTCTCGCGCTCAAGGTCGCCTGGATCCCGCTGGGGAACGTGGCGATCACCGCGATCGTGACGGCGCTGCGCGAGTGGTTCCGCAAGTCGGAGCTCTCCGCCGACCGGGCCGGGCTCCTCGTCGGGCAGGACGTGCGGGCCTCGATGCGCGGGCTGATGAAGATCGCGGGCGGCAACCACCTCCACGAGATGAACGTGGACGCGTTCCTGGCCCAGGCCGAGGAGTACGAGAAGGCCGGTGACCTGCGGGACTCGGTCCTGAAGATCCTCAATGTGCTGCCCAGGACGCACCCCTTCACCACCGTCCGGGCGGCGGAGCTGAAGAAGTGGGCGGAGAGCCGCGACTTCCAGCGGATCATGGACGGGCACTACCCGAAGCGCACGGAGGACAAGGACACCTCCGTCACGGACGCCTTCCGCGAGTCGGCGGGGCACTATGCCGACACCGTGCGGACCAGCAAGGATCCCCTGCTGAAGCTGGTCGGGGACATAGCGGGCGGCGCCGGTGACCTGGCGGGCGACCTCGGTGGGCGGCTGCGCAACCGCTTCGGCGGCGGCCAGGGGGACAGGAGCGCGCAGGGCGGCAAGGCCTCCGAGGGCGAGCGGGGCACGCCGGGCGACGCAACGGACGGAACGGACGGAGCCGAGGGAGACACCGGAAGCACCGGAAGCACCGAGAAGTAGGCCCGCTGGTCGCCCGGCACTCCCCCCGTCGCCACCCTGTCGTCACCCACCCGCCCGGCACTTCCCAGACGTCGGACACCGACCGTCGGTACGTGCCAGTCGTCCACCGACCGTCGGTGCTCCCGGCGCCGGACACCGACCGCCCGGCAGCCAGGACACCGATCGCCCGGCGTCCACCGGGTGGGCATGATCGCCGGGGCTCGTCGAGGGGTTACGGGGAGGGCTGGGCGGTCGGGGCGAGCGTTCCGCAGAGGGACGGGGCGGCGGGCCGGGCCGTGGCGTACGGGTCGGTGACCGGAGGCCGGCCGCCGTCCGGGGCCCGTGCGCCCGCCAGGAGCGGTCGCAGGGCGCCGGTGCCGTCCGGGCCGCAGGCCTGGGGGCCCGCCTCGACCGTGCTGGTCAGCAGCTCGGCCCGGTGCATGCGCAGGTCGTCGCGGTCGAAGCGGAAGCGGACGACGCGGTGGACGGTGAAGAGGGAGGCCGCGACACCCGGCGCCTGGGCGGCCGGGCGGAGGGCGTAGGTGTACGTGTGGTCCGCGAGGACGTCGAGGGTTTCGGTGCCGGTCTCCTCGTAGTGGAGGACTCCCTGGACCCGGACGCCGGGGTCCGCGAGGACCGCCTGTCGGGGGTCGAAGCGGACGAGCCAGGCGGCGAGGGCGTGTCTGCCGTCGTCGGCCGGTGTCTCGACGCTCCGGTCGAACTGCTCCAGCTGGTCGGGGTCGAGCAGTACGCGCGGGGGCCGCACGGTCGCCCCGGACAGGACGTCGGGCTCCAGACCGGAGGCCACGAGGTAGTCCTTGGCGATGCTGAGGGCGGTGACGACCTGGCTCTCGGCGAAGTGGGAGGTGCGCCCGGCGAGGGGCAGGTTGATCCCGGCGGCGCCGACCGCGTACTCGGCGGCCGGGCTGCGGTCGAAGAGCCGCTCGGGCGTACCGCCGACGACGGGGCCCTGCGGGGCGAGCGGGACGACGGTGGTCCGCAGGGGTTCGGCCCGCTGGTCGGCGGGCGGCTGGTAGGGGTTGCGGACGCCCAGGTAGAGGGCGGTGCCGAAGGCGAGGAGGATCAGCAGGACCAGCAGGACGGTGGGACGGGAGCCGCTGCGGCCGTCCCGGACGACGGGGGCGCTGCGGACGGCACGGGCGGGCTCGCCCATGCGCTCACTGGCCGAGAACTCCTGGAGACGGGCAGCACGGACGAACGCCTCGTCGAAGACGACGGATCGGTACTCGTCCTCACCACCGCCGGGGAGCCCCTCGGGCGTCCCCTCGGGCGGGTCGCCACGGCTTGCCATACTTTCAGGGTAGGTCGGCGGGGGCTTCGGTAAACGCCCAGGTACACGACAAGTTCGGAAGAATTCGCCGTCCGGGCGTTGTGGGGGCGTCGAGGGTCGTGGGGGCTCCGGCCGCTATCCGGGTGATGTGGACCGCACGGCGGGCACCTGGGCGACGGGCGGGGCCGGATGCGGATTGGGTGCGTCGACGCCCGTGGTGGCGGGCGGCGGGACCTGGTCCTGCCGGTTGGCGGCCGCGCCCCGGTAGACGGCGCTGAAGGCGAGGGCGACCATGCCGACGCCCATGACGAGGGCGAGCATCCAGGCCACCGGCCGGTGCCAGCGGGCGCTGCCCCGGTAGGGGCGCAGGGCGCCTCCGTGGCGGCCGTAGGGGCTGGCGTCGTCCCCGATGTCGTCGGGTTCGTAGGTGAGGCCGGGAAGGTCGCGGCGCTCCCCGTAGGGGTCGTCGTCGGCGGATCCGCCGCCCGCACGGGCTCGGGCGGCCTCGGCCTCGGCACGGGCCTGGGCCGAGGCGAGCAGCCGCTCGACGGCGGTCGGTTCGTGGAAGGCCGCGGCCCGTACGAAGTCCTCGTCGAAGACCACGTCGGCGTAGACCTCGTCGGCGCCTCCGCGGTCGACAGCGTCCTCGGGGTCCCCGCCGTCCTGGAACGGCTTGCCCCCCACGTCGTCCGGCACGGATTCAGAGTAGACCCGCGAGGGGGTTTTGGGCAGGGAGAGTGCGAACCCTCCCTGCCCGTACCGAAAGGAGGTGATTACCGCACGTGACCGTCGCCGGTGACGATGTACTTGGTCGAGGTCAGCTCCGGAAGGCCCATGGGGCCCCGGGCGTGCAGCTTCTGGGTGGAGATCCCGATCTCCGCGCCGAAGCCGAACTGTCCGCCGTCCGTGAACCGGGTGGAGGCGTTCACGGCGACCGTGGTCGAGTCGACCAACTGGGTGAATCGACGGGCCGCGGCCTGCGAGGTGGTGACGATCGCCTCGGTGTGGCCGGAGGACCACATCCGGATGTGTTCGACGGCCTTGTCGAGGGAGTCGACGACGGCGGCGGCGATGTCGTAGGACAGGTACTCGGTCTCCCAGTCCTCGGCGGTGGCCGGGACGACGGTGGCCTTGGAGCCCTCGGCGAGGGCGAGGACCCGCTCGTCGGCGTGGACGGTGACGCCCGCCTCGGCGAGGGCGTCGAGGGCCCGGGGCAGGAAGGCCTCGGCGACGTCCTGGTGGACGAGGAGGGTCTCGGCCGCGTTGCAGACGCTGACCCGGTGGGCCTTGGAGTTGATCAGGATGTCGACGGCCATGTCGAGATCGGTCTGCGCGTCGACGTAGACGTGGCAGTTGCCGGTGCCGGTCTCGATGACGGGGACGGTGGACTCCTCGACGACCGTGCGGATCAGGGAGGCGCCGCCGCGCGGGATGAGGACGTCGACGAGGCCACGGGCGCGCATCAGTTCGCGGACCGACTCGCGGGACTCGCCGGGGACGAGCTGGATGGCGTCGGCGGGCAGTCCGGCGCCGCCGACCGCGTCCCGCAGGACCTTCACCAGGGCGGCGTTGGAGGCGTAGGCGGAGGAGGAGCCGCGCAGCAGGACGGCGTTGCCGGACTTGAGGCAGAGGGCGGCGGCGTCGACGGTGACGTTGGGGCGGGCCTCGTAGATGATGCCGACGACGCCGAGCGGGACGCGGATCTGGCGCAGGTCGATGCCGTTGGGGAGGGTCGAGCCACGGACGACCTCGCCGACGGGGTCGGGCAGCGCGGCGACATGGCGGACGTCGGCGGCGATGGCCCGGACGCGCTCGGGGGTGAGGGTCAGCCGGTCGACGACCGATTCGCTGGTCCCGGCCTCGCGGGCCTTGGCGATGTCCTCGGCGTTGGCCTCGATGATCTCGGCGGTACGCACTTCCAGGGCGTCCGCGATCGCCAGCAGGGCGTCGTCCTTGGCCGCGCGCGGGAGTGGCGCGATTTCGGCGGCGGCGCCACGGGCCCGGTAGGCGGCCCGGGTGACCGGGGACAGGTTGTCGAGGGGCGTGAGCGAGGTCATGCCCGCAGGGTACTGGCAGCCCCGCGGACATCCCTCACGCATCCCGCACTCCGAGACGTGCTCCCACGCCACGGGACGACGGCCTTCCCCGGTGGAGAATTCCCCGGTCGGCCGAGGCCGGTACGGCGGTCAGTACGGGTGGACGCCGACCGGGGCCGCCGGGGGCGGGCCGTAGCCCTCCGCGATGCGCTGGTGGTAGGTCTCGCGGTCGATGACCTCGAGGCCGACGATCTCCCACGGCGGCAGCTTCGCGGTCTGCCGGTGCTCGCCCCAGAGGCGCAGCGCGACGGCCGCGGCGTCGTGGAGGTCGCGGGCCTCCTCCCAGTACCGGATCTCGGCGTGGTCGTTGGCGTAACGGCTGGTCAGCAGGAAGGGGTGGTCGTGGGCGAGTTGTTCGAGCCCGCGCCGCACCTCCTTCAGGGGCGACTCCACCCCGGACACGCTGAGGGTGATGTGCCAGAGCTTGGACACGGGCCGCTGCTCGGCCCGTACCTCCCGTACCTCCCGTGACTCCCCCGGGTCCGTGCCGGGTTCGGCCTTCCTCTCCTCTGACCTGGCCCGTGTCTCGTCGAAGTCGGCTCCGGCCTCGACACTGGTCAGGGCGCGTTCGGCAGTCCCTCGGGGCGGTGCCCCTGGGCGCGCTCGTCTCACCGGCGGCCTCCTGTGTGATGCGTGTGGTGCTGTCCCCGCCCTGCTCTTGCCCCCGGGACAAAGTTGACCAGTCCGAGGGCGTACGTGGGGCGGTTTTGGTGAACGTCCCTTCCGGATGGCCGTACTTTCAGCCGTTTCGGGTGGGGCGGGCGGGATGGCCGATGACGACCAGGTCGTCCCGGTGGACGACCTCCCGCTCGTACTCGGGCCCGAGTTCCTTCGCGAGGACGTGGGTGGAACGTCCGAGCATCCGGGGCAGTTCCTTGGCGTCGAAGTGGACGAGGCCACGGGCGACGGCCCGGCCCCCGGTGTCGCGCAGTTCGACGGGGTCGCCCGCCACGAAGTCGCCCTCGACGGCCGCGACACCGGCCGCGAGCAGCGACTTCTTTCCTTCGACGACGGCGCGGACGGCTCCGTCGTCGAGAGTGAGGGAGCCCTGCGGGGTGGAGGCGTGGGCGAGCCAGAGGAGCCGGTCGGCGGAGCGGCGGCCGGTGCGGTGGAAGTACGTGCCGGTGTCCCGGCCGGTGAGGGCGTCGGCGGCGCGGCTCGCGGAGGTGAGGACGACGGGGATGCCCGCGGCGGCGGCGATCCGGGCGGCCTCGACCTTGGTGACCATGCCTCCGGTGCCGACGCCCGCCTTGCCCGCGGCGCCGATCTCGACGTGGGCGATGTCCTCGGGTCCGGTGACCCGGGCGATCCGGGAGGTGCCGGGCTTGGCGGGGTCGCCGTCGTAGAGCCCGTCGACGTCGGAGAGGAGGACGAGGAGGTCGGCGCGGACGAGGTGGGCGACGAGGGCGGCGAGGCGGTCGTTGTCGCCGAAGCGGATCTCGTCGGTGGCGACGGTGTCGTTCTCGTTGACGACCGGCAGGGCGCCCATGGCGAGCAACTGGTCGAGGGTGCGGTAGGCGTTGCGGTAGTGGGCGCGGCGGCTGGTGTCGTCGGTGGTGAGGAGGACCTGGCCGACGCGGACGCCGTAGCGGGCGAAGGAGGCGGTGTAACGGGCGACGAGGAGGCCTTGGCCGACGCTGGCCGCGGCCTGCTGGCGGGCGAGGTCCTTGGGCCTGCGGGTGAGTCCGAGGGGGGCGAGTCCGGCGGCGATGGCACCGGAGGAGACGAGGACGATCTCCTTCTCGCCGCCGCTGCGGACCTTGGCGAGGACGTCGACGAGGGCGTCGACGCGGTCGGCGTCGAGGCCTCCGGAGGCGGTGGTGAGCGAGGAGGAGCCGATCTTGACGACGATCCTGCGGGCCTCCGTCACGTACGGTCGCGCGCGGTCCGCCTCTCCCGTCACCTGCGTGCTCTGCTGCGTCGTCACGTGCGTCGCCACCTGCGTCGTCCTCACTCGGCTGTCCTGCGCGGCGCCCGCTCCCGGGCGGCGGCTGCCAGGCAATCTACGCGAGGCGGGAGGGCTGCCGCTCGTCCGTTTCGCTTCCTGGACCGGAGGTGGTGGGGCCCTGGCCGGTGCCGCGCGGCACCAGGATGCGCTGGGAGATGAGGTACGTGAAGGGGATGGCGACGACGGCGGCGACGAGCGGCGCGATCCTGTCGTCCATCGCGGCCCAGCTGACCAGGGCGTACAGGCCGACGCTCTGCACCAGGTAGTTGGTGACGTTGGTGAGGGGGAAGAGGGCGAACTTCTTCCAGGTCGGCCGGGTCCGGTAGGTGAAGTAGGTGTTGAGGAAGAAGGAGCCGACCATGCTGAGGAGGAAGGCGAGGGAGTACGCGGCGAAGTACGGCATCCAGGGGTGGAGCAGCAGGTAACAGCCGAAGAAGGTGACGGTGTTGACCCCGCCGACCAGGGCGAAGCGGAAGATCTCGGCGAGCCGCGCGCGCCGGGTACGTCCGCCGGACCCCTCCGCGCCCCGTCCCTGACCGGCCGTCTCCCTTCCGGCCGCCTCCTCCGCCTCTCGCCCCCGGCCGGGCGCCTCCCCCGCGCCCCGGTGCCGTGCCCCGCTGGGGCCTCTGGGATCACATGGGCCGGTGGGGCCAGTGGGGCCGACGAAACCACCAGGGCCGTCAGAATCGCCTGAGCCGACGGACCCACCGGACCCACCGGACCCACCAAGACCATCAGAGCCATCGGCCCCGTCCCGAGCACCCGGACCGCCCGGCCCGGACGGCACCCCCGGCCCCCCCGGCCCCCCCGGCCCCATCAGCGCTCCCCCTCGGTGGCCACGACCCGGGCGCGTCCGGCGACGGCCCGTTCGGCGGCGCCCCGGCCGAAGGAGCGGTGGGTCTCCTTCACGAGGAAGTGCGGGCGGCGCTTGGTCTCGTAGTAGATGCGCCCGATGTACTCCCCGATCAGCCCCAGCATCACCATCTGCACGCCCCCGAGGCCCACGATGATCGCGACCAGGGTGACGTATCCGGGGGCGGTGACGCCCTGGCTGAGGGCGGCGACGGTCACCCAGACGGCGTAGAGGGCGGCGAGACCGGTGAGCATCATGCCGAGCCAGAGGGCGATCCGCAGCGGGCGGTTGTTGAAGGAGATCAGCCCGTCCATGCCGTAGTTGACGAGCGAGCTGAACCGCCACTTCGTCTCGCCGCCCTCGCGCGCGGCGTTCTGGTAGTCGAAGGTGACGGTGTCGAAGCCGATCCAGGAGAACAGCCCCTTGGAGAAGCGGTTGTACTCGGGGAGCGAGAGCAGGGCGTCGACGGCGGGGCGGGACAGCAGCCGGAAGTCGCCGACGCCGTCGGTGAGTTCGACGTCCACCCAGCGGTTGACGGCCCGGTAGTACACACGGCTGAGGACGGACCGGAGCTTCTTGTCGCCCTCACGGGTGCGTCGCGCCATGACCTGGTCGTGGCCCTGGTGGTGCAGGTCGAGCATCCGCGCGAGCAGCTCCGGCGGATGCTGGAGGTCGGCGTCCATGATGACCACGGCGTCGCCGGTGGACTTGCGCAGTCCGGCGAGCATGGCCGCCTCCTTGCCGAAGTTGCGGCTGAAGGAGGCGTACTGGGTGCGGTGGGGGTGCCGGGCGGCGATGCCGCGCAGCTTGGCCAGTGTTCCGTCGGAGCTGCCGTCGTCGACGTAGCAGATCTCGTAGCCGACGGGGAGGGCGTCGAGCACCTGGCGCATCCGCGCGTCGAAGAGTTCGACGACGTCCTCCTCGTTGAAGCAGGGGACGACGACGGAGAGCCTGGTCATGGAACGGTCACTCCAGAGGGAGGGGCGGGAGTACGTCCTGAGGGACCACCACCGAACTCTTCTTCGAGCGGCGCGGCCACGGTACGGAGCGGCGGTGACCGCCCGGCGTCGCCCGGGTGACCGCTCCCGGTCGGCATGTCGTCCATGCGGAAAAGCATGCAAGGAAGATATTGATATACGTGGCATTTATACCTATTTGTCACCCGTAGAGCCCCGTGGAGCGATGACCGGTGAGCAGGACGACCCTCTCGGAGCGCGGCGACGCACCGGCGGCGGACGGCGGACAGGACGGCGGCGGACCGGACGACGGGGGGAGCGGACCCCGGCGGGCGCTCCCCCCGGTCGCCCTGGTCCTCACCGCGGGCGCCGGGGCGCTGCTCTCCGTCGGCGCCTTCCTCGGCCTCTACGTACGCCCCACGTCGGACGACTGGTGCGCCCTCTGGAAAGCCCGTGACCTGGGCGTCCTCGGTATCACCGGCGACTTCTACCTGACCCAGAACGGGCGGGTCACCAACGCCTTCCTGACCGGGCTGCTCTACTCCGACGGGATGCTCGGGCCCTCCCTGCTGCCCGCCTTCCTGGTGGTCACGCTCGGCGTCGGTCTGTACCTCCTCGGCCGGGCCGCGCTGCGGGCGCTGCGCCTGCCGTTCCCCCGGGTGGCCGCGCTGACGGCCACCCTGGTCGTCGAGGCGCTGCTGTTCTTCGCGGGCACGCGCCCCTATCAGGCGCTGCTCTGGGCCCCGGCCACCGTCTCCCACACCCTCCCGAGCGTCGTGGGGGTCTGGGCGGTGCTCTCCGCCGTGGCCGCGGCCCGCAGCCGGCGGCGCTGGGCGCGGAGCGCCGCCGTCGGTGCGGCGGTGCTGCTCGGCGCGGCGATCGGGATGCTCAGCGAGCCGTTCGTCGCGATGTCGGGGCTGATCGCGGTGGCCGTCGGGGTGCTCTGCCTCCCCCAGTTCGGTCGGACGCGCGACCGGTTCGTGCCGACGTGGTGCGCGGCCTGGTGTCTGGGGCTCCTGATCGGTCTGGTGCTGCTGTCCACCTCGCCGGGCGCCCGCTGGCGGCGGGCGCAGCGGCCGGAGGCTCCGCTCTCCCTCGCGGAGGTCCGGGAGACGCTCGGGGACTGGTACCGGATCTGGGAGACCGTCGGCGGGCAGTGGGCCTACGCGGGCGCCCTCGCGGCCGGGGTGCTCCTGGGGCTCGCGGTGGCGTTCGCGGCCCCCGGCCCCTCCCCGGACCGGAAGGGCCCCGCCCCGGACCGGCCGGACCGGAAGGACGCACCCCCGGGTCGCAAGGACGCGTCCCCGGCCCGGGAAGGCACGCCCCCGGACGAGCCGGAGGGCCCCCGCAGCCCCTCACCGGACGGCCCACCGTCAAGAGGAACGTTTCTGGTGGCCGTCGCCCTCCCGGTCCCGCTGATCGCGCTGGGGAGCCTGGTCGCCGCGTACGGTCTGCGCGGTGGATACGGGCCGGGCGGCTGGACCTACGCGCGCACGTGGACCAGCTTCCTCGTGCCGTTCCTGCTGGCGCTCTGCGGCTACGGGGCCTGGCTCGGCCACCGGATCGGCCGTCGGCTCGTCCGGGCGCCGACGACCGGCGGGGGGCGGGCCGCCGGGCTCACCGTGCTGGTCGTCACCGGCGCCGTGGCCGTGGCCAGCCTGACGGCCCTGGTGCTCCCGGTGCGGACCCTGACCACCAAGACGGTGGCGCGGAGCATCGCGTGGGACCGGCAGGACGTCCGCATCCGGTCGGAGGCGGCGGCCGGGCGCCGGGAGGTGACGTACCGCCCGCTGCTGATCGGCGGGCTCGCCGAGCCCTTCTTCACCGAGGTGTACGCGGACGACTGGGCGGCCCACTGCGCCGCCGCGTACTACGGGGTCGAGCGGCTCGTCCGGCCCTGACCGAACACCCCTGCGAAGTGTGACATCGCGTAACGAATAGCGAACCGCAAGTAGTTTAGGTGCGTGTGGAGGACGGACAAATGAATCGAGGTGCACGTGCCTGACGTCTCCGTGGTCGTCATCGCCTACAACGACGCAGAGCGTCTGCCGACCGCCGTCCGGTCGGTGCTGGAGCAGACCTTGCACGGCGTCGAAGTCGTGATCGTCGACGACCGCAGCAAGGACGACACCTTCGAGGTCGCCCGCGCGCTCGCCGCCGCGCACCCGGACCGGGTCAGGGCCTTCCAGCTGCCACGGAACAGCGGCGGCTGCGGCGCCCCCCGCAACCACGGCGTGCGGCAGGCCACCGGCACGTACGTGATGTTCCTGGACAGCGACGACGAACTGGAACCCAACGCCTGCCGCAACATGCTCGACGCGGCCGAGAGCACCGGCGCCGACCTGGTCTCCGGGCTGTGCGTCCGGGTGCACCTGGACAGCCGCAACCGGAAGACGACCGAGTGGTACCCCTGGCTCTACTCCAGGACCCGGACCATCGAGTCGATCACCGAACTGTCCGACCTGCTGGTCTTCGACACCCTGTCGACGAACAAGTGCTACCGGCGCGCGTTCCTCCTCGAACAGGGCCTGGAGTTCCCGGTCGGCATCCACTACGAGGACCTGCTCTTCTCGGCCCAGGCGTATGTCGCCGCGCGGCGGATCACCCTCATCCCCAACCACGTCTACTACTGGAACGTCCAGGAGGGCGCGGCGGCCAAGTCGATCAGCAACAGACGCCACGAGATCGCCAACTTCGCCCACCGGATGGAGATCCACCGCCGGGTGGACGCCCTCCTGGAGAGCCGGGGGTACGAGGAGCTGAAGTACCGCAAGGACATCAAGTTCCTCAAGCACGACCTGGTCCTGCACCTGCGCGACCTGCCGCTGCTCGGCGACGACTACCGGCGCGAGTTCGCCGAACTGGCCAACGGCTACCTCGCCGAGATCGATCCCCGGGCCTACGAGGAGGTGCAGCGGATGCACGCCGTCTGCGCCTATCTGCTGAGCAAGGAGGACTGGCCCAACCTCCTGCCGGCCACCGACGCGCTCACCAACGCCGGCCGGCTCACCTCCCCGCTCGCCGAACGCGACGGCAGGATCTACTGGTGCGCCGAGCACCTGGACACCGAACAGGGCCGCGCGATCCTGGACGTGTCCTCCTCCCAGTACGACAGCAGGCCGCTGGCCTCGCTCGCCCTCGGCAACCGGCTGACCTCGTACGAGGCGCGGGACGGGGTCGTCCGTCTCGCCGGGCGGGTGGTCAATCCGCTCGGCCGGATCGCCCCCGGGGCACGGCTCTCCGCCGTCCTGGAGTTCTCGGCGCGCCGGAGCGTCGGCGGCCGGACGGCCCGCGTCCCGGTCGGCACCCTCCGCCACGCGGGCGACCGCATCGAATGGGAGGGCGAGGTGGACGTCGCCCGCGCGGTCCGTCCCCTCGGCGTCATCGACGCGGTCTGGGACGTCCGGCTGATCCTCACCGTCGACGGCCGACGGCTGCGGACCCGGGTCTCCGTCGGCGGCACCGCCATCGACGAGGCCGACGGTCTGCGCATCCGCCCCCGGCTGACCACCCTGGTCTCCGACCGCTTCGTGCCCGAGGTCACCCGCAAGGGCAATCTCTCGTACGTCCTGGCGGCCGAGGGCAGGGCCGCGGTCCGCACCACGGCCCTGATCGAGGGCGCCATGCAGGGGCGGGCCGCCCGGCTCACCAAGACGGGGCTGCGGCGGCTGCTGAAGGCGCGGAAGGACCTCGACTCCGGCGAGACCAAGCTGCGGATCTACGACCGGGTCTACCGCAGACTACCGATCCGCAAGGGGCTCGTGGTGTTCGAGAGCCACCTCGGCAAGCAGTACAGCGACAGTCCACGGGCCATCTACGAGGAGATGCGCCGCCAGGGCGTCCCCTTCGAGGGCGTCTGGTCGTACGCGGGCGCGGAGCCGACCGGCTTCCCCGAGGACGCCACCCTGGTCAAGCGCTGGAGCCGCCCGTATCTGCGGGCGCTGGCCCAGGCCGAGTTCTGGATCGACAACCAGGGCTTCCCGCTGCGCCTCACCAAGCGCCCGGGGACCACGTACATCCAGACCTGGCACGGCACCGCCCTCAAGCGGATGGGCTTCGACGAACCGCACACGAAGGCTCGCGGGCAGGCCGCCCAGGCCTCGTTCCAGCAGGCGCTGGACCGCTTCGACCACTTCCTGATCCGCGGCGAGCACGACCGGCGCACCCTCGGGCGGGCCTTCCGGCTCCGTGACGAGGTGCTGCTGCCCGTCGGCTACCCCCGCAACGACGGCCTCTCCGCCGCGCGCCGCGCGGAGACCGCGACGGGCCGCCGGGAGCGCGGGCCGCTCGCGGCGGAGCTGGGCATCGACCCGGACAAACGGGTCCTGCTGTACGCGCCGACGTTCCGCTCGGCCCCCGGCGGCAAGGTGCGCGCCTTCCGGGCGCCCTTCGACATCGAGGAGTTCGCCGACCGTTTCGGCGACACCCACACCCTGCTGATCAGGACGCACTACCTGAACAGCGTGTCGCTGCCCCCGTCGGTCCGGGGCCGGGTCGTCGACGTCTCCCACCACCACGACGTCGCTCCGCTGCTGGCCCTCGCGGACGGGCTGATTACCGACTACTCGTCCGTGATGTTCGACTACGGGCTGCTCGACCGGCCGATGGTCTTCTTCACGTACGACTACGAGGAGTACGCCAAGGAGAACCGGGGCACCTACTTCGACCTGAAGGAGCACGCCCCCGGTCCGGTCGTGACGACCCAGGACGAGCTCTTCTCGGTGGTGGCCGATCTCCACAACGAGGCCGACATCAAGTACGCGACGGCCCGGCGCCGGTTCAACGAGGACTTCAGCGAGTACGACCGGGGCGACGCGGCCCGGCGGGTCGTCGCCATGTTCTTCACCAGGAGCGGGAAGTGACCGAGCAGACCGCCGCGACCGGCGGCCGTGACATCTTCATCGTCGCCAACAGCGTGGACGAGATGGGCGGGGTGACGACCTGGACCCATCAGATGGCCGGGGCGTTCACCGAGCGGGGCCACCGGGTGCACGTCATCGGCGTCACCCCGGCTCCGGAGGGCCGCCGCCACGAGTTCCCCGACCCGCTGCCGTACTCCACCACCACGCTGTACGACGTCCACCCGCCGCAGGTCCGCCCGCTGCGCGGGATCAGGGGGAGGCTCAACGTCGCCGGGCGCAGGCGGCACGCGGTCCGGGCCGCCGGGATGCGGCGGCGGGCCGACCGGCTGACCGCCCTCTTCGCCGCCGCCCGGCCCGGGGCCGTCGTGATCGTGACTCAGGTGTGGGCCATGGAGTGGGTGGCGCTCGCCGACACCCGGGGGCTCCTCGTCATCGGCATGAGCCACGAGTCGTACGCCGCGAGCGCCGCCGCGTCCCGGCTCGCCCGGGTGAAGCGCCACTACCGGAACGTCGACCGGCTGCTCGTCCTCACCCCCGGCGACGCGGACCAGTGGATCCGGGCCGGTATGGACAACGTGGGCCACATGCCCAACGCCCTCCCGTTCATGCCGACGGCCCCGGTCCCGCGCAGCGAGAAGGCCGTCGTCTCCGTGGGCCGCCTCTCGCACGAGAAGGGCGTCGACATACTGCTCGACAGCTGGGCCGAGATCGCCCCCCGGCACCCCGGGTGGACCCTGCGGATCTACGGCACCGGGGACGAGGAGCGGGCCCTGCGGCAGCGCACCACCGCTCTCGGCCTGGACGGCTCCGTCCTGTGGATGGGGCGTACCAACGACGTCCTCGGGGCGCTCTCCGGGGCCTCCGTGTTCGCCCAGGCGTCACGGGCGGAGGGCTTCCCGATCACCCTCCTGGAGGCGATGGCGGCGGGGGTGCCCTGCGCCGCGTTCGACTGCGCCCCGGGCGTCCGCGAGATCATCCGCGACGGAGAGGACGGGCTGCTGGCCCGGCTCGGCAACACCATGGAGCTGGGCGGCCGGATCAGCACGCTGATCGCGGACAAGGAGCAGCGGGACCGCATGGGCGACGCGGCCTTCAGGAACGTGCGGCGCTACTCCGCCGACCGGATCACCGACCGGTGGGAGACGCTCTTCGCCTTCCTGGAACGCTGACCGGGCCGACCGGCCGGAACGGACGGAGAGGGGCCGGGGAGCGACGCTCCCCGGCCCCTCTCCACGTCACGCCTGTGCGTCACACCACGTGCTTCTCACCGCGTGCGTCCCACCGCGGCGGGCGGCGGCCTCCCGGCGTGTCGTGCGGCGGTCAGACCGTCGTGGCGCGGCGGGCGGCCCAGCCCTCCCAGGCCGAGGAGATCATGTCGCGCACGTCGTGCCGGGCCTTCCAGCCCAGCTCGGCGGCGATGCGGTCGGCGGAGGCGACGACCCGGGCCGGGTCGCCGGGGCGGCGCGGGGTGACCAGCGGCTCGGTGGTGTGGCCGGTGATCTCGTTGATCAGGCGGACCATCTCGGTGACGGAGACGCCCTCGCCGCGGCCGATGTTGACCGTCAGGTCGCGCGGCTCGCCACGGTCCGCCCACTCCGCGAGCTTGCGGGCGGCGACCAGGTGCGCGTCCGCGAGGTCCTCGACGTGGATGTAGTCACGGATGCAGGTGCCGTCCGGGGTGGCGTAGTCGTCGCCGAAGACGCGCGGGGACTCGCCCGCGTCGAGACGCTCGAACACCATCGGGACCAGGTTGAACACCCCGGTGTCGGCCAGCTCGGGGGTGGCCGCGCCGGCCACGTTGAAGTAGCGCAGACAGGCCGTGGAGATGCCGTGCGCGGCGCCCGTGGCCCGTACCAGCCACTCCCCCGCCAGCTTGGTCTCGCCGTACGGGCTCAGCGGCAGGCAGGGGGTCTCCTCGGTGACGAGGTCGACGTCCGGCATCCCGTAGACGGCGGCGGAGGAGGAGAAGAGGAAGTTGCGCACTCCGGCGGCGGCCACGGCCTCCAGGAGGACCGTGAGGCCGACGACGTTCTCGCGGTAGTAGTGCAGCGGCAGTTCGACGGACTCGCCGACCTGCTTCTTGGCGGCGAGGTGGACGACACCCGTGATGCCGTGCTCGGCGATCGTCCGGTCCAGGACCTCGCGGTCCAGGGTGGAGCCGACCACCAGGGGGACTCCCTCGGGCACCCGCGACTCGTAGCCGGTGGACAGATCGTCGAGGACGACGACCCGCTCGCCCGCCCGCGTCATGGCGCGGACCACGTGGGAGCCGATGTATCCGGCGCCGCCGGTGATCAGGTAGGTCATGCCCCAAACCCCTTTCGCTGTGAACCGCGGGAGAGCCTGCCGAGCCTGGCTCCCACCGCGCGGAGTCCGCAGAGGACCCCGGGTGCGAGCCGCACCGCCAGCGAGCCGTTCGCCGTGGTGTAGTGCCCCACCAGCAGTACACCGTACCGGCTGCTCGGCACGGCGGAGCGGCCCTGCCGGTCCTCCGGGAGCCGCAGCGCCGTCCCGAAGGACCCGCCGTCCGCACAGGTCACGGTGATCCGGACGTCCCAGAGCTGCACCCCCCGGGCGCCCGCGCGGCGGCCCTCGCGGGCCAGGGCGGTGAGCCCGGCGGGCACCCCGCCGGACCAGCCGCCCGCCACCTCGCGCAGCTCGGTCCGCTCGCTGCGGACGGGCGTGTCGCCGCCCCTCGGCAGCAGGTCGACCCTGGCGGAGCGGGGCGCCGAGGCCCGCAGCCGCCCGTAGAAGTCACGGACCGTGAACCGCAGCCGGGTGCCGGTCGGGCCCCGCCGCAGATCGCCGTCCACGACCAGCGGAAGCCGGTCGAGAGGCAGGTCGTGCGGTCCGTCCAGTTCCACCGGGAGGTCCTCGGACCAGACGGCGGCGTCCCCGCTCCCGGCGTACGGCGGGAGCAGCCGGGGCGGGTCGGCGGCCAGCCGGGACAGCCGCTCCAGGTCCCGGGGAGCCTCCGCGGCCAGCAGGAACCGCGCCGCCCAGCGGGCCGGGACGGACGCAGCGGCGATCACCTCCTCGCCGAAGGTCCCGAGGTGCTCGCGGGCCAGGGCCCACCACGCCGTCCGGTAGGCGGCGTCGTGCCGCCGCAGGTCCCGGGCGTAGAGGAGCAGGTCGTGGTCGAGGAACTTGGTGCGGCAGGCGGCGGCCAGCTCCTTGCGGCCGGCATCCTCGAAGGTCTCCACGGCGGTGCGGTGGGCGGCGACCCGGGCCCGCCAGTTGGCGATGCCGTCCCGGTCCAGGGAGATCGACGGCCGGGCCGTGGCACGGCGCACGTGCCAGATGTAGACGGTGTCCGGGACGACCGCGACGCGCGGCGCGGCGGCCAGGACGCGGGCGGTGAAGAGGAAGTCCTCGTAGACGCAGCGGCCGTCGGGGAAACGGATGCCGTGCTCGGCGAGGAACTCCCGGTCGTAGACCTTGTTGACGCAGAGCGTGTCGTAGACGAGCGGGACCAGGTCCGCCGCGCCCTCCAGGAGGGCGGGTTCGTGGTAGAGCGCGGGCTGCCAGCGCACATCGCGGCCCTCGGGCAGCTCGCGCCGGACGCAGGCACCGACCGCGACGGGGGCCCCGGTCCGCTCGGCCGCCGCGACCAGGGTCTCGGCCGCGCCCGGCGGCAGGACGTCGTCGCTGTCGAGGAATATCACGACGGGGGCGGTGACGGCCCGGACGCCGTCGTTGCGGGGGGTGCCGCAGCCCCCGCTGTTCACCGTCCGGTGGACGACCCTCAGCCGGGGGTGCAGTGCGGCCAGTTCGTCGAGGACCCGGGCGGTGCCGTCGCTCGAACCGTCGTCGACGGCCACGACCTCCGCGACCACCGGCCCCTGGTCGAGCACCGACCGGATCGCGTCACCTACCAGCAGCTCGTCATTGTGTGCGATTACCACAACGCCGAGCTTTCCTGCCATGGGAGTGGGAGTGATACTGATCACCCGAGGGATGGTACGGGACCTCCGCCACCCGAATGGCCGTCTTCCCCGCCCGTCCCCCCGAAAGAGAAAAGGGCCGGGCGTCCTCTCGGACACCCGGCCACCGACCCGGGAGGGCCCCGCCGGACTCCGTCCGGTGGGGCCGACCTCCCCGCGCACTCCCGCAGGATCCCACCCGACCGGCGGGACCCTGCGGAGAGCGCCTAGAAGGGGTCGAACTCGTCGTACTCGCGCTGCGACTCGTCGTGCTCCGACTGGCGGTCGCGGCGGCGCTGGGCGGCGGGACGCGGGGCCTCCAGGCGGTGGTCCTCGCCACGGCGGCCGAGCATCTCCGCACCGGCCATCATCGTCGGCTCCCAGTCGAAGACGACCGCGTTGTCCTCGGCACCGATCGCCACGCCGTCGCCCGCGCGGGCGCCCGCCTTCATGAGCTTGTCCTCGACGCCGAGGCGGTTGAGACGGTCGGCGAGGTAGCCCACGGCCTCGTCGTTGCTGAAGTCGGTCTGACGTACCCAGCGCTCCGGCTTCTCGCCGCGCACCCGGTAGACCTCCTCCTGCTCGTCGTACACGACCGTGAAGCCCGCGTCGTCGACGGCCTTCGGACGGATGACGATCCGGGTCGCCTCCTCCTGGGGCTTGGCCGCGCGCGCCTCGCCGATGATGCCCGCGAGGGCGAACGACAGCTCCTTGAGGCCGAGCCGCGCCACGGCGGAGACCTCGAACACCTGGTAGCCGCGCTCCTCCAGGTCCGGGCGGATCATGTCCGCGAGGTCCTGGCCGTCGGGGATGTCCACCTTGTTGAGGACGACGATCCTCGGCCGGTCCTCGAGACCGCCGTACTGCCGCAGCTCCTCCTCGATGATGTCGAGGTCGGTGACCGGGTCGCGGTCGGACTCCAGCGTCGCCGTGTCCAGGACGTGCACGAGGACCGAGCAGCGCTCCACATGGCGGAGGAACTCCAGGCCCAGGCCACGGCCCTGGCTGGCGCCCGGGATGAGACCCGGGACGTCGGCGATCGTGTAGACCGTGGAACCGGCGGTGACGACGCCCAGGTTCGGGACGAGCGTGGTGAACGGGTAGTCCGCGATCTTCGGCTTGGCCGCCGACAGCACCGAGATCAGCGAGGACTTGCCCGCGCTCGGGTAGCCGACCAGCGCCACGTCGGCGACGGTCTTCAGCTCCAGGACGATGTCCCGCGCCTCGCCCGGCTCGCCGAGCAGCGCGAAACCGGGGGCCTTGCGGCGCGCGGAGGACAGCGCCGCGTTGCCGAGACCGCCGCGACCGCCCTGGCCGGCGACGAAGGTGGTGCCCTGACCGACCAGGTCGGCGAGGACCTCCCCCCGCTTGTCGAGGACGACGGTGCCGTCCGGTACGTACAGGACCAGGTCCTGGCCGTCCTTGCCGGACCGGTTGTCGCCCGCGCCGGGCTGTCCGTTGGTCGCCTTGCGGTGCGGCGAGTGGTGGTACTCCAGGAGCGTGGTGACCGCCTGGTCGACGACCAGGGTCACATCGCCGCCGCGACCGCCGTTGCCGCCGTCGGGCCCGCCGAGCGGCTTGAACTTCTCCCGATGGACGGAGGCGCAGCCGTGGCCTCCGTTACCCGCGGCGACATGCAGCTCGACGCGGTCCACGAAGGTGGTCATGGGTGTGCCTCCACTTACTGGGGGTCCCCCCGGCCGGAGACCGGGGACGTACGGAATGTCTATCTAGTAACACGCGAAAGGCGGACCCGCTTCCCGGTACGGGAAGTGAGGTCCGCCTCCGCAGAGTGTCCGATCAGGCGACCGGAACGATGTTCACGACCTTGCGGCCACGGTGGGTGCCGAACTGCACCGAACCGGCCTGCAGGGCGAACAGCGTGTCGTCGCCGCCACGGCCGACGCCGGAGCCCGGGTGGAAGTGGGTGCCACGCTGGCGGACCAGGATCTCACCGGCGTTGACGACCTGACCGCCGAAGCGCTTCACGCCGAGCCGCTGGGCATTGGAGTCACGCCCGTTACGGGTGGACGATGCGCCCTTCTTGTGTGCCATGTCTCAGTCCCTCTTACTTCGCAGCCGCGGGGATACCGGTGACCTTGATCGCCGTGTACTGCTGGCGGTGACCCTGGCGACGGCGGTAGCCGGTCTTGTTCTTGTAGCGCAGGATGTCGATCTTGGCGCCCTTGTGGTGGTCCACGACCTCGGCCGTGACCTTGATACCGGCCAGGACCCACGGGTCGCTGGTCACGGCGTCGCCGTCGACAACGAGCAGGGTCGAGAGCTCGACCGTGTCGCCGACCTGGGCGGTGGAAATCTTGTCAACCTCAACGATGTCGCCGACAGCAACCTTGTGCTGGCGACCACCGCTGCGCACGATGGCGTACACGCGGATCTCTCTCTCACTCGGGGTGGAAACCTCTGAAGCCAGCCACTCACACGGACCCGAGGGCCCGCGGCGTTCCGGAATCGGACGAGCGGCCTCTCCCGACGGGCGGGAGGGAAGTGCTCAGAGGCGCGACGTGTCGATAGACACGCCGACGGTCTAGGTTACGGGCGGCTGCCTCGGAGGGTCAAATTCGCCCGTACGGTGCGGGCCCGTCCCCCCGAGGGAGGACGGGCCCGCGTCCGCCGGTCAGTCCTGGGCCGGGGCGGCGGTCTTCTCCGCCGCCTTCTTGGCCGGGGCCTTCTTGGCGGTGGTCTTCTTCGCAGCGGTCTTCTTGGTCGCCGCCGTCTTCTTGGTGGCGGCCTTCTTGGCCGTGGTCTTCTTCGCCGCGGTCTTGCGCGCCGCCGTCTTCTTGACGGGGGCGGGCTCGGCCTCGGCCTCGGCGGGCGCCTCGGGGGCCGTCTCCGCGACCGGAGCCGCGGCGACCACCAGGACGGCGGCCTCCTCGGCACCGGAGGGCGAACCGGCGGGCGCGGTGGCCTTGCGGACCACCCGGCGACGGGCGCGCGGCGGGGCGGCCACGGGGGCCTCCTCGACGACGGGCTCGACGACCGGCTCGGGCGCCGCCTCGACGACCGGCTCCGGGGCGCTCTCCACGACCGGCTCGGCCACCACGGGCTCGGCGGCGGGCACCGCCACCGGCTCGGTGGTCGAGACGACCGGCGAGGTCGCCCGGCGGACGGCACGGCGACGGCCGCGCGGGGCCGGGGCCTCCTCGACGACGGGCTCCGCGACCGGCTCGGGCGCCGCCTCGACGACCGGTTCGGGCGTCACGACGGGCTCGGGCGCCGCGACCGGCTCCGGCCGCTCGTTCGGCTCGAACGCCACGGACCCGGTCTCCACGACCGGGCGCGCGGTCGCGGGCGCGGACACCCGGCGGGTGGCGCGACGGCGGCCACGGCCACGGGTGGCGGCGGCCTCCGCCTCGGCGACGGAGCCGTACAGCTCCTCGTCCGGGGCGATCGGCTCGGGCAGGGCCACCGGGGCGGCCAGCTCGGCCGCGACCTCGGCCTCGGTCTCCACCAGGTCCTGAGCGGTGTGCTCGGTGGTCTCGGTGGCCCCGGTGTGCTCGTGCTCGTGCTGGTCGGCGCCGCGGCCGCGCTTCTTCGCCCGCTTGCCGCCGCCACCGGCGGACGTCGGCTGCTCCATGTGCACGATGACACCGCGCCCGTTGCAGTGGACGCAGGTCTCGGAGAAGGACTCCAGGAGGCCCTGGCCGACCCGCTTGCGGGTCATCTGGACCAGGCCGAGCGAGGTGACCTCGGCCACCTGGTGCTTGGTCCGGTCCCGGCCCAGGCACTCCAGGAGGCGGCGCAGCACCAGGTCGCGGTTGGACTCCAGGACCATGTCGATGAAGTCGATGACGACGATGCCGCCCAGGTCGCGCAGCCGCAGCTGGCGCACGATCTCCTCGGCCGCCTCCAGGTTGTTCCTGGTGACGGTCTCTTCGAGGTTGCCGCCCTGGCCGGTGAACTTGCCGGTGTTGACGTCGACGACGATCATCGCCTCGGTCTTGTCGATCACCAGCGAGCCGCCGGACGGCAGCCAGACCTTGCGGTCCAGGGCCTTGGCGAGCTGCTCGTCGATCCGGTACGTGGCGAAGACGTCGACCTCGCTGGTCCACCGCGAGAGGCGGTCGGCCAGGTCGGGCGCGACGTGCGAGACGTAGCCGTGGATGGTCTCCCAGGCCTCGTCACCGCTGACGATGACCTTCGAGAAGTCCTCGTTGAAGATGTCGCGGACGACCCGGACGGTCATGTCCGGCTCGCCGTACAGCAGCGACGGCGAGGACGTCGAGATCTGGTCGGCCTTCTTCCTGATGTCGGCCCACTGCGCCTGGAGGCGCTCGACGTCACGGCGCAGCTCGTCCTCGCTGGCGCCTTCGGCGGCGGTGCGCACGATGACGCCCGCGTCCTCGGGGACGATCTTCTTGAGGATGGTCTTGAGGCGGGCGCGCTCGGTGTCCGGGAGCTTGCGGCTGATGCCGGTCATGGAGCCCTCGGGCACGTACACGAGGTAGCGGCCGGGCAGGGAGACCTGGCTGGTCAGGCGGGCGCCCTTGTGGCCGATCGGGTCCTTCGTCACCTGGACGAGGACCGACTGGCCGGACTTGAGGGCGCTCTCGATGCGGCGCGGGCCGTGGCCCATGCCGAGCGCCTCGAAGTTGACCTCACCGGCGTACAGGACGGCGTTGCGGCCCTTGCCGATGTCGACGAAGGCGGCCTCCATCGACGGCAGGACGTTCTGGACCTTGCCCAGGTAGACGTTGCCGACGTACGAGGTGGCCTGCTCCTTGTTGACGTAGTGCTCGACGAGCACGTTGTCTTCCAGGACGCCGATCTGGGTGCGCTCGCCGCTCTGGCGGACGACCATGACCCGCTCGACGGCCTCGCGGCGGGCCAGGAACTCGGCCTCGGTGATGATCGGGACGCGGCGGCGGCCCTGCTCGCGGCCCTCGCGGCGGCGCTGCTTCTTGGCCTCCAGGCGGGTCGAGCCCTTGATGGACTGGACCTCGTCGGCGCCGGTGCCGCCCTCGGTCCTCTCGCGGGCCGGGCGGGGCTCGCGGACCTTGACGACCGTACGGACGCCCTCCTCCTCGGCGCCCTCGGCGTCGGCGGAGGCGTCACCGCTGCGACGGCGGCGACGGCGACGGCGACGGGAGCTGCTGGAGCCGCCGGAGAAGCCCTCGGCCTCGTCCTGCTCCTCCTCGGCCTCCTCGTACGCCTCGGAGTCGTCGTGGTCCTCGGTGTCGTGGGACCGGGGCTCCTCGCCCTCCTCGGTCTCGTCGGCGTCGGCCGGCTCGCCACGACGGCGGCGACGGCCGCCACGGCGGCGACGGCGGGAGGGGCGGTCCCCGTACTCGTCCGTCTCCTCGTGCTCCTCGGCCTCGTCGATCTCGTCGGCGGCGGCCTCGACCTCGGGCTCGTCGGCGACGGTGGCCGGTACGGGCTCGACGGCGACCGGCTCGCCACGACGGCGGCGACGGCGGCGGCCGGACTCGGCACGCTCGACGGGCTCGGGGGCCTCCACGGCCTCCACCGTCTCGACAGCCTCGGTCTCGTCGAGCTCGACGGCCTCGGTCTCGTCGGTCTCCGGCTCGGCCACGAAGGCGGCGGCCGCGGCGGCGCTCTCCAGCGTCTGGAACATCGGCTCGGTGAAGACCGGGGCCTGGAACACGGCGACGGAGGGGCGCCCGGCGCGGCGCGACTCCCGGGTCGGGGCGGGCTCGGAGGTGAACTGCGGGGAGGTCGCGCGGCGGCGGGTACGGCCCCGGGGGGCGGTCTCGGCGGCGGCCTCGGCCACGGGCTCCGCGACCGGCGCCGGGGTCTCCTCGGCGGCGGCGGGGGCGGCGACCGGCTCGGGCGAGGCGGTCTTGCGGGTGGCACGGCGACGGGCGCGCGGCGCGGGAGTCTCCTCCACGGCCTCCACGACCTCCTCGGCGACCGGGGCCGGGGTCTCGGCGACGGGCGCCGGGTCGGCGGCCGGGGCCTCGGCGGGCGCTCCGGCCGGGGCGGTGGCCTTGCGGGTCGCGCGGCGGCGGGTACGGGCGGGGGCGGCCTCGGGGGCCTCCTCCGCGACGGCCTCGGCCACGGCCTCGGGGGCGGCGGTCTCGGCGGGCGCCTCGGCGGCGGGGGCTCCGGCCGGGGCGGTGGCCTTGCGGGTCGCGCGGCGGCGGGTACGGGCGGGGGCGGCCTCGGGGGCCTCCTCCACCGCGGCGGCGGCCACGGGCTCCGCGACCGGCGCCGGGGTCTCCTCGGCGGCGGGGGCGGCGACCGGCTCGGGCGAGGCGGTCTTGCGGGTGGCACGGCGACGGGCGCGCGGCGCGGGCGCCGTCGCCTCGTCGGCGGTCCCGGCGGTCTCCACGGCGGGGGCCGGGTCGGTCGCCGTGGTCCCGGCGGCGGTGTCCGTCACCGGCGGACCGGCGGGGCGGGAAGCGGCGCGGCGCCTGCGGCGCGGCGGCAGCTTGTCACCGGGGGCGTTGGTGTCTTCGTTGGACTCGAGCATGCGGGCGGTTCTCCCGTCACGCTCCCGGGCGCCGCGTCTGGTTCCGGTCCGGCGGTACGTCGCGCCTGTGGGGCGCGGTGCCGCCGTCCGGGGCGCGGGCGCCGCACGGGAGCTGAATGTCTGGCTCGCCGGTTCCGTACGCCCTGTGCGGACGGCCTGGCGAAAGTCTTCTGGTCAGTGCGCGGCCCGACCCAGGTGGCTCCCGAGTACCAGGGCTGCGCTACGACGACCGCTCCTTACGCGGTGTCCGTACCCGGCACCGTCGCCGGGGCGGTCGCGGCGGCCCTGCCGGGCGCTGCCGTGGCTGCCTCGCGGTCGGGCGCGAGCGGGTCGGTCACCGTGCCGGACTCCTCGTCGAAGAGCCCCTGCGCCAGCCTGGTCACCGCTGCGGGGACCGGCGGCGCCAGGTCGGCCACGGCTCGGAGACCGGACAGGACGTCGTCGGGTCGCACGGCAGGTGTCACGTGCCGAACAACCAGCCGCAGTATCGCACAGGCGCTGTCCAGCGGCGCGTCACCCCGGGGATCGCCCTGGGGAGGTGCCGCCGTCAGAGCGGTGACGGCCGAACGCGCGTCGAAGGTGCGGACGCCGTTCTTCGTCTTGCGCTGTACTTCCACGGTCTCGGCCGCCAGAAACGTCCCGACGGCCTTCTCCGCGTCCTCGACGGCGACGCCTTCGAGGCGCAGCTCCCACACGGAGGCGGTGAGCCGGTCGGCGAGTCCGGAGGTCCGGGCCTCGACGGCGTCCGTGATGTCGAGGCCGGCCGGGAGGGACTCGTCGAGCAGGGCCCGCAGGGTCTCCGGGTCCCGCGCCTCGGTGAGCGCGATCTCCAGGTACTCGGCCTCGGAGCCGGTGCCCGTCGGGGCGGCGTTGGCGTACGACACCTTCGGGTGGGGGGTGAATCCGGCCGAGTACGCCATGGGCACCTCGGCGCGGCGCAGGGCGCGTTCGAAGGCGCGCTGGAAGTCACGGTGGCTGGTGAACCGGAGGCGGCCGCGCTTGGTGTAGCGCAGTCGGATGCGCTGCACCGCCGGTGCGGGCGGCGGGCCTTCGGGCTGTCGCTTGCCCAGTGGTTCTTCTCCTCGGTGCGGGGCGGGCGCGGGTGCGCGCCGCCCGGAAGCCTGGGAAGCGTCTCCGGGGGGCCGCCCGGATCACCCCCGCGTCCTGCGGGGAGATCTCGGGGGCGGGCGCCGCGCCGGGGACGTTCGTCGTACTGCCCAGGGTACGCGCCCCGGGCGCGTCGGGGTTCCCGGGAGGAGTACGCGGGCAGGGTGCCGTCGGGCGGGGCCGCCGGGGGACGGTCCGGGAGGAGGGGAGGGGAAGAGGTCCGGGGCCCGGCGGGTCGGGGCGTCGTCGGGCCCGGGTGGCGGGCGGGTCCGTGGGAGGGTGCGGGCGGACCGGCCCTGCTTCCTGGACAGGCCCCGTAATCTATGGTGCGTCACCTCCGTGCTCGACCACGCGTCCCGCACGTCCCTCCCAGGGGTCCCCACTTCCGCACACATCGAGGCTCGGCGTGAAAATATCCTTCATTCTGGTAGACCGCTGTCACATCGGCGGTGTGGTGAGCGCGATCCACAACCTGGCCAAGGCGCTCGCGGACGACCACGAGGTCGAGCTGGTCTCCCTCCGCCGCAACCGTGACCAGGCGTTCTTCCCGCTGGACCCCCGGGTGAAGACCCTCGCCCTCAGTGACATGCGGAAGCACGCGCACACGTACGACGGCGACGATCCGATGATCGAGGCCTTCCCGCACATCTACCCGAACGAGCCCACGGACAAGAAGCCGTGGATCAGCCGTCTGGCCGAGCGGCGGCTGATGGAGTACCTGGCCACGACCGACGCCGATGTCGTGGTCAGCAACAACCCCAAGATCACCATCATGCTGGCGTACGCGGACCGTGACTTCCTCAAGGTGGCCATGGAGCACTCGCGGCCCGCGCGGTACGGCCCGCACATCCGGGACGCCCTCTTCCGGGACGCGTACCCGAAGATGGACGCGATCACCGCGCCGACGCCGGACGAGTGCCGGACCATCGCCGGGGTCGTCCCCTCCGTGAGCCATCTGCTCTCCCCGATGCCGAACTGCATCCCGGCCCACGAGGGCCAGATGTCCACCGGTGACAACAAGGTCGTGGTGACCGCCGGTCTGCTCAAGTCCCACAAGGGCTTCGCCGACCTCATCGAGGCCTTCTCCACCGTGGCGCCGCGCCACCCGGACTGGAGCCTGCGGATCTACGGCTCCGGCCCCGAGCGCGCCAACCTGCGCAAGAAGATCAACGAGACGAACAGCAACAACCAGGTCTTCCTGATGGGCCCGGCCACCCCGGTCACCCCGGAGTTCGCGAAGGCGTCCGTCTTCGTCCTCCCGTCCCACCTGGAGGCCTTCGGCAACGTCACCGTCGAGGCGATGGCGGCCGGTCTGCCCGCGGTCTGCTACGACGCCCCGCACGGCCCCCGCAACATCATCACGCAGGGCGAGGACGGCTACGTCGTCCCGCTCGGCGACAAGAAGGCGCTCGCCGAGCACATCGAGAAGCTGATCGCGGACGAGGACCTGCGCCGCAAGATGGCGGCCGCCGCGGTGGCCAACGTGGTCCGCTTCCAGGAGGCCGAGACCGCCGCCCGCTTCGAGCAGCTCGTGGAGACCATGCGGGCCCGCCGGGCCGTTCCCCGCACGGCCGCCGCCGTGGTCGCCCCGGGGGGTGACGTCCGGGTGCGGGTCGAGGGGCTGCCCGCCGACAGCGACGCCGTGCTGGTCTGCAAGGACGTCCGCAAGAAGGCGGACGAGGTCGTCCTCCCCTTCGTCGGAGGCGAGGCGCTGGTCCCCGCGCTCGGGACGCTCGTCGAGGGCGACTGGGAGCTGGTGATCCGCGCCGCCGGCTTCGACCTGCCGCTGCGGTCGGCCGGTTGCGACACCCTGCAGATCCTGTCGCTGAAGCTGCCCCGTGCGGAGGGCCCCGCCCTGTCCCTGCTGCTGCCGCACGCCCACACGGACGGCACCCTGCGGGTGCAGAGCAGGGTGCGCGCCCAGCACGTCGAGGTCGCGGCCCTGAACGTGGGCGCCACCACGATCGTCATCGACGCCGCCGCCTGGGGCGTCCAGCCCGGCGGCAGCAGCAGGATCGAGGCCGTGCACCGCAAGGAGGCCGACAAGAACTTCGGCTTCCCGGTGGTGGCCGGCGCCGACGGACGCTTCACGGCCTCCCTGGACAACGCCGCCGCGGCCCGCCTCCACCAGCCCGGCACCGAGGACGTCTGGGACCTCTGGCTGCTGCCGGACCAGAGTTCCCCCCGTGTCCGCGTCTGCAAGCTGGCCACCGACGTGCTCACGCCGATGGACGTCTTCACCTACCCGTACCCGGTGGTGAGCCAGTCCGGCGCCCCGGTCCCGGCCGCCAAGGCGAAGAGCGGCTGGCGCAACCGGCTGTCCTCGGTCCCCGGCGCCCCGGCCCGCCATGAGCTGCGGCCCTACTTCTCCAGCAACGGCCAGCTGTCGCTGAAGATCATCGACAAGAAGTAACGCCCCCGGGCGGCAACGACCGAGCCCCGGTCCGGAAGGGAGATCCCTTCCCGGACCGGGGCTCGGTCGTCGTACCGCTACAGCGGGGCGCCGTCCTGTGCCGTCTTGAACATCAGGTCGGCCAGCCGCACCGAGGCGTGGCCGTCGTCCAGGTCGCAGAAGAGGTGGTGGAACCGGTCGTACTTCTCCCGGTACTCCACCGCGACCTCGTCGACCTCCTGGATGGCCTTGACCAGCTCGTCGGAGGTACCGATGAGCGGACCCGGGGCGTCGTTCTCGAAGTCGAAGTAGAACCCGCGCAGCTTGTCGCGGTAGTGCTCCAGGTCGTACGTGAAGAACAGCATCGGGCGCCGCAGGTGCGCGTAGTCGAACATGACCGAGGAGTAGTCCGTGATCATGATGTCGGCGGCGACGTAGAGGTCCGCGATGTCGGGGTACTCGGAGACGTCGAAGACGAAGCCGTTCCCGGCGCCGGGAATGCTGTCCACGATGTTGGAGTGGCGCCGGATCAGGAAGACGTGGTCGTCCCCGAGGCGGCGGCGGGCGTCCTCCAGGTCGACCCGGAGGTCGAACTTGAACTGGCCGCGGCTGTGCGAGAGGTCGTCGCGCCAGGTCGGCGCGTACAGCACGACCTTCTTGCCCTCGGGCAGCCCCAGCCGCTCCCTGACCTCACGGGCCCGCTCCTCGCGGTCCTCGGCGTACAGGTAGTCGTTGCGCGGGTAGCCCGTCTCGGCGATCAGCCCTTCGTACCCCATGGCCCGCTTCAGGATGGGCGTGCTGAACCGGTTCGAGGAGACCAGGATGTTCCAGTTGGCCGACTCCTGGACCAGACGCTCGTGGTAGTTCGGGTCGAACTTCGGCGCATCGATGTCCAGGCCGATCTTCTTGAGCATCGTGCCGTGCCAGGCCTGCACGATCACCTGGCCCGCCCGCCGCTTGATCCAGTGCGGCAGGTGCGCGTTGGTGACGATGTAGCGGGACCGGGCCAGCGCCTCGTACCAGTCGCGGCCCTGGAACTTCACGGCCTCGGCGGTGTCGGGCAGCTTGACCTGACCGTCCCTGACCACCCACAGGTGCTTCAGGTCCGAGCCCCGGCGCAGCAGTTCCTCGTGGACCGCGCGCGGGCTGTCCGAGTACTGCTTGCCGTTGTAGCTGATGTAGAGCACCTGGTCGCGCAGCGGCAGCTCGCGGCCCTGCTCGTAGACCTCCTGGCGCAGCTGGTACTGACGGTTCGCGCCGCGCTCCAGCGGGCCGAGGTCCGGCAGGCAGTTGAGCTGCGGGTGGTCCTGCCAGTGCACCTCGAGGCGGTACTCGCGCCCGTTGTGCGCGCCCTCCAGCGGGAACTGCGGCACGGCGAGGCGGTCCACGACGAGCGGGACGGACCGCTCCTCGTCGGAGCCCTGGAGCCGGAAGACCCAGCGGCCGGCCTTGAGCGGCAGGCTGCTGTCGGAGCCGGACATCGTCGAGGGGCGGAAGGACGCCTCGAAGGTGCCGTCCGGGTGGACGGTCAGCGGGACGGTCCGCTCGTCGAAGCGGTCCTTGGCGCTGACGACCAGGTGGTGGCCCGTCACGTCGACGGGGGCGGTGCCGCTGATCCGGAAGGTGCCGTCGGTCTCGGCGATGCCGGTGATCTTGGCGCGCAGCGGGCGGCCGGAGAACTTCAGGTAGCCGTTGGCGCCGGAGAGGACGGCCACCTCGTTGAGGGTGGCCTCCTCGCCGAAGGAGTCGGGCAGCCGGACCTGGAGGTCGGCCAGCCCGTCCTCGACGACGACACGGACCGTCCTCGGCTCCTGGCCCGGGTCCACGATCTCGACCAGGGTGCTCCAGTTGCGGCGCATCATCTTCGCGGGGTCGGCCCCGCCGCCGGCCGCGGCCTCGGCGGTGTCCAGGTGCTCCGGCAGGAGCGCGATGTCGCGCAGCGGGACGCGGACCCGCATCGGTATGCCCGCGCCGGTGGCCGCGAGGAACTCCACCGGGTACGAGAGGACCTCACCGCTGTTCTGGTTGGTGACCTGGAGCCTGATCGTGGCGCCCGGGGCGGTCTTCTCCTTGAACAGGCCCTGGACGAGGATCTCCTCGTCCGCGGGCGCGAAGCCGGTGATGAGGACCGGCACCCTCTCGATGCGCAGCTTGAGCGCCGCCCGCCGGACCTCCGGAAGCATCCGGTGCTCGTCGTCGAGCCACTGGTAGGGCGGGTAGGACAGCCGGTCGGAGCCGTACGAGTGCACCGAGCGGGAGCGGACCAGGCCGCCGGACATGACGCGCATGCCCACGTGCCAGAGGCCCTCCTGCCACTGGCCGCCCTTGCGGAACCGGGCGGGGTCGATGACCGTCTCCCAGCCCGCCCAGTCGAAGCTGTGCCCGCGTCCCTTGTGGCCGGAACCGCTGGTGGCCTCGGGGTCGAAGAGGTTGCCCAGGGGCAGCAGCATGCGGCGCTGGGTGCCCTCGCGCTTCAGCTGGAGGAGCTTGACGACACCGCGCTTGCTCGTCTGGTCGACCCGGTCGATCCAGGCGTGGCCGGCCAGCCGCAGCTTGCCGTCCTCCCAGGACAGCTCCTTCAGCGGCGAACGCAGCTGGAGGTCCTTGTCCATGCGCATGACGCGCTTGGGCAGCAGGTCCGAGCGGGCTTCCAGGGAGGGGAACCGGGCGTACTTGCGCAGGACGCCGTCGAGCTCGACGGGCTCGCCGATGCGCTCGGCCTCGATGAAGTCGAGCAGCTCGGCCAGCGCGTGCTTGCGCACCAGCAGCCACTTCACGCGCAGCGCCGTGGGCAGCCGGTTGACCGACTTGAGGTCGACCTGGTCGAGGTACTTGTTGGCCACCCGGAGGAACTCGGTGCGGTACTCCTCGTCGCCGTCGGGCAGCACGTTGAGGAAGATGCGCAGGTCGCCGGTGAGCACGGTGTGGTCGTACTCGCGCTTCAGCTCGTCCGCGAGCGGCTCCTTGCGCTCGGCGAGGAACCGGCTGACGCTCTCCACCGCGGACGCGCGGTCACGGGCGGCCTTCGGCTCGGTCCTGCGCTGCGTGATCGAGGGGCTCGCCTCGCCCTCGCGCAGCCGCCAGTAGTACGTGGCCTGGCTGATGATGTCGACGGACTCGGCGAGGTACTGGGCCGGCACGATGACCGGGGTGTCCTCGTAGAGCACGCCCTCGGGGAAGCGCAGGGAGTGCCGCTCCCAGAAGTCACGGCGGAAGACCTTGTTGCAGGCGATCCGGTCGGTCAGGAGGGCCCGCTTCTTGCTGACGTGCGTGGCCTTGACGGCGCCCCGGGAGAGGAAGCGGTGCATCGGGGACTGCCACACCTTGGTGGAGTTGATGTGCTCCACGTTGCCCGTGGCGAAGGACGAGCCCGTCTCGTCCAGGCTGCTGACCATCAGCCGGTAGGCGTCCGGCGGGATCATGTCGTCGCTGTCGACGAACGCGAGGAACTCGCTGCGGGGGGCCAGGCTGTCGAGACCCGTGTTGCGGGCGGCGCCCAGACCCGCGTTCTCCTTGCGTATCAGCCGGAACCGGGAGTCCTTGGCCGCGAACTCCGCCGCTATCGCGTTCGACTCGTCGGTGGAGCCGTCGTCGATCATGAGAACTTCCAGGTCCTGGAAGGTCTGCACGGCGAGCGAGTTGAGGCAGGCGGGTAGGTACTGCGCCACGTTGTAGATGGGGACGATGACGCTGAGCCGGGGTGCCATGAAGTTCTGCGTTCCTTTCCGTTCCAGACCCGCTCGACAAGCTCGAGCGCCTGAGGGGGTGACGGGGGCGTGCTTTGCCGTCGAACCGCAGTAACTTCTCCCGGTACCCGGTCCGAGCTTAACCGTCGGCCCTTCCGCGCCTCCCCTGACGGGCACGGACCTGGTCCCGCACGGCATACGGGACGGGGTGACCGGAATCACCCGCCCGTCGGCCCATACGACTCTGCGGCGACCCCCGGTCGCCGCAGCTCTCCAGGATAGACGATCCGCCCACCCCACTGTTCGCCCGTCGTCGGGCCCTCGCTCACCCGTCGTTCGGGCACCGGCGGCCTCCGTGGTCTCCGGGACACGGAGACGCTCCTGTCATACTGCGTTCGAGCGGTTCGACAGAGGAGACACAAGGCATGCCGGCTGCAGCTACCCCTCGATTCAGCGTGATCATCCCCGTCTACGGGGTCGAGGGCTACATCCGCGAGTGCCTCGAGTCGGTGACCTCACAGGGTTACCGGAACTTCGAGGTCATCGCCGTCGACGACTGCTCCCTCGACAGCAGTGGTGCCGTCGTCGACGAGTTCGCCGCCCGCGACCCCCGGGTGCGCGCCGTGCACCGCGCCGAGAACGGCGGGATCGGCGCCGCCCGGAACACCGGCGTCGAGCACGCCCGCGGCGACTACCTGCTCTTCCTCGACGGCGACGACTCGATCCGCCCCGGCTCCCTGGAAGCCCTGGCGAAGCGGCTCGACGAGGCCGAGGACCCCGAGATCCTGCTCTTCGACCACGTCCGCACCCATGTGGACGGCAGCGTCGAGGCCAGCAGGACCGGCCCCCACCTCGCCGCGATCCGCGACCGGGTGGTGAACCCCGTCGACCACCTCGAACTGCTCCGGATCTTCGCGGTGGTGTGGAACCGCGCCTACCGCCGCGACTTCTTCACCGGCGAGGGCTACGCGTTCACCGACGGCCTGTACGAGGACGCGCTCATGGTCTACACGACCATGGCCGCCGCCACCCGTGTCGCGGGCGTGGAGCACGTGGTCGTCGAGTACCGGCAGCGCCGTCAGGGCAGCTCGATGCGCAGCAGCTCCCCGCGCAAGCACTTCGTCATCTTCGACCAGTACCAGCGGGTCTTCGACTACCTCGCGGGCCGCCCGGGTCTGGACGCCTACCGCCGGATCGTCTTCGAGCGGATGGTCTCCCACTTCCTCTACACCTTCGCGCGCGGTTTCCGAATACCCCGCAGCCACCGCCGTGCCTATCTGAAGCGGGCCGGTCAGGTCTACCGGAAGAACGAGCCGGCGGGCTTCACCCCGCCGCCCGGCATGGTGGGGCTGAAGTTCAAGGTGATGCGGACGGGTTCGTTCGCCGCCTTCGAGGCCCTGAAGACGGTCAACGGCACCCGTGAGACCGCCTTCCGCGCCCTCGGCCGCTCCAAGCGCTGGGGCAGCCGCAAGACCCTGCGCGCCTACTACGCCGTGCAGCGCCGCCTCCCCGTGGACGAGAACCTCGCCGTCTACTCCGCCTACTGGGGCCGCACCCCGAGCTGCAATCCGCTCGCGGTCCACGAGGCGGCCCGGAAGTTCGCGCCCGGCATCCGCGGGGTGTGGGTCGTGAACAAGGAGCACGCGGGCGGCACCCCGGCCGGTGTGACCAGGATCGCCCCGGCGACCCTCGGCTACTGGAAGGCGATGGCCAGGGCCAAGTACCTGGTCAACAACGTCAACTTCCCGGACTCCGTCGTCAAGCGCCCCGGGCAGGTCCACCTCCAGACCCACCACGGCACCCCGCTCAAGCGGATGGGGCTCGACCAGCAGGGCTATCCGGCGGTCGCCCGCAGCATGGACTTCGACAAGCTCCTCGAACGCGTGGACCGCTGGGACTACAGCGTCTCGTCGAACCAGCACTCCACCGAGCACTGGGAGCGGGTCTACCCGGCCGCGTTCCGGACCCTGAACACCGGCTACCCCCGCAACGACGTCTACTACCGGGCCACCGCCGCCGACGTGCGGCGCGTCCGGGGCGAGCTGGGCATCGAGCCCGGCAGGACGGCGATCCTGTACGCCCCCACCGTGCGCGACCACCAGAAGGACGCGTTCGTCGCCCGTCTGGACCTGGCCCGGTTCGCCCGCGAGCTCGGCCCCGACCACGTCCTGCTGGTCCGCGCCCACTACTTCTACGGCGGCGACCCCGAGCTGAACGCCCTCGCCGAGCGGGGCGCGCTCATCGACGTGTCGCGGCACCCGTCGGTGGAGGAGCTGTGCCTCGCGGCGGACGCGCTCGTCACCGACTACTCGTCGATCATGTTCGACTACGCCAACCTCGACCGGCCGATCGTCACCTACGCGGACGACTGGGAGGCGTACCGGACCTGCCGCGGCGTGACCTTCGACCTGCTCTCCGGGGCCCCCGGCGACACCCCGGGCGTCCTCGCCACCACCGAGGACGAGCTGATCGAGGCGTTCCGCGGCGGTGCCTGGAAGGGCGAGCGGGCCACCGCCCTGCGGCGGGCCTTCCGTGAGCGGTTCTGCGCGTGGGACGACGGCTCCGCCGCCGAGCGGGTCGTCCGGCGGGTCTTCCTGGGCGAGGAGCGCCCGAGGCCCGCGATCGTCCCCGTGGCGGAGCGCACTCCGGCGCCCTCGCCCCGGCTGGCCGAGAGCGGCGGCGCCCTCCCCCGCCAGACCGGCCGCGACGAGCTGGCCGCGACCTGAGCCGTCCCCTTCCGGTCCGGAAGGGGACGCCCCGGACATACGGAGGCCCGGCCACGGAACGCGTGGCCGGGCCTCCGTACGTACGGGCTACTTCTTGACGGTCAGCGGCAGCAGCTTCTTGCCGGTGGGGCCGATCTGGATGGACGTGTCCATCTGCGGGCAGACGCCGCAGTCGAAGCACGGGGTCCAGCGGCAGTCCTCGACCTCGGTCTCGTCGAGGGAGTCCTGCCAGTCCTCCCACAGCCAGTCCTTGTCGAGACCGGAGTCGAGGTGGTCCCAGGGCAGGACCTCCTCGTAGGAGCGCTCGCGGGTGGTGTACCAGGCGACGTCCACCCCCTGCTCGGGGAGGGTCTTCTCGGCGCACCGCATCCAGCGGTCGTACGAGAAGTGCTCGCGCCAGCCGTCGAAGCGGCCGCCGTCCTCGTAGACCGCGCGGATGACGGAGCCGATGCGCCGGTCGCCGCGCGAGAGGAGGCCCTCGACGATGCCGGGCTTGCCGTCGTGGTAGCGGAAGCCGATGGAACGGCCGTACTTCTTGTCGCCGCGGATCTTGTCGCGGAGCTTGCGCAGCCGCTCGTCGGTCTCCTCCGCGGACAGCTGCGGCGCCCACTGGAAGGGGGTGTGCGGCTTGGGGACGAAGCCGCCGATGGAGACGGTGCAGCGGATGTCGTTCTGGCCGGAGACCTTGCGGCCCTCGGCGATCACGTTCATCGCCATGTCGGCGATCTGGAGGACGTCGTCGTCGGTCTCCGTGGGCAGGCCGCACATGAAGTACAGCTTCACCTGGCGCCAGCCGTTGCCGTACGCGGTGGAGACGGTCCGGATGAGGTCCTCCTCCGAGACCATCTTGTTGATGACCTTGCGCATCCGCTCGGAGCCGCCCTCGGGGGCGAAGGTGAGGCCGGAGCGGCGTCCGTTCCTGGTCAGTTCGTTGGCCAGGTCCACGTTGAACGCGTCGACACGGGTGGAGGGCAGCGAGAGGCCGACCTTGTCCTCCGTGTAGCGGTCGGCGAGGCCCTTGGCGATCTCACCGATCTCGGAGTGGTCCGCGGAGGACAGCGAGAGCAGGCCGACCTCCTCGAAGCCGGTCGCCTTGAGGCCGCGCTCCACCATCTCGCCGACGCCGGTGATGCTTCGCTCCCGCACGGGGCGCGTGATCATGCCGGCCTGGCAGAAACGGCAGCCGCGGGTGCAGCCGCGGAAGATCTCGACGGACATGCGCTCGTGGACGGTCTCCGCGAGCGGGACGAGGGGCTGCTTGGGGTAGGGCCACTCGTCGAGGTCCATGACGGTGTGCTTGGAGACCCGCCACGGCACGCCGGACCTGTTGGGGACGACCCGGCCGATACGGCCGTCCGGCAGGTACTCGACGTCGTAGAACGCCGGGACGTAGACGTTGCCGGTCCTCGCGAGGCGGAAGAGGACCTCCTCGCGGCCACCGGGCCTGCCCTCGGCCTTCCAGGCGCGGATGATCTCGGTCATGTCCAGGACGGCCTGCTCGCCGTCGCCGATGATCGCCGCGTCGATGAAGGCCGCGATCGGCTCGGGGTTGAAGGCCGCGTGGCCGCCCGCGAGCACGATCGGGTGGTCGAGCGTCCGGTCCTTCGACTCCAGCGGGATGCCCGCGAGGTCGAGGGCGGTGAGCATGTTGGTGTAGCCCAGCTCGGTGGAGAAGGACAGGCCGAAGACGTCGAAGGAGCCGACCGGGCGGTGGCTGTCGACGGTGAACTGCGGCACCCCGTGCTCGCGCATCAGCTCTTCGAGGTCCGGCCAGACGCTGTAGGTGCGCTCGGCGAGGACGCCCTCGCGCTCGTTCAGCACCTCGTAGAGGATCATGACGCCCTGGTTGGGCAGCCCGACCTCGTACGCGTCCGGGTACATCAGGGCCCAGCGGACGTCGGCGGCCTCCCAGGGCTTGACCGTGGAGTTCAGCTCTCCACCGACGTACTGGATCGGCTTCTGGACGTGCGGGAGCAGAGCTTCGAGCTGGGGAAAGACAGACTCGGCACTAGACATGTCGAACCTTCGTGAGCTGGCAGGGGGCGACTCTCAAGCGTACCCCGGTGCTCAGCGCCTCCGAGCCGCCCCGATTCCGGCGTCCGCGGCGCGGGCCCAGGCCTCCGGCAGTTCCCGCTCGGCGGTCGCGGCGGCGGCTTCCTCCCGCCCGTAGAGGAGTCCCCAGGTGAAGGAGGGTTCCCCGGCGGCGCGGGCGTCGGCTGCCAGGCCGCGCAGGGCGGCGCGGGCGACGACGGCGTCTTGGTGCTCGCCGAGCAGGCCCTGTACGGCCTTCACCCGGTCCGCCAGGCGCCCGGCCGGTTTCCCGAGGGCCGGGCGGGCGGCCTCGGCCGCGTACCGGAGGCGTTTGGCGGCCTTGCGGGCCTCGTGGAGGGCGAGGTCGCGCTCGTGTCCCGGGGCGAGGGCGAGGGCGTGGTCGATCCGGGCGGCGAGGCGGGCGTGGTCGGCGCGGACGGCGTGGGCGAGGGCCTCGCCCGCGTCGCGCCGCGCGGCCCCGCGCAGGGGCGGATCGGCGAGGAGGGCGGCGAGGCCGTCGAGGAGGGCGAGGTGGCGGGGGGAGTCGAGGGCCGCGAGGGCCCGCCGCCGGGCTTCGGCGCCCCGGGTCCCGCTCCGGCGGCGCAGCCGGGCCCGGACCGGGCCGTGGACGAGGGTCCTGGGCAGGGCGGCGGTGTGGGCGCGCAGCCGGGCGCCGAGGACCTCCTCGTCGCGGGCGGCGCCGAGTTCTCCGGCGAGCCAGCGCAGTTCGGCGGCGAGGGGGTCGGTGACGTTCCGGTCGAAGAGGCGCCGGTGGGTGCGCAGGGCGGCGCGCAGGCGTCGGCAGGCGACCCGCAGCTGGTGGACGGCGTCGGGGAGGTCGCGGCGGACGGCGGGGTCGTAGGTGACGAGGGCGTCGGTCGCCGCGCGGAGGTAGGAGAGGACGGCGGCTCCGGCGGTGCCGGGCGGGCCGGGGGCGGGGGCCGGGGCGGGGGGTGTGCCGGTCTCGGCGAGGGCCCTGGCGAGTTTGGAGGTGGAGGCGGAGGGGTGGATGCCCGCCTCGCGGAGGCGGGCGGCGACGGCGTCGAGGAGGGCGGGGTCGGCGCCGTCGGCGAGTTCGGCCTCGATCTCGGTCCAGGCGGTCCGGGGGCCGTCGGGGAGCCGTCGGGCGCGGACGGTGTCGACGGAGAGTTCGGCGAGGAGGGTGCCGTCGGCGGCGACGAGGTGGCGGACGTCCCGTGCGGAGCGGAGCCGGACGACGGGGACGGCCGGGTCATGGCGGAGCCGGGAACGCAGCAGTTCCGCCAGTTCGCCGGGGAGCGCGTCGGCCAGCGGGGCCCTGATCTCGTCGCGGACGCCGGGGGCGACGGGGAACTTGAGGTGCCAGCCCGCGTCGTCGCCGCCGGTGCGGCGGCGCAGGGTGAGGCCGTCGGCGGCGAGGCGCAGGCCGGGCGTGTCGTAGTAGACGGCGTCGAGTTCCACGACGCCCCGGTCCAGGACCCCGGCGACCCCCGGGACCCGGGTGAGGTCGGGCACCGGGGTGTCCGGGGCGGCCTCGTACTTCCGCTCGATCTCGCGCTTGGTCTCGCGCCCGCCGCTTCTCCGCCCGGTCACCCGTCGGCTCCCGCGCCCGGTCTCACGCCCGGTCTCGCGTCGGCTCTCTCGCTCGCTCTCGGCCATGTCTCGAATCTAGGCCGTCTCCCCCGGTTCGCGCCCGGTCCGGAGGCCCTGCCCTGCGGGACCGGGGGACGGACGGGCCGCGCTCAGGCGGTCATCGGGCGCTGGACGCGGATCGACTGGAGCAGTCCGATGGCCACCCATACGGCGAACATGGAGGAGCCGCCGTAGGAGACGAACGGCAGCGGGAGGCCCGCGACCGGCATGATGCCCAGGGTCATGCCGATGTTCTCGAAGGACTGGAAGGCGAACCAGGCGATGATGCCGGCGGCGACGACCGTGCCGTACAGCTCGGTGGTCTCGCGGGCGATGCGGCAGGCCCGCCAGAGGATGACTCCGAGGAGGACGAGGATGAGGCCCGCTCCGACGAAACCGAGTTCCTCTCCCGCGACGGTGAAGACGAAGTCGGTCTGCTGTTCGGGGACGAACTGGCCGGTGGTCTGGGAGCCCTTGAAGAGTCCGGCGCCGAGGAGGCCGCCGGAGCCGATCGCGATGCGGGCCTGGTTGGTGTTGTAGCCGACGCCGGAGGGGTCGAGGTCGGGGTTGGCGAAGGCCGCGAAGCGGTTGATCTGGTACTCGTCGAGCATGCCGAGGGCGGTGACGAGGACCGCGCCGAGGACGCCCGCGCCGATCAGGCCGAGGACCCAGCGGTTGGAGGCGCCGGAGGCGAGCAGCACACCGAGCACGATGACGATCATGACCATGACCGAGCCGAGGTCGGGCATCAGCATGACGATGCCCATGGGGAGCGCGGCGAGGGTGAGGGCCTTGGCGACGGTGCGGTGGTCGGGGTGGAGCTGGTCCCCCGCGTCGACCTTGGAGGCCAGCAGCATCGCCATGATCAGGATGATCGTGATCTTGACGAACTCGCTGGGCTGGAGGGAGAAGCCGCCGCCGACGACGATCCACGCGTGGGCGCCGTTGATGGTGGCGCCGAGCGGGGTGAGGACGGCGAGGATCAGCACGATCGAGAGTCCGTAGAGGACGGGGACGGCGCCGCGCAGGGTGCGGTGGCCGAGCCAGACCGTGCTGATCATCAGGGCGACGCCGATGCCGGTGTTGAGCAGGTGCCGGAAAAGGAAGTAGTACGGGTCGCCGTTGTTGAGTTCGGTGCGGCCCCGGGTCGCGGACCAGACGAGGAGCGCGCCGATCCCGGAGAGCGCGAGCGCGGAGAGCAGCATCGGCCAGTCGAGGCGGCGGACCACCGAGTCGCGGGCGGCCAGCTTCGCGAGCGTGCCGCGCTCGGGGGCGTACCGGGAGACGGAGAAGCCGTGGGGTGCGCTCATGGGGTCAGTCCCTCCGCCAGGCGGCGGGCGGGCCCGCGAGTTCCTGCTGGTCCCGCTGGCCGGGCTGGACGGGGTCGGGCTTCGTGGGGTCGGGCTGGGCGGGGTCGGCCGGGGGCTGGGCGCCGCCGGGCGTCCTGAGGGGCGTGTTCGGGTCCACCTTCTGGGCCTCGGGGTCGTACGGTCCGATCTTCGGGGCGTCGATGGAGCCGTCCGCCTCGATCCTGGGGAGGCTCTTCTGCGGCTGCGGCAGCAGGGCCCGCTTGAGGTCCTGGTTGCCCGCGTCGTCGAGTCCGTAGAGCGCGTCGTAGATGTTGCGCACGGCGGGTCCGGAGGCGCCGGAGCCGGTGCCGCCCTGGGAGATCGTCATGACGATCGAGTAGTCCCTGGTGTACGTGGCGAACCAGGAGGTCGTCTGCTTGCCGTAGACCTCGGCGGTGCCCGTCTTGGCGTGCATCGGGATCTTGTCCTGCGGCCAGCCGCCGAATCGCCAGGCGGCGGTGCCACGGGTCGCGACTCCCGCGAGGGCCTGCTCTATCAATCCCTGCGTCTTGGCGTTCATCGGGAGCTTGCCGTGCGACTTGGGCTCGATCTCGGTGATCCGCTTGCCGTCGGGGCTGACGACCGCCTTGCCGACGGTGGGGTTCCAGAGGGTTCCGCCGTTGGCGATGGCGGCGTAGATGGTGGCCATCTGGATGGGGGTGACGAGGGTGTCGCCCTGGCCGATGGAGTAGTTGACGGAGTCACCGGCGCGCATGAGGTTGCCTTCGAGGCAGTTCTCGTACGAGAGCTGCTCGACGTAGGTGCCGCCGCGCTTGCCGATCTTGCACCAGTAGTCCTTGTTGGCCGCCCAGAAGTCCCGCTTCCACTTGCGGTCGGGGACGCGTCCGGTGACCTCGTTGGGGAGGTCGATGCCGGTCTCGGCGCCGAGGCCGAACTGGTGGGCCGTCCGGTAGAACCAGTCCTTGGCGTCCTTCTTCGGCTTCATGCCGCCGTCCTTCTGCCACTGCTGGTGGGAGAGGGCGTAGTAGACGGTGTCGCAGGAAACTTCGAGGGCCTGGCCGAGGGTGATGCTGCCGTGGCCCTGGGACTCGAAGTTCTTGAAGACCTGGTTGCCGATGGAGTACGAGGACGGGCAGGGGTAGCGCCCGTTGAAGTCGTAGCCCGCGTTGACGGCGGCGGTGGTCGGGATGACCTTGAAGATCGAGCCGGGGGCGGCCTGGCCCTGGATGGCCCGGTTGAGGAGCGGGAGGTTGGAGTCCTTGCCTGTGAGGGCCGCGTAGTCCTTGGCGGAGATGCCGCCGACCCAGGCGTTGGGGTCGTAGTCGGGCAGCGAGGCCATGGCGACGATCCGGCCGGTCTTCGTCTCCATGACGACGACGGCGCCCGTGTCGGCCTTGTAGTTCTCGCTGGTGTTCTTGTCGTAGAGCTTGCGGGCCTCGACCATCGCGTTGTTCAGCTCCCACTCGGCGACCGCCTGCACGCGGGCGTCGATGGAGGTGACGACGTTGGAGCCGGGGACGGCGGGGTCGCTCTTGGCCCGGCCGATGACCCGGCCGAGGTTGTCGACCTCGTAGCGGGTGACGCCCGCCTTGCCGCGCAGCTGCTTGTCGTAGGTCCGCTCCAGGCCCGAGCGGCCGACCTGGTCGGAGCGGAGGAACGGCGAGTCGGTGTCCTTGGCCTTCTCGATCTCCGCGTCGGTGACGGGTGAGAGGTAGCCGAGGACCTGGGAGGTGCGGGACTTGCCGGGGGCCGGGTAGCGGCGTACGGCGGTGGGCTCGGCGGTGATGCCGGGGAAGTCCTCGGCGCGTTCCCGGATCTGGAGGGCCTGCTGGGTGGTGGCCTCGTCGGTGACCGGGATCGGCTGGTAGGGCGAACCGTTCCAGCAGGGCTTGGGGGTCTGGGAGTCGCAGAGCCGGATCTTGTTGATGACCTCGTCGGGCTTCATGTCGAGGACGTCGGCGAGCCGGGTGAGGACGGCCTTGCCCCGGTCCTTCATCTTCATCAGCTCGGTGCGGGACGCGGAGACCACGAGCCGGGTCTCGTTGTCGGCGAGCGGGACGCCCCGGGCGTCGAGGACGGAGCCGCGCACGGCGGGCTGCACGACCTGCTGGACGTGGTTGTTCTTCGCCTCGTCGGTGTACTCCTTGCCGTTGCGGATCTGGAGGTACCAGAGCCGGCCCCCCAGGGTCAGCAGCAGCGAGAAGACGAGGATCTGGATGACGACGAGCCGGATCTGGACCCGGGGGGTCCGCCCTGTCTCGGGGATGTTGCTCATACCGCCGGTGCCCCCTCGGTCACAGTCGCTTGACTCCCTTGATGCGTCCGGCCCGTGAGGCGCGGCCCCGGGCGGCCTTCACGCGCAGGCCGCCGCGCTGGTTGCCGATCCTCAGGCCGGTGCCGGAGGAGAGCCAGCCGGAGGCCACGTCGGCGCCGTTGCCGCCGCCCGCGTCGGCGAGCGGGTCGTTCTCCGCGCGGCGGGCCAGCGCCATGATGAGCGGCACCGTGAAGGGCGCGAGGAGCAGGTCGTACACGGCCGCGGTGAACAGCAGGAACCCCAGGCCGACATGGCGGGCCGCGGTGTCGCCGACGAGGGCGCCGACGCCCGCGTACAGCAGGGTGGAGCCGACGGCCGCCGCGACGACGACGGCCATCGGGCCGGTCGCGGAGGTCAGCCGGCCGTTCTCGGGCCGGGCGAGGCCCACGAGGTAGCCGACGACGCAGAGGACGAGGGCGTACCGTCCGGCGGCGTGGTCGGCGGGCGGGGCGAGGTCGGCGAGGAGGCCCGCGGCGAAGCCGATGAGGGAGCCGCTGACGGGTCCGTACACCAGGGCGAGGCCGACGACGGTCAGCAGCACCAGGTCGGGGACGGCGCCGGGGAGCTGGAGCCGGGCCAGGACGGAGACCTGGACGACCATGGACACCACGATCAGGGTGGCGGAGAGGAGGATGCGGTTGAACTTCACGGTGTCGCGTCCCCCTGGTCCTGCGGCGCCTGCTGGTTCTGGTTCTGGTTCTGGGGTGCCTGCGGGTTCTGGTTCTGGTTCTGAGGTGCCTGCGGGTTCTGGCCGGGCTTGAGGCCCTGTGCCTGGTCCTGCGGCTGGGCGTTCTGCTGTCCGCCGGGGTCGCGCTGTCCGTCCGCCGGGGTCGGTGTGACGGTGACCGTGACGGTCGGCGCGGGCTTCGGCTTCTGCGGCAGGACGGTGTCGCGCGGGTCGGAGCGCGGGGCCTGGACGACGACGCCGACGATGTCGAGCTTGGTGAAGCCGACGTACGGGCGGACGTAGACGTTGCGGGTGAGGCCGCCGCCCGCGGGGTCGACGCGGACGACCTCGCCGACCGGGACGCCGGGCACGAAGGGCTTGTCGGCGCGGGAGCCGAAGGTGACGAGCCGGTCCCCGGCCTTCACCTTGGCCTTGCCGTTGAGCAGCTGGACGAGCAGCGGACGGTCGCCCTGGCCGGTGGCGAAGCCGAGTTCGTCGGACTTCTCCATCCGGGTGCCGACCGTGAAGTCGGGGTCGTTGGCGAGGAGGACCGTGGAGGTCGAGGGGCCGACGGTGGTGACGCGGCCGACGAGTCCGGAGCCGTTGAGCACGGTCATGTCCCGGGTGATGCCGTCCCGGGCGCCGACGTCGACGGTGACGGTCCAGGAGAAGCCCTGGGCCGCTCCTATGGCGATGACCTGCGCGCCCTTGATGCCGTACTGCCCGGCGCCCGCGGTCTTCAGCATGGCGTCGAGCTCGCGGAGCCGGTTGCCGTTGCGGTCGTCGCTGCCGAGCCGCGCCTTCAGCTCGGCGTTCTCCTTCTCCAGGGCGGCGATCCTGGTGTGCCGTTCACCGGAGTCCCGTACGGCTCCTATGGCGTTGCCGATGGGATCGACGGCGGCCGCCACACCGTTCTCGACGGGCCCGAAGACCGCGGCCGCGGCCTGTCGGGCACCGTCGACGGGTGACTCCTGGCCGCCTCGGATGTCCACCGTGATCAGTGCGAACGCGATGGCGATCAGCAGCACCAGGAGCAGGCGGCTCTCTCGTGTGTCCCTCACGTGCGGCGGCCGTGCCTTTCCTCGTGGTCCGGTTCTTCGGTTGTTCGGCTGTGCGGGTGGAGCGGCGGCGACGGCCCCGCCGCCGTCAGCGGCGCGGCTGGGCGTCCAGGACCTGCTGGAGGGCCTCGAACTCCTCCACGCACTTGCCCGCGCCGAGCGCCACCGAGTCCAGCGGGTCCTCGGCGATGTGGATCGGCATTCCGGTCTCGCGGCGGAGGCGCTCGTCCAGGCCCCGGAGCAGGGCGCCGCCACCGGTGAGAACGATGCCGCGGTCCATGACGTCACCGGAGAGTTCCGGCGGGCACTTGTCGAGGGTGGTCTTCACCGCGTCGACGATCGCGTTGACGGGCTCCTCGATGGCCTTGCGGACCTCGGCGGCGGAGATGACGACGGTCTTCGGGAGGCCGGAGACGAGGTCGCGGCCCCGGATCTCGGTGTGCTCGTCCTTGTCGAGGTCGTACGCCGAACCGATGGTGATCTTGATCTGTTCGGCGGTGCGCTCGCCGAGGAGGAGCGAGTACTCCTTCTTGATGTGCTGGATGATCGCGTTGTCCAGCTCGTCGCCCGCGACGCGGATCGACTGCGCCGTGACGATCCCGCCGAGGGAGATGACGGCGACCTCGGTGGTGCCGCCGCCGATGTCCACGACCATGTTGCCGGTGGCCTCGTGGACCGGGAGGCCCGATCCGATGGCCGCCGCCATGGGCTCCTCGATGATGTGCACCTGACGGGCACCGGCCTGCGTGGACGCCTCGATGACGGCGCGGCGCTCGACCCCGGTGATACCGGAGGGCACACAGACGACGACCCGGGGGCGGGCCAGGTAGCGGCGCTTGTGGATCTTGAGGATGAAGTAGCGGAGCATCCGCTCGGTGATCTCGAAGTCGGCGATCACGCCGTCCTTCAGGGGGCGTACGGCGACGATGTTGCCGGGGGTGCGGCCGATCATCTTCTTCGCCTCCGCGCCGACCGCGAGGATGCCACCGGTGTTGGTGTTGATGGCGACGACGGAGGGCTCGTTCAGGACGATGCCCCGGCCCCTGACGTACACCAGCGTGTTGGCGGTCCCGAGGTCGACAGCCATGTCACGGCCGATGAACGACATTGAGTTCCCCTTGTTTCCCATGGCTGAGAGTGGTGCGGCGTGGAGTTTTCCATCGTAGTGCCGCCGGCGCGGATACCGCGCGGTGGTCCGTCTCTGTACAGGTGACGGAAGGACGCGGCGATCCGTTCCCGGGATGGGCGTTCATATGCCTGGGGGCGACCGAATTCCTTCGGTCGCCCCATCAGGGTGCTGCGTTCGGCTGACACCAGGTCAGCACGGGCCGGTGCGCGGTCCGGACGGCGCCGGTGCGGCGGCGCCAGTGCGGCGGTACCGGCCGGACGAGACCGCCGAGCGGTACCGGTCAGACGAGGCCGGGGAAGAAGATCTTCAGCTCGCGGAGGGCCGACTCCTCGGAGTCGGAGGCGTGGATCAGGTTCTCGCGGACGATGGTGCCGAAGTCGCCGCGGATCGAACCGGGGGCGGCGGCGATCGGGTCGGTCGGTCCGGCCAGCTGACGGACGCCCTCGATGACCCGCTCGCCCTCGACGACGAGCGCGACGACCGGGCCGGAGGCCATGAAGCCCATCAGCGGCTCGTAGAACGGCTTTCCACGGTGCTCGCCGTAGTGCTGCTCCAGGGTCTCCTGGTCCAGCTCACGCAGCTCCAGGGCCGCCAGGGTCCAGCCGGCCTTGCGCTCGATGCGGCCGATGATCTCGCCGACCAGGCCACGGCGGACGGCGTCGGGCTTGAGCAGGACGAGCGTGCGCTGGCTCACGGGGGAACTCCTTCGGAAAAGCGGTGTGCGGGACCTCCGAGGCTACAGGCCCCGCACCCCCCTCGGTCACGCAGCGTCAGGCCCTGCCGAGGCCCCGGCGGCCTGGTTCGCGGCCCAGCCCGCCTTCACCTCGTCGATCCGCCGCCCGTAGTGGACCGAGGCCCACCACAGTCCGGCGAAGACCGCGCCGAGGAAGAACATCGTCGGGACGAAGAACCCGCTGGCGACCAGGCCGATCTGGAGGGCCCAGCCGAGCTGCACGCCACCGGGCCGGGTGACCATGCCGCACAGCAGCACCGACAGGACCATGGCGACACCGCAGACCCACCAGACGGTGGACATCGCGAGGCTGTCGTCCTTCATCGCCACGAGACCGGCGAAACCGATCACGAAGAACTCGCCGATGAGCGTCGAGGAACAGAGCGTACGCATCGGGCTCAGCCCTTCCGGAGGAGCAGCCGGGCATCGCCGACCGTGAAGATCGAACCGGTCACCAGGACTCCCGCGCCGCCGTACTCGGCGTCCTCCTCGGCCAGGGTGATCGCCGCCTCGATGGCGTCGGGCAGCCTCGGCTCGACGACGACCCGCTCCTCGCCGAAGACCTCGACCGCGATCGCGGCGAGCGCGTCCACGTCGGTGGCCCGGGGGTTGGAGTTCGCCGTGATCACGACCTCCGCGAAGATCGGCTCGAAGGCCTCCAGGAGGCCCCGGGCGTCCTTGTCGCCGCTCGTGGAGACCACGCCGATGAGCCGGGAGAAGCCGAAGGCCTCGCCGATGCCCTCCGCCGTGGCGCGCGCGCCGTGCGGGTTGTGCGCGGCGTCGAGGACCACCGTCGGGGAGGAGCGGACGATCTCCAGGCGGCCGGGCGAGGCCACCCGGGCGAAGGCCTGACGGACCGTGTCCACGTCCAGGGTCCTGGCGTGCTGGGAGCCGATCCCGAAGAAGGCCTCGACGGCGGCCAGCGCCACCACCGCGTTGTGCGCCTGGTAGGCGCCGTGCAGCGGCAGGAACACGTTGTCGTACTCGCCGCCCAGACCGCGCAGGGTCAGGAGCTGCCCGCCGACCGCGACCTCGCGGGAGACGACGCCGAACTCCATGCCCTCGCGGGCCACGGTGGCGTCCGCGCCGACGGCCTTCTTCAGCAGCACCTGCGCCGCGTCCACCGGCTGCTGGGCCAGGATGACGGTGGCGTCCTGCTTGATGATCCCGGACTTCTCCCCGGCGATCTCGCCGGTCGTGCCGCCGAGCCGGTCGGTGTGGTCGAGGTCGATCGGGGTGACGACGGCGACGGTCGCGTCGATCACGTTCGTCGCGTCCCAGGTGCCGCCCATGCCGACCTCGACGACGGCCACGTCGACCGGGGCGTCGGCGAAGGCCGCGTACGCCATCGCGGTGAGGACCTCGAAGAAGGAGAGCCGGTACTCCTCGCGGGAGTCGACCAGTTCCACGTACGGCTTGACGTCCTGGTACGTCTCGATGAACCGCTGGGCGGAGATCGGGGCGCCGTCCAGGCTGATCCGCTCGGTGATCGTCTGCACGTGCGGCGAGGTGTACCGCCCGGTGCGCAGCTCGAAGGCGCCGAGCAGCGCCTCGATCATGCGGGCCGTGGACGTCTTGCCGTTGGTGCCGGTGATGTGGATCGAGGGGTAGGCGCGCTGCGGCTCGCCGAGGACGTCCATCAGGGCCGCGATCCGGGTGACGGAGGGCTCCAGCTTGGTCTCGCCCCAGCGGGTGGACAGCTCGGTCTCCACCTCGCGCAGGGCCTTGTCCAGCTCCGGGTCCTCGGGGCGGCCGGGCACGGGGTCGCCGACCGGCGGCCCGGACTGGGTGCGCAGGGTGCGGCTGCCGGCCTCGATCACCGCCAGATCGGGATCACGGGTGGTTTCGTCGTCGACGATGGCGTCGAAGGCGTCGGGCGTGTCGGACGGGTCGCGGGGCTCACTCACGGGCCCAGTCTACGGAGCGGCCACGACACCACGACCGACAGGACCATGGACCCGGCCGTTTCGGGACCTTCGGCCCGCCGTCCGTCCCACCCGCCGGGCAAACTTGGCGATCATGGACATAGGGATCGACCTCGGCACGGCCAACACGCTCCTCTACGCGCGCGGGCGGGGCATCGTGCTCAACGAGCCGTCCGTGGTGGCGATGCAGGAGGGTTCCCGGCACGCGCTCGCGGTCGGTACGGAGGCGAAGGAGACCATCGGCAGGACCCCGGGCTCGATCACCGCGGTCCGTCCGCTGCGGGACGGCGTGATCAGCGACTACGAGGCCGCCGAGGAGATGATCCGGCACTTCGTGCGCAAGGCCTTCCCCGGGCGCAGGCGCCCGCGCACCCGGATGGTGGTGTGCGTGCCGAGCGGGGTGACCCAGGTCGAGCGGCGGGCCATCGTGCACGCCTCGCTCTCGGCGGGCGCCCGCGCGGTCCATCTCGTCGAGGAGCCGATGGCGGCGGCGATCGGCGCGGGCCTTCCGGTCTCCGACCCGCGCGGCTCGATGGTCGTCGACATCGGCGGCGGTACGACGGAGGTGGCGGTGATCTCGCTCGGCGGGATCGTCACGGCCCAGTCCCTCCGGGTGGGCGGCGACCGGCTGGACGCGGCGGTCACCGACTACGTCCGCAAGGCGCACTCGCTGCTGATCGGCGAGCGGACCGCCGAGGACGTGAAGGTGGCGATCGGCAGCGCCTGGCCGGTGCCGGGCGAGGAGGAGCGCGAGGGCCGTACGTTCACCGTGCGGGGCCGGGAGAAGGTCAGCGGGCTGCCCCGGACGGTGGAGCTGACTGTGCCGGAGGTGCGGGAGGCGCTCGACGAGCCGGTGGAGGCGATCATCGCGGCCGTCCGGGTGACGCTGGAGGAGTGCCCGCCCGAGCTGTCCGGGGACGTCATGGAGTACGGGATCGTGCTCACCGGCGGCGGGGCGCTGCTGCCGGGCCTCGACCTGCGGATGGCCTCGGCGACCGGCATCCCGGTCTTCGTGGCGGACGACCCGCTGGACTGCGTGGCCCTGGGCTCGGGCCGCTGCGTGGAGGACTTCGACGCGCTCCAGCAGGTCCTGGGGAAGGCGGAGACGGTGAGGTGAGAGCCCCTGCCGGGCGGGCGGGAGGGGGCGGCGAGGCGCCCGCGCCGGACGGGCCCGGTGGGGCGCCCGCGCCGGACGGGACCCGTTGGGCGCGCCGGACGGGACCCGTCGGGGCCGCCCCTCAGGAGCGGCCCTTCAGCGGTCCAGGCCCGTCGGGAGCAGGGCCGTCACCGTGTAGACGCCGTCTCCCGGGCGGGCACGCAGGGTGCCGCCCATGCTCGTGACCCGTTCCTCCATGGAGAACAGACCGGTGCCGGTCGAGACGGGCGCCCGGTCCGGCGGCGTCTTCGGCAGCGGGTTGCGGACCTCGGTGCGCAGATCACGGCCCTCGACGGTGATCGTGACCGTCACCGGCAGGCCCGGCGCGTGCTTGGCCGCGTTCGTCAGGCACTCCTGGACGACCCGGTGCACGGCCGCCTGCCGCAGCGGTGACAGCGCCTTCGCCTCCGCCGCGACGGCCAGCTCCACGGGGCTGCCCATCCGTTCGCTCTCCGCCGCCAGCACGGTCAGCCCTTCGAGACCGGGGGTGGCGGCGTCCCGGTCGGCGCGGCGCACGAGCGTCTCGTTGAGCATCAGGTGGGCGCGCCGGGCGGTGTCCGCCAGTTCCTCGAAGTCCTTCTGGTGCGCGTCCCCCCTGGCCCGTACGGCGAGGACCTCGGCCCGTACCGCGAGCACGGTCAGCTCGCGTCCGACCAGGTCGTGGACGTCCCGGCCGACCGAGATCCGCTCCTCCTGGACGGCCTGCCGGGCGGCGGCCTCCCTGCGCTGCGCCTCCAGGGCGTGGACGAGGTCGTGCCGGTACGCGGCGACGCCGACGCCCGCCGCGAGGACGCCGATCGGGACGACCAGGCTCAGGAAGTCGCTGAGGGTGTCACCGTGCCGGGCGGGCCAGCCTGGCGTCTGGAAGAGTCCGTAGGCGACGGCGACGTACAGCAGGGTCGCGGCGACGGCGGCGCGCCGCCCCCGGTACCGGCCGAGCGTGTACAGGGCGAACTGGATCATGGTGAGTTCGTGCAGCCAGCCCATCAGGCCGAGCGCCACCACGTAGGGGACCCACGGCAGCCGCCGCCGGAGCACGAGCGCCGACGCCCCGGCCGCCAGGACGAGGGTCGCGGTGACACCGCTGAGGGAGTTGTCCGCGCGGGCGAGCCCCGGCACGTCCAGCACCATCAGACCGAAGGCGCTGAGCCCGGCGATCACGTCGAGCGCGCGGGGCGACACCGCCCACCGGTCCACGCGACGACGGAGCGCGGGGAGGACGGGGAGGCGGAACATGCCCTCCATCATCCAGGGTCTTTCGTCCCGATGAGGTGGACCTGAAGTCCCGTCTGCTGTGACATCGGGCACTTCGTCCTTTTTGCTGTTTGACTCGGAGGCGTGCACGAAGCCTCACCGGAGCAGTTGTCCCTCGCCGCCGCGCTCCTCGACGCCCTCCCCCAGGCGGCGCTCCTCCTCGACCGGGAGCTGCGGGTGGTCCGGGTCAACCACCGCTTCGCCACCCTCCTGCGGCTGCCCGCCGGGATCGACCTCTCCCCCGGCACCCCCCGGGACCGGGTCGTCGGCCATCTCGCGGGACTGCTGGACCGGCCGGAGGAGCGGCGCAGGCTCCTGGAGGAGAGCGAGACCCACGGCCCCGTCACCCGCACCACCGACTACCACCTGCGGGACGGCCGGACGCTGCGCCGCCGCCGCTCCCCCGTCGCCGACGGGAACCTCCTCCACGGGCACCTGTGGCTGGTCGAGGACGTGACGCGGCAGAGCGAGGCCGAGGAGAACCTGTACGAGCAGGTGCGGAAGCTGGCGGCGCTCGCCGACGAGCGGGCCGCGTTCGCCGGGCGGGCCCTGCACGAGCTGCGCACCCCGCTCGCCACCGTGCTGAGCTTCGCCGAACTCCTCCTCGATCCGGTGGGCGGCCCGCTCAGCCAGGAGCAGACCGCGTACGTCGGCGCCATCCGGCGCGGCGCCCAGCGGATGCGGTCGGTGGCCGAACAGCTGCCGAGGACGGCCTCCGGGGGTCCCCCTCCCGAGCCCCGGCTCGGCCCGGTCCTGGTCCACGAGCTGATCGAGCGGGTGGTCCTGGAGGCGCTCCAGCGGGCCGAGGGCGGCGGCCCCTACATCGCGGCCGAGTGCCCGGTCGCCGGACCGCCGCTGATCGCCGACGGGGGGCTGCTCACGGGCGCCCTCGAAGAGCTGCTGGGCAACGCGCTGCGCTTCACTCCGGCCGAGGGGCGCGTGGAGGTCGTCGGCAGACCGGCCGCCGACCACTGGACGATCGAGATCAGCGACGACGGGATCGGGGTGCCGCTGGAGTACCACGAGGAGATCTTCACGCCGTTCGTACGGGCCCCCAACGCCCGGCGCGGCGGCTACCCGGGCACCGGGCTCGGGCTCGCGGGCGCCCTCGACACCGTACGGCTGCACGGCGGGACGATCACCGTCCGGAACCACGAGGGCCGGCCGGGCGCGGTGTTCACCGTACGGCTGCCCCTCTCCCGCCCATGACCAGGCTCCTGATCGTCGAGGACGACCCCGATCTGGCGCTGGCGCTGCGGGTGACGCTCGCCCGGCGCGGTTACGAGGTGTCCGTCGCGGGCGACGGCCGCGAGGGCCTGCGGCTGCTCTTCGCCGAACGTCCCTCCCTGATGGTCCTCGATCTGCTGCTGCCCGCCCTGGACGGCTGGGAGGTGCTGGACCGGACCCGGGACATGAGCGACCTGCCGGTCCTGGTCCTCTCGGGCCTGGGGGAGGTGGACGACCGGGTGCGGGCGCTGCGGTCGGGCGCCGACGACTACCTGGTCAAGCCGTGCGCGCACGAGGAGCTGCTGGCCCGGGTGGAGGCGCTGCTGCGCAGGTCGGGGCCCCGGCAGTGGGCGGGGGAAGCGGTGGAGGAGGACATGCGGCTGGTCCCGGAGCGGCGGGCGGCGCTCTGGCAGGGCAGCGAGATCCGGCTGAGCGACATCGAGTACCGGCTGCTCCAGCTCCTGGTCCGCAACCGGGGCCGGGTCGTCACCACCGAGCAGCTCCTCGACCAGGTCTGGGACGACACGACGACGATCGGCCGGGACCGGGTCAAGTTCGCGGTGCTCCGGCTCCGCCGCAAGCTCCGCACGGCGGGCGGGGACGGGTCCCGCGACCCGCTGGAGGCGGTCCGGGGCCTCGGCTACCGCTACGAGAGCGCCTCCCGTACGAGGAAGGGTCCCGGCCCGGACGAGTGACGGCCCCGCGCACCGGGACGGAACCGCGTCCGGTCTCCGGCGCCACCCGAGCCGGGCCGCGCCTTGCCGCCGACGCCCGGCACCCGCCCCGAGCCGCCCCGGCCACCGCCCGCACCGGGCGGCGGCCCCGCCCGTACCCGTACCCGTACCCGGTCAGGGCTTCACACCCCGCGGCCCCCGGCACCAACGCCACGCCCCCGGACTCACCGCCGCGGGGTCCGGGGCAGCCGCCCTGCCCCCGTACGTCCCCCGTCCCGGGACCGTCCCCCCGAGCCGCGGGCCGAAGGACCTCCCGTGACCGGGGCCACGCCCGTTCCGGGACGGAAGTCCCGGGTCCGGCGGGCCGAAGGTCCCGGGCCGAGGCCCCCAGCGGCCCCCGGGACACCGGGGACAACCGTGTCGCAACCGTGCGCCACCGCAGCGCGCGACCGACACCCGGCAGCTTCAAGGGTATGAAGCCCCTTCCCGCCCGCAGTGTCGCCGTGGTCCTCGGTACCCGCCCCGAGCTGGTCAAGCTCGCCGAGCTGATCCGGGTCCTGGGCCCGGCCGCCCGGGTCGTGCACACCGGCCAGCACTACGACGACGCCCTCTCCGGCGACTTCCTCGACGAACTGGGACTGCCCGAGCCCGAGTACCTGACGGGGATCGGCGGGCAGCCGCGCGCCGTGCAGGTCGCCGCCGCGCTCGCCGGTCTGGACGAGCGGTTCGCCGCCGATCCCCCGCTCGCGGTCGTCGTCCAGGGCGACACCAACGCCGCGCTCTCCGGCGCGCTCGCCGCCAACGCCCGCGACCTCCCCCTGGTCCACGTCGAGGCGGGCCTGCGCAGCCACGACCGGGCCATGCCCGAGGAGCACAACCGGGTCCTCATCGACCGGCTCGCCGACGTCCTCTGCGCCGCCACCCCCGACAACCGCGACCTCCTGCTCGCCGAGGGCATCGCGGACGAGCGGATCGCCGTCACCGGCAACACCGTCGTCGAAGCCGTCCACGACCACCTCCCGCCGCCGCAGGAGCGCGCCCGCCTGCTCGCCGTCAGCGGTCTCGTCCCCGACGGCTACGTCCTGGCGACCGTCCACCGCCCGGAGAACACCGACGACCCGGCCGCCCTCGCCGCCGTCCTGACGGAGCTGGCCGCGCTCGCCCGCGAGCTGCCGGTCGTCCTCCCGCTGCACCCCCGCACCCGGGCCCGGGTGGAGGCCACCGGTCTGGCGCACCTCCTCGACGGCCTCACCGTGCTGCCCCCGGCCGGATACGGCACCTTCCTGGCGCTGGCCCGGCACGCGGCCCTGATCGTCTCCGACTCCGGCGGCGTCCAGGAGGAGACGACCGTCCTCGGCCGTCCCCTCGTCGTCGTCCGCCGCTCCACCGAACGGCCCGAGTCCCTCACCGACTTCGCCGACCTCGTCGAGCCGGGCCCCGGCATCGGCGCGGCGGCCCGCCGCAGGCTCGCCGAGGGCGGCCTCGGTCTGCGCCACCTGGGCACGCTGCCCAGCCCGTACGGCGACGGCACCGCGTCCCACCGGATCGCCGCCCTGCTCCGCGACCTGGTCGCCGAGCGGGGCGCGGACCGGCCGGTCCCGGCCCCCCGCCACGCCCACGCCACCGCGGCCTGAGACTCCCCCGGAGCACCGCCATGAGCTTCCATCTCGTGCTGTACGTCTTCCCGTTCCTGCTGCTCGCCGGTTTCCTCGTCTACTGGGCCGGGTCACGCCACGCCTACACCAGGCGTGAACCCTCCCGGCCCGGCGACCCGACCGCGTTCGACTGGCACTTCTTCGTCCCCTGCCGCGACGAGGAAGCCGTCATCGCCACCACCGTC
>NZ_JBIWNI010000022.1:0-121929 GCF_044767145.1 Streptomyces sp. NPDC101490
TCCGCTACGCCACCCGCATCATCGGCTCCCGCCACTACAAAGCCCGCGGCGTCCTCGAATCCCTCTACACCTTCTTCCAGCCCATCGCCCACCTCGCCACCCTGCTGATCACCCTGATCATGCTGGTGGCGCTGGTGACCGGCGGCGGCGCGGCCGAGGTCCTCCTCACCCTCTGGCCGCTCGCGCTGGCCCTCGCGGTGATCTCCGTCGTCCCCTTCCTGCTCTGGGGTCCGGTCTACCGCCGCGAGTTCGCCCCCGACCGCTCCCGCCTCAAGGGCCTCCTCTGGGGCTTCGCGCTCTGGCTCTACGCCTACCACCTCTTCATCGTCTCCACCCGCGGCTTCGTCCGCCTCGTCCGCGGCAGGACCGGCTGGGCCAAGACCCGCCGCAACGCCGAGACCGCCGGCGTCGGCCCGGTCGCCACGGAGTCCTGAGCGGAGTCCTCCCCCGGGGTACGGCGAAGGGCCCGGAACCGTCGAGACGGTTCCGGGCCCTTCGCCGTGCGCGCGCGTCCCGAGGGACGGTGTACTCAGCCCTGCGGCAGGTTCGCCAGCTGGTTCTGGATGCGGGCGATGTCCTCGTCCGCCTTGGCCAGCCGGTCCTTGATCTTGTCCACGACGTTGTCGGGGGCCTTCGCCAGGAACGCCTCGTTGCTGAGCTTGGCCTCGGCCTGGGCCTTCTCCTTCTCGGCGGCGGCCAGGTCCTTCGAGAGCCGCTTGCGCTCAGCGGCCACGTCGATCGTGCCCGACAGGTCGAGCGCGACCGTGCAGCCCGCGACCGGCAGGGAGGCGGTGGCGGCGAAGCCCTCGCCCTCCGGCTGGAGGCGGAGGATCTGGCGGATGGCGCCCTCGTGCGGGGCGAGCGTGGTGCCGCTCAGGTCCAGGCGGGCCGGGACCTTCTGGCCGTCGTTGAGGCCCTGCTCCTTGCGGAACCGGCGGACCTCGGTGACGACCCGCTGGACCAGCTCGATCTCGCGCTCGGCGGCCTCGTCGCGGAAGCCGCTGTCCTTCGGCCAGTCGGCCACGACCAGCGACTCGCCCCCGGTGAGGGTGGTCCACAGGGTGTCGGTGACGAACGGGACGATCGGGTGCAGCAGCCGCAGCATCACGTCGAGGACCTCGCCGAGGACCCGGCCGGAGACCTTGGCGCCCTCGCCGCCCGCGAAGAACGTGGTCTTCGACAGCTCGACGTACCAGGCGAAGACCTCGTCCCACGCGAAGTGGTAGAGCGACTCGCTCAGCTTGGCGAACTGGAAGTCCTCGTAGTACGCGTCGACCTGCGCGACGGTCTCGTTCAGCCGGGACAGGATCCAGCGGTCGGTCGCCGACATGTCGGAGGCGTCCGGCAGCGGACCCTCGATCGTGGCGCCGTTCATCATCGCGAACCGGGTCGCGTTCCAGATCTTGTTGGCGAAGTTCCGGGACGCCTGGACCCAGTCCTCGCCGATCGGGACGTCGACGCCCGGGTTGGCGCCCTTGGCCAGCGTGAAGCGCAGGGCGTCGGAGCCGTACTTGTCCATCCAGTCGATCGGGTTGACGGTGTTCCCGAACGACTTCGACATCTTCTTGCCGAGCTCGTCGCGGACCATGCCGTGGAACGCGATCGTGCGGAACGGCGGCTGGCCGTCCATCGCGTACAGGCCGAACATCATCATCCGGGCGACCCAGAAGAACATCAGGTCGTAGCCGGTGACCAGGACGGAGTTCGGGTAGAACTTCTCCAGGTCGGGCGTCTTCTCGGGCCAGCCGAGCGTGGAGAACGGCCACAGGCCGGAGGAGAACCAGGTGTCGAGGACATCGGTGTCCTGCGTCCATCCCTCGCCCGTGGGCGGCTCCTCGTCCGGTCCGACGCAGACCAGTTCGCCGTTCGGGCCGTGCCAGACCGGGATCCGGTGGCCCCACCACAGCTGGCGCGAGATGCACCAGTCGTTGAGGTTGTCGACCCAGTCGAAGTAGCGCTGGGACATGTCGGCCGGGTGGATGTCGACCCGGCCGTCACGGACCGCGTCACCGGCGGCCTTGGCGAGGGTCTCGACCTTGACCCACCACTGCAGCGACAGACGCGGTTCCAGCGTCGTCTTGCAGCGGGAGCAGTGGCCGACGGAGTGGACGTAGGGGCGCTTCTCGGCGACGATCCGGCCCTCGGCGCGCAGGGCGGCGACGATCGCGGAACGCGCCTCGAAGCGGTCCAGTCCCTCGAAGGGGCCGTGGACGGTGATCACACCGCGCTCGTCGAGGACCTCGATGGAGTCGAGGCCGTGGCGCTGGCCGATGGCGAAGTCGTTCGGGTCGTGCGCCGGGGTCACCTTGACGGCGCCGGTGCCGAACTCCGGGTCGACATGGGTGTCGGCGACGACCGGGATCGTGCGGTCGGTCAGCGGCAGCTTGATCCGCTTGCCGATCAGACGGGCGTAGCGCTCGTCGTCGGGGTGGACCGCGACGGCGGTGTCGCCGAGCATCGTCTCCGCGCGGGTCGTGGCGACGACGATGGTGTCCTCGCCCTCCCCGTACGTCATCGAGACGAGCTCGCCGTCGTCCTCCTGGTAGTCGACCTCGATGTCGGAGATGGCCGTCAGACAGCGCGGGCACCAGTTGATGATGCGCTCGGCGCGGTAGATCAGACCGTCGTCGAACATCTTCTTGAAGACGGTCTGGACGGCCCGGGACAGCCCCTCGTCCATGGTGAAGCGGTCCCGGCTCCACGCCAGGCCCTCACCGAGGCGCCGCATCTGGCCGGCGATCTGCCCGCCGGACTCGGCCTTCCACTCCCAGACGCGCTCGACGAAGGCCTCGCGGCCCAGGTCGTGGCGGGACTTGCCCTCCTTGGCCAGCTCGCGCTCGACGACGTTCTGGGTGGCGATGCCCGCGTGGTCCATGCCCGGCTGCCACAGCGTCTCGAAGCCCCGCATCCGCGCGCGGCGGGTGAGGGCGTCGATCAGCGTGTGCTCGAAGGCGTGGCCCAGGTGGAGCGAGCCGGTGACGTTCGGCGGCGGGATGACGATGGTGTACGGCGGCTTCTCGCTCTTCGCGTCCGCCTCGAAGTACCCGCGCTCCACCCAGCGCTCGTACAGCGGCCCCTCTACCTCGGCCGGCGCGTACTGGGTCGGCAGTTCGGTGGTGGGCGCTGTCTGCTGCTGAGGGTTCTCGGTCACGGGGCCAGTTTAGGGGTGTCACGGGGTGGTCCTGAAACGCGATTGTTCGGTAACGGTGTGGCACCCGCCGCACTGCCCGGTCGGCGGTTCCGCCAGGATGTCCGGCAGACATAAACATTCTGTGAGGGGAACCTGTCGATGAGCTACAACCAGCCGGGCCCGTACGGCGGCCAGCCGCCCCAGCAGCCCGGCCCCTACGGCCAGCCGGGTCCGTACGGCCAGCCGCAGCAGCCGGGCCCGTACGGCCCGCCGCAGGCGCCCCAGCCGGGATACGGATACCCCCAGCAGGCCCCCCAGGGCGTTCCGCCGCAGCAGCCCCCGCAGGGCCCGTACGGCTACCCGCAGCAGCCGGGTCCCTACGGGCAGCAGCCGCCCTACGGCGCCCCGCAGGGCCCCGGCGGCTACGTGCCGCACCCGCCCGCCCCGAAGAAGTCGAAGGCGGGCTGGATCATCGGCGCGGTCGCGGTGGTCGCGGCGATCGGCGTCGGCGCGTACTTCGTGCTCGGTGGGGGCGGGGGCTCCTCGGTCGCGGATGACGGCCCGCACAAGCTGATCACCCCGGAGACGGTGCTCGGCGAGTACAAGAAGGCACCCGGCAAGGAGGGTTCGACCGACACGAACTCCCTGAAGGAGGCCGAGAAGAACGGGGTGAAGAACGCCAAGGAGGTCGGCGCCTCCTACCAGGTGAAGGACGCGGCCAACCCGCTCGCCGGGAAGATGCTCTCCTTCAACGGGCTGTACGGCGAGATCGCCGACCCGGAGAAGGTCGTCGACGGCGTCTTCGCGGCGGCCAGGGCCGAGGCCGACAAGGACAAGGGCAACCCGGAGGAGCCCGAGCTGGTCGGCAGCCCGCAGGCGTACACGCCGGCCGGGCTCGACGGCGCGGTCCTGAAGTGCCAGCAGGCGAAGACCAAGCCGAACGCGGCGAACGGCACGCCCGCGTTCTCCATGACGATGTGCGCCTGGGCCGACCACTCGACGGTGGGCTTCGTCGTCCCCGTCGACATGGCGTCCATGATCGCGGGCAAGTCCGGTGCGGCCGAGGACGCCGCCGCCCTCACCGCACAGCTCCGCAAGGAGGTCCGCGTCAAGCTCTGACCGGATTCCGCTCCCCGTCGTCCCGGACACGGACACGGAAGAGGGGGTCCCGCCTCGGGCGGGACCCCCTCTTCACCGTTTCCGGTGGCTACGCCGACTTCTCGTGCCTGCCGTCGTTCTTCACGATCCTCGGGACCAGCGTCGGGTTCACGTTGTTGCGGACGACGTCCGCCGTGATGACGACCCGGGCCACGTCCTTGCGGGACGGGACCTCGTACATCACCGACTGGAGGACCTCCTCCATGATGGCGCGCAGACCGCGCGCGCCGGTGCCGCGCAGGATCGCCTGGTCGGCGATGGCCTCCAGGGCCGGGCGGTCGAAGTCCAGCTCCACACCGTCGAGTTCGAAGAGGCGCTGGTACTGCTTCACCAGTGCGTTGCGCGGCTCGACGAGGATCTGGAGGAGTGCCTCGCGGTCCAGGTTGTGCACCGAGGTGATCACGGGGAGACGGCCGATGAACTCGGGGATCATCCCGAACTTCACCAGGTCCTCCGGCATGACCTCCTGGAACTGGTCGCTCGCCTCGATCTCGCGCTTCGAGCGGATGGTCGCCCCGAAGCCGATGCCCTTGGAGCCCGCCCGCGACTCGATGATCTTCTCCAGGCCGGCGAAGGCGCCGCCCACGATGAAGAGCACGTTCGTCGTGTCGATCTGGATGAACTCCTGGTGCGGGTGCTTCCGTCCGCCCTGCGGCGGCACGGAGGCGGTGGTGCCCTCCAGGATCTTCAGCAGGGCCTGCTGCACGCCCTCGCCGGAGACGTCCCGGGTGATCGACGGGTTCTCGCTCTTCCGGGCGACCTTGTCGATCTCGTCGATGTAGATGATCCCGGTCTCGGCCTTCTTGACGTCGTAGTCGGCCGCCTGGATCAGCTTCAGCAGGATGTTCTCGACGTCCTCGCCGACATAGCCGGCCTCCGTCAGCGCCGTCGCGTCGGCGATGGCGAACGGGACGTTGAGCATGCGGGCCAGGGTCTGCGCGAGCAGCGTCTTGCCCGAGCCCGTGGGGCCCAGTAGGAGGATGTTGGACTTGGCCAGTTCGATGGCGTCGTCCCGGCTCTGCCCGCCGCCGTTCTCACCGGCCTGGACCCGCTTGTAGTGGTTGTAGACCGCGACCGAGAGGGCCTTCTTCGCGGGCTCCTGCCCGACGACGTACCCCTCGAGGAACTCGTAGATCTCGCGGGGCTTGGGAAGTTCCTCCCAGCGCACCTCGCTCGTCTCCGCGAGTTCTTCCTCGATGATCTCGTTGCAGAGGTCGATGCACTCGTCGCAGATGTACACACCGGGACCCGCGATGAGCTTCTTCACCTGCTTCTGGCTCTTTCCGCAGAACGAGCACTTGAGCAGGTCGCCGCCATCACCGATGCGTGCCACGAGGTGCTTCCCCTTCGCCTGGGAGCGCCTGGTTCAGCGACTCCTGGTGCCTCATATTCGACGGTACCTTGCCGGGCCCCTCGTTCGGGCCCCCCTTGGCACGGTTCACATGGTCGTGATTCAGCCACAAGGACCGTGCCAGGGGAAGGTCGGGCGTCAGTGTCCCGCGGAGGCCGTGCTCTTGCGGGTCGAGATGATCTGGTCGACCAGGCCGTACGCCAGGGCGTCCTCGGCCGTCAGGATCTTGTCACGCTCGATGTCCTCGCGGATCTTCTCGATCGGCGTGGTCGAGTGCTTGGCCAGCATGCTCTCCAGCTGGTCGCGCATCCGGAGGATCTCCCGGGCCGCGATCTCCAGGTCGGAGAGCTGCTCGCGGCCGGTGCCGCCGGACGGCTGGTGGATCAGCACACGGGCGTTCGGCAGGGCCATCCGCTTGCCGGGGGTGCCCGCGGCGAGCAGCACGGCCGCGGCGGAGGCCGCCTGGCCCATGCAGACCGTCTGGATGTCCGGCTTCACGAACTGCATCGTGTCGTAGATCGCCGTCAGCGCGGTGAAGGAGCCACCGGGGCTGTTGATGTAGATCGAGATGTCACGGTCGGGGTCCATCGACTCCAGGCAGAGGAGCTGGGCCATGACGTCGTTGGCGGAGGCGTCGTCGATCTGCACGCCGAGGAAGATCACGCGCTCCTCGAACAGCTTCGCGTACGGGTCGTACTCGCGGACGCCCTGCGAGGTGCGCTCGACGAAGCGGGGCACGACGTAGCGGTTGTCCATCGGCGCGCCGGTGTAGAGGCCGCTCGGGGAGAGGTTGTTCTGCATCTGGGTGTTCACCGTCCTGGTGGCGTTCGGCGGGGGGCTGGGGCTCTGCTGCGGGCGGCCGGCGCTCAGGCGCCCGTGCCGCCGCCGCCCGGAACACCCGCGGCGTGCGTGATGATGTCGTCGATGAGGCCGTAGTCCTTGGCCTCCTCCGCGGTGAACCAGCGGTCGCGGTCGCCGTCGCGGATGATCGCGTCGACGGTCTGGCCGGAGTGGTGCGCGGTGATCTCGGCCATCCGCCTCTTCGTGCGGAGCAGGTACTCGGCCTGGATCTTGATGTCGGAGGCCGTGCCGCCGATGCCGGCGGAGCCCTGGTGCATCAGGATGTCGGTGTTCGGCAGGGCGAAGCGCTTGCCGGGGGTGCCGCCGGTGAGCAGGAACTGGCCCATGGACGCCGCCATGCCCATACCGATGGTGACGACGTCGTTCGGGATGTACTGCATGGTGTCGTAGACGGCCATGCCGGCCGTCACCGAGCCACCGGGGCTGTTGATGTAGAGGAAGATGTCCTTCTCCGGGTCGGCGGCCAGGAGGAGCATCTGAGCGGTGATCTTGTTGGCGATGTCATCGTCGACCTGCTGGCCGAGGAAGATGATCCGCTCGCCGAGCAGCCGGTTGTAGACATGGTCGCCGAGGCCGCCACCGATGGACGGCTCACCCGCGGCGTAAGGCTTCAGATTCGTCACGTATCCACCTGCTCGTCTCCGACGGCCGGGGCCGTCTCAGCGTCTCGTTCAGAGGGCACTGCCCTCGTATTCATGGACCCTAACGCGCAGGTGGGACAACGCCATCCCGGTTCCCGAACTGTTCGCTGGGAGCGCAAGGTAGTTGGGGACGTGTAAGTGGCCGCGGGAACGCGCGGGGGCGGCCCGTGGCCCCGGGAACGCCCACGGGCCCGCGCGCACCGGAGTGCGCGCGGGCCCGTGGGGCGGGGTCCGCGGGGTGCGGAGGCCCTTACTTGTCCTCGGAGACCTCGGCCTCGCCGGTGACGGCCTCGACGGCCTCGGCGGCGGTCTCGACCTCGTCCTCGTCGTCCGACAGGTCCACGACCTCGCCGTTGCTGTCGACGACCTTGGCGGCCTCGACGACGACCGCGAGGGCCTTGCCGCGGGCGACCTCGCCGACGAGCATCGGCACCTGGCCGCCCTGGGCCACGGCCTGGGCGAACTGGTCGGGGCTCATGCCGGAGGAGGCGGCGCGGCGGAACAGGTGCTCCGTCAGCTCTTCGCGGGAGACGTCGAGCTTCTCCTTGTTGACGAGCTCATCGAGGATGAACTGCGTCTTGATGCCCTTCTCGGCCTGCTCCTGGGTCTCCGCCAGGAACTCTTCCTCGGTCTTGCCCTGGATCTCCAGGTACTTGGCGAGGTCGATGCCCATCTGGCCGAGCTGGTGGTGCTCCAGGTTGTGCTTGCGGGTGTTGATCTCGTCCTCGAGAAGCTTCTCGGGCATCGGGACCTCGACCAGCTTGAGGAGCTCGTCGAGGACGCGCTCCTGGGCCTGGGTGGCCTGGTCGAACTGCTTCATGTTCTCGAGGCGCTTGCGGCTGTCGGCCTTCAGCTCGTCGAGGGTGTCGAACTCCGAGGCGAGCTGCGCGAACTCGTCGTCCAGCGCGGGGAGCTCACGGGCGGCGACGGCGGTGACCTTGACGGTGACCTCCGCGTCCTTGCCCTCGGCGGAGCCGCCCTTGAGCTGGGAGCTGAAGGTGGCCTCGCCACCGGCCTCCAGGCCCTTGACGGCCTCGTCGATGCCGTCGAGCAGCTCGCCCGAGCCGATGGTGTACGAGACGCCGTCGGCGACACCGTCGGGCAGCACCTCGCCGTCGACCTTGGCCTGCAGGTCCACGGTGATGACGTCGCCGTCCTGGGCGGCGCGCTCGACCGGGGAGGTCGAGGCGAAGCGCTCGCGGAGCTGCTCCACGGACTTCTCGACGTCCTCGTCGGTGACCTCGACCGCGTCGACGGTGACCTCGATGCCGGAGTAGTCCGGGATCTCGATCGTCGGGCGGATGTCGACCTCGGCGGTGAAGGCCAGCAGTTCGCCGTCCTTCAGCTCGGTGATGTCGACCTCGGGCTGGCCGAGCGGGTTGACCTCGGCCTCGTTGACGGCCTCGGTGTAGAACTTCGGGAGCGCGTCGTTGACGGCCTCTTCCAGCACGGCGCCGCGGCCGAACCGCTGGTCGATCACGCGAGCAGGGATCTTGCCCTTACGGAAGCCCTTGACCGTGACCTGCTGGTTGATCTTCTTGTACGCCGCGTCGAGGCTGTCCTTGAGCTCCTCGAAGGGCACCTCGACAGTGAGCCGAACCCGAGTCGGGTTCAGGGTCTCCACGGCGCTCTTCACGGTTCGGTCTCCTTGTGGCTGATTCCTGGAATCCACCGGTGCCGCGTGTAGCGGTCCCGGCGGGTCGGCCCGGTCAGAAAGACACACGGGCACGCAGCTTGCATAGTAACCGCAAGCGGGTTGACGCCCACAACGTGATCAAGAGCGCGCGGGGTCCGCGCGTGATCGTCATGGTCGGGGTGGCGGGATTTGAACCCACGGCCTTCCGCTCCCAAAGCGGACGCGCTACCAAGCTGCGCCACACCCCGTCGGTGCGACACGTAGGGTACATGGACGGGGACCGTGCGGCGCCCCCGGTTTTCCGGGTGTGCGCGAACCCCCCGCGAACCGCTAACATGCTCCTCGTGCCGCGGTCCTCGTGACCTGCGGCGCGATGCCGTGCGGGTGTAGCTCAATGGTAGAGCACTAGTCTTCCAAACTAGCTACGCGGGTTCGATTCCCGTCACCCGCTCCACGCGCCCTCGGGGCCGGTCCGGAGAGTCTCTCCCGGACCGGCCCCGAGGCGTTTCCCGGCTCCGGCCGCCCCCCGCTCCGCGCCTGACGGCCCGCCGTATTCCCCGTGCCCGATGTCAGAGGTTCCGGTTACGTTCTCCCCGACGATCAAGATCGAAGGGGAGGGGAACGTCATGACCGGAAGGACGAGGCGGCCGACCGCGGTGGCCGCGCTGGCGCTGGCCTGTGCGGCGGGACTGCTCGGCGGCGGGACCGCTCGGGCGGCCGAGGTCCCGTACACGGCGGCCGGGCCCACGGCGCTGCCCGGCGGCTGCGCGACCGGCGGTGCGCTGCCGTGGGTGGGGAACACGGATCTGTCGCTGTCGGTGGACGTGGCGGGCCCGGAGGACGGCGGCCTGCTGGAGGCCCGCTTCCGGCTGTGGAGGGCGGGCGCGGAGACGACGCCGGTCGTCGAGGTCCCGGTGTCGGTGTCGGCCGGCTCCACGGCCAGGCTCCAGATACGGAGGGAGCAGGTCCCGGCCGAGGGTCCCTACTGGTGGCAGGCCAGGGTCGAGGGACCCGCCGGGGTCTCCGCGTGGACGGCTCCCTGCGGGTTCTCCACCGACCACACCGCTCCCGCGGACCCGGTGGTCGAGTTCCTGGACCCCCGGCCGAACAACAACGCGGCCCCGTCCGGCACCGTCCGGACGGTCCGCGCCACCCTGCCCCCGGGGACGGAGGCCTCGTACCTCTGCCTCGACCCGCTCGCCACGACCGGCACGTACGCCTGCGCGGAGGGCGAGCGGGTCCCGGTCGGCGCGGACGGGACGGCCACGGCCACCTTCGTCACCCCGGAGCGCACCGGTCCGGCGCGCGTGTGGGTACGGGCCTTCGACCGGGCGGGCAACACGTCGTCGGCGGTGTCCGCCGACTACTGGGTGACCTCGCCGGTCCCGCAGCCCTTCGGCGACCACGACGGCGACGGCCGGCCCGATCTGCTCGGGGTGGACGCGGCCGGGCGCCTGACGCTCCTCGCGGGCCGCGCCGGGGGCGGTTTCGCCGACCCGGTGACGGCGGACGCGCGGGACTGGTCCGGCGCGCTCGTGGCGCGGGCCGGGTGGCTGGTCAACCGGTACGGGCCGCAGCACGCGAACGACACCCGCAACGACCTGCTGGCCCTCCGGGACGGGAAGCTGTCCGCGTACCCCGGTGACGGCGCGGGCGGTTTCGGGGCTCCGGTGGAGGTCGCCGGGTACGACTGGTCCGGGGTGACCCGGATCGCCGTCCGCCCCGAGGACTACGCGTACCCCGGTCTGCTGGCGGTCGAGGACGGGCGGCTGCTCTACTTCGACCTGCGCCCGGGCGCGCAGGGCCTGCGGGTCGGCTCCCCGACCGTCCTCGCCACCGGCGGGTGGGCGTCGAAGGAGCTCCTCGTCTCGAACGCGGGCCACGGAGCCGTCCTGGCGAGCTTCTGGGCGCGGGACGCTGTGAACGGCACGCTGGAGCACTTCGGCGTGGACTACGGGCAGCAGCAGGACCCGTACGACCTGGTGGCGCCGGTGACGGTGGGGGCCTCGGGGTGGACCGGGCAGCAGTCGCCCTCGGTCGTGCCGGTCGGTGACCTGGACGGGGACGAGCGGATCGACCTCGTCACCGCGGACGCCTCGGGCGGACTCGCGCTGCGTCCCGTGGCGGCGGACGGGACGCCGGGTGCCCCGGTGACCGTGCCGGGCACGGTTCCGGCCGGAACCCGCCTGTTCTGACCGCGGGTGGACGACGGGCGCCCGCCGGATCCTCCGGCGGGCGCCCGTCGTCGTTCAGAACTTGATGGACCCGACCGTCTGCGTTATCGAGTCGAGGAAGCGCTGGATGTCGTCGGCCATGCCGGTGGAGGCGAGGAAGAAGCCGAAGAGGATGGCGACCACGGCCGGTCCCGCCTTGAGGTTCCCCCCGCGGATCAGCACCACCAGGATGATCGCCAACAGCAACACCACAGACAGTGAAATGGCCACGACTGATCACACCCTCGCTCGGTCCCGCTCTGCCCACCAGGGAGCCCGGGCCCCCGAACTCCCCCCGCTGCTCCCCATGGTGCCACCAACCCCCCTGCCCACGCTGCCGGGTGACGAACCGTCGTGCTGAAGATCACGTCGCCGGACGGGAGACGAGCAGTAGGGCACGGTCGTCGTTGACGTCCTTGGCGACGGCCTCGATGAGGTGCCAGGCGACGCCCTCGAAGCCCTCGGCGACACAGCGGTCGGCCTCGCCGGTGAGGCGGTCGATGCCCTCGTCGATGTCCCGGTCGGCGGCCTCGACCAGGCCGTCGGTGAAGAGCATGAGGACGTCCCCGGGGCGCAGGGAACCCTTGACGGGGTGGAACTCGGCGCCGTCGTAGACGCCGAGGAGGGGGCCTTCGGCGGCCTTCTCCTCCCAGCGTCCGCTGCCCGCGTGGAGCTGGAGGGCGGGCAGGTGGCCCGCCGAGAAGAGTTCGTAGTCGCCGGATTCCAGGTCGAGGACGAGGTGGATGGAGGTGGCGAAGCCCTCGTCCCAGTCCTGGCGGAGCAGATAGCCGTTGGCGGCGGGCAGGAAGCCGTGCGGCGGGAGCGAGCCGAGGAGTCCGCCGAAGGCGCCGGAGAGCAGCAGGGAGCGGGAGGCCGCGTCCATGCCCTTGCCGGAGACGTCGGTGAGGACGACTTCCAGGGTGCGGCCGCCGTGGGTGCGGGCGGCGACGACGAAGTCCCCGGAGAAGGACTGGCCGCCGGCCGGGCGCAGGGCCATCTCGCGGTGCCAGCCCTTGGGGAGCCGGGGCAGGGCGCTCTGCACCCGGATGCGTTCGCGCAGGTCGAAGAGCATGGTGCCGCCGCGCCGCCACGGCACGCCGACCCTCGCCCGGAACTGGGCGATGAGCAGTCCGAAGAGGCCGCAGGCCGCGACCACGAGGACGGTGCCGGGGGTGACCCGGGCGGGGCCCTGGGTGTAGGGGCCGAGGACGACGGACTCGACGATGAGGGCGCCCGCGGCGGCCGCGTACAGGCCGAGCAGGCTGGCGGGGCGCAGCAGCAGTCCACCGGCCACGATGGGCAGGACCAGGGCGGCGGGCGCGCACCAGACGGGGTCATAGAGGGTGGCGCAGGCGATGGCGGGGACGGTCAGGAGGAGTCCGGCGAGGGCGAGGCGGTCGGAGCCGTCGCCGCGGAAGTAGTCGACGCCGGATTTGCGCAGCGCGGTGCGGACCCGGCGGACGCGTCTGCGCAGCCGGGCCGCGTACGTGCTCACTCCGGCGCGGTGTCCCATTGGCCTGGACCCTATCGATCCATCCGGGTTCCGTGCAGGGGTACCCCGGTGACAAGGTGCGGGAAATCGGGTCGCCCCGGGCAGATGGCACTGATATCGATGGCATATGACGAATGAACTGCGGGTGCTGGACCCGAATGACTGGGACCGCTGGTACGAGGTGCTGGAGCTGGCGTTCGGCGGGGTGCCCGAGGAGCCGGAGGAGCGGGCGCTCTGGAAGGACCTGACGGAGCCGGAGCGGTTCCTGGGGATGTGGGACGGGGATCTGCCGGTGGGGACGGCGGGGGCGTTCTCGTTCCGGCTGACCGTGCCGGGCGGGGCTTCGGTACCGGCGGCCGGGGTGACGATGGTGAGCGTGGCGGGGACGCACCGCAGGCGCGGGATCCTGACCTCGATGATGCGGCGGCAGCTGGACGACGTACGGGCGTGGGGCGAGCCGCTGGCGGTGCTCACGGCGTCGGAGCCGGAGATCTACGGCCGGTTCGGGTACGGCGCGGCGGCGTTCGCGTCCCGTGCGGTGATCGACATGACACGGGTGCGGCTGACGGTGCCGGAGGGCACGGACGGGGTGACGCTGCGGGCGGCTTCGCCGGCGGAGTCCTCGGCGGTGTGCGAGGAGGTCTACGCGCGCCTCGTGCCGTCGCGGCCGGGGATGCTGGCGCGGCTGCCGGGCTGGGAGCGGCTGCCGCTGCTGGATCCGGCGGGGAGCCGGGAGGGGGCCTCGCCCCGGCAGGTCGTGCTGGCGGAGCGGGACGGCCGGGTGGTGGGTTTCGCGCACTACGCGGTGAAGCCGGACTGGTCGGCGGGGGGACCGGACGGTTCGGTGTGGGTGCATCAGCTCGCGGCGCTCGACCCGGCGGCGGAGGCGGCGCTGTGGCGGTTCGTGTGCTCGGTGGACCTGACGGCGCGGGTGCGGTTCGTGGGGCGGCCGGTCGACGACACCTGGCAGTACCTGGTGTCGGACATACGGCGCTGTGAGCCGACGCTGCGGGAGTCGCTGTTCGTGCGGCTGGTGGACGTGGGCGGGGCGCTGGAGGCGCGGACGTACCAGACCCCGGTGGACGTGGTGTTCGAGGTGACGGACGCGTTCTGTCCGTGGAACGAGGGGCGGTGGCGGCTGACCGGGGACACGAAGGGCGCGCGGTGCGTGCGGACCGGGGACGCGCCGGATCTGGCCCTGTCGGTGAAGGAGTTGGGCTCGGCCTATCTGGGCGGGGTGTCGCTGGTGTCGCTCGCGGCGGCCGGGCGGGTGCGGGAGCTGCGGGAGGGCGCGCTGACGGAGGCGTCCGTGGCGTTCGGCTCCCCGGTGGCGCCCTGGCTGCCGCACGGCTTCTGAGGGACTCCTGGGGGCGGGCGTCCGTGACGGCCGCCCCCGGCCGGGGTGGGTTCTCGACGGCCCGGCCCGTGCGGGTCACGGGCCCGGCCGCCCGGCCCGAGCGGCTGTCCGGCCCGGTGGCACGGCCCCGGAGCAGGCCGGTCCCGGCGCCCGGGTCGTCCAGCTCGTCCGGGTCGTACAGCTCGTCCGGGGCATGGTTCCAGCCACCGTGCCCGTACGGGTGCCGGTCCCGGAGGCCCCTACGAGTCACGGGCACGGGTCCGGTCGGGTCACCGGATCGGTCCCGTGCCCGTGACTCGTAGGGCCCGTGCGGGCTCCGGGCCGGGCGTTCCGGGTGTCACGCCTGCTGGCAGGTGGGGCACCAGAAGAGGTTGCGGGCGGCGAGGTCCGCGGTGCGGACGGGGGTGCCGCACAGCAGGCAGGGCTGCTGTGCGCGGCGGTAGACGTACACCTCGCCGCCGTGGTCGTCGACGCGCGGGGGGCGGCCCATGGCCTCGGGGGTGTGCTCGGGGCGGACGGTGTCGATGCGGTTGAGCCGGACGCCTTCGCGCATGAGGGCGGCGAGGTCGGTCCAGATCGCGTCCCATTCGCGCGCGGTGAGGTCCTTCCCCGCGCGGTAGGGGTCGATGCCGTGCCGGAAGAGCACTTCGGCGCGGTAGACGTTGCCGACGCCCGCGATGACCTTCTGGTCCATGAGGAGGGCGGCGACGGTGCTGCGGGAGCGGGAGATCCGGCGCCAGGCGCGGTCGGGGTCGTCGCCGTCGCGGAGCGGGTCGGGGCCGAGGCGCTCGTGTATCGCGGCCTTCTCGGCGTCCGTGACGAGGGCGCAGGTGGTGGGGCCGCGCAGGTCGACGTATCCCCCGGTGTTCGCAAGGCGCAGCCGGACGGTGTCGGTGGGCGGCGGGGCGGGGGCGTCGCCGAAGGCCACCTTGCCGAAGAGGCCGAGGTGGATGTGGACCCAGCCGGTGCCGGGGAAGCCGAGGAAGAGGTGCTTTCCGTGGGCCTCGGCGGTCTCCAGGACGGCGCCGTCGAGGAGGGCGGCGGAGCCGCTGAACCTGCCCTGGGGGCTGGTGACGCTCACGGACCGGCCGCCGAACCGTTCCCGGTGGTCGGCGGCCAGTCGGTGGATGGTGTGCCCTTCGGGCATCAGGCGGTGGGCTCCTGCGGGTGGTGGGCCGGGATCGGGGGGAGCTCGCCGGTGTTCTCGTAGGCGGTGAGCATGTCGATCCGGCGGGTGTGGCGTTCGTCACCGGAGTACGGGGTGTTCAGGAAGATCTCGACGAACTTGGTCGCCTCTTCCCGGGTGTGCATCCGGCCGCCGACCGAGACGACGTTGGCGTTGTTGTGCTCGCGTCCGAGGGCGGCGGTCTGCTCGCTCCAGGCGAGGGCGGCGCGCACCCCCTTCACCTTGTTGGCGGCGATCTGCTCGCCGTTGCCGGAGCCGCCGATGACGATGCCCAGGGCGTCCGGGTCCGCGGCCGTCCGCTCGGCGGCGCGCAGGCAGAACGGCGGGTAGTCGTCGAGGGCGTCGTAGATGTGGGGACCGCAGTCGACGGGCTCGTGTCCCTGTGCGGTGAGCCACTCGACAAGGTGGTTCTTGAGTTCGAAGCCGGCGTGGTCGGAACCGATATAGACGCGCATGATGCCGAGTGTGGCACGTCAGGGGCCGGGTAGCAGGCAGCGGGGTCGGGACGTTCTTCCGGCCTGGTACGGACCTTCGACTCTCGCGAGGTCGCCCTACAACGATTCGGAATACACCATTCCGATCATCCCCGTCCCTGGGGTTTCATGCTCGGGCTCGCACCCCGAGCGACCCCCCACTCATGAGGAAGCGTCGATGAACACGCAACCGACCCTGACGAAGGACGACGGGGAGACCGGCACCACCGGCGCTCCGGACTCCTCCGACGGCCTCAAGGCCGGACTCAAGAACCGCCATCTGTCGATGATCGCCATCGGCGGTGTCATCGGCGCCGGGCTCTTCGTCGGCTCCGGCTCCGGCATCGCCGCCGCCGGGCCCGCGATCCTCCTCTCGTACGCGCTCGTCGGCGCCATGGTCGTCTTCGTGATGCGGATGCTGGGCGAGATGGCCGCCGCCCGGCCGTCCTCCGGCTCCTTCTCCGCCTACGCGGACCAGGCCCTGGGCCGCTGGGCCGGTTTCAGCATCGGCTGGCTCTACTGGTTCTTCTGGGTCGTCGTCCTCGCGGTCGAGGCGACGGCGGGCGCCAAGATCCTGGAGGGCTGGATCCCGGCGGTCCCGCAGTGGGCCTGGGCGCTGATCGTGATGGTGGTGCTCACCGCGACGAACCTGGCGTCGGTGGCCTCGTACGGTGAATTCGAATTCTGGTTCGCCGGGATCAAGGTCGTGGCGATCGGCGCGTTCGTCGCGATCGGGCTGCTGGCCGTCTTCGGGGTGCTCCCCGGCTCGGACAACCCGGGCGCCGGGTTCGCGCACCTCACCGACGCCGGGGGCTTCTTCCCGATGGGCGCGGGCGCGATCCTCACCGGAGTGCTGATGGTCGTCTTCTCCTTCATGGGCAGCGAGATCGTCACCCTGGCCGCCGGTGAGTCGGAGGACCCGCAGCGGGCCGTGACGAAGGCCACCAACAGCGTGATCTGGCGGATCGGCGTCTTCTACCTGGGCTCGATCCTCGTCGTCCTGACCCTGCTGCCGTGGAACGACAAGTCGATCCTGGAGAAGGGCTCGTACGTCGCCGCCCTCGACTCCATCGGCATCCCGCACGCCGGTCAGGTGATGAACGTGATCGTCCTGACGGCGGTGCTCTCCTGCCTGAACTCGGGCCTCTACACCGCCTCCCGGATGGCCTTCTCGCTCGGGCGGCGGGGGGACGCGCCGAAGTCCTTCGCGCGGGTGAACAAGCGGGGCGTGCCGCAGGCGGCGATCCTCGGCTCGGTCGTCTTCGGCTTCGTCGCGGTCTTCTTCAACTACAAGTGGCCCGACACCGTCTTCGCCTTCCTCCTGAACGCCTCCGGCGCGGTGGCGCTCTTCGTCTGGCTGGTCATCTGCGTGACCCAGCTGAGGATGCGCGGCATCATCCTGCGCGAGTCGCCGGAGAAGCTGGTGGTGCGGATGTGGCTCTTCCCGTATCTGACCTGGGCGACCATCGCCATGATCGTCTTCGTGCTCGGCTACATGCTGTACGACGGCGGGAGCGCCCGGGAGCAGGTCGTGCTCTCGCTCCTGGTGGCCGCGCTGGTGATCGTGGTGGCGCTGGTCCGCGAGCGGTTCGCGAAGGCCGCCGCGCGCCGGTAGCCGCCGGGTGCTCCGGCATACGGAAGGGCCCGCGGCTCCGAGGAGCGGCGGGCCCTTCCGTATGCCTGCGGGGTCTCAGCCCTTGCGGCCGACCAGCTTCCAGGCGGCCGGGAGGGCGCCCATGGCGAGGGCCGCCTTGAGGGCGTCGCCGAGGAGGAACGGGACGAGGCCGGCGGCGACCGCCTGGCCGAGAGTCATGCCGGTGGCGAGGGCCAGGTAGGGCACGCCGACCGCGTAGATGATCGCGGAGCCCAGGAGCATGGCGCCCGCCGTGCGCGGCACCGAGCGGTCGGCGCCGCGCCGGGCCAGGGCGCCGACGACGGTCGCGGCCAGCAGCATGCCGAGGACATAGCCGAAGGACGGCATGGCGTAGCCGGAGGAGGACTGCGCGAACCACGGCACGCCCGCCATGCCCACGACCGTGTAGAGGGCGAGGGCGAGGAAGCCGCGGCGGGCGCCGAGGGCGGTGCCGACGAGCAGGGCGGCGAAGGTCTGCCCGGAGACGGGGACCGGGGAGCCGGGGACCGGGACGGAGAGCTGCGCGGCGAGGCCGGTGAGGGCGGCGCCGCCGAGCACCAGCGCGATGTCGCGGGTGCGGCTCGCGGGGAGCAGATCGGCGAGGACGGTGCCCGCACGGAGGGTACGGGCGGGGGTGGCGGCGGTGCTCATCGGTACTCCGCGGGGTGAGGGTGAGGGGGACAGGTTGACGGTATGCCAGGAGTGAACGCCCGATCACCGTCAGCCGCCGACAAAGCCCGAGCCGAGCGCTTCATCAGGTTTCGACAAAGGGCGGGATGCATACCTCGCGCCACGTGACCCTCGTCACTGGCAACTCGCTGGGAGACGCCCCTTTTGCACCGGAGGGAGGTCAGCGGAGAGACTGTGGAGTCCCCATAAAGTGTCATCTCCCCGAGAGCGCGAGCCCCCCACCATGCGCGACGACCCGTCGTCCTCCCCGGTCAGCGGACCGGAGCCCCTCTCCCCTGGACCGGAGCCCCTCTCCCACGGTCTGAAGCAGCGTCATCTGACGATGCTGGGGCTCGGCGGTGTCATCGGTGCCGGGCTCTTCGTCGGCTCCGGCGCGGGCATCGCGGTCGCCGGGCCCGGGATCGTCGTCTCGTACCTGATCGCCGGGACGCTCGCGATGCTGGTCATGCGGATGCTGGGCGAGATGTCGGCGGCGATGCCCGCCTCGGGGGCGTTCTCGGTGCACGCCGAGCGGGCGCTGGGCCGGTGGGCGGGCTTCTCGGTGGGCTGGCTGTACTGGTTCCTCCTCGTGGTGGTCCTCGCGGTGGAGGCGACCGGCGCCGCGCGGATCGCGCACGGCTGGGTGCCGGGGGTCCCGCAGTGGGGCTGGGTGCTGCTCTTCATGGTGGTGTTCACCCTCGCCAACCTGGCGGCGGTGAAGAACTTCGGTGAGTTCGAGTTCTGGTTCGCCGCCCTGAAGGTCGGCGCGATCGTGCTCTTCCTGGTCCTCGGGCTGCTGGCGATCGTGGGGTGGCTGCCGGACACGGACCCGGTGGGGCTGGCGAACCTGACGGGACAGGGCGGTTTCCTGCCGAACGGCTGGTCCGGGGTGGTCTCCGGGGTCCTCGTGGTCGTCTTCGCCTTCGGCGGCCTGGAGATCGTCACGATCGCGGCGGCGGAGTCCGACGACCCGGCGCGGAACGTGGCGCGGGCGGTGCGCAGCACGGTCTGGCGGATCCTCTTCTTCTACGTGGGCTCGGTGCTGGTCATCGTGACGCTGCTGCCGTGGACCTCGATGGAGCCGGGCGAGTCGCCGTACGTGGCGGTGCTGGACGCGATCGGGGTGCCCGGCGCGGGCCAGATCATGAACGTGGTGGTGTTCGTGGCGCTGCTCTCGGCGCTCAACGCGAACCTGTACGGCTCCTCGCGGATGGTGTTCTCGTTGGCGGAGCGGGGCGAGGCGCCGAAGGGGCTGCTGCGGATCTCGCGCGGGGGCGTGCCGCGCCGGGCGGTGCTCGCCTCGGTGGCCTTCGGTTTCGTCTCCGTCCTGCTCAATCTGAGGTGGCCGGACTCCGTCTTCCTCTACATGCTGAACGCGGTCGGCGCGGTGCTGCTGTTCGTCTGGGCGCTGATCGCGGTCTCGCAGCTGCGGCTGCGGCGCCGGATCGAGCGGGAGGCGCCGGAGACGCTGACGCTGCGGATGTGGTGCTTCCCGTGGCTGACCTGGGTGGCGCTCGCGGCGATGGGGGCGGTCCTCGTGCTGATGCTGACGGACGAGGCGGCCCGGCCGCAGGTGCTGTGGTCGGCTGCGGCGACCGGGGCGGTGCTCCTGGTGGCATGGGTGCGGGAACTGCGCACGAAACGGAACTAGGGCGTGTTTCGAAAGTCCCGCCTGCCTGGCGACGCCTGGCACGCACGCTCGCCGCATTGTCGGGATCACCCCGATACATCCAGTATCGGGGCGACCCTCCGCCTTGCGATCGCACGCACCAGACGCCGCCAGGCCTGCCCTCCGGGCAGACGACGCCACTTTCGAAACACGCCCTAGACCTTCACCCTGTGTGAGGCCAGTGCCCGTATAGCGGACTCGGGTTCCCTGTGAGCGGGGTGCGTGACCACACTGTGGGCTCTCCCCGTCTCAGCTAGTGAACAGGGTTCGCCCATGTCCCGGACCACCGCGCCCGCGCCGACCGACCGCGAGGACGGCCCGCCCGCCTCTTCCGAGGGTCTCGCGCACGGCCTCAAGCAGCGCCATCTGTCGATGATCGCCCTCGGTGGCGTCATCGGCGCCGGGCTCTTCGTCGGCTCCGGCGCGGGCATCGCCGCCGCCGGACCCTCGATCGTGATCGCCTACGCGCTCTCCGGCGTGCTCGTGATGCTCGTGATGCGGATGCTCGGCGAGATGTCCGCCGCGAACCCCGCCTCCGGTTCCTTCTCGGTGCACGCCGAGCGGGCCTTCGGCCCCTGGGCGGGCTTCACCTCCGGCTGGGCGTTCTGGTTCCTGCTCTGCGTGGCCGTCGGCCTGGAGGGCATCGGCGCGGCCAAGATCATGACCGGCTGGTTCCCGGGCAGCCCCGAGTGGGCCTGGGTGGCGCTGTTCATGGTGGTCTTCACGGTCACCAACCTGGCGGCGGTGAAGAACTTCGGTGAGTTCGAGTTCTGGTTCCAGCTCCCCGAAGCATCCGGGCAGCCCGCGTAGCGAGACAGACCAGATTCACCTATCTCGCCCAATACGGGCATCACGGACATTCGTTGAGCCAGAGCCACCATGACTCGAACTCACGGATGGAAGAACAAGTGGCCTACCGCAAGGGACATGACATCGCCCCCGCGCTCCTGGCGTGGCGGGACGAACGCGTACGGCTGGGTGGTGGCCCCGGCGGCGCGGAGAAGTCCATGCGCAACGTGTCCGCCGTCGCATGGGGACTCGGCATCGGGACCGCGCCTGACCAGCTTCCTGACAACGCCCTGGAGCTTTACGCCCGCACGTACCCCGGGCGCCTGAGCCCTTCCTCGATGGCCTCGTACCGCTCCGCGCTGGACCAGTGGAAGCGCTACCAGGCGCAAGGACACCTGTCCCTGGACCGCGCACCCATGTCCAGCTACGTCATCCCGGAAGAGCACGGGATGCCGGTACTGCCTCATCCCTCGTTGCAGAAGTGGCACCGGATCATGCGCACGGACATGAAGGTGCGGACGACTCTCACCGCGTACATGCGGATCGTGCTCGGCGTGATGGAAGCGGCGGGGAAGGACGACCCGCTGACCCTCGATGAGGAAGACGTCCAGGACTACATCTGTCACCGGATCATCGAACGCGAACGGATCGGAAAAAAGCTTTCAGCGTCCCGGCATGACGTCTATCTCGCCGCCGTCCGGCGCTGCTTCCGGGATCTCAAGCGCGCCAAGGACGACCCGACCGCCGATATCAAGCGGCTGCGCCGCCGGGGGGACTCCGTACCCACCCCCGTACCGCCCGCCAGCGTCGTGACCAAGCTCCACGCCGCCGCAGTCGGGGACATGATGAGCAGCGACGCCCGTGTCAGTGCGACCGGCCGGATGATGTGGCTGCTGACTGCGCAGATGAGCGGTATGGGCTTCCGAGTCTCGACCGCCGCCCGAACCTTCCCCCGGGACGACATGAGCTTCGACGGAGAGCACTACTGGCTCGTGCCGCAGTTCCTGAAGGGCCGGGCCGGGCGCCCGCTCCCCGAGCACCCCGTGCCGGAACACATCGCCCTGGAGATCCTTTCCAACTGGCGTGAAGGGGAGTCGCTGGTGCCCCTGGAGTGGAGCGTCCAGAACACGGCGGAGAGGTGGCGCGCGTGGGCCCTCTCTCACGGGATCGCGGACGTCCGCCCCCACATGCTCCGCGCGTACTGGATTGACGAGATGATCGAACTGACCGGGGACCTGGAGAGCGTGAGCGTGGCCGCCGACCACAAGGACATCAAGACCACCGTCGGGTACCGCGTCCGCCGTATCCGCCGGGCCACGCTCCCCGCGCTGCGTAGCTTCGGCACGGACATGCCCGCGCGCGTGCCCACCCAGCGGAGCGGCGACGCCGACATGTCCAATGTGAAGCTGTTCCGCGCGCCGTCCGCGTAGCACCGACCCGAGGAGAGAACGTGAGCAGCTACCGGCCGCAGTACTACGTGAGCGAGTACGCGCACGTGGGTGAGGCGTGGCTCGCTTGGGCCGCCGCCGAGTACGAGCGAGAAATGGCGTTCATGGACACCATCGGCCACGTCCGGATGACGTGGGACTACCACGCAAGCGCTGAGCGTGCGGCGGACGACCTGTGGGAAGCCGCCGAACTGGAGAAGGCTGAGGCGTGGCTCATGCGCCCGCGCCGAGAGACCGTCTGACCCTGTACGTGACCTGAGGGGGCCCGTACGTCATCCCCATGACGTACGGGCCCCTTCGGCGTACTCCGGCGCGCGCCCGGCCGTCGCCCCGTGCAGCATCGGGCCATGACCACAGTCGCGCTCGCCGCCGTCCTCTCACAGGCTCTCGTGATGCTCGTCCTGGCCGTCCTGGTCGGCGTGATGGCGACCCGGCTCATGCCGCCGCGCCCCGTGGCCGTGCCGGACGCCGTGACGGCCCCGGACGCGTCCGGCGCCCCCACATCCCGGGGGCGTCTTCATCCGGCTACCGCATGGCCCCGGGCGGGATGACGCCCTCGCGTGGCTGCTGCTCGTCGCCGGGACGGCCGTGGTCGCCGTCGGGCTGCTGTTCATCGTGCTGAGCTGAGAGAGGGAGGCATCGTGCCGCAGTCGGAGCCGCGCCCGTACACGATCGTTGGGGGGCCCCTGGATGGCTACAGCCTGACCCTGCCCGCCGCAGTCGGTGACCCGCTGCGCCTGGAGTGCAGGTGGACCACGGGCGCGTACTTGCCCGTGGAGGTCCCCGCCGAGGGTGAGTGGGACGCGTCGGTGGTGCTGCACTGGCGCTCCGACTGACCCGCCCGGCGGTGCTCGCCGCGCGGGCCGTCGCCCGCAGTGCTTCACTGAGGGCACACCGGCCGCACACCGGGTGAGGACAGGGTCCGGCGCATCGAGGGCGCCGGACCCTGTGACGTGTCTGGAGGTGGGCGATGCCGTCCGCGCTGAGCGAGCAGGGCTCCACCGCGCAGTGGCGCCGCACCCGCGCGGCCGTCCTCGCCGAGGAACCGTGGTGCCGCTGGTGTGGGGGGCCCGCCGCCGAGGTGGACCACATCATCCCGCGCCGCTTCGGGGGCGACGACCGCCGGGAGAACCTGGCCGCGTCGTGTCAGCCGTGCAATCTCGCGCGTGAACAGGGGCACTACAACGCGCCGCCGTCGCGCGACTGGTGACGGCCGCGCCGCCGCCGCGCCGCCCCCGATTTTTTGAGCCACCGACGCGGACGGACACCCCGCGCCCCCCTGTTTTCTCTCCCCGGGCAAGAGGGGGGGGTCCCGCTCCAACGCGCGCCAAGTGGCGCTTGACCAGCGAGGATGTGTTCTATGGCGTCTACTACGCGCTCGCGTACCAACCGGGGGTCCAGCGTCCCCCGGGCCCGCCGGGCCGCCGGACGCGCTGAGAGGGGCGTGGAGGCCGCGATCCGGGCCTCCCGGGCCGGGGGGAAGGCAGACCCGACGAGGGCCGCCGTGGAGGCCGTGGTGCGGATCGTCGCCCGGGGCCTGGACGTCGCCGCCGACGACCCATACGCCCTCGCCCAGCTCGTTCCCCGGATGCTGGACTGCCTGCGCCTGGCGCAGCTCGTCCCCGAACCGGCGGGGGCCGCCGATGACACATGGGAGCGGTTCGCACGGGCTATGGCCACCCCCGAAGTGGTCTACGGAGCCGACCCCCGGTAGCGCCACGTTCGGCCCGGCGGTCGGCCGTCTCGCCGCCGCGCTCGGGACGCCGCTCATGCCGTGGCAGCAGTACGTTGCCAACGTCTCCTTGGAGGTGGCCGACTGCGGGACGCGCTTCCGGTACAGCTCCGTTCTGGTCTCGGTTCCCCGGCAGGCAGGCAAGACCACGTTGCTGCGGCCGGTCATGACGCACCGCTGCCAGATGGTCCCGGACGCGTCCACGTGGCTCACGGCACAGAAACGCATGGATGCCCGGGACCTGTGGATGACGACCGTGCGGCACGTCGAGCGCTCGCCGCTGGGTGCGGTGACCACGACCCGCCGCGCCAACGGGTCGGAAGGGCTCTTCTTCCCCGGCGGCGCGGAGCTGCGGTTGTTCGCGCCGACCGAGGACGCCTTGCACTCCAAGACGACCGACCTTGTGGCCGTGGATGAAATGTGGTCCTTCGGGGCGGACGTCGGCCGGATGCTGCTCCAGGCCATCGACCCGACCCAGGCAACCCGCCAGTGGGCCCAGATCTGGTACGTCTCGACTGCGGGGAACGGCCGCTCCACGTGGATGCGGCCGATGGTCGAACGGTGCCGCGCGGAGCTTGCCGACAAGCAACAGGGGGAGACCGCGTTCTTCGAGTGGGGCATTCCCGAGGACACCGAGGATCTGACCGACCTCGCCGTCTACGCCGCCCATCATCCGGCGGTCGGGCACACGATCTCCCCGGACGTCCTGCGCCGGTCTCAGGGGCGCATGGACGCCTCCGAGTTCGCCCGCGCCTACGGCAACTACTGGGTGTCGTCCGCGAGCTTCTTCCTGGCTCCGGCGGTCTGGGAGCGGGGCCGCGCGTGGGCGCCGCTGGCCGGGCCGGTCGCGTTCGGCGTCGAGCAGACCCCGGACGGGTCGGGCGCGTCGGTCGTCGCCGCCGGGACCCTGCCGGACGGCCGCCGCGCCGTCGAACTGGTCGAGCAGCGGACGGGGGTCGGGTGGCTCGTGCCCCGGCTCCTGGAGCTGGTCCAGCGCCACCGTCCGGCCGCCGTCGTCGTCGACCCGTACGGGCCCGCCCGCAGCGCGCACAAGGCCCTGTCCGAGCAGCACCGGGTGCCCGTCCCCCTGGCCGACCCGTTCACCGCCGCCGACCTGATCCAGGCGCACGACGAGTTCATCACGAGTCTGGTCGAAGGGACGGTGGCACACCGGTCCCACGCGCGGCTGGATGCCGCCCTGCTGTGCGCGACGTCCCGGCAGGTGCGCGAACAGCAAGTCATCTCCAGGGTCTCGACAACCGAGGGCGAGCACCCGGCCGCGCTCATCGCCGCCATGCTCGCCCTGTACGGGCAGGCACACCCGCCCGAGGCCGGGGCCCGCCCCCAGGTCGGCAGCAGCACCGCATGACCCCGCCCCGCGGAGTGTGACCCGCGCCACACGGAACCCCGCCCCGCGGCCTGTGACCCACGTCACAGTGAGCCCCCGCCGGCCTTTTCTGGCCTGTGACATGGGTCACACGGTCTCGAGACCGCGCGGTCCGGCCGGTCCCGGCTCGCCGCGCCGCCCGCCATATCCGGAGGTAGCCTCCGGTTATGGGTCGATGGTCTCCGTTCAAGCGCCCGGCGCACGGTGGCGAAGCCGTGACCGGGCGCACGTGGACGATCGGTGACGACCCTCCGCCGCCCCGCCCGGACGGACTCAATCCCGCGCTCGCCGCCCGCATCGCTGGCACCGACCCGGGACATCTCTGGGGGCGCGTGCCGCGCACGGTCGCGATGCGCGTACCGACCGTCCGGCGGGGCGTCCGGCTGATCTCCGACGCCATCGGCACGATGCCGCTGCGCCGCTGGCGCGACGGAGAGGAGATCCCGCCGGGGCCGATGCTCACCCAGCCCGAGGCGTGGCGCCCCTACTGCCGGTCGGTCGCCGCCATCGTCTCCGACCTGATCCTGTACCCGTCGGCGTGGTGGCTGGTCGTCGCGCGGGACGCGTGGACCGGCTACCCGACGTCCGTGGTCCGGCTGGACCCCGACTACGTCCAGGTGGACGTGGAGCCCGGCTCCGACGTGATCACCCGCGAGTGGGCGACGTACCGGGGGCGCCCCGTGGACCCCGCCGACCTGATCCACTTCGACGGCCCGGACGAGGGCCTTCTGACCTTCGGGGACCAGACGATCTTGACGGCCCTCGCCCTGGAGGCCGCCGCCGCCCGCTACGCCTCCCCGGAGATCCCGACCGGCATCCTGAAACAGACCAGCCAATACGAGCTGACCGACGACGAGGTTGACGCGCTCCTGGAGCGCTGGGAGCGCTCGCGCCGGACGCGCGGGACGGGGTGGCTCAACGGGGGTGTCGACTACCAGGGGGTCACCACGACCCCCGCCGATTTTCAGCTCGTGGAGTCCCGCGAGGAATCCGCGCTCCAGCTCTGCCGACACCTGGGACTCCCGCCCCGGTACGCCGCCGTGTCCTCCGGCGACTCCCTCACCTACTCCACGCAGCTGAGCGAGCGGTCCGACCTGATCGAGCTGTGTTTCGCGCCGTACTTGTCGGCCATCGAGGAGCGCTTGAGCATGTCCGACCGCAACGGGTCCCCGCGCGGGCAGAGCGTGCGGTTCTCCGTGACGGACTTCCTGCGCGGCGCGCCGCTGGACCGCGCGGAGCGGTACGCCCGGCTGCTCCCCCTGGGGGTCCTGACACCGCAGGAAGCCCGCGCCGAGGAAGGTCTGACCGGGCCCGCCCCCAAGCCGCCCGCCCCGGCGCCGCCGCCCGCCGCCGCGCCCCCGGCGCCCCGCGAGACAGAGGCCCCGTCATGATCCTGCGCCTGTTCGCCCCCGTCGCCGCCGTGGCCGGGGCTTCCGAGCCGCCCCCCACCGACCCCGCCCAGCCCGCACGGTCGGTGGGGGGCCCCATCCTCACCTATGGTGTCCGCGCCACCCCGTCCGGCCCGTTCCCCGCTGTGACGTTCGCGCCCGGCTCCCTGGAGACAGAGGGCGATCTGTCCCGCGTGAAGCTGCTCCGCGACCACGACGACCGGCAGCCGCTCGGGTACATGGCCGACTTCACCGACTCCCCGGCCGCCGCCGACGCGACGTTCGCGGTCGGCTCGCACCCGGGCGCCGTGGACGCCCTGGCCCTCGCCGCCGCCCGCGTCCTGGACGGTTTCTCGGTCGGCGTCGAGCCCATCGAGTGGACCGAGGACGCCGACGGGGACGGGGTGACCGTCACCCGCGCCCGGCTGCGTGAGGTCTCTCTCGTGGCCCTGCCCGCTTACACCGACGCCCGCGCGGTGCGCGTGGCCGCACAGGAAGGCACTCCCGTGAACCCCACCCCTACCCCGCCCCCGGCCGCGCCCCCGCCCCCGGCGCCCGCCGCGCCCCCGCCCCCGGCTCCGGCCGCGCCGCCCGCCGAGTCCGTGGAAGCGGCCGTGCGCCGCGTCCTCGCCGAGGAACGCGCCCCGGCCGCCCACGCACCCCTGACCGCCGACCACGTCACAGGCACCCCCGGCGCCCTCACCTTCGCCCGCGCGGTCGACCGTGAGGGGTACGGCCGGACCCTGCCCGCCGTCGTCGTGGGCAGGGAGCGCGTCGACGCCGCCGACTACCTGGCCGCCTCCCTCTCCCTCATGATCCACGGGGAGCGCGCCGAGTGGGACAGGGTGACGCGCGTCCTGGCCGCTGTCGACCACGAGGTGACCGGCTACGTCCCCGGACTCCTCCCTGAGGTGATCGTGGGGCCGATCCTGGACCGGCTCGCGCCGAAGCGCCCCGTCTGGAACTCGTTGGCCGTGCGCACCATGCCCAGCACGTCCGCGAAGTTCGAGCGGATCAGGATCACCAAGCACACGCTTGTGGAGAAGCAGGTAGCGGAGAAGACCGAACTGCCCAACAGGCCGCTGCACGTGAACGTGGACGACGTGATCAAGTCGACGTACGGCGGCTGGGTCAACATCTCCCGACAGGTGCTCGACTGGACGTCGCCCGGGGCCCTGGCGCTCATCATCGAGGACCTGACCGCCAATCTCGTCCGGCAGGCCGAGGAGCGCGCGGCCGTCGACCTGGTGGCCGCCGCCACCGCGTCCATCACCGCCGACCTGACCGACCCCGTCGCCCTCAACTCCGCGATCTACCAGGCCGCCGCGCAGGTGTACGGGGCGACGGACGCCGACAACTCGGCGGCTGACCGGATCTGGATGTCGCCCGACATGTGGGCGCAGATCGGCAGCATGGCCGACGCCGACAAGCGGCCCCTCTACCCGGTACTCGCCCCCGGGAACGCGATGGGGACCCTCTCCCCGGCGCGGCCGACCGCTGAGGGCGACAACGTGGGAGGGCTGAGGCCGGTCGTCTCCGGCAAGCTCCCCAAGGCAACCTTGATCGTCGGGACGTCCGACGCCATCGAGGTCTACGAGGATCAGCGGGGGACGCTCCAGGCCGTCGAGCCGTCCGTCCTCGGCGTCCAGGTCGCCGCGTACGCCTACCTGGCCACCTACCCCGCCCACCCGCTCGAACTGGTCGCGCTCAAGCAGGGCACGCCCCCGCCGGACGGCGGGAAGGGCTGACGGCCGTGGCCCGTGAAATCACCGTGCAAGAGGTGGCCGATGTCATCGGCATCGCGCCGCCCGCCGAGGGCACAGCGGACGCCGTGTGGCTCGCGCGGGCCGTCGCCGCCATCGACGCGCTCGCCGTCGACACGGTGCCCCGGCTCCGGCTCATCGAGGCCGGGGCAGAGCCGGGGCAGCCGCTCCCGCAGTGGCCCGAGGACATCCGGGCCGCCCTGCTGCTCCAGGCGCAAAGGATCTTCGCCCGGCGGTCCTCCCCCACGGGAGTCGCCGGGTACTCCGACCTGGGGGGAGCTGCTGTGTACGTCTCCCGCTGGGACCCCGACGTCGAGAGATTGTTGAGGATCGGATCATGGGCCCCGCCACAGACAGGTTGATCACCGATGACATGGAGACCCTGGCCGCGTTCATCCGGCCCGGAGTCGACCGGCCCGTCACCACCGACCCCCGGAACATCACGCCGCCGTGCGTGCTCATCGAGCCGCCCCGCCTCACCCCCGGCACCACCCTGTGTGCCGACACGGACGCCCGGTACTCCGTCCTGGTGGTCGGTCTCCCCGGGGCGTGGGCGGAGCTGGGAGCCCTCGCCCGGCTCCTGGCCGACACGCTCCGCGCGCTCGATGCCGCGTCCCTGCCGTGGCTCCTCGCGGAGCCGATCTCCTACTACCCGCTCGCCGCCGCACAGAGCGTCGAGCCCTCCCAGGCCTACCGGATACAGATCGGAGAATGACCCATGACCACCCCGACCACGCCGCCCAGCGCCCGCACAGGGCGCCTCACCGTCACCGCCGCCGACGGCACCCGTACGACCGTCGCCTGTCAGGTGACCGCCGTCGTCCTGAACCCCGAGGCGGCACCCCTCGCCGTCGCCGCCGCGCCCGTCTCCCCGACGCAGGTGGACGGAGAGTGAACCCATGGCCACACCGACCACGCCCACCGCCACCCGGGTTCGGAGGGGAGTCTTCACCCTCCAGGCCGAGGGTGAAGAGTCCCCGACCGTGTTCTCATGCCAGCCGACCAGCGTGGTCCTCACCCCCGAAGCGGGGGACGTGGGGGACGCCCTGGAGGTGCTGTGCGGCACGTCCATACCCGGGCAGGCAGCACCCACGAAGTGGACCATGGCCCTCACCTCCATCCAGTCCATCGAGACCACCGACACCGCATCAACGTCCCTGGTCATGTACGCACTTGAGCATGATGGGGAGACCGTGAAATTCACGTTCCAGCCCTCCCCGACCGCCAAGGTCTGGACTGGCAGGGTGACCGTCGTCGCTATCTCCATCGGCGGGGAAGTCGGCGGCACGGCCCCGACGTCAGAGGCCGAGTGGCCCATGGACGGGCCCCCTACGGAGCAGAAGACGCCGCCCGCCGCCGGGAAGACGCTCGCCGGAGCGGGGGCGTAGTGGCCGGGGCCCGGGGCACCACCATCGTCCGGGTGGTCGGGGGCCGTGAGCTGCGCCGCCGACTGCGGACCGTCGAAGGCGGGCTGGACGACCTCCGCGACGCGCACCGCTGGGTCGCCGCCTACGTCGGCGCGCTCGCCCGCGCGGGCGCGCCCGTGCGGACCGGCCGTCTCGCCGCCACCGAGCGGGACTCCGGCACCCGCACGACGTCCGTGGTCAGGTTCGGCCGCGCCACCGCGCCGTACGCGGGGCCCATCCACTACGGGTGGCCCGCCCGGCACATCGCCGCCCAGCCGTGGGTGGTCACCGCCGCGCAGGCGAGCGAGAGCGTGTGGACCGCTTACTACGAGTCGGCCGTAGCCGATCTGGTCGAGAGGACCCCCGCATGAGCAGCCGAGGCACCCCGCCGCCCCCGCCGGACGCCCCGCGCCCGCCGTCGTTCGGCTGGGTCACCGACCCCATGGGACTGACCCGCAACGAGATCAGGGAGTTCTGCGCGGCCGTGGGCGCCGCCGACCTGGCCGCCGTCGACAACACGGCGTTGCCCGGACTGGTCGCCGTGGCCTACGCCCGCCGGGCCGACCCCGTCGCCTACCCGTGGGGCGCCGCCGGACGCATCCCGCTCGCGGACCTGGCCCCCGACGACGACCAGGAGGACGACCAGGAGGACGCCGCCGCCGCGTACGCCGAGGAGAGGACGGCCGCCGCCCTCGCCGGGGAGGAACCCCCGCTCCCCCCGCCCTGAGGGGCGCCGCCGGGGCTGACGTACTCCTCGCCCGCGCGTGGCGGATCTCCCCGGCGGAGCTGCGCCGCTGCACCGGCCACGAGATCGCCGCCATGCGCGCGCTCCTGGAACTCGAACACGACGCCCGCCGCTGATCCCCCGCCCTCGCCCCGTGTGCGCCCGGCCGACCCGAAAGGACGGCCGCCATGGGGCGCCCCGCCAATCTCCGGATCAACATCACGTCCGACAGCAGGCAAGCCAGACAGGATGTCGCGCAGACCGAACAGGCAGTCGGCGGAACCCTGGAGAAGCTCAAGACCGGGGGCGCCGCACTCGCCGCCGGGGCCGCTATGGCAATCGGCGCCGCCATCATGAGCGGATTCAATCAAGCTCTCGAACAGGGCAAGATTACCGCCAAATTGGGGGCCCAACTCGGCGCCACCCCGGCCGAAGCAGCGAAATACGGGAAGGTCGCCGGGAAGATGTTTTCCCAGGGGATCGGAGAGGACTTCCAGGCCGCCGCCGACTCCATATCGGCCACCATGCGGTCCGGGCTGCTCCCCACGAATGCGACAGAGGCTCAGGTCCAGAAGATCTCCACCAAGGTCTCTGACCTTGCGTCGACCTTCGATCAGGACTCAAGTCAAGTCGCGCGCGCCGTCGCCCAGATGCTCAAGACCGGAATGGCCGACAGCGCCGACGAGGCTTTCAATGTCCTCACCAAGGGGTTCCAGAACGGCAACAACGCCGCTGACGACCTCCTGGACACGTACAGCGAATACTCCACCCAGTTCCGGAAATTGGGGCTGGACGGACAGACCGCTATGGGGCTGATCACCCAGGGCATGAAAGGCGGCGCGACAAACGCCGACATCGTGGCGGACTCCCTCAAGGAGTTGTCGATCCGGGCCGTCGACGGCAGCAAGTCAACTGCCGACGGTTTCAAGGCGATTGGCCTCTCAGGCGAGGAGATGGCCGCGAAATTCGGCAAGGGCGGGAAGACCGCCGCCGAAGCCCTTGACCTCACCATGGACCGACTTAGCTCGATGCCGGACCCCGTCGCCAAGGCACAAGCGTCCGTCGCCCTTTTCGGCACCCAGAGCGAGGACCTGGGGAAGGCTCTCGACTCCATGGACCCCTCGCAGGCCGTCAAGAGTCTCGGGTCGGTCGGGGGCGCCGCCGACAAACTCGGGACCTCTCTCCGGGACAACGCGTCCGGCAGGATTGAGCAGTTCAAGCGGTCGGCACAACAAGCCCTGGTCGATTTCGTCGGGGCGAAAGTCCTTCCCATGCTGGAAAAGCTCTGGGCCTTCTGGCAGAAATACTTGTCCCCCGTGGTGGAGGTGTACGTCCGCATCCTGCGCAATCACCTCCAACCCGTCCTGGACGCCGTACAGAAAGGCGTGGACAAGGTCCGCAAGGCACTCCAGGACAACAAAGCCAAACTCGACCCGCTCATCAAGGCGTTCCGGGAATACTTCGTGCCCGCACTGGTGAAAGTGTCCGAATGGGTCGGCAAAGTTGCGGGGGGCATGGTCGGCGGACTCTTCGACGCGTTCGTTGACCTCATCGAACTTGTGGCGGACGGAGTGGACGCCCTGGCGAAATTCGTCCGCTGGTGCAAAGACGCAATCAACTGGATTGGCAAACTCGAAGCGCCGGACTGGCTTTCCTCGCTCGGCGGGGTTTTCGGCTACTCGATGAGCGCCGCCCCGTCGACGGCCGCCCGGGGCGCCCTCGCCGCCGCTCCCCGGGCCGGGGCCGTCCCGGGATGGCTCCGCATGGCGCCCGTGCCGGTCGTGGTGCATGTGACCATCGACGGGCAGCAGCTCCAGGGGCGGATCACCCGGACCGCCGCCGCCGCACTCCAGGCCGAAGGCGCCCGCTACCTCGCCGGGGGGTGGGCGTAGTGGCCGTCACCCTCGCCTTCGTCTCGCGGGCCGCCGCGCTCGGATACGGGAACTGGCAAGCCCAGGTCAGCACCGACCCGGCCGCCGCGCAGGGCACCGCCTACTCACTCGTCCTGAACGCCGGGGCCGGACCGCTCACGGGGACGCTCGACGCGTTCGGGTTCGCCACCGTCGACACCGTCCGGAGGATCTCCGCCGGACCCAAGACCGCCACGGTCACCGTGACCGGGCACGGCGACGCGTCCGCCCGCTGGACCATGGAAGCGCTGGCATGGGGCCCCGTGGTGGTCGACGGCCGCAGCGTCTCCGCCGAGGGGGCGTGGTGCGTCTCCGGGGGCGGTCCGGCCGGATCGGGCACCGATGCCCTACTCGACTGGGGCGACGGGACCACGTCGCCCGGCACGATGACCGCCCCGACGTGGACCACCGGCCGCTGTGTGTTCGCCCTGCACCAGTACCCGCAACAGCTCCAGGACCGCACCTACACCCTGCGGCTCACCAGCGGCGCGCAGAGCATCCAGCGGGCCGTCACGGTGCTGGGTACCGGCCGCGCGATCCTGCGCCCCTCAGGGGGCGCCACAGGGGCCGTGGCGGACATCGTGGAGTGGCCGCAGCGGGACTATCAGCGCTCCGCCGTCGTGCTGCCCGTGGTCGGCCGCACAGACCCTGTGGTCATGGTCGACGCGTTGCGGGCACCGTCGAGCACCCTCACGCTCCTCACCCGCACCCCGGGCGAGGCCCTGGCGCTCCTGGCGGTGCTCCGCCTCACCGAACCACTGCAACTGCTCCCGTCGTGTCCGGCCGTCGAGTCCGTGTGGCTCATGGTCCTCGCCGCGACCCCCCGGCGCCTGACCAACTCCGGCACAGACGTCCGGCGCGTGTGGGACGTGGAGATCCAGGAGGTAGCCGCACCATGAGACCCGTCTCGCCGCGCTGGGGCGCCACCCTCGCCCGCTCCCACGGGTACGTGTCCGCCGTGACGTCGTGGCTGGGAGGGAAGTCCCTTGGGGCCGTCCCGATCACCGCCGGACAGCTCACGTACGACGTGACCGCACGGGGCCGTCGCCGCTGTCAGCTCACCGTCCCGCTCCGCGCGGACGGGAGGACTTGGGACCCCGGCACCGACCCCGCCCACCCCCTTGCATCCTTCGGCCAGCGGCTCCAGATCGCCGCCGGGATCGTCCACCCCGGCGGGGACCGCGAGATGATCCCTCAGGGGTGGTACCTCATCACCGACACGGCCACGGACGAGAGCGCCGGAACCGTGACCGTGACCGGCAGCGACCTGTACCAACTCATGGATGAATCAAGGGTGGTTGGCAACCCCTATGGGGGTTTCGGCCCTGAGTCGAGCTACGCCGACGTGGTAGATCACTTGACCTACGTGTGTCTCAAAAACTGGTGGATCACGGACCCGCAGATCCTGCCGTACCGGATCACCGGCGGTCTCACGGACAGGCAGCTCGCCGCGTACCTGGAGATCCCCGAGCAGGCCGACCGCTCGGACCCCCTCGCGGTCCTCTGCGACTCCTGGCCCGCACAAGCCGCCGTCAACGACGCCGGGGAACTGGAGATCAGCCCTCCCGTCACCGCGCCCGCCGCCACGGCCGTCGCCGTCATCGCCGGGGACACCCGTACCGGAACACTCGTCTCACGGGGCCGCCAGCAAGCCCGCCAGCGCGTCTACAACGCCACGTACACGGTCGGCACAGACCCGGGCACTGGCGCGGTCCGGGCCACGGGCCGCGCGGAGCGGACCACGGGCCCGCTCTCCATCACAGGCCCTTACGGCTGGGTCTCCCGCTGGTACTCGTCCCCGCTCCTCGCCACCAACGGCCAGGCGCAGCGGACGGCTGAGACGCTCCTCGCCCGGGGCACCCTCTACGCCCGCACCGAGTCCGTGACGGCCGTCCCCGATCCGTCCCTCGAACTCCAGGACACGGTGGACGTGATCACGACCGCCGGGGGGCGTTTCCGGGGACTGGTCTCCGCGATCACCCTTCCTCTGACCGCGTCCGGCCCCATGACCCTGTCCGTCACCACCGACACCGGAGCGCCCGCATGACCACCCTGGCCCAAGCCCTCCAGACCACCCCACCGCCGCCCCTGCCCATCACCCTGCGGGCCGTCCAGTCGGCCACCGCCGCCACCGTCACCACCGCGCTCGGGCCCGTCGTCAACGCGACCGGAGCCACCCCGTCCGGCGGGTCGGTCGTCGTCGTGCAGATCTCCGGCACCCCCTACGCCATCGGATGGCAACGCCCCTGAGAGGGGGGCGAAGGGGGCACCCCGAGAAAATGCCGGCCGTCCCCCAACTCGCTTGTGTGTCATGGGAGTTCAGGGCTCCGGCGAGTGCAGGCCATGAGGCCGCGCCGCACGCACGAGGGGCCCGCAGCGACTGTTCCGCTGCGGGCCCCTCATCCACCCTGGCTCTAGCGCTTCACGCCCGCCAGGAACGCCGTCCACGCGCCGCCGCCGACGACGACCACGCCGCCGTCCGCGACCTTCGAGTCACGCACCGGCACCACCCCGGGGACGCCGTCCGCGACCTCCACGCAGTCGCCGTTTCCGCCGCCGCTGTACGTGGACTTCCGCCACGTCGCCGCGTCAAGGTCAGGCTTGTTGATCATGTCGTTCGTGCTCCTTCGCAGCCTTCTCCAACAGGGTGAGCGAGTCCTCAACCGGCAGAGCCTCACTCAGCGCAAGATCGTAGGACGTTCGACAGTCCTCGATCACTTCCGGATCGTCTAGGACGCGACCCGTATGCAGACCCTCAACGTAGGCGATCGGGGGGCAGTCCTTGAAGCGCATCAGGTGAACCATGCTCTCCATCAGCGCGTGTGCACCGCTCGTGAATGGAAGTACCTGGACCCGGATGCGACCGCCCCGGGCAAGCGCCACGATGTGGCGAAGCTGTTCCGCCATCACCGTTCCCCCGCCGACCCGCCGCCGGATCACGCTCTCGTCCAGAAGGGCCCAGACCTGCGGCCCTTCTGGGTCGCTGAGGATCAACGATCGGTCTATCCGGTTCCTGACTCGCCGCTCTACATCCTCCGTTGTGTAGTTCACCGAGTACGCCTCGAACACGGCCGCAGCGTAAGGCGCCGTCTGGAGCAGCCCCGGAACGAGAGTGGGCCCGAACAGCCTCAGGGACGTTGCCAGCTTCTCCAGTTCGTACGCCGCCGCGAAGTGATCCGCGAATCTGCCCTCCTCAAGCTCGATGCGCCAGCGGGTGAAGAAGCCATCGGTGCCTAGTGCCTGATCAATGCGCTCCGCGTCCTCGATGCGGGGCCGTCGCCGTCCAGCCTCGAAGTGGCTGATCATCTGCCCAGAGATCTTGAGAAGTTGCCCCAACTCAGCCTGAGTCAGCCCGGCAGCCTCCCGGCGGCGCGCCAGTTCTCGGCCGAAGAACTCTTGTGGGGAGAACCCCGGCGCCCCCAGGGCTTCACCCTCTGTCTCTGTCATGGCCAACGCCCTTTCTATACAAACGGATTTGGAGAGCTGACCCCCCTTCCGGAGGGTAGCGCCGCCCGCCGATGCTCGTAACTCAACCAACCGGCACGGTCACGGAAGGCAGGCACGGCATGGCCACGACGCACCCCCGTTACACCCCGTCGCCAGGGTGGGAGTTGAACCGCATTCACGAAAGCCGGGTGAAGCTGATGGACGTCGGCGGGGAGACTTGCATCGTGCTCCCGCAGCGCGTCATCTATCAGGGGTCGATGCGCGGGGACTCCGGCCTGGTGATGGACCGGAGCCAGGCGGAAGCGCTGCACGGCGAGCTGTGTCACGTGCTCTCCACCGAGGCGGGGCGCCCGCACCCCTGGAACTGCGACCCCTCCCCCTTCGGGCGGCCCCAGTGATCACCCGCTACCTCCTGGAGCCCGCCGGGCGCGCAGGTGCCTGGATCGCCGCCGCCGCCTTCTTCGCATCGCCGCTGCTCGCCGTCGCCCTGGCCATCGCCGGGACGCCCGACTACTGACCCCCTCAGATTCCCTTCCCCGCCGGGTGACAACCACCGAATGGGCTCCCCGCACGTTCCGTGTCCCGGCGGGGAAGGGGCAGGACCCGCCCCGAGCGTGAGCGGTCGGCCGCGCTCGGGGCGGTTCGCAAGATCAGCACAAAGGATCAAGCACCCCCGGCATCATGGGATGACGCGACTCCTGGGAAGGCTGAACCCTTGGATCAGTCCTTGTTCAACACGTCCGGCATCCCCATCTTGCTGGGAATGGCTGCGGTGAATCGGCGCTTCTGCGTGGAGTGCGGATCACCGAGCACGTACACGCTCGACACGATCGACCCGTTCAAGCTCAAGCCCATGCGGTCGCGCATCTGTGACAGCTGCGGACGCGTGACCGCCGGATACCTCCCCGAAGGGACCTCGAACGATGAGACGACTGCTGCGCGCCCTGACCGCCCCCCGCACTAACCCGAACTGCGGCACCTGCGGCGGAAGCGGGTGGCTTGGTGACATCCACTGCCCGACCTGCAACGGCCCCAGCTGAGGGGTTGCCCAAGACTCGGGGAGCGGTGCCCAGCGCCCCCCGCTGAGTGCTCCCCGACGCGCCCCGGCTGACGCCCTCTGCCGGACCCGTCACCGGGGCGCCCCGACCCCTGCCCGCAGCGGACGCGCTGCGGGCAGGGGTTTCTCATTTCCGGGCGAAGTGTGGCGAATGGGGGCAAAGGCCTTGGTCAAGGACATACCCGACGCTTGGTCAAAGTCCGGAAGCCCAGCGCTTTGACCTGCACAAATTCGTTCGGTAGAAAGAGTTCTGGTTCGCCGCCCTGAAGGTCGGCGCGATCGTGCTGTTCCTCGGCATCGGCGTCCTCGCCGTCACCGGTCTGCTGCCCGGCACGGACTCCCCCGGCGCCACCAACCTGACCGGCGACGGCGGTTTCTTCCCCCAGGGCTCCGAGGGCCTGATCGTGGGCCTGCTGGCCTCCGTCTTCGCGTACGGCGGACTGGAGACGGTCACCATCGCGGCGGCCGAGTCGGAGCACCCGGTCCAGGGGGTGGCCAAGGCGGTCCGCACGGCCATGTGGCGCATCGCGCTCTTCTACATCGGCTCGATGGCGGTCATCGTCACCCTGGTGCCCTGGAGCGACCCGGCCGTGGTCGAGAAGGGCCCGTACGTCGCCGCCCTCGACCACCTCGGCATCCCGGCGGCCGGGCAGATCATGAACGTGGTCGTGCTCGTCGCCCTGCTCTCCGCGATGAACGCCAACATCTACGGCGCCTCCCGGATGGCCCGCTCGCTCGTCGCGCGCGGCCAGGGCCCCAAAGCGCTCGGCCGCACGAACGGCGGCGTCCCCCGCCCGGCGGTGCTGGCCTCCTCCGTCTTCGGCTTCGGCTGCGTGCTGCTGAGCTACTGGCGCCCGGACGACATCTTCCTCTGGCTGCTCAACATGATCGGCGCGGTCATCCTGGTCGTCTGGTTCTTCATCGCCGCCTCCCAGCTGGTGCTGCGCCGCCGCACCGAACGCGAGGCGCCCGAGAAGCTGGTCGTGCGGATGTGGGCCTTCCCGGTGCTGACCTGGGTGGCGCTCGCGGGCATGGCGGCGATCTTCGTCCTGATGGCCCGCGAGGAGGGCACCCGGACCCAGCTGTACGGGACGGGCGCCCTGACGCTGCTGCTCGCCGCCGTCGGCTTCGCCCGCCAGCGGGCGGCGGCCCGCCGGGGCTGATCCCGCACCCGTCCCGCACGGACGATGCCCGCACGGGCCGATGCCCGCACCCGAGGAACCCCGGACCGCCCGCCCCGGTCCGGGGTTCCTCCGCGTCCGGGGTCCTCCGGGTGCGGGGTCCATCCGGTCCGGGGGCCTTCGGGTGCGGAGGTCCTCCGGTCCCGGGAACGGGGCCGGAGGCGGAGGCCGGGTGCGACACGGGACCTAGGGCGAAGGGCTGATCAACAAGGAGTGCACCTACTGTTAGCCTGCACCTGCATATAAGTTGCAATAAGCAGGAGCAGTCGAAGGGGCCGGGCACATGGCGATCTACACACTTCCTGAGCTGCCGTACGACTACGCGGCGCTGGAGCCGGTGATCAATCCGCAGATCATCGAGCTGCACCACGACAAGCACCACGCCGCGTACGTCAAGGGCGCGAACGACACCCTGGAGCAGCTGGAGGAGGCCCGCGACAAGGACCAGTGGGGCGCGATCAACGGCCTGGAGAAGAACCTGGCCTTCCACCTCTCCGGCCACATCCTCCACTCCATCTACTGGAACAACATGAACAGCCCGAAGGAGGGCGGCGGCGGCGAGCCGCTGGCCGCCGACGGCATCGGTGACCTCGCGGACGCGATCACCGAGTCCTTCGGCTCCTTCGCCAAGTTCAAGGCCCAGCTGACCAAGGCCTCCGCGACCACCCAGGGCTCCGGCTGGGGTGTCCTCGCGTACGAGCCGATCAGCGGCCGCCTCATCGTCGAGCAGGTCTACGACCACCAGGGCAACGTCGGCCAGGGCTCCGTCCCGGTCCTCGTCTTCGACGCCTGGGAGCACGCCTTCTACCTCCAGTACAAGAACCAGAAGGTCGACTTCATCGACGCCATGTGGCAGGTCGTCAACTGGCAGGACGTGAGCAAGCGCTACCACGCCGCCAAGGCCTCCGTACCGCTGATCTCCTTCTGATCCGGTCCCCCGGACCGGTCTCCTGACCGGTCCGGGGCCGGTCCGGGCCCCACGGGGCTCCCCCGCACGTCCTGCTCGTGATCGTCTTCTCAACCTTCACCTGCGGACGGAACGAAGAAGAACCCCCGCGATGACATGAATCGCGGGGGTTCTTCCGTTCCGTCACCGGGACCGGTCACTCGAAGCTGGGAGCCGCCGTCCGGGTGCGCTTGATCTCGTAGAAGCCGGGTGTGGACGCCACGAGCAGCGTGCCGTCCCACAGCCGGGCCGCCGCCTCGCCGCGCGGGGTCGGGGTGACGACCGGACCGAAGAAGGCGACCTCGTCGCCGTCCGGGCCCGGCACCGCGACGACCGGGGTGCCGACGTCCTGGCCGACCTTGTCGATGCCCTCCTTGTGGGAGGCGCGCAGCTCGGTGTCGTAGGTGTCCTTGTCGGCGAAGTCCGCGAGGTCCTCGGGCAGACCGGCGTCCTTCAGGGCGCCCACGATCGCCTCGCGGGTCACGCCCTCGCCGTTGTTGTGGAAACGGGTGCCGAGCGCCGTGTAGAGCTTGCCGACGACCTCGTCGCCGTGCAGCCGCTGGGCCGCCGTGACCACCCGGACCGGGCCCCACGCCTGGGTCTCCAGCATCTCGCGGTACTCGGCGGGCACCTCGTCCAGCCGGTCCTCGTTCAGGACGGCCAGGCTCATGACCTTCCACCGCACGTCCACCGGACGCACCTTCTCGACCTCGATCATCCAGCGGGAGGTCATCCAGGCCCACGGGCACAGCGGATCGAAGAAGAAATCGGCGGTGGTCCTGCTCTCGGACATGTCGCTCCTCGGTGGGGCCGTCGGAATTTCGGCGGGTGGTGCGCCGAAAGGAGGGAACCCCGGGACGCCCCGGGGCATTCCCGTGTCCCGGGCGACAGCCGCACATGGGAGAATCGCTCCTGTTTCGAACGCGCCACGAAGGAGTGACCGTGCCCGGTGAGAATCTGTCCCGCGACGAGGCCCACGAGCGGGCGGCGCTGCTGTCCGTCGACGGGTACGAGGTCGTCCTCGACCTCCGCTCGGCGGTCGGCGACTCGGCCGAGGAGGTGCGCACCTTCCGCTCGGAGACCACGATCCGCTTCCGCCGCACCGGCGAGGGCACGAGCACCTTCGTGGACCTGATCGCCCCGTCGGTGACCTCGGTCACCCTCAACGGGCGCTCCCTCGACCCCTCGGCCGTCTTCGACGGCGCCCGGATCGCGCTCGACGGCCTCGCCGACGAGAACGTCCTGGTGGTGGACGCGCGGTGCGCCTACAGCCGTACCGGCGAGGGGATGCACCGCTTCGTCGACCCGGAGGACGGCGAGGTCTACCTCTACACGCAGTACGAGCCCGCCGACGCGCGCCGGGTGTACGCCAACTTCGAGCAGCCCGACCTCAAGGCCCCGTACCGCTTCTCGGTGACCGCGCCCGAGGAGTGGACGGTCTGGTCGAACGGCGCGGGCGAGCGGGACGCCGGGGGCGTGTGGCGGTTCGCCGAGACCGCGCCGATCTCCACGTACATCACCTGTGTCGTGGCCGGTCCCTACCACTACGTGACGGACAGCTACACCCGTGGTGAGCTGGAGATCCCGCTCGGCGCGATGTGCCGGAAGTCGCTCGCGAAGCACTTCGACGCGGACGACGTCTTCCTGATCACCAAGCAGGGCTTCGACTTCTTCCACGACAACTTCGACTACCCGTACCCCTTCGGGAAGTACGACCAGGCCTTCGTCCCCGAGTACAACCTCGGCGCGATGGAGAACCCAGGCATGGTGACCTTCCGCGAGGAGTACATCTACCGGGGCAAGGTCACCCAGGCCGCGTACGAGAGCCGGGCCAACGTCATCCTCCACGAGATGGCGCACATGTGGTTCGGCGACCTCGTCACCATGGTGTGGTGGGACGACCTGTGGCTCAAGGAGTCCTTCGCCGACTTCATGGGCTCCTTCGTGAACGCCGAGGCCACCCGTTTCAGCGACAGCTGGGTGACCTTCGCCAACAACCGCAAGGCCTGGGCCTACCGCGCCGACCAGCTGCCGTCCACCCACCCGATCACGGCCGACATCCGTGACCTGGAGGACGCCAAGCTCAACTTCGACGGCATCACGTACGCCAAGGGCGCCTCGGTGCTCAAGCAGCTCGTCGCGTACGCCGGACGGGACGCCTTCCTGGAGGGCGCCCGCCGCTACTTCAAGCGCCACGCCTTCGGGAACACCCGGCTCGCCGACCTCCTCACGATCCTGGAGGAGACCTCCGGGCGGGACATGAGGTCCTGGGCGAAGTCCTGGCTCCAGACCTCCGGGGTGAACACCCTCGCCCCGGCCGTCACCCTCGACGCGGAGGGCCGGATCACCGAGCTGGCCGTCCTCCAGGAGGGCGACGAGCTGCGCCCGCACCGCGCCGCCGTCGGCCTCTACCGGCTCGTCGACGGGGAGCTCGTCCGCTACGCGCGGTCCGAGACCGACATCACCGGCGCCCGGACCGTCGTCGCCGACCTCGCGGGCGAGGAGCGGCCCGACCTGGTCCTCGTCAACGACGACGACCTCACCTACTGCAAGATCCGCTTCGACGAGGAGTCGCTCGCCACCCTGCGCGCCCACCTCGGCGACATCAGCGACCCCCTGGCCCGCGCGCTGTGCTGGTCGGCGCTGTGGAACCTGACCCGCGACGGTCTGATGCCCGCCCGTGACTTCGTCTCGGTCGCACTGGCCTTCGCGGGCCGCGAGACCGGTATCGGCGTCCTCCAGATGGTGCACGCCTGGACGAAGTCCGCCGTCACCCTCTACGCGGCCCCGGAGTGGCGCGAGGAGGGCGGGCGCCTGCTCGCCGAGGGCGGGCTGCGGGAGCTGCGGCTCTCGGAGCCGGGCAGTGAGCACCAGCTGACCTGGGCGCGGTTCTTCGCCGCGACGTCGTCCTCCGACGCCGACTTCCAGCTCCTGGAAGGGCTGCTCGACGGCACGGCGAAGATCGACGGTCTCGACGTCGACCAGGAGCTGCGCTGGGCGCTGCTCTCCCCGCTCGCCGCGCACGGCCTGGCGGACGAGGAGCGGATCGGGGCGGAGCTGGCCCGGGACGACACCGCGACGGGCAAGCGCCACCAGGTGCGGCTGCTGGCCTCGCGGCCCTCGGCCGCCGTCAAGGCCCAGGCGTGGGCGCAGGTCGTCGAGTCCGACGCCCTGTCGAACGCGCTGGTGGAGGCGACGATCGCGGGCTTCGTCCAGCCCTCGCAGCGGGAGCTGATCGCGCCCTACGCGCAGAAGTACTTCGCGGTGATCGAGCGGCTGTGGGCCGAGCGGTCGATCCAGATCGGCATGGACGTGGTCCGGGGCCTGTTCCCGGGGCTCCAGGACGACGAGGCGACCCTCGCGGCGACGGACGACTGGCTGTCGGCGCACGCCTCGGCCGCCCCGGCGCTGCGGCGGCTGGTCCTGGAGGCGCGGGACGACCTGGCGCGGGCGCTGCGCGCGCAGGAGTGCGACGGCCGGGCGGCCTGACCCCCGCCCGGAGGGGGCCGGTCCGCACGCGCGGACCGGCCCCCTCCGGCGTGTGCGGCCCCGGCCCCTCCGGCGTGTACGGCCCCGGCGTCTACGGCTTCCCGGACGCCCGGGTCGTACGGCCGGGTGCCCCGGGGCGCCCGGCCAAGCGCCCGGATCCGTCCGCGCGCGTGCCCGGAGCCGTCCGGCCGGACGCTCATCGGCAGTCGAACGCGCGTACTTTAGGGCGAGGTTGTCCTCAATTGTCGACGGGCGTGTAACAGGGGTTAGGGGAGCCTTCGGAAGCGGAAGACCCCCGGCATGAACCACGACACCCCCCTCACTCCCTGCCCGCTCCCGCTCTCCTCGCGCACCGGGCGGACGCAACGGCTCGCGTCCGCAGCCCAGTTGAGGTCCCTGGGCATTCCGGCCGGGGAGGTCGCCGCCCGCTGCCGTCCCGGCGGCTGGCAGCAGCTGCTGCCCGGTGTCTTCCTGCTCCAGCCGGGCCCGCCCACCGGCGAGGACCGGCTCCGCGCCGCCCTGCTCTACGCCCGCAGGCCCGGGGCCGTACCGCCCCGGGACCCGGACCCGATGATCACCGGGCTCGCCGCGCTCGCCCTGCACGGCTTCGCCTCCGCTCCCCCGCTCGCCGCCCTCGACCGGATCGACGTCCTGGTGCCGCGCACCCGGCGGCTGCGCTCGACCGGCTGGGTGCGGGTCGTGCGCGCCGCCGAGACCCCGGAGCCGCTGGAGCCGACCGGCGTCCCCGTCGCCCCGGTGGCCCGCGCGGTCGCCGACGCGGTGTCCGGCCTCTCGGACGCGGAGACCGTACGGTGTCTCCTGACCGAGGCCGTGCACGGCGGCCACTGCGAACCGGGCGCGGTGGTGCGCGAGTTGAACCGGGCCCGGCTGCTGACCCGGCCGCACGTGGTGGACGCGGTGGACGCCCTGCTGACCGAGGGACGGTCACGGTCCGAGGAGCGCCTGTACGAGATGGTGCGGGGGTTCGGCCTGCCGGAACCGCTGTGGAACGTGGATCTGCGGCTGCCGGACGGCCCGCACCTGGGCGGGGTGGACGCCTACTGGCCCGACCAGGCGGTCGCGGTGGAGCTGGACACCCGGGCGCCCCGTCAGGACGACGACGCGCTGTGGTCCGCGTACACCCGCAAGCGGGAGCACCTGGAGCGGCTCGGCGTCACGGTGGTCCATCTGACCCCGCGCAAGCTGCGCGAGGCGATGGACCAGCAGGCCACCGTGGTGCGTACGGCCCTGATGGCCGCGTCCGACCGGCGGCCCGCCGCGTGGATCGTCGTCCTGCCCCGGTGACCGGTCAGGCCTTCGGAGCGGTGCCGCAGAACTCGGCCTCCAGGACGGCCTGGCTGTCGCCCGTCCAGTCGGCGTTGAAGTTCATGGCCAGCGAGTGCCGGCCGTCCTTGGTGACCACGGCTTCGGAGGAGGAGCCGTGGATGCCGCCGCCGTGGCCCCAGACCTCCTTGCCGCAGCTGAGCTTCTGCTTCATCAGGCCGAGGCCGTAGCCCAGGCCCGGGAGTTCGGCGGAGAGCGGGATCGTGGTGGTCAGCTCCCGCTGCTCGGCCTTCGGGAGCAGCTTGCCGGTGATCAGGGCGCGGTAGAAGGTCTGGAGGTCGCGGGCGTCGGAGATCATCTCGCCGGCCGCGCCCGCGATGCTCGGGTTGAGCGTGGAGACGTCGTGGACCGGGGCGTTCACGTCCTCGGAGAGCGTGGAGTACGCCGGGCTGCTGGGCCGGGGCATGGCCGAGCGGGTCCCGGGGACGCTGGTGGAGCGGAGCTTGAGGGGCTTGATGATGCGGTTCTCGACGGCCTTGCCGTAGGGGCGGCCGGTGACCTTCTCGATGACCATGCCCGCGAGGACGAAGTTGGTGTTGGAGTAGTTCCAGCCGGTGCCGGGGGCGAAGTCCGGCTGGTGCGCCATGGCGACGGAGACGAGCTGCGCCGGGGTCCAGGTGTCGTAGCGGTGCTGCAGGAAGCCGAGGCCGAAGACCTTCTGCTGGAAGGCGGGGTCGCTGGTGTAGCTGTAGATGCCGCTGGTGTGGTTGAGCAGCTGCCGGACGGTGATCTTCCGGCCGTCGTGGCCGTTGCCCTCGACGACGCCGGGGAGCCACTTGTCGACCGGGTCGTCGAGGTCGATCCGGCCCTCGGCCTGGAGCTGGAGGAGGACGGTGGAGGTGAAGGTCTTGGTGATGGAGCCGACCCGGAAGCGGTCGTCGCCGCCGCGCTCGCCCGCCGTGCCGGTCCAGGAGGAGCGTCCGTCGCGGGCCTGGGCGACGGCGCCGGGCACTCCCGCGTCGACCGCGGCCTGGAGCGCCCGCTGGGTGGCGGTGTGGTCACCCTTCACCGGTGCGGCCGGTGCCGCGGCGAACGCGGGGGCCGCGAGGGCGGTGGCGGCGATCCCCGCGGCCAGGACGGTGGCGAGGACGGTACGGGTGGTGCGTACGGCGGTCATGCGGGCTCCCCTGAGGCTGTCGTGCCTGAAGTGCGGTCGCGGGGGAGGACTCCGGGGCCGGGCGGGAGGGTTGAGCGGCGGTGGGACGGTTGAGTGTGTTTCGGCCGTTCGGCCCAGGGGGCGCTCCGGCGGGCCCCGAGGGGTCAGTCGTCCGTCTGCCCGGCGAGCCGGGAGCGGCCCGCCGGGGGCCGTTCCCGCCAGAGGTCGAGGCCGATGTCGACGAGGGCGACCCGGGGCAGCCCGGGGACGGTGTCGAGGGGGTGCCAGGCGGCCCGGTCGGTGGAGCCGCCGGTCTCGTCGCGCAGCTCACCGCCGGTGATCCGGGCCTCGTAGACGATCCGCAGGCCCTGGAAGTCGCCGGGGGCGCGGAAGCGGCGGAGCCGCTTCACACGGACGGAGTCGATGCCGAGGAGGGCGGTGGGCTCGGCGAGGTAGCCGGTCTCCTCCTCGACCTCCCGGACCACGGTCCGTACGGGTTCCTCGCCGTGGTCCATGCCGCCGCCGGGCAGGGTCCACCGTTTCGTGCCGTCCCTGGCCACCCAGCGGGCCAGCAGCACCTCACCGTCGCGGACACACACCGCGTAGGCCGCCACTCTCAAGTCCTGCCTCATGGAACGAGGTTAGGGCCCGGTCGCGGGACGGGCACGGCCGGTGGCCCGGGCGGCTCAGGGCGGGGCGGCGGAGGGCCCGGCGCGGGCGGCGGCGAGAAGGCCGATAAACGCCGAGAGGGCGGCGGCCGGAGGGTGACGCTCGCCACTCCGGCGCCGGTGGTCGCGGTCCGGCGGCGGCCGGGGCCGACCCGGGCGGGGGCGACCCGGGGGCGACCGGGAGCGAGGGCTCGCGCCCGCACGGAGGCGTCCCCGTGCCGCGCCCGCACGGAAGTGCTCCGTCCGGCGCTCGCCCTCATCGTCCCGGCCCTTGGACAATGGATTGGACAAGGCGTACCGGGACATACGCATCATGGACCGGCAGCAGCCTGCACACACGTACGGAGGAGTCCCCGTGAAGGTCGGAATCGTCGGAGCCACCGGTCAGGTCGGCACAGTCATGCGCAGGATCCTGGCCGAGCGGAACTTCCCCCTCGACGAGCTGCGGCTCTTCGCCTCCGCCCGCTCGGCGGGCACGGTCGTGGACGGCGTCACGGTCGAGGACGCCTCGACGGCCGACTACACCGGTCTGGACATCGTCCTGTTCTCCGCGGGCGGCGCCACCTCCAAGGCCCTCGCCGAGAAGGTCGCCGCCCAGGGCGCCGTCGTGATCGACAACTCCTCCGCCTGGCGCCGCGACCCCGAGGTCCCGCTGGTCGTCTCCGAGGTCAACCCGCACGCGGTCAAGGACCGCCCCAAGGGGATCATCGCCAACCCGAACTGCACCACGATGGCCGCCATGCCGGTCCTCAAGCCGCTCCACCAGGAAGCCGGTCTGACCGCGCTGGTCGCCACCACCTACCAGGCCGTCTCCGGCTCGGGCGTCGCCGGTGTCGCCGAGCTGGACGGCCAGATCAAGGCGGTCGCCGAGGGCGCCGCCGCCCTCGCCCACGACGGCGGGGCCGTGGACTTCCCCGAGCCCGGCGTCTACAGGCGTCCGATCGCCTTCAACGTGCTGCCGCTGGCCGGGTCGATCGTCGACGACGGCTCCTTCGAGACCGACGAGGAGCAGAAGCTCCGCAACGAGTCCCGCAAGATCCTGGAGATCCCGGAGCTGAAGGTCTCCGGCACCTGTGTCCGCGTCCCGGTCTTCTCCGGCCACTCCCTCCAGATCAACGCGCGCTTCGAGCGCCCGATCGGCGTCGAGCGCGCCCTGGAGCTGCTCGGCGACGCCGAGGGCGTCGAGCTGTCCGAGATCCCGACCCCGCTCCAGGCCGCGGGCAAGGACGCCTCCTTCGTCGGCCGCGTCCGGGTCGACGAGACCGTCGAGAACGGCCTCGCGCTCTTCGTCTCCAACGACAACCTGCGCAAGGGCGCGGCGCTGAACGCCGTGCAGATCGCCGAGCTGGTCGCGGCCGAGCTCAAGGGCTGAACCGCACGTCCCCGGAGGGGCGGCCGTCCGGACCCGGGCGGCCGCCCCTCCGGCGTCCGCTGACCGGGGCCGGGACGCCGAAATGTGCCGTGCGCCCCCGCACCGGGGCGTGGAAGGATGGCCCAAACGTCACGAAACCGAGGAGATGACCGGGTGCCTGGCACAAACCTGACCCGTGAAGAGGCCCAGAAGCGCGCCGCGCTGCTGACCGTGGACGCGTACGAGGTCGAACTCGACCTCTCCGGCGCACAGGAGGGCGGCACCTACAGGTCCGTCACCACCGTCCGCTTCGATTCCGCCGAGGCCCATGCCTCGACCTTCATCGACCTCGTCGCACCCGCCGTCCACGAGGCCGTCCTCAACGGCCACGCGCTCGACGTCGCCGCCGTCTTCCGCGACTCCCGGATCGCCCTCGCGCACCTGCGCCAGGGACCGAACGAACTGAGGGTCGTCGCCGACTGCGCGTACACGAACACCGGAGAGGGCCTGCACCGCTTCGTCGACCCGGTCGACGACCAGGCGTACCTCTACACCCAGTTCGAGGTGCCGGACGCCCGCCGCGTCTTCGCCTCCTTCGAGCAGCCCGACCTCAAGGCGACCTTCCAGTTCACCGTGAAGGCGCCGAGCGGCTGGTCGGTCGTCTCCAACTCGCCCACGCCGGAGCCCAAGGACGACGTCTGGGTCTTCGAGCCGACCCCGCGCATCTCCACGTACATCACCGCGCTGATCGTCGGCCCGTACCACTCGGTCCACTCCTCGTACGAGAAGGACGGCCAGAGCGTCCCGCTGGGCATCTACTGCCGTCCCTCGCTCGCCGAGTTCCTGGACGCCGACCACATCTTCGACGTCACCCGGCAGGGCTTCGACTGGTTCCAGGAGAAGTTCGCGTACGACTACCCGTTCGCCAAGTACGACCAGCTCTTCGTGCCCGAGTTCAACGCGGGCGCGATGGAGAACGCGGGCGCGGTGACCATCCGCGACCAGTACGTCTTCCGCTCGAAGGTGACGGACGCGGCGTACGAGCGGCGCGCCGAGACCATCCTGCACGAGCTGGCCCACATGTGGTTCGGCGACCTCGTGACCATGGAGTGGTGGAACGACCTGTGGCTGAACGAGTCGTTCGCCACCTACACCTCCGTCGCCTGCCAGGCGTCGGTGCCCGGCACCCGCTGGCCGAACGCCTGGACCACCTTCGCCAACGCGGAGAAGACCTGGGCCTACCGCCAGGACCAGCTGCCGTCCACGCACCCGATCATGGCCGAGATCAACGACCTGGAGGACGTGCTCGTCAACTTCGACGGGATCACGTACGCCAAGGGCGCCAGCGTGCTCAAGCAGCTCGTCGCCTACGTCGGCCAGGACGAGTTCTTCAAGGGCGTCCAGGCCTACTTCCAGGCGCACGCCTTCGGCAACACCCGCCTCTCCGACCTCCTCGGCGCCCTGGAGGAGACCTCGGGACGCGATCTGAAGACCTGGTCGAAGGCGTGGCTGGAGACCGCCGGCATCAACATCCTCCGCCCGGAGGTCGAGACCGACGAGAACGGCTCGATCACCGCCTTCGCCGTCCGCCAGGAGGCCCCCGCGCTGCCCGCGGGCGCCAAGGGCGAGGCCGTCCTGCGTCCGCACCGGATCGCGATCGGCTTCTACGACCTGGACGCGGACGGCAAGCTGGTCCGGGTGGAGCGCCTCGAACTCGACATCGCCGCCGCCGAGCTGACCCCCGTGCCGCAGCTGCACGGCAAGCGCCGCCCGGCCGTGGTCCTCCTCAACGACGACGACCTGTCGTACGCCAAGGTCCGCCTCGACGAGGTGTCCCTGCAGAACGTCACCGCGCACCTCGGCGACTTCGCCGAGTCCCTGCCCCGCGCCCTGTGCTGGGCCTCCGCCTGGGACATGACCCGCGACGGCGAGCTGGCCACCCGCGACTACCTGGAGCTGGTGCTCTCCGGCGTCGGCAAGGAGTCCGACATCGGCGTCGTCCAGTCGCTCCAGGGCCAGGCCAAGGCCGCCGTGGACCTGTACGCGGCGCCGGAGTGGCGCGAGGCGGGCCTGAGCCGCTGGACCGAAGCGACCCTGGCGCACCTGCGCGCGGCCGAGCCCGCGAGCGACCACCAGCTGGCCTGGGCGCGGGCCTTCGCGGCGACCGCGCGCACCCCGCAGCAGCTCGACCTGCTCGCCGCCCTCCTGGAGGGCCGCGAGACGATCGAGGGCCTGGCCGTCGACACCGAGCTGCGCTGGGCGTTCGTGCAGCGCCTCGCGGCGACCGGCGTCTACGACGAGACGGAGATCGCGGGCGAGCTGGAGCGCGACCGGACGGCGGCGGGCGAGCGGCACGCGGCCACCGCCCGCGCGGCCCGTCCGACGGACGCGGCGAAGGCGGAGGCCTGGGCCTCGGTCGTCGAGGACGACAAGCTGGCCAACGCGGTGCAGGAGGCCGTCATCGGCGGCTTCGTCCAGTCCGACCAGCGCGAGCTGCTCGCCCCGTACACGGAGAAGTACTTCGCGGCGATCAAGGGCGTCTCGGAGACCCGCAGCCACGAGATGATCCAGCAGATCGTGGTCGGCCTCTACCCGGCGCTCCAGGTCTCCCGGGAGACGCTGGACGCCACCGACGCGTGGATCGCGGAGCACGCTCCGGCCCCGGCGCTGCGGCGTCTGGTGACGGAGTGCCGCGCGGGCGTCGAGCGCGCCCTGAAGGCGCAGGCGGCGGACGCGGCCGCCCAGTAGTCCCGCATCCAGCATCCCGTGTCCCGTAGGACACGACGAAGGGGCGCCCTCCCTCGGGGGGGGCGCCCCTTCGGGCTTGGAGTCCGCCCGGCGGGCGGGCGTCGGCGCGCGGCCGCTCCGCCGGGCGGAGGTCTTCCGGCCCGGTCAGCGGGGCGGAGGCTTCCGGTCCGGTCAGCGGGGCGGAGGCTTCCGGTCCGGTCAGCCGCCGAGCGCCGTGAACCGGGCGCGCAGTCCGGCCGCGCCCTGCTCCGTCAGTGCCCCGTGCAGCCGCATCCGGGCGACCCCGCCGTCGGGGAAGGCGTCCAGCCGGACGTGGGTGACGACGGCGTGGGCGGGCAGCTTGAAGCGGTGCAGGGTGTCGGGCTGGAGCCTGGTCCGGGGGATGATCTCGAACCACTCGCCGTTCTCGCCGTTGCGGCCCTGGAGGGCGATCCAGCCCGCCGAGTTGCCCTTGAGGCAGGCGGTGTCGATCTCGACGGCGCGGACCGCGCCCTGCGCGGCGAGCCGGAAGCGCACCCAGTCGTTGGTGCCGCGCACCCGGCGGCGCCGGTTCTCCCAGCCGTCGTCCATCTTGCGGGAGGTGCCGGGCAGGATGATCTGGGTCGGCGAGGAGTAGAAGCGGTCGGAGGCGTCCTCGTACGAACCGCCGTTGAGCACCGCGATCAGGTCGAGGGTGCCGAGCAGCTCCAGCCACTCGGGGTCGGGGACGACCTCGCCGTGGACGCGGAGGCGGGCGACGCCGCCGTCCGGGTGCTGGCAGAGCCGCACATGGGTCCAGCGGCGCTCGGCGGTGATCTCGAAGCCGTTGGCCGCGTGGCCCCGGACGGGGGTGGGCGGGACGAGTTCCTCCCACTTCGCGTCGAGCAGTTCCCCGGGGGTGGGCGAGCCCTCCACGGAGGTGGCCTGGACGCTCACCCGCTGCGGGTAGTTGCCCCGGAAGTGGGCGGTGTCGACGACGATCCCCCGGATCACGCCGGGGGCGCCGAGGCGGACGATCGCCCAGTCGTGGTCCCCGGGGGCGGGGAAGACGTTCTCGGCGTCGGCGCCCCGGCGGCGGCGGGTCTCCCAGCCGTCCATGATCTTGCCCTTGTGGCCGAAGTGCTCCGGGTCGAAGACCGCGCGCTCACGGACCAGGAGGTTCTCCCGCTCGGCGAAGAACTCGTCGTTGGCGGCGACGACCCCGCCGCCGAGCCGCCGGTCGGCGAGGTCGACCAGTTCGGTGAAGGGGAAGTCACCGGCGCGGTAGTCGGCGTACGGGTCACCGCCCGCGTAGGGGGCGGCGTCGTTGGCGTGCGGGTCGTCCTGGGGCGCGGCGTTCGCTTCGAGGCTGCTCATGCCCCGACTCTCCCGCGCCCCGGATCTTCGGTCCATCGAATGTTTTCGAGGATGCTTTTCAGTTCTTCTGAAAGGTCTGTGGGGGGGAGGGGCGGGGAGGCGGGGAGGGGCGGGGAGGGGTGAGCGGGGCCGGTGCGTCGGGGGCGGGGCGGGGTGCGCCGGAAGGCGGGAGCCGGTGCGGCCGGGGGGCCGTGGGGCGGTCCGGCGGATCAGACCGTCTCGCGGGCGGCGGCGGCCTGGCGGAGGGCCGTGAGCACCCGGGCCACGGCGGGGCCCTCCTCCGCGCCGCGCCGCACGGCGGCGACGACATGGCGGCGGGGCTGGTCGGCGGCGAGGACCCGCATGACGACCCCGGTGCCGCTCCGGCGCTCCGCCGCCGCCATCCGGGGGACGAGGGCGATGCCCATGCCCGCCTCGACCATGGCGAGGATCGCGGTCCAGCCGGAGGCGCTGTGGGCCTGTTCGGGTACGAACCCGGCGGCCTCGCAGGCGGCCGTGGTGATCTCCGACCAGGGTCCGGAGCCGCCGAAGATCCAGGGTTCCGCCGCGAGGTCGGCGAGCCGGAGGCCGGGGGCGTCGGCGTGCGGGTGTCCGGCGGGCAGGGCCACGTCGAGCGGGTCGGCGAGCAGCGGCACCCGGCTGAACTTGGGGTCGCGGGCGGAGGGCGCGTGGGCGGCGAGCGAGAGCGCCAGATCGACCTGGCCCGCCGTGAGGAGTTCGTACGCCTCCGCCGCCTCGGCCTCCCGGACGCGTACGTCGAGCCCGGGGTGCGCGGCCCGCAGTTGCCGTACGGCGGGCACGACGAGCGCGGTCACGGAGGTCGAGAAGGCCGCCACCCGCACCTGGCCCGCCTCGCCCCGCAGATAGCCGTCGAGTTCGGCGTCGGCGCGCTCCAGCTGGGCGAACACCACCTCCGCGTGCCGCAGCACCAGATGGGCGGCGTCGGTGAGCCGGACCCGGCGGCCCTGGGCCTCAAGGAGCCGTACGCCGAGTTGCCTGGAGAGGTTGGTGAGCTGCTGCGACACGGCCGAAGGGGTGAGGAGGAGGGCCTCGGCGGCGGCGGTGACGGTGCCCCGGTCGCGGAGGGTGCGGAGGATCTGGAGCTTCTTGACGTCCCACTCGGTCATGGGGCGCAACCTATCCCCCGTGCCGTTCCCCGGGCACGGAGGTGCGTTCCCCGGGCGCGCAGGCCAGGACGACCCCGCCGGGGATCAGCGCCGTGCGCAGGGCGCCGAGGGCGCGAGGGGGCGATGCGCCGAGGGGGCGAAGGGAACGCCGAGGCCGGCGTCCCGCGCGCGGTTCCGCGCGGTCGCCGGCTCTTCGGTGTCACTGCTCGGGGCGGTCGGTGGGTCCAGCGGGGCCATCGGGTTCCTCCCGGCCGGTGGCCTACCGTCGCACCGCCGAGACCTCCAGGTCGATCGAAACTTTCCGACCGCTCTCTTCAGCCGGGCTGAACGGTCGGTCCGCTGCGACGGCGCGGGCCTCCGGGGCCGCCTCCACGACCTTCCCGTCCTTCTCGTCCTTCTCGGCCCGGTCCTTCCCCGTGTTCCCGGCCTCTCCGCCCTTCCGGGTGCGGGGGCTCAGCTGGCCCGCGAGGGTGGCACCGAAGGCGATGGCCATGCCGAGCAGCTGCACCGGGCCGAGGGCCTGACCGAGGGCGGCCCAGCCGATGATCGCGGCCGTGATCGGGGAGAGCGGGCCGAGGAGGGTGACCGAGGAGGCGCTCAGCCGCTCGATGCCCCGGAACCAGAGGAAGTACGAGATCGCGGTGTTGCCGAAGGCGAGGTAGGCGTATCCGGCCAGGTTGGCGCCGGTCAGGGTGGGCGGGGCGCCCTCGACCAGGAAGGCGACGGGCAGGATGACCAGACCGCCTGCGGTGAGCTGCCAGCCGGTGAGGGCGAGGGCGCCGACGCCCTCGGGGCGGCCCCAGCGCTTGGTGAAGACGACACCCGCCGACATCGAGAGCGCGGAGAGCAGTCCGGCGACCACGCCGACGAGATCGAGGGCGGCTCCGGCCTTGAGCACCACGAGACTGACGCCGAAGGCGGCGGCGATGGCGGTGAGCAGGGACTTCGCGGTGGGCTTGTCACCGAGGAAGAGGGCGGCGAGACCGACGACGAGGAGCGGGCCCACGGAGCCGACGACGGCGGCGACCCCGCCGGGGAGCCGGTAGGCGGCGAGGAAGAGGAGCGGGAAGAAGGCGCCGATGTTGAGGGCGCCGAGGACCGCCGACTTCCACCACCAGGCGCCCCGGGGGAGCTTGCGGGTGAGGGCCAGGAGGAGGAGTCCGGCGGGCAGGGCGCGCATCAGGCCGGTGAAGAGCGGCCGGTCGGGCGGCAGGAACTCGGTGGTGACGAAGTAGGTGGAGCCCCAGGAGATCGGGGCGAGGGCGGTCAGCGCGACGACTGCTGCTTTGCGGGACATGACGGGTTCCCCCCTGACACGGATGCGGCGCCGGTCCCTCACGGACCCGGACCGGCTTGGCAGTAATTAACTTACCATTAAGCTACTTGCTTGCAAGTGGCTTTCTTGCCATCGAGTCTGCGGAGAGAGGAGACTGTGCGCATGGAGACGAAGAACCCCGGACCGGCCCATGACGCCGTCGACGCCATCGCCGACCAGTGGGCGGTGGTCCGCCCCGACCTGGACACCGTGCCGATGGCGGTCTTCGGGCGGATCTACCGCCTGGCCAACGCGATGCGCGGCAGGGTCGACAAGGCGTACGCGCCCTACGGCATGGCCCTCGGGGAGTTCGATGTGCTCGCCACCCTGCGCAGGTCCGGGGAGCCGTACACGCTCTCGCCGCGCGAGCTGACCGCCACGCTGATGATCACGACCGGCGGGATGACGGGCCGACTCGACAAGCTGGAGAAGGCCGGACTGCTCACCCGCAGCCCGGACCCGAACGACCGCCGGGGACTGCGGGTCACCCTCAGCGAGCGCGGCAGGGAACTGGTCGACCGGGCCGTGGAGGCGGGTCTCGCGGAGCAGCGGGCGGCCGTGGAGGGCGCGCTCACCGACGAGGAGGCGGCGCAACTGACCGGCCTGCTGCGCAAACTGCTGGCGTCCTCGGTCTGAGGACGAGCGGGGCGGACCGGGCGGGGGCCGGTGGAGCGCCGGTCAGGAGTCGGCGGGGCAACCGGCGGAGGTCCGGTGGACGCGCCGGGCGGGAGATTGTGGGGCGGGGGGCCGGAGCCGCCGGGAAAGCCCGGGGACGCGCGCGAGGGCGCCGCACGGCACATCGGTGCCGTGCGGCGCCCTCGGCGGAGCGGAGGAGGCGGTGGTCAGACCTTCTTGGACTTGTCGAGCACCATCACCAGACCGGCGATCACCAGGAACAGCACCAGCGGTGCCGCGACGAACAGGCCGAGGGTCTCGATGACCTCCAGCTTGGGGGCCGGGTCGTCGCCGTCGTCGCGGGTGAGCGCGAGCGCGGGGGACGACATGAGCAGCATCATCAGCGTCGTACCGGCCGCGATCGAGCCGGCGCGCAGAGCGTTCTTCTTGTCCACGGTGCAAACGTAGCGAACACCTAATCGGACCGCGCGCCCGGGGGTGCCGTACGGGCGTTCCGCCCGGTCGCGGGGGTGTCCGCGGAAGCCCCCGGGGCGTCCGGGGCCGTGGTGCGCGCGTGCAGTTCGCGCAGCAGCGCGTGCGCGCGGGGCGAGGCCGCGAGCCGCTCCAGGGTGAACGGCTGCCCGTCCGGACCGGCCAGCGGCAGCCGCCAGTTGGGGTACTCGTCCCAGGTGCCCGGCAGGTTCTGCGGCCTGCGGTCCCCCACCGCGTCCGGCAGCCACACCCCCACCATCCGGGCCGGGGTGTCCAGCAGGAACCGGTGGACGGCGACGATCTCGGCCTCCTCGTCGCCCGGCCCCTCCGGGAGCAGCCCGAGCCGCTGGAACAGACCGAGCCACTCGGCGGTCTCCGCCGCGTCCGCCGCCCGCTCGCGCTCCAGGTCACCGGTGAGCAGCCCGAGCCGGTGCCGCAGGGTGACGTGGTCGCCGGAGAGCCGGGCGGCGGTCGGGGGCAGGTCGTGGGTGGTGGCGGTGGCCACGCACGCGGTGCGCCAGGCGTCCCGTGGCAGCGGGCGCCCGCCGCCCGCCCAGTCCCGTTCGAACCAGAGCACGGAGGTGCCGAACACTCCGCGCCGGGCGAGTTCCTCGCGGACGCCCGGCTCGACCGTGCCGAGGTCCTCGCCGATGACGAGGGACCCGGCGCGGTGGGCCTCCAGGACGAGGACCGCGAGCATCGCGTCGGCGTCGTACCGGACGTACGTGCCCTCGGTGGGCTCGCGGCCCTCCGGCACCCACCAGAGCCGGAAGAGACCCATGACGTGGTCGATGCGCAGCGCGCCCGCGTGGCGCAGGAGTTCGCGCAGGAGTCCCCGGTAGGGGGCGTAGCCGGTGGCGGCGAGGGCGTCGGGGCGCCAGGGCGGCAGGCCCCAGTCCTGGCCGCGCGCGTTGAAGGCGTCGGGCGGGGCGCCGACCGACATGCCGGTGGCGAAGTCGCCCCGGCGGGCCCAGGTGTCGGAGCCCTCCGGGTGGACGCCGACCGCGAGGTCGTGGACGATGCCGACCGCCATCCCGGCCTCGCGGGCGGCCTCGGCGGCGGCGGCGAGCTGCCGGTCCGTCAGCCAGGCGAGCCGGCAGTGGAAGTCGGTCCGGGCGGCCAGGACGGGGTCCTCGCGGACGGCGGTCTCGGCCGTGCGCGGGTCGCGGAGCGCCTCGGGCCAGCTCCGCCAGTGGGGTCCGTGGCGCTCGGCGAGGGCCTGGTAGGTGGCGTGGTCCTCCAGGGCGCGGCCCCGGGCGGCGAGGAAGGCCTGGAAGTCGGCGCGCCTGCCGGGGCCGAGGTCCACGTCCGCGACGACGAGTTCCAGGGCCCGCCGCTTGACCTCCCACACCGCGTCCCGGTCGACGGGCGCGCCCTTGGTGAGGACCCGTTCGCGCAGTTCGGCGGCCTCGGTGAGGATGCCGTCGAGTTCCTCCCGGCGCTCGGGGCCGACCAGCGCGTACTCGGGGACCTCCTCGATCCGCAGGTGTACGGGGTCGGGGAAGCGGCGGGAGGAGGGGCGGTACGGGGAGGGGTCGCTCGGCGCCCCGGGCACGCCCGCGTGCAGGGGGTTGACCTGGATGAACCCGGCGCCGTGGACGCGGCCCGCCCAGGTGGCGAGTTCGCGCAGGTCCCCGAGGTCGCCCATGCCCCAGGAGCGGGTGGAGAGCAGCGAGTAGAGCTGGACGAGGAGCCCGTACGAGCGGTGGCCGGGGGCGGGCACGCGCGCGGGGCTCACGATCAGGGTGGCGGTGGCCGTCCGCCCGTCGGGGGTCCGCGCCTCGACGGTGTGGACGCCGAGGGGGAGCCGCTGCCAGTCCCGGCCGGTGACGACGGTGCCGTCCTCGGTGGTGACCCGGAGCCGGGTGCCGGGCGGCAGGTCGGCCGGGGGGTGGACCGGCTCCGTGTCCCGCCACCGGACCAGGGTCGGGGGCAGCAGGCGCTCCCGGTCGGCCCGTTCCACCGCTTCGAGGGCGGCGGCGACCTCCTCCGGGGTGGCCGCGTCCACGCCGAGGGCGCCGAGGACGGCGACGACGGTCGCCTCCGGCACCGGCACGGTGACGCCTTCGGACGGGCTGTGGGCGGTGGCGACGCCGTGACGGGCGGCGAGACGGGCCAGGGTCACTTCACACTCCGGGGGACTCCGCGCCGCCCGCGCTGCCGGGGGCGGCGGCTTCGCTGGTGAGGGGGGCCGCCGTGGTGAGCGGCGGTTCGCTGGTGAGGGGAGCCGCGTCGGGGAGCGGGGGCTCGCTGGTGAGCGGTTCGCCGGTGCGTGCCTGCTGCGGAATCCGTATCCGTCCGAGGTGGTGGGCGGTCGTGGTCACGGGGGTCTCCCGATTCGTCTCGACAGGTGGGACCTGGGTCACGACTGAGCCCTACCCACCGCTCCTCGTTCTACCGGCGGAACGTGACGAAGTGACGTCACCTCGCCGGAACGAACCGGGCGAAGCCGACACGAGGTCGTCTCTCGTTGACACCTCCGTGCGCCGGGTGATGGGCTCGTTACCTGCTCGTGACCGAACCGGCGGAGCGGCCGGTCCCGCCGAAGGGAGACCTCGTGCGCCCCGTGCACCTCGTGCGCCCCCGGCGCGGGAGACGCGCCGCGACGGTGGTGGCCGTCGCCGTCCTCGGCGCTCTGCTCGGCGGAACGGCGGCGGTCCCGGCGCGGGCCGTTCCGGCGCGGGGGTTCGCGGCGGGGGCGTTCCCGGAGGCACCGGCACCCTCCCCGGCGGACGCTCCCCGCGCACTGTCCGAACTCACCGCGTCTCCCCGCTCCCCTTCCTCCCTGTCCTCCCCTTCCTCCGCCCATTCCCTTCCTCCCCCGTCTTCCGCGCCCTCTTCGCCCGCCCCGGCCGCGCTGCCCGACGTGTGGCCCCGGCCGCAGTCCCTGGCCGCCGCCGGGCCCTCCGTACGGCTCGGGGACGAGGTGACGCTGGTGGCGGACAGGGACGCCGATCCGTACGCGCTCGCCACCCTGCGCGCGCTGCTGGTGGCCGCCGGGGTTCGGGCCGTCCACGAGGGGCTCCCGGGCCGGGGGCCGGTGCTGGTGGCCGCCGGGCCCGGCGGCGGGGCCGCCCGGGAGGCGCTGGCCGCCCTGCGGGTGCCCGGCCGGCTCGGCCTGCCGGACGGCGGCTACCGGCTCGCCACCGGCCGCTTCCGGGGGCGGGACACCGTGGTCCTGGACGGGGTGGGCGAGGACGGCCTGTTCCACGCGGTCCAGACGCTGCGCCAGCTCCTGGGGAGCGGCCGGGAGGTCCCCGGGGCCGTCGTCCGCGACTGGCCGGGCACGGCAGGACGCGGGGTCACCGAGGGCTTCTACGGGCGTCCCTGGACGACGGAGCAGCGCCTGGCCCAGCTGGACTTCCTCGGCAGGACCAAGCAGAACCGCTATCTGTACGCGCCCGGCGACGACCCCTACCGGGGTGTCCAGTGGCGCGAACCCTATCCGGCGGAGCAGCGGGCCGGTTTCCGGGCCCTGGCCGAGCGGGCGCGCGCCCGGCACGTGCTGCCCGGCTGGGCCGTGGCGCCCGCCCAGTCCATGTGCCTGTCCTCGGAGCGGGACAGGGCGGCGCTGACCCGCAAGATCGACGCGATGTGGGACCTCGGATTCCGTTTCTTCCAGCTCCAGTTCCAGGACGCCTCGTACGACGAGTGGCACTGCGAGCGGGACGCCGAGGTCTTCGGGCGCGGTCCCGGGGCCGCAGCCGCCGCCCACGCGCGCGTGGCGGGTGCCGTCGCCCGGCACCTCGCCGTACGGCACCCGGGGAGCGAGCCGCTGACGGTGCTGCCGACGGAGTACTACCAGGACGGGGCGACGGAGTACCGCGCGGAGCTGGCGGAGGCGCTCGGCGCGGAGGTGCGGGTGGCGTGGACCGGCGTCGGCGTCGTACCGCGCGCGATCACCGGAGGTGAGCTGGCGGCGGCCCGGGACGCGCTGCGCCATCCGCTGGTCACCATGGACAACTACCCGGTCAACGACTACGCGCAGGACCGGCTGTTCCTCGGCCCCGTCACCGGCCGCGAGCCGGGAGTGGCCGTCGGTTCGGCCGCGTTCCTCGCGTACGCCATGGAGCAGCCCGTGGCCTCCCGGGTACCGCTGTTCACCGCCGCCGACTACGCCTGGAACCCGCGCGGCTACCGGCCCCCGGAGTCCTGGCGGGCGGCCGTGCACGACCTCGCGGGCCCGGCGCCCGCCGCCCGCGAGGCGCTGGCGGCCCTCGCCGGGAACGCCGCCTCCTCGGTCCTCGACCCGACGGGCGAATCGGCCTTCCTGAAACCGCTCCTGACGGCGTTCTGGGCGTCCCGCGAGCGCCCGGAGGGGCCGGGCGGGCCGGGCGCCGCCTGGGACGGTGAGATCCGGGTGGACCCGCGCGGCGGATCGCCCCGGGCCCCGGGGTCCGGGGCGGACGACCGGCGGGCGGAGGCGGCGCGGGCGCTGCGGGCCGCGTTCACCGTGATGCGGGAGACCCCCGGGCGGCTCGCGGACACGGCGGGCGGCGCCCTCGGCGAGGAGACCGGGCCCTGGCTCGACCGGCTCTCCCGGTACGGCCGCGCGGGCGAGACCGCCGTCGATCTGCTGCTGGCCCAGACGCGCGGCGACGGCGCCGCCGCCTGGCGGGCGCAGTCGCGTCTCGAAGCGCTGCGGAAGGACCTGGCGGCGAGCCGGGTGACGGTCGGCGCGGGGGTCCTCGACCCGTTCCTCGTACGCGTGGTGGAGCGGGCGGCGGCCTGGACCGGCGCGGACCGGGCCCCGGCGGCCGGTGCGGAGCGGGCGCCGGGCTCGTACACCGTGCGGTTCGGCCGGACGCGGCCCCTGGAGGCCCTGACGGTGATGGCGGAGCCGGGCGCGGCGGACGGGGGCCGCGCCCGTGTGGAGGCGCGGGTGCCGGGCGGCGGCTGGCGGGCGCTCGGCCCGCTGTCGGCGTCCGGGTGGACGCAGACCGGGGCCCCCGGGCTGCGGGCGGACGCGCTGCGGGTGGTGTGGGACGGCGGGGGCGGGCTGCCCCGGGTGCGGGCGCTCGTGCCCTGGTTCGCGGACGGGCCGCGTGCGGGGCTCGACCTGGCCAGGACGGAGACGGACGCGGTGATCGGCGGTCCGGCGCTGCGGGTGGACGTGGAGCTGTCGGGGCGGCGCGCGCGAGAGGTGCGGGGGCCGCTGACGGCGAGGGCCCCGGCGGGCCTGACCGTACGGCTGCCGGAGCGGGCCGTGGTGGAGCGGGGCGCGCGGACGACGGTCCCGCTGGAGGTGTCGGTGGCGCCGGGGACGCCAGTGGGCGCCTACCGGGTGCCGGTGTCGTTCGCGGGCCAGGAGCGGGTGCTGACGGTGCGGGCGTTCCCCCGTACGTCGGGCGGGGATCTGGCACGGGCGGCGACGGCGTCCTCCTCGGGCGACGAGACGCCGGGCTTCCCCGCCGCCGCTTCGGTGGACGGCGACCCGGCGACCCGCTGGTCCTCCCCCGCCGAGGACGACGCCTGGCTGCTGCTCGAACTCCCCCGGCCGGTGCGGCTGGGGCAGGTGGTGCTGCGCTGGCAGGACGCGTACGCCTCCCGGTACCGGATCGAGGTCTCGGCGGACGGGCGGTCCTGGCGGACGGCGGCGACGGTGAGGGACGGCCGGGGCGGGCGGGAGCCGGTCCGTACGGACGCCCCGGGCACCCGGTTCCTGCGGGTGCGGGGCGAGGCCCGCGCGACCCGGTACGGCTACTCGCTCTGGTCGGTGGAGGCGTACGCGGTGGCGGCCCCGGAGGGCGCCGCCGGGGAGACCGGGAGGACGGCGGGAACCGGCGGGGAACGGGCGGACCGCCGGGGCGGGGAACGGTCATGACTCCGGTGGGGCCGCTGGAGGCGCTCCCGGCGGCCCGACCGGGGGTCACAGCCGGGGGAGACACGGCCGGGGGTGGCCCGGCCAGGGGGCACGGCTGAGGAGCGGCCCGCCCCCTGAGGGCGGGCCGCTCCCGTGCGCCCGGCCCCCGCGTACGCGCGAAGGCCCCGCGTACGCGAAAGGCCCGGCTCAACCCGTCGTCAGCGCCCTCACGGGGGCGTCGGCGACGGAGTCGATCCGGGCCATCACGTCCTCGGCTCCGTACGGCTGGAGGTACGGCAGCCAGCGGGGGTCCCGGTGTCCGGTCCCGATGATCCGCCAGGCCAGACCGGTCGGCGGGGCCGGTTGGTGGCTCAGCCGCCAGCCGATCTCCCGCAGGTGTCTGTCGGCCTTGACGTGGTTGCAGCGGCGGCAGGCCGCCACCACGTTGTCCCAGGCGTGGGTGCCCCCACGGCTGCGCGGGACGACGTGGTCGACGCTGGTCGCCACCGCCCCGCAGTACATGCAGCGCCCGCCGTCACGGGCGAAGAGCGCCCTGCGGGTCAAGGGAACGGGCCCCCGGTAGGGGACCCGCACGAAGCGTTTCAGCCGCACCACGCTGGGCGCGGAGACGACTTGGGTCTCGCTGTGCAGGAAGGCGCCGGACTCCTCAAGACAGAGGGCCTTGTTCTCCAGGACGAGGACGAGCGCGCGGCGGAGCGGTACGACGCCGAGCGGCTCGTACGACGCGTTGAGGACCAGGACGTGCGGCACGGATGCCTCCTATGACGCCGGCGGCGCGTGGCTCGCGCCGGGACGAACTGCTCTCAGTCTCTCCTCATGCCTGGTCGGAACGCCACCACGTACCGCGCACGGGGTGGACGGGCCGGGCGTGTTCTCGACCACACCGGCATGTCTTCCCTCTTCTCTGCCCGGGTGAGGTCGGTCTCTCCCTCGAACACGGCAACGAGACCACGCGAGAGGCCCCGTTACTGTGGAGGATCCTCGTCCGCAATGCCTGGAGGTTCTCCCGTGTCCTGGTCCGCCCTGGCGGCTGCCACCGAACCCGAGCCCATTCCGGTGACCCTGGACGAAGCCGCGGAGACGGCGACGAACGCGGCGAGCTGGGTGGAGCAGAACTGGTCCACCTGGCTGAACACCGGGCTGCGCATCCTGCTGATCCTGGTCGTGGCGCTGCTGCTGCGCATGGTCATACGGCGCGCCCTGACGAAGCTGATCGACCGGATGAACCGGTCGGCGCAGGCGGTGGAGGGGACGGCCCTGGGCGGTCTCCTGGTGAACACCGAGCGGCGGCGGCAGCGCTCGGAGGCGATCGGTTCGGTGCTGCGTTCGGTGGCGTCGTTCCTGATCCTGGGCACCGCGGGGCTGATGATCCTCGGCGCCTTCAAGATCGATCTGGCGCCGCTGCTCGCCTCGGCCGGTGTGGCCGGTGTGGCGATCGGCTTCGGCGCCCGGAACCTGGTGACGGACTTCCTCTCCGGTGTCTTCATGATCCTGGAGGACCAGTACGGGGTCGGTGACTCGGTCGACGCGGGCGTCGCCTCCGGCGAGGTCGTCGAGGTGGGTCTGCGGGTGACGAAGCTGCGCGGGGTGGACGGCGAGATCTGGTACGTGCGCAACGGCGAGATCAAGCGGATAGGGAACCTCAGCCAGGGCTGGGCGACGGCGGCGGTCGACGTGACCGTCCGGCCGACGGAGGACCTGGAGGAGGTGCGGGCCGTCATCACGCAGGCGGCGGAGTCCATGGCGAAGGAGGAGCCGTGGAACGAGCGCCTGTGGGGCCCGGTGGAAGTGCTCGGTCTGGTCGAGGTGCTGATGGACTCGATGACCGTCCGGGTCTCGGCGAAGACGATGCCGGGGAAGGCGCTCGGCGTGGAGCGCGAGCTGCGCTGGCGGATCAAGCGGGGGCTGGACGAGGCCGGCATCCGGATCGTGGGCGGGCTCCCGGCGCAGGCCGAGGAGGCGGCGGCCGATCCGACCGCGGGCATGGCGGCGCCGTCGGCGTTCGCCTCGGCGACCTCCCCCCAGTCGGCGGCGGCGACCCCGCTGCCCAGGACGGACCTCACCAAGTAGGCCCGGCGGGACGGGAGGCGGGACGGGAGGCGGGACGGGAGGCGGCACGGGCCGCACTGCCGACGGGGGACCACCGGCCGCACGGAGGAGCCACCGTCGGCACCCGTCCGCGCCGAAGTACCGCCACCGGCCCCCGGAAGAGGAACCCGTACCGGCCACTTCGCACCCGTCCCGCCGGACGGTCCGTACCGTCCTCGCCCGGCGGGGAGCGCCCCTCCCGCCGGGCTCCGGAAACGCCCCCTCGGGTAACGCTTCGGTTGCCTTCGGGGGCGTTTGTCGTCCCCGGGTATTGACGGCCCCGTGACGTCCGCCTTACCTTCCTCCCACCGAATAGGAAACTTTCCTAACAGTGCAGTGGGTGAACGGTTCCGCCGCCGGGCAGCGCTCAGGCAGCAGAATGGCCCGAAAGCGTCGAAGGGCAGGTGCGACCTCATGGCCGGTACGACCCCGGGAACCCCCGGCACACCGCGCGTCCTGCGCGCCATGAACGACCGCGCCGCCCTCGATCTGCTCCTGGAGCACGGCCCGCTCTCCCGCACCCGGATCGGCAAGCTCACCGGCCTGTCCAAGCCGACCGCCTCCCAGCTGCTCGCCCGCCTCGAAGCGGCGGGCCTGGTCGTCGCCACCGGCACCACCGAGGGCCGTCCCGGACCGAACGCCCAGCTCTACGCGGTCAACCCGCGGGCCGCGTACGCCGCGGGACTCGACGTCAACCAGGCCCGCATCCACGCCGCCGTCGCCGACGTCACCGGCCGCATCGTCGGCGAGTACGAACTGCGCACCCCCGGCCGCGCCGCCTCCGGCGTGGTCCGTCAGGTCACCGACGCCCTCGACGGGGCCGTCAAGGCGGCCGGGATCACCCGCGAGGACGTCCGGCGCCTGGTCATCGGCACCCCCGGCGCCTTCGACCCGGCCACCGGACGGCTGCGGTACGCCTCCCATCTGCCCGGCTGGCACTCCCCCACCCTCCTGGAGGAGCTGGCCGCCGCACTGCCCATGCCGTTCGAGTACGAGAACGACGTCAACCTCGTCGCCGTCGCCGAACAGCGCGTCGGCGCCGCCCGGGGCCACACGGACTTCGCCCTGCTGTGGAACGAGGAGGGCCTCGGCGCCGCCCTCGTCCTCGGCGGGCGGCTGCACCGGGGCTTCACCGGCGGCGCGGGCGAGGTCGGTTTCCTGCCGGTGCCCGGCACCCCGCTCGTCCGGCAGGTCACCAAAGCCAACTCCGGCGGGTTCCAGGAGCTCGCGGGGGTGCAGGCCGTCCCCCGGATCGCCCGGTCCCTCGGCATCGACACCCCGGAACAGCCGTACGTCCCGGTGGCGAGCGGACTGCTCGCGCACGCCGCCGAGACGCACGGCGAGGACCCCCGGTACGCCGAACTGCTCGACCGCTACGCCGAACGCCTCGCCACCGGTCTCGCGTCCCTGGTCGCGGTCCTCGACCCCGAACTGATCGTGCTGTCCGGCGAGGTCCTCGTCGCCGGCGGCGAACCCCTGCGCGCCCGCGTGCAGTCCGAACTCGCCGACCTCGCCGCCTCCCGGCCGCGCCTGGTCCTCACCGCCGTTCCCGTGCGCCCCGTGGTCCGGGGCGCCCTCGAAAGCGCCCTCGCCACCACGCGCGACGAGGTCTTCGACACCTCGCGCTGACCCACCGCCCGCCCCAGATTCCCCACCCTTCCCCCGTAACCCCTCCGCCACAGGGAGACACCGTCATGCCCGGACGCCCGCGCAAGGCAGCCGCCGCGCTCGCCGCCACCGCCTCGATCGCCCTCTTCGCCTCGGCCTGTACGGGCTCCGCGGACAACGCGGCGAGCGACGACCCCAAAGCCGAGACCACCATCACCTTCTGGCACGGCTGGGCGGCCCCGGCCGAGGTCGCGGCGATCACGGCCAGCGTCGACCGCTTCACGAAGGCCCACCCGAACATCAAGGTGAAGGTCGTCGGCAGCATCAACGACGACAAGCTGGGCCAGGCGCTGCGCGCGGGCGGCTCCAACGGGCCGGACGTCGTGTCCTCCTTCACCACGGCCAACGTCGGCAAGTTCTGCGCCTCCGGCGCCCTCGCCGACCTCAAGCCGTTCATCGAGAAGGACAAGCTGGACCTCGACAAGACCTTCCCGAAGGTCCTCCAGCAGTACACCCAGTTCGAGGGCAAGCGGTGCAGCCTGCCGCTGCTCTCCGACGCCTACGGCCTCTTCTACAACAAGGACGCCTACAAGAAGGCCGGGCTCGACCCCGAGGCCCCGCCGAAGACCTGGTCGCAGTTCACCGAGGTCGCCAAGAAGCTCACCAAGGCCAAGGGCGACTCGTACGAGCAGCTCGGCTTCATGCCGAACTACCTCGGCTACGAGACCGTCGTCTCGCACTACATGTCCCAGTGGAAGCACGAGGGTTACTTCGGCAAGGACGGCAAGTCCATCGTCGCCACCGACCCGGGCTTCGCCAAGATGATGACGTACCAGAAGTCCCTGGTGGACGCCCTCGGCGGCTTCCAGAAGCTCGACAAGTACCGCACCACCTTCGGTGACGAGTGGGGCGCCCAGCACCCCTTCCACACCGGCCAGGTCGCCATGCAGCTCGACGGCGAGTGGCGGCTGAACTTCGCCAAGAACGCCAAGGTGCCCTTCGAGGTCGGCGTCGCGCCGCTGCCGGTCGCCGACGACGAGATCGCCGAGTACGGCAAGGGCTACCTCTCCGGCACGATCATGGGCATCGCGCCGCAGAGCAAGAAGCAGAACGCGGCCTGGCAGCTGGTCAAGTTCATGACCACGGACACCGAGGCCGTGGTCAAGTTCGCCAACGACATCGGCAACGTGCCCTCCACCCTGGAGGCCCTGAAGTCCCCGGACCTGAAGCTGGACGCGCGCTTCAAGGTCTTCCTGGACATCGCCCGCCACCCGAAGTCCAGCACCTCCGACGGCGCCATCAACGGCTCCGCCTACCAGGACACCCTCCAGAAGTTCGCCCAGAGGTACGAGAAGGGCCAGGTCACCGACCTGCAGAAGGGCCTCGCCGACACCGCGGCCCAGATCGACCGCGACATCGCCGCGGCGAAGTGACGGCCCGCACCCCATGAGCACGGACACCCTGCCCGCGAAGGCGGCGGCCGCCCCGGCCGCCGCCGTTCCCGGAGGACGCAACACGCTGCGCTCCAAGCGCCGCCGCAACGCCCTGCGCACCCTGGCGTTCATGTCGCCGTGGCTGATCGGCTTCGGCTTCTTCTTCGCCTACCCGCTCCTCTCCACCCTGTACTTCTCGTTCATGCGGTACGACGGGCTCAACCCGCCCGCCTGGCGGGGCTTCGACAACTGGTCGTACGTCTTCACCGACTTCCCGCAGTTCTGGCCCGCCCTGCAGAACACCCTCTGGCTCTGTGTCGTCATGGTGAGCTGCCGGGTCCTCTTCGGCCTCGGCATCGGGATGCTCATCACCAGGATCAAGACGGGCGCCGGGGTCTTCCGCACCCTCTTCTACCTGCCGTACCTGGCCCCGCCGGTGGCCGCCACGCTCGCCTTCGTCTTCCTGCTCAACCCCGGCACCGGACCGGTCAACTCGCTCCTGGAGGCCATCGGCATCCCCGCCCCCTCCTGGTTCAACGACGCCAGCTGGTCCAAGCCCGCCCTGACGGTCCTCGCCGTGTGGGGCATCGGCGACCTCATGGTCATCTTCATGGCCGCACTGCTCGACGTGCCCAAGGAGCAGTACGAGGCCGCCGAACTCGACGGCGCCTCCGGGTGGCAGCGGTTCCGATTCATCACCCTGCCGAACATCTCGCCGATCGTGCTCTTCGCGGTCGTCACCGGGATCATCGGCGCGATGCAGTACTACACCCAGCCGATGGTGGCCGCGAAGGTCGCCTCGGGTGTGATGGGCGGTTCCGGCGTCACCTTCGTCCCCGGCCACCCGGACGACTCGACCCTGACCCTCCCCCAGCTGGTCTACAGCCTCGGCTTCAGCCAGTTCAACTACGGCGCGGCCTGTGTGGTGGCGCTGGTGCTCTTCGCCTTCTCCATGGCCTTCACCGCGCTCCTCATGCGCAAGCGCGGCGGCCTGATCGGCTCGGGTGACTGAACCATGACGACCACGACCCTCCCCGACCGGACCGCGTCCGCGAGCCCCGCGCTGCGCCGGGCCCGCCGCAAGGCAGTGCTGCACTGGATCGCCGTGCACTCGCTCGGCATCGCCGCGGCCCTGTTCTTCGTGCTCCCGTTCGTCTTCGTCCTCCTGACGTCCGTGATGAGCGACCAGCAGGCGCTCACCCGCGACCTGACGCCGAACACCTGGCACTTCGAGAACTACGTCAAGGTCTTCGAGACCCCCGGCTTCCTCACCTGGTGGAAGAACTCCCTGCTCTACGCGGGACTCGGCACCGCCCTCGTCGTGGTGTCCTCGGTCCCGGTGGCGTACGCGCTGGCCAAGTTCCGCTTCCGCGGCCGGCACCTGTCGCTGCTGCTCGTCATCTCGATGATGATGCTGCCGCCGCAGGTCGTGATCATCCCCATGTACCTCTTCTGGGCCAAGCAGATGGACCTCTCCGGCTCCCTGTGGCCGCTGATGATCCCGATGGCCTTCGGTGACGCCTTCGCCATCTTCCTGCTGCGCCAGTTCCTGCTGACCATCCCCGACGAGTACGTCGAGGCGGCCAGGATCGACGGCTGCGGAGAGTTCCGCACCCTGATCCGGATCGTGCTCCCGATGGCGAAGCCCGGCATCGCCGCCGTCGCCCTCTTCCAGTTCTTCTACTGCTGGAACGACTACTTCGGGCCGCAGATCTACGCCTCCGAGAACCCCGCCGCCTGGACCCTCAGCTACGGCCTGGAGTCCTTCAAGGGCGCGCACCAGACCGACTGGAATCTGACCATGGCCGCGACCGTCCTGGTCATGGCCCCTGTGATCCTCGTCTTCTTCTTCGCCCAGAAGGCGTTCGTCGAGGGAGTCACACTGACCGGAGTGAAGGGCTGAAGCACACCATGAAGCTCACTGTCGTGGGGGGCGGTTCCACCTACACCCCCGAACTGATCGACGGATTCGCGCGCCTGCGCGACACCCTGCCCATCACCGAACTCGTCCTCGTCGACCCGGCCGCCGAGCGGCTCGAACTGGTCGGCGGCCTCGCCCGGCGCATCTTCGCCAAGCAGGACCACCCGGGGAAGATCGTCACCACCTCCGACCTGGACGCCGGGGTCGAGGGCGCCGACGCCGTCCTGCTCCAGCTGCGGATCGGCGGACAGGCCGCCCGGCTCCAGGACGAGACCTGGCCGCTGGAGTGCGGCTGCGTCGGCCAGGAGACCACCGGCGCCGGCGGCCTCGCCAAGGCGCTGCGCACGGTCCCCGTCGTCCTCGACATCGCGGAGCGGGTCCGGCGCACCAACCCCGACGCCTGGATCATCGACTTCACCAACCCCGTCGGCATCGTCACCCGCGCGCTGCTCCAGGCCGGGCACAAGGCCGTCGGCCTGTGCAACGTGGCCATCGGCTTCCAGCGCAAGTTCGCCGGGCTCCTCGGCGTGGCCCCCTCCGACGTGCACCTGGAGCACATCGGGCTCAACCACCTGACCTGGGAGCGCGCGGTGCGCCTGGGCGGGCCCGAGGGCGAGAACGTGCTGCCCCGGCTGCTCGCCGAGCACGGCGACACCGTCGCCGACGACCTGCGGCTGCCGCGCCAGGTCCTGGACCGGCTCGGCGTCGTCCCCTCGTACTACCTGCGCTACTTCTACGCGCACGACGAGGTCGTCCGGGAGCTCGGCACCAAGCCCTCGCGGGCGGCCGAGGTCGCCGCGATGGAGAAGGAACTCCTGGAGATGTACGGGGACCCGGCGCTCGACGAGAAGCCCGCCCTGCTCGCCAAGCGCGGCGGCGCCTTCTACTCGGAGGCGGCCGTGGACCTCGCCGCCGCGCTGCTCGGCGGCGGCGGGTCGCCGTACCAGGTGGTGAACACGTACAACAGGGGCACGCTGCCGTTCCTGCCGGACGACGCCGTCATCGAGACGCAGGCGTCCGTCGGCGGCCACGGGGCCACGCCGCTGCCGGTCGCCCCGGTGGACCCGCTGTACGCCGGGCTCATGGCCCATGTGACCGCCTATGAGGACCTGGCGCTCGAAGCGGCGCTGCGCGGCGGCCGGGACCGGGTGTTCAAGGCCCTCCTCGGGCACCCGCTGGTGGGCCAGTACGAGTACGCCGAGGGACTCACCGACCGGCTGATCGCGCACAACCGGGAGCACCTCGCGTGGGCGTGAACCTGAACGGGGCGCTCCTCGCGGTCGACGCGGGGAACAGCAAGACCGACGTCGCGGTCGTCGGGCCGGGCGGCACCGTCCTCGGCTCGGCGCGCGGCGGCGGGTTCCAGCCGCCGGTGGTGGGCGTGTCGACGGCCGTCGACAGTCTGGCGGAGATCGTCGGGCGGGCCTGGGCGGAGGCGGGCGGGGACACGCTCCCGCCCACGTTCGCGCACGTCAGCGCGTGTCTGGCCAATGCCGACCTGCCCGTCGAGGAGGTCGCGCTCCAGGCCGAGATCCTGGGCCGGGGCTGGAGCCGGTCGGTGCGGGTACACAACGACACCTTCGCGATACTGCGTGCCGGGCTCGACGAGCCGCGCGGGGTCGCCGTGGTCTGCGGCGCGGGCATCAACTGCGTCGGGATGACCCCCGACGGGCGGACCGCCCGCTTCCCCGCGATCGGGAAGATCTCCGGGGACTGGGGCGGCGGCAGCGGCATGGCCGAGGAGGCGCTGTGGTGCGCCGCGCGGGCCGAGGACGGGCGCGGCGAACCGTCCGCGCTGGCCGTCGCGCTGCCCGCGCACTTCGGCCTGGAGACGATGTACGCGCTGATCGAGGCGCTGCACCTGGGTCTGGTGCCGTTCGAGCGGCGGCACGAGCTGACCCCGGTGCTGTTCCGGGTGAGCGCGGAGGGCGATCCGGTGGCGCTGTCGCTGGTGCACCGGCTCGCCGAGGAGGTCGTGGCGATGTCGGCGGTCGCCCTCGGGCGGCTCGGACTGCTCGACGAGGAGGCGCCGGTGATGCTGGGCGGCAGCGTCCTGGCCGCGCGGCACCCGCAGTTGGACGACCGGATCGGGGAACTCCTCGCGGAGCGGGCGCCGAAGGCCGTCGTCGGATTCGTGACGGCGCCGCCGGTGCTGGGCGCGGGGCTGCTCGCGCTGGACGAGTCGGGGGCGGGTCCGGAGGCGGCGGACCGGCTGCGGAAGCACTACGGGGCCTGACCCGGCCCGGCCCGAGGGGCGCCCCTTCCTGGTGGAGGGGCGCCCCTCGGGCGTGCGCGGGGTGGTCTCCGGCCGTCGGGCGGGGACGCGCGAGTGCGCCGGGGCGCGGGCGCGCCGGGGCCGCTCGCGCGGGGGCTCGGCGGCGGTCCGGGAGGGACCCCGCCGGTACACGTTCACCTGTTCGAGCGACGGCGGATACGGAACCGGTGCGGGCCCGTCGACGTATTCAAGGTGAGGGGTTCGCCCGGGGCGGTGCCACGGGCGTGCGGCACGATAAGAACAAGATCGAGTCAATCCCGGTGTGCGGAAGGCCCCCTGCGGCCATACTGCTGGCCGGGTGGTCGTCCACCGTGACCGGCCCGCACCGGGACCCGGCCGGACGGCCGACGTCAGCGACCGAGGGGGAGGTCAAGTGACACACCCGCCGAACGCGCCCGCCGTCCCGGCGGCGCGGAGCACGGCGCCCGCGCGCCCGGCAGGCGTGCCCGCGCAGCCGTCGCCCGCGCCCGGCGGTCCCCCGGCCCCGGGGCGCGGTGCCCTGGCCGTGGGCCGCGAGCGGCTGCGGGCCGTCGCGACGAGCGAGCCCGGCAGGCTCCAGATCCTCGGGGCCGTACTCGCGCTGCTCCTCGTCGCGTTCGGCGCGGTCACCGCCCTCCAGGTCGACGACCGGGCGGGCGCCGTCGACGACGTCGTGCACCGCAGCCGTCCGCTCTCCGCCGACGCCGCCTCGATCTACCGCTACCTCGCCGACGCCGACACCACCGCCGCCAGCGGCTTCCTCGCGGGCACCCTCGAACCGAAGGAGTCCCGCGAGCAGTACGACCGGGACATAGCCGGAGCCGCCCGGCTCCTCGTCGAGGCCTCGGCGGGCGGCTCCGGTTCCGGCGAGTCGGCCGAGCAGATAGCCGTCCTGAACGAGCAGCTCCCCCGCTACACCGGGCTGATCGAGCGGGCCAGGGCCGCCAACCGGCAGGGGCTGCCGCTGGGCGGGGCCTATCTGCGGTACGCCAACCAGCAGATGACCACCATCCTGCTCCCGGCCGCCGAGCGGCTGTACGAGGCCGAGACGGAGCGGCTGCGGCAGGACGACTCCTCGGCCCGTGCCTGGCCCTGGGCGTCGGTCGCCCTCGGTCTGGCCGTCCTCGCCGTGCTCGCCTGGGCCCAGCGCCGCAACTACCTGCACACCCACCGGGTGTTCAACCAGGGGCTGCTCGCTGCCACCGCCGCCACGGTGGCCGCCCTGCTCTGGCTGGTCGCCGCGCACTCCCTGGCCCGCGCCGATCTGAGCGAGGCGCGGACCCGGGGCCAGGAGTCCCTCCAGGCGCTCAACACCGCCCGGATCGGCTCGCTCACCGCCCGCGCCAACGAGAACCTGACGCTGGTCGCCCGGGGCGCGGTCCTCACCGAGGACCCCGACCCGGCGAAGCGGAAGGACAAGTACGAGACGGACTACACGGCCAGCATGGACACGCTGACGCGGGCGCTCGCCACGGCGGGCGAGCGGGCCGACGACAGCGAGGGCCGCACCCCGGTCCAGGAGGCGGTCGCCCGCGTCGGCGAGTGGCAGCAGCGCCACAAGGACGCCCGTGCGCGGGACGAGGCCGGTGACTACGAGGCCGCCCTCACCCGGATCATCGGACCGGAGGACTCCACGGAGCAGGCCTTCGACCAGGTCGACGCGGCCCTGGAGAAGGCCCTCGCGCACGAGGGGAACGAGTTCACCCGGGCCGCCTCGGCCGCCGGTGGAGCGCTGGCCCTGCTGCCGTTCGGCGCCGCTCTCCTCGGTGTCCTGGGCGCGGCGGGCGCGGTCCTCGGCGTCAACCGCAGACTGTCGGAGTACCGGTGAGAGGGGGCGGGATGACGAACGGCGCGTACCCGCTGGCGCGGCGGACCGTGCGGCGCTTCCGGGGCTGGGGCGGGGTGGCCGCGATGGCCGTGGCCTGCGGACTCACCGCCTCCCTGACCCTGCTGCCGCTGACGCACGCCGGGAGCGGCGCGGCGGCGGCCCCGGAGGCGTACGGTCCGGGACCGGGGATCGGCACCGGCGTCCAGGTCAGGGCCGAGAGCTGTGAGCGCCCGGAGGCCTCGCTGACCCCGTCGTCGGCGGACGGCCCGGCGGTCGAGGCGATCAAGAAGCGCGGGAAGCTGGTCGTCGGCGTCGACCAGTCCAGCTACCGCTGGGGCTACCGGAACCCGGAGAAGGGTGTCCTGGAGGGTTTCGACATCGATCTGGCGCGGGCGATCGCGGCGGACCTGCTCGGCGACCGGGACGCGGTCATCCTCCGCGCGATCCCCACCAACCAGCGGACCGAGCTGCTGAACAGCGGCACGATCGACCTGGTCGTGCGGACCATGACGATCAACTGCAAGCGGATCGGGGAGGTCGCCTTCTCCACCGCCTACTTCCAGGCGGGGCAGCAGGTCCTGGCGCCCAGGGCGGCCCGGGACATCACGGGGTACGACTCCTCGCTGCGCGGCAAGCGGGTCTGCACCGCCGAGGGCTCCACCGCCTACGACGCCCTCGTGGACAACTCCTTCGGCGCGGTCTTCAAGGACGCGGGCGACGGCACCAAGGACGACAGGGACCTGCTGACGGTCCCCAACCAGCTGGACTGTCTGGCCCGGCTCCAGCTCGGCGAGGTCGACGCCGTCGTCACCGACAACGCCCTCGCGGCGGGCCAGGCGGCGCAGGACCCGGCGGTCGAGCTGAAGGGCGAGCCGTTCACGAAGGAGTACTACGGGGTGGCGGCCAAGCTGGGCAACGACGACCTGGTGCGCCGGGTCAACCAGGTGCTCGTGGGATACCGGCAGGGCCCCTGGCAGAAGGCGTACAAGGACTGGCTGGAGAAGGACCTGCCCGGGATACCGGGCCCGCCCGCTCCGCTGTACAAGTAGCGCCGCGCCCCGGCAGTGCCGGGGGCGGCGCCGTAGCGGCGGCCCGTACACGGAGAGGAAGAGGTGACCGATGGGAGTCACGGGACCCGCTGGGCCGGTGATGGACCGGGACGAGGCGGACCGTGTGCTGGCGCGCCTCGCCGCCGAGCACAAGGCGGTCGAGGACTCGCTCCTCGCGCTCCAGGACCACGCGGGCCGCAGACTGCTCGAAGGGGCGGAGCTGACCGGCACGACCCGGGACCGGTGGGCGGCGGCCGAGCGGGACATCACCCTGCTCTGGACCTGTTTCGACGTGTACACGGGTGCGCTGCGGGAGGCCCGTGGGGTACGGGCCAGGCGCCGCTGGCCCGGCCGGGACGAACTGGTGGAACTGACCGAGCGGCTGCGCGGCGAGAGCGTGGTCGTGGCGGGCGGGGCGGGCGAGCGGGGGCTGCTGTCGGAGCGGTTCACCCTGGAGGGCCTGGTCCGCCGGATGAACGAGCTGTACGCGTCCTCGCTGGACGTGGTGGTCACCGCCGACGCGGTCTGGTCGGCGCTGCCCGCCCGGATCGACCTGCTCGCCGCCGAGCTGGGCCGGACGCGTTCGCTGGCGCACTCGGTCGGCGTGCGCCCGGGAGAGCACCCGGCCGGGGACGAACTGGCGGCGATCACCGACGAGCTGACCGCGCTGCGCTCCCAGGTGGTGACCGACCCGCTGGCCTTCTGGCGCCGGGCGGCCGGGAGTTCGGCGCCCGGCGGGGGCCGCCCCGACACCGCCCGGTACGACCGGGCGGCCCTGGCCCTGGAGGACGTGCGGCGGGAGACGGAGGCGGTGCTCGCGGTCCGGCAGGACTCCGAGGACCGGCTGCTGCGCCTGCGGGACGTGCTGTCCCGGGCGGACCGGACGCTGGCGGAGGCGCGGGCCGCGCGCGGCGAGGTCCTGGCGAAGATCGCCGCCTCCGAGGTACCGGTCGTCGGCGGGCCGCCGATCGTGCTCCAGGAGCGGCTGGCCGCCGCCGCCGAGTACCGCAGGCACGCCCGGTGGCACCGGCTCTCCCCGCTCCTGGACGCCCTGGAGCGGGAGGCGGAGGACGAACTGCTGCGGGCCCGCGAGTCGTTGACGTCGGTCACGGCGCCGCTCGCGGTGCGGGCGGAGCTGCGGGGCAGACTGGACGCCTACCGGGCGAAGGTGACACGGCTGGGCGCGGCGGAGGACCCGCTGCTCACGGAGCGGTACGACGCGGCCCGCCGGATGCTGTGGAGCGCGCCCTGCGATCTGCGGGTCGCGGAACAGGCCGTGCTGCGCTACCAGCAGGCGGCGGCGGACGTACTGTCCGGCCCGAGGGACGCGGGAGGACGCGAGTGAGGAACGGGGAGACGGGCGTGGCGAGCTGTCAGCGTCCTTCGTGCGGGGGTTCGTACGAGGACATGGGGGGCGGTGAGCTGTACTGCGACACCTGTGGGCTCGCCCCGGTGGTCGCGCCCCCGGGGTCCCCGGCCGCCGAGGCGGGGCTCGTCGTCTCGGCGGCGACGGGCGTGGCCGTCCCCGGCAGGGGCACGGGCCGGGGCGGGCCGTCGGGGCGGGGTCCGGGTCCCGGTTCGGCCTCCGTCGGGGGGGCCGGTTCCGCCGGGACCGACCCGGCGTCCGCGCGGAGCGGCTCGCGGGCCTCGTCCCGGGCGTCGTCGCGCTCCTCGACCTCGCGCCGCTCGGTCTCCGGGCGGCTGTCCCGCTCGCTCTCCGGCGCCTCCACCGCGCCCTCGGTGTCGGTGCGCAGCTCGGGCACCTCGTCCGGGCAGTCCGCCCGCAACCGGCTGGGCGCGGGTCTGGTGGCGATACCCGAGGTGCCGCGTCCCGACCCCCGGGGCGCGGTGATGGACAACCCCGAGGTACCCGAGCGGAAGCGTTTCTGCTCCCGCTCCGACTGCGGGGCGCCGGTGGGCCGTTCGCGGGGCGCCCGGCCGGGCCGTACCGAGGGCTTCTGCACGAAGTGCGGGCACCCGTACTCCTTCGTGCCGAAGCTGCGCGGCGGGGACGTCGTCCACGGGCAGTACGAGGTCGCGGGCTGTCTGGCGCACGGCGGTCTCGGCTGGGTCTACCTCGCCGTCGACCGGGCCGTGTCCGACCGCTGGGTGGTGCTCAAGGGCCTGCTCGACACCGGCGACCAGGACGCGATGGCCGCCGCGATCTCCGAGCGCCGCTTCCTCGCCGAGATCGAGCACTCCAACATCGTCCGCATCTACAACTTCGTCGAGCACCTCGACCAGCGCACCGGCTCCCTCGACGGCTACATCGTCATGGAGTACGTCGGCGGCAAGTCGCTCAAGGAGATCGCCAACGAGCGGCGCGCCCCCGACGGCCGCCGCGACCCGCTGCCGGTCGAACAGGCCTGCGCGTACGGGATCGAGGCCCTGGAGGCGCTCGGGCACCTGCACAGCAGGCACCTGCTGTACTGCGACTTCAAGGTGGACAACGCCATCCAGACCGAGGACCAGCTGAAGCTCATCGACATGGGCGCGGTCCGGCGGATGGACGACGACGAGTCCGCGATCTACGGCACGGTCGGCTACCAGGCGCCCGAGGTGGCCGAGGTCGGTCCCTCGGTCGCCAGCGACCTGTACACGGTGGCCCGCACGCTCGCGGTGATGACCTTCGACTTCCAGGGCTACACGAACGTCTTCGTGGACTCGCTGCCCGAGCCGGAGCACATCGAGGTCCTGCGGACCTACGAGTCGTTCTACCGCTTCCTGGTCCGGGCCACCGACCCGGACCCGGCCCGCCGGTTCGGCTCCGCGCAGGAGATGGCGGAGCAGCTGACCGGGGTGCTGCGCGAGGTGGTGGCGCTCCAGTCGGGCCGCCCGCGCCCGGCCCTTTCGACGCTCTTCGGCACCGAGGTGCGGGTCACCGACACGAGCCTGTTCGCCGAACTGGCGCAGGACGTGTCGCTGCTGGGCGGACGCCGGGCCCGGAAGCGGTCCGGTCCCACCGGTCCGGCGCCCGTCGCCCTGCCCGCCGGGGCGGGGCTCGGCCCGCTGCTCGCGCCGCTCGACGCGCCCGCGACCGCGCTCGCGCTGCCCGTGCCGCACGTCGACGTCTCCGACCCGCACGCCGGGCTGCTCGCCGGGCTCGCCGCCGCCGCCCCGGCCGAGCTGCTCGCCGCGCTCGCGGCGGCGGCCACGCCCTCCGCCGAGCTGCGGCTGCGCACCCTGCGCGCCCAGTTGGAGCTGGGCGACCTGCCGTCGGCCGCGGGGACCCTGGCGGCCCTGGAGGAGAAGACCCCGGACGACTGGCGGATCGTCTGGTACCGGGGGGTGACCTCGCTGGTGACCGGGGACCACGAGCACGCGGCGCTCGCCTTCGACGCGGTGTACGACGCCTTCCCCGGCGAGCCGTCGCCGAAGCTGGCCCTCGGGATCTGCGCCGAGGTCCTCGGCCAGCTGGACAACGCGGCCGAGTACTACCGCCTGGTGTGGGCCACCGACCAGGGTTTCGTCAGCGCGGCCTTCGGTCTCGCCCGGGTGCGGCTCGCGGCGGGCGACCGCGCCGGGGCCGTGGCGACCCTGGAGTCCGTACCGGAGTCGTCGATCCACTACACGGCGGCCCGGGTGGCGGCCGTGCGGGCGCGGCTGCGGCGGCGTCCGGCGGCTGAGCCGCTCGGGCCCGATCTGACGGCCGCCGCCGCGCAGGTGTCCGCGCTGCGGGGCTTCGGTCTGGACGCGGTGCGCCGGGAGCGGTTGTCGGCCGAGGTCTACGGAACGGCCCTCGACTGGGTACTCTCCGGGAGTCCTGGTGCGGAACCGGGCGGCGGCGCGCTGCTGCTCGGCAGTGAACTGGACGAGCGCGGACTGCGCTTCGGCCTCGAACGCTCCTACCGGGTGCTGGCCCGGCTCGCCCAGCGGGGCGAGGAGAGGATCGAACTGGTGGAGCGGGCCAACCGCTTCCGCCCCCGGACGTGGGTGTGAGGATGTCCCAGAACCCGAAGCCGTCGCACGGACTCACCGTGTGCCCGGAGTGCGCCGAACCCCTGGAGGCGGGCGACCGGTTCTGCGGGGCGTGCGGATACGACCTGACGGCCGTGCCCGCCGCCGGGGACGGCCGGGACCACCCGACCGTGGCCATCGGCACCCCGGTGGCCTGGCCGGACGCCCCGGACCGGGAGTCCGGTTCGCTGTCCGCCGCCACCCAGCATCCGGGCGATCTGCCCGGCACCGACTCCGGCGGCCGGGAGCTGGCCGCCGGGCCGCCCCCGGCGGCGCCCGCCGGACGGACCGCCACCGGCGACGGGGACTTCACGCTGCCGGCCCCCGATCCGCGTACGGCGGTACGGGCCGATCCGGCGCCGCCGCCCGCCGCCTCCGCCTCCGCCTCCGTGTGCGTGGCCTGCCGGGCCGGGCGGGTGGACACCGACGGCTACTGCGAGAACTGCGGGCACGCCCAGCCGCGCGAGCGCGACCACATGGAGCGGGAGCTGACCGGTGTCGCCGCCGTCAGCGACCGGGGGCTGCGCCACCACCGCAACGAGGACGCGTTCGCCGTCTCCACGACGACCCTCCCGGACGGCTCCCCCGCGACCGTCGCGATCGTCTGCGACGGCGTGTCCTCGGCGACCCGTCCCGACGAGGCGTCCGCCGCCGCCGCCGAGGCCGCCGGGGCCTCGCTGCTCGCCGCGCTGCCCCGGGGCACCCACCCGCAGCAGGCCATGCACGAGGCGATCGTGGCCGCCGCCGCCGCCGTCGACTCCCTCGCGGAAGGGACGGGCCCGGCCGAGGCCGAGGCGCACCGCCACCGCAACGCCCCGGCCTGCACCATCGTCGGCTCCGTCGTCACGGGCGGACTGCTCGTCGTGGGCTGGGTCGGCGACAGCCGCGTCTACTGGGTGCCGGACGACCGGGCCGCCCCGCCCGCCCGGCTGACCGAGGACGACTCGTGGGCCGCGCAGATGGTCTCGTCGGGCCTGATGAACGAGGCGGAGGCGTACGCGGACGAGCGCGCCCACGCCATCACCGGCTGGCTGGGCGCGGACTCCTACGAGCTGGAGCCGCACACGGCCGCGTTCAAGCCCGACCGGTCCGGTGTGGTCGTCGTCTGCACGGACGGACTGTGGAACTACGCCGAGGGCGCGGGGGACATGGCGCGGATCGTGCCCGCCGACGCGGCGGACCGCCCGCTGCACAGCGCCCGGACGCTCGTCGGCCACGCCCTGGACGGCGGCGGCCACGACAACATCACGGTCGCGCTCGTGCCGTTCACCGCCGCCTCACCCGGGGCATGATCCGCCTGAACGGCCGCCGGTACCCGTCCCCGAAACCGTTGTTGCCCGAGGAGCCGTAAAGAATGGCCAACTTCTCCAAGTCGACCGTGCCGCAGTTCTCGGTGGACGTCTACCAGAACGAGTTCCTGCCGGAGGGCGGCCGGGACGTCAGCGCGATCGTCACGGTCACCTCCACCGGGGGCGGCACCACCGGCCAGCGGCTGTACGGCCCGTCGGGCGCGGGCACGGCCGGTGTCGTGATCATGGTCGACTGCTCCGGCTCGATGGACTACCCCGACACCAAGATGCGGGGCGCCCGCGAGGCCACCGCCGCCGCGATCGACACCCTGCGCGACGGCACCTCGTTCGCGGTCGTCGCCGGGACGCACCGGGCGACGGAGGTCTACCCGCGCAACGGGCGCCTGGCCGTCGCCGACGCCCGCACCCGGGCCCAGGCCAAGGAGGCGCTGCGCGGGCTGACCGCGGGCGGCGGCACCGCGATCGGCACCTGGCTGCGGCTCGCGGACCGGCTGCTGTCCTCCGCCGACCTCACCATCCGGCACGGCATCCTGCTCACCGACGGACGCAACGAGCACGAGTCGCCGGAGGAGCTGGCGGCCGCGCTCGACTCCTGCGCGGGCCGCTTCACCTGCGACGCGCGCGGAGTGGGCACCGACTGGAAGGTCAAGGAGGTCACCGGGATCGCCTCGGCGCTGCTCGGCACCGCCGACATCGTCGCCGACCCGGCCGCCCTCGCCGCCGACTTCACCTCGATGATGGAGCACGCGATGGGCAAGGGCGTCGCCGACGTCGCCCTGCGCCTGTGGACCCCGGTGGGGGTGGAGATCGCCTTCGTGAAGCAGGTGGCGCCCACCGTCGAGGACCTGACCGGACGGCGTACGGAGGCGGGGCCGCGCGCCGGGGACTACCCGACGGGTTCCTGGGGCGACGAGTCCCGCGACTACCACGTGACCGTACGGGTCCCCCTGGCCTCGGTCGGCCAGGAGATGCTGGCCGCCCGGGTCTCCCTGATCGCGCCCGACCCGCTGGACGGCGAGCTCCGCCCGCTGTCCCAGGGGCTGGTACGGGCGGTGTGGACGGACGACCTGGCCATGTCGACGTCGATCAACCCGCAGGTCGCGCACTACACGGGCCAGGCCGAACTCGCGGACGTCATCCAGCAGGGCCTGGACGCGCGCAAATCGGGCGATCACGACGGAGCGACGGCGAAACTGGGCCGGGCCGTGCAGCTCGCGGCGGCCTCGGGCAACGCGGACACCGCGAAACTCCTTTCGAAGGTGGTCGACGTGGTCGATGCGGCGACCGGTACTGTGCGTTTGAAGGCGAAGGTCGCGGAAGCGGACGAGATGACACTCGAAACCCGCTCCACCAAGACCGTTCGCGTCAAGAGGTAGCCCGGCCAGCGGGCCGGACGACGAGAGGGGGAAGCACCGACATGCCGACCTGCCCGAACGGACACCAGTCGGTCTCCGACGACTGGTGCGAGGTCTGCGGCCATCGCATGGCCGGGGCGGGTGCGCCGACGGGTGCCGTACCGCCGCCTCCCCCGCCGCCGCCCGCCTACGGACACCCAGGACCCGGCGCCCCCGAGGGCCCGGCCGGCTACGGCTACCCCGGCTCCGACGGCCCCGGTGCTCCGGGCGGCTACGGCTACCCCGCTCCCGAGCGCCCCGGCGCCCCGGGCGGTTATGGCTACCCCGGCCCCGGTGGCCACGGCGGCCCGCCGCCCCCGCCGGGCGGCTACGGCCCCGGTGACGGGCCGGGACAGGGCGGTCCCGGTCACGGCGGCTTCGGTGGTCCGGGAGACGGTCCCGGACACGGCGGCTTCGGACCCGGTGACGGACCCGGCCACGGTCCCGGTCACAATCCCGGTCACGGCGGCTTCGGTCCTGGTGACGGCCCCGGTCACGGCGGTTTCGGCCCGGGGGACGGTCCCGGACAGGGATCCGGCCGCGGTGGCCCGCCGCCCGCGCCCGGCGGCTTCGGACCCGGACCGGGAGGCCCCGGACCCGGTGGCCCCGATGGCCCCGGCGGCTTCGGCAACGGGCCCGGCCCCGGCGGCCACGGTCCCGGTCACGGCGGTTTCGGCCCCGGCGGTGACTCGAACGCGACCGCGCAGGCGGAGCTCTGCCCGCAGTGCCGGACCCCGCGCGAGCACATGTCGCCGTTCTGCGAGGAGTGCCGCTGGAACTTCCTCACCCACACGGCCACCTCGTACACCCCGCTGGCCCCGCAGAACGCGCAGCGCGGCGCCGCCGCGCCGCCGCACTCCGCCGCGCCGCAGCCCCCGGCCCCGCACGCCCCGGCTCCCCCGCACTCCGCGCCGCCGCAGCAGCCCGGTCCGCCGCCCGGTCCGAGCCTGCCGCCGGGCTTCCCGTCCTCGCCGCCCCCGCAGGGCCAGCAGCAGGACCCGTTCGGCTACCACGGTTCGCGGCCCTCGCAGGTCAACCGGCCCGCCGAACCCCTGGGCGCCGAGCCGACCCACCACCAGGCACCGCCGCGGCGGCCCCCGGCACAGCAGCCGCCCGGCGCTCCCGGGCAGCCCCCCGCGTACCTCCAGGGCCCGGCCGCGCCGCCCGGCGCACCCGTCCAGTCCCCGCCGCAGCCGCGCGGGGACGACGACTGGGTGCTGTCGCCGCCGTCGCACTCCGAGCCGCCGCAGCGCCACGAACCGCCGCAGCCTCCCCCTCACCAGGGGCCCCCGGCGCCTCCCGCGCACCAGGGGCCGCCGCAGCAGCAGTTCCAGCCACCCCGGCAGCCGGGGACCTGGACGGCGTACATCGGTCCCGACCGCGACTACTTCCTGGCGATGATGCAGCGCAGCGGCCCCGAGGCGACGGGCCTGAACCTGCCCGCGTACTCGCCCGCCAAGCAGCTGCCGCTCCAGGGCAACCAGATCTCCGTCGGGCGCCGCAGGCACTCCACCGGCGAGTCCCCCGACATCGACCTGTCGGTGCCGCCGGAGGACCCGGGCGTCTCGCACCAGCACGCGGTGCTCGTGCAGCAGCCGGACGGCTCGTGGGCGGTGGTGGACCAGAACTCCACCAACGGCACCACGGTCAACGGCGGTGAGGAACCGATCCAGCCGTACGTCCCCGTCCAGCTCCAGGACGGCGACCGGGTGCACGTCGGCGCCTGGACGACGATCACGGTACGGCTCGGCTGACGCCGTCCCACCGCCCGCCCCCGGGGCCCGGCGCGCGGTCCTCCGGGGCCGCCCGCCCGGGCCCCGGGGGCGGTCCTGGTTCCCCGGTCCTAGGACTGGTCGTCTGAGACGATGGAACGGTGAACGAGATTCCCGGGGAAACAGCGCAGGAGCAGACCTTCTACGAGCAGGTCGGCGGCGAGGAGACCTTCCGCCGCCTGGTCCACCGCTTCTACGAGGGCGTCGCGGAGGACCCGCTGCTGCGCCCGATGTACCCCGAGGAGGACCTCGGCCCCGCCGAGGAGCGGTTCGCGCTCTTCCTCATGCAGTACTGGGGCGGCCCCCGCACCTACAGCGACCACCGGGGACATCCCCGGCTGCGGATGCGGCACGCCCCGTTCGTCGTCGACCGGGCGGCCCACGACGCCTGGCTGCGGCACATGCGGACCGCCCTCGACGAGCTGGAGCTGGCTCCCGAGCACGAGAGCGAGCTGTGGCGCTATCTGACCTACGCGGCGGCCTCGATGGTCAACTCGGCGGACTGATCCACTTTCTCCTTTTTTCACTTTTCACACCCTTGACGAACTCCCCTTCTGGTCACGGATGAACACATTCCGGAAACGGAACCCCGGATAACGGTCACGATCCCATCAAGGTCGGTCTGTAAGCGGTTTCCAGCCGCACATGCATTCTGAAAGCATCCGAGAGAAGTTTCGGGAGCGTGCGGAACGACCGACGTGCGCACCGTGATCAGGGTGGCCAGGGGGATGGGTGACGGGGTTCGTATTTCTGCGCGTCAGGGCGCACCGGCTGTTGCTGGCCGCGGCGCTCCTCGCCGTGCTCCTGACCACCTCGGTGCTCGCCACCCTCGCCTCCTTCTCCGGGGCGATCGGTGACGCGGCGCTCCAGGCCGGACTGCGGGGGCGGTCCGCCGCCGCGGCCTCGCTGCTCGTCGGCGGACAGGTGCCGGAGGCCAAGCGCGCCTCGGCCGAGGCGGCCGTCCAGGAGGCCGTGCGCGCGACCTTCGACGGACTGCCGGTGACCGTCCGGCGCCTCGAACGCTCCGGTCCGTACGCGCTGCCCCGCGAGCTCCGGCAGCCCGCGGCCCGCGGCGGCGACCCGGACCTCACCCACTTCGCCGCGCTCGACCGCTCACGGCTCACCCTCGTCAAGGGCGCCTGGCCGTCCGCCGCCCGCACCCCGGGCGTCGTCGAGACGGCCCTGCCCGAGGAAGCGGCCCGCAGGCTGCGGGTCGGCCCCGGCACCGTCCTCGACCTCTCCGACCGGCTCGACGGCCCGGCGGTGAAGGCCCGGATCACCGGCGTCTACCGGCCCGTCGACACCAAGGACCTGTACTGGCAGCTCGACCCGGCCGGCGGGCGGGGTGTCCGCACCGTCGCCTTCACGACGTACGGGCCGCTGCTCGTCGACCCCACCGTCCTGACCGCACGGGCGGTCAGCACGGGCGACACCTCCTGGCTCGGCTCCGCCGACTACACCGGTCTCACCACCGAGCGCATCGCCGCCCTGCGCGCCGCCGCCACCGAGGGCCCGAAGGAACTGGCCGAGAACACCGGCGCCTTCGGCACCACCCTCTCGGTCAGCACCGCGCTGCCGACCGTGCTGGACCAGACCCAGCGGGCCCTGCTCGTCTCCCGCTCGACGCTGCTGATCGTCGCCGTCCAGCTGATCCTGCTCGCCGCGTACGCGCTGCTGCTCGTCGCCCGGCTGCTGAGCACCGAGCGCTCCGGCGAGACCGCGCTGCTGCGCGCCCGGGGCGGTTCGCGGCGCCGGATCGCCGGGCTCGCCGGCATCGAGGCACTGTTCCTCGCACTGCCCGCCGCCATCGCCGCCCCGCTGCTCTCCGGCCCGCTGACCCGGCTCTTCGCCGACCGGTCCGCGCTCGCCTCGCTCGGCGTCGAGCTGGACACCACGGCCTCCCCCGCCGTGTGGCTGGTCGCCGCGGGCGTGGCCCTGTGCTGCGCCGCCGCCGTCGTCGCCCCCGCGCTCGCCGCCGGGGACGGCTCCGCCGTCTCCCTGCGCAAGGCCCGCTCGGCGTCGCTGCCCGGCCCCGTCCGCGCCGGGGCGGACCTCGGTCTGCTGGCCGTCGCCGCCGTCGCCTACTGGCAGCTCCAGCGGCCCGACGCGGCGGGCGGCACCCTCGGCGCCGACGCCCAGGGCGGCGGCTCCATCGACCCGGTGCTCGTCGCCGCGCCCGCGCTCGCCCTGCTCGCCGGAACCGTCCTGACCCTGCGTCTGCTGCCGCCCGCCGCCAAGCTGGCGGAGCGGCGCGCGGCGGGCGGGCGCGGCCTCTCCGCCGCCCTGGCGGGCTGGCAGTTCAGCCGCCGTCCGCTGCGTGGCGCGGGCCCCGTCCTCCTCCTCGTCCTCGCCGTGGCCATGGGCATGCTGGCCATCGGTCAGAGCAACTCCTGGGAGCGCTCGCAGCGCGACCAGGCCGACTTCCGGGTCGGCGCGGCCGTCCGCGTGCTCAGCGCCGGTCCCGGCGAGCCGACCCAGACCGAGCAGCTCGGCCGTGTCCCCGGAGTCCGCGCGGTCGCCCCCGTGCACCGCACCAGCATGGACCTCTCCGGCCGGACGGCGACCATCCTCGCGCTGGACACCCGGCACGCCGCCGACGACCTCATGCTCCGGGCCGACCTCGCCGACGTCCCCGTCCGCTCGATGCTCACCCCGCTCGCCCCCCGGGCGACGAGCCGCCCCGGGCTGCCGCTGCCCGCGGGCACCCGGACCCTCACCGCCGACCTGCGGCTCGCCGAGCCGGTCGGCCCCGCCCAGGTCACCGCCGTCCTGGAGGACCCCAGCGGCGTCGCGTACCGGCAGTCCTTCGGCCCGCTGCCCGCCGACCGCCGCACCCACCGGCTCTCCCTCGACCTGGCGACGCTCACCCGGACCCCCGGCGAGAAGACGGGCACGGGCTCCACCGGTCTGCTCACCCTCGTCGGCCTGGAGGTCACCGGTGAGATCCAGCCGGGCGAGAAGACCGCCCAGACCCTGAGCGTCGAGCGGTTCGGCGTGGTCCGCGCGGACGGCGCCGAGCGGGTCGAGGCCCCCGGCAAGGTGCTGGAGAGCTGGTCGTACGCCTTCGACCAGACCGAGAACGGCGACCCCCGCGAGGGCGTCCCCACCTCGGGCGTCGCGGGCACCGCGACCGGCGGGCGCCCCGCCCCGTACTCCATCGCCTTCTCCCTCACCGGCGGCGACGAGACCGACCGCTACTCCCAGGTCGAGGACTACACCCTGCGGATGAACGCCCCCGGGCCGAAGTCCCCCGAGCGGCTCTCCGCCGTGGCGACCGCGTCCTTCATGACGGCCGCCGGGGCCCGCCCCGGCGACCTCATCGAGGTCGCCATCGGCGGGCGGGACGTGAAGGCCGTCGTCCACCAGGTCGTGGACGAGCTGCCCACCACCGGCGCGGCCGCCCGCCCGGCCCAGGTCGGCACGGCCGTCACTCCCGACGACGGAGGCGCGATCCTCCTCGACCTCGCCGCGGTCAACCGCTACCTGTCCGACGGAGCGGCCTCCACCGTCCCGGCGACCGAATGGTGGCTGGCCGTCGACCCCGGCCGCTCCGCCGAGGTCGCCACCGCCCTGCGCGCCCGGCCCAACGCGGACCCCGCCCAGGTCGTCGTCCGCGACGAGATCGCCGGGGAACTCCTCGGCGACCCGCTCGGCGCGGGCCCCAACGCCGCCCTGATGGCGGTCGCGGCGGCCGCCGCCGCGCTCGCCGCCGTGGGCTTCGCGGTCGGCTCGGCCGGTGCCATGCGGGAGCGGTCCGCCGAGTTCGGCGTCCTGCGGGCGCTGGGCACGCCGCAACGGCGCCTCGCCCGGCTGATCGCCGCCGAACAGGGCCTGCTGATCGGCATCGGGCTGCTCGTCGGCATCGGCCTCGGCGCCGTCCTGGCCCGTACGGTCGTCCCGCTGGTCGTCCTGACCGGCCAGGCCGCCCGGCCGGTGCCCCCGGTCCTGGTCGAACTACCCCTCGGCCAGGTGGCACTGCTGATCGCCGGGGTGGCGGCGCTGCCGCTCGCCATCGTCGCGGGCATCGCCCTGCGGCGTACGGACCCGGTCGCGACCCTGCGCCACCAGGCGGCGGGCTGATGTCCGCCACCACCGGGGAGAACCCGGACGGGACCACCGGGGAGGACCCGGAGACCACGGGGAAGAGCCCCGGCACTCCTGACGGGGAAACCCCCGACACCGCCGACACCCCCGACACCGCCGGCGGGCGCACCCCGGGGACGGCCTCGCGCCCGCCCTCCGGGGACGCCCCCGGTGAGTCCGCCGGGCCCCGCGCCCCGGGCGCACCCGCCGGAAAGATCCCGAGCTCGTCCCCCGGGACGGCTCCGAAGACCGTCGGGGACCGCCCGGACGCCCCCGGCACCCCCTCCGTACCCAGGAAGGCCACCGACATGCCCCGGTCCCGGACCGACAAGCCCGCCCGCGCGGTGGCGCCCTGGGTGCGGACCCGGCTCCGGACCGCGCCCTGGGCCGCCGCTTCGCTGGCCCTGCTCGTCCTGGTCACCGCCTACCTCGCCGCCGCGCTGCCCCGGGCCATGGACGCGTACGAGACCGAAGGTCTGCGGCACGACATCGGCACCGCCCAGGCCGCCGTCAGCACCCTCCAGCTGACCGCCGAAACGCCCGGTCTGGAACTCCCCCTGGCCACCCGGGAGCAGATGCTGACCCCCGGCGTCCTGAAGAAGCAGCACGACGAGGTGCTGGGCCTGCTGCCCGCCCCGCTGCGGACCGACCCGCGCCAGGCGGCCCACGGGGTCCGCACCGTCAAGCGCGTCAACGGCCTCGACCCCTGGCTCCCCCGGCCCGACGGCCTCGCCCCCCAGTTCGTCCTGGCCTCGCCGTCCGGTCTCGCCGACCACTCCACCCTCCGCGCCGGCCGTCTCCCCCAGGGCACGCCCGCCCGCCCGGAAGCCGTGGTCACCACCAAGACCGCCGAGGAGCTGCACCTCAAGCCCGGCTCCGTGGTGCACGTCCCCGGCCGGGTCAGCGCCGAGCCCATCGCCTTCACCGTCACCGGCGTCGTCGAACCGCGCGGCACCCAGAGCGCCTACTGGGGCGTCGAGCCGCTGTTCGGCACGCCCGCGCTGGCCGCGACCGTCGGCCTGGAGGTCAAGTACTACTGGCAGGGGGCCCTGCTGGTCTCCCCCGCCTCGGCGCCCGCGCTGCTCTCCACCACCGGCGAGCCCGAGACCTTCTTCCGCTTCCTGCCGGTCGCCGACCACCTCACCGGCCGGGACGCCGACGCGCTCGCCCTCGCCCTCGACTCGGCGAAGGGCGGACCCGACCTGGTGAAGCTGCGCCAGGTCGTCGGCCCCACCGGCGCGCTGGCCACCGGACTCGACGGCATCATCGACTCCTACGGGTCGATGCGGGAGGCCATCACCCCCGTCGTCGCCGTCGCCGTCTTCGGCATCGGGGCCGTCGCGGCCGTCGTCCTCGCCATGACCGGAGGGCTCTTCGTCGTCCGCCGGGACAGCGAACTGGCCCTGATCCGCTCCCGGGGCGCCTCGCTCACCGGCATCGGGATCCGGCTCCTCGGCGAGACCTCGGCGGTCGCCGTGCCGGCCGCGGCGCTCGCCGTGGTCCTCGCCGTGCTGACCGTACGGCCGCCCGCCCCCGGTCCCGGCGCGGTGCCCGGCACCGGTGACATACCGCTGCTGCCGTCGCTGCTCGCCGCGACCGCCGTCGCCCTGGTCGCCGTGCTGGTGCTGCCGCTGCGGGCGGTCGTCCGGCACCGGCGGCCCCGGCTGCACGGCGGCCGGGACGACCTGGCGGACGCGCGGCCCTCGACCCGCCGCACGGTCCTCGACCTGACCGTGCTGGTCCTCGCCGTCGGCGCGGTCGCCTCCCTGCGGCTGCGCGGCACCGAGGACTCCGGCGACCACCTGGTGAGCGCCGCCCCGGTGCTGGTCGGCCTGATCGCCGCGATGCTCCTGGTCCGGATCTATCCGCTGCCGCTGCGCTGGGCGGGCCGTCCGGCCCGCAGGCTGCGCGGGGCGGTCGGCCCGCTGGCCCTGGCCCGCGCCGGACGCGGCTCGTCGGCGGGCACGCTCCCGCTGCTCGCCCTGGTCCTGGCACTGTCCACGGCGGCCTTCGGCGGCTCCGTCCTCGCGGGCGTCGCCGACGCCCGCGACCGCGCGGCGCTCATGGCCATCGGCGCGGACGCCCGCATCGACGGCTCCGTGGAGTGGACCCCGCTGCCCGAGGGCCTCGTCGAGTCCGTGCGCGGCACCAAGGGCGTCCAGGACGCGACGCCCCTCCAGATCGAGTACGGCGTGCTGCTCCCGTCCGCCGAGGACGTCAACGCGCGGCCGATGAGCGGGGCCCTGGTGGGCGTCGAGCCCGGTTCGTACACCCGGCTCACCGCCAGGACAGGGTTCGGCCCCTTCCCCGCCGGGCTCCTCGCGTCGACCGGCAAGGGCGGCAAGGAGGTCGCGGCGGACACCGAGCGGGTGATCCCCGCGGTCGCCTCGCCCTCGGTCGCCGAACGCCTCGGGCGCACACCGCAGAAGATCATGACGGCGGCGGGCGTGTTCCGGGTGAAGGTGGTCGCGGTGCGGCCCGTCACCCCGGCCTTCCCCGGCACCGAGTTCCTCGTGGTCAACGGCGCCGACCTGACCCACCGGACCACCACCGGCCTGCTGGTCACCGGCTCCGTGGACGGGTCCGCGCTGCGGGCCGTGGTGAAGGCGAAGGAGGAGAACATCCCCCTGCCGGTGTCGATGCGCTCCGAGAAGCGATCGGCCTACGTGGACTCGCCGCTCCAGTCGGGCGCCGAGCGGATGTACGTCGCCGCGATCGGCGCGGGCGCCGGATTCGCCGTGGTGGCCGTGCTGCTCTCCCTGCTGCAGGGCACGCCGGAGCGGACCACCCTCCTTGCCCGGCTGCGCACGATGGGCCTGACCAGGAAGCAGGGACGGCGGATCCTCGGCCTCGAAGCGCTGCCGCAGGCCGTCCTCGCGGCGGTCGGCGGGGTCCTCGCCGGACTGGTGACGGTGCCGCTGCTCGCCCCCGGCATCGACCTGTTCCGCCTCGCGCTCGCCACCACCCCGGGCTTCGCCGTACTGGACTCGGCACCGCTGCGGGCGGATCCGTGGTCCCTCGCGGGGCCCGCCGTGGCGGTCGTGCTGATCACGGCGGCGGCAGCGGGCGCACAGGCGTGGTGGGCGGGACGCAGCAGCTCGATCAAGGAACTCAGGGCAGGAGACACACGATGACGAAGACCGAGACGTCGAGCCGGGGGACCGCTGCGGACACCACCCTGGAGGAGCTGGAGCGGCGGGCGACCGCGCACCGCGACCGCCCCTCGTACGGCCATGACTCCCTCATCTCCTGCGACCGGCTGGTCCGGATCTTCACCACCGACGGGGTGGAGGTGCAGGCGCTCCAGGGGCTCGACCTGCTGGTGAAGGAGGGCGAGCTGATGGCCCTGGTCGGCGCGTCCGGTTCGGGCAAGTCGACGCTGATGAACATCCTCGCGGGCCTGGACGTGCCGACCGCCGGCGCGGCCCGGGTCGCGGGCTGCGACCTGCTCGGCATGGACGGCAAGGCGCGGCTGCGGTACCGCCGCGAGATCGTCGGCTTCGTCTGGCAGCAGACCGCCCGCAACCTCCTGCCCTACCTGACCGCCTCCCAGAACGTGGCGCTGCCGATGCAGTTGCGCGGCAAGGCCGGGCAGAAGGCCGAGCGGGCCGAGGAGCTGCTGTCGATGCTGGGCATCGCCGACCTGCGCGACCGCAGGCCGCACCAGCTCTCCGGCGGGCAGCAGCAGCGGGTGGCCATCGCGGTCGCCCTGTCGAACAACCCCTCCGTGCTCCTCGCCGACGAGCCCACCGGCGAGCTGGACTCGGCCACCGGCGAGGAGATCTTCGCGGCCTTCCGCCGGGCCAACGAGGAGCTGGGCACCACGATCGTGATCGTGACGCACGACCAGACCGTCGCCACCGAGGTGCGCCGCACGGTCGCCATCCGCGACGGCCGCACCTCCTCCGAGGTGCTGCGCCGCACCGAGGTGGACGAGCAGGGCCAGGAGTCCCTGGTGGCACGGGAGTACGCGATGCTGGACCGCGCGGGCCGTCTCCAGCTCCCGGCGGACTACACCCAGGCCCTCGGCATGGAGCACCGGGTGGCGCTGGAACTGGAGCAGGACCACATCGGGGTGTGGCCGGACGACACGGACCGCTGACCTCTGACTCTGACCGCTGGCCGGGGCCCGGGGCCTCAGCCGGGGGTGCCGGTCAGGTCGATGAGTCCGGCGGCGGTGGGACGGAAGCCGCACCGCTGGTGGAAGCCGGTGAGGTGCGGCTCGAAGTCCACGTGGAGCCAGTGCGCACCGCGCCGCCGGGCGGCTTCGGCGGCGGCCCGGACGAGGGCGGTGCCGAGGCCCGTGCGGCGAACTCCGGGGTGGACGGTGGTGTCGAGCAGGAACGCGTGCGCCCCGCCGTCGCCGATGACGTTGACATAGCCGACGAGCCGTCCGGAGCGCCGGGCGGTCACCCGGAGCAGGCTGCGGGCGAGGACGGGCCCGAAGTCGGTGTCCCGGTGTCCGGGCCAGGCAGCATGGAAGAGCGTGTTGAGCTCCTGGCCGGTGAGGTCACCGTCGACCAGGACCTCCACGCCGACGGGCGCGCCCGGGGCCGTACCGGCGGGGCGTGCGTCCGGTTCCGCAGCGGTTCCGGGGTCCGTAGCGGTCCCCGGGACCGGTACCGGTACCGGTACCGGTGGCGGTGGCGGGTCCGGTGGCGGCCCCGTCTCCGTCACCCGGAGAGGCCGGGTGTGACGGTCAGGCCGGTGGGGACGGTACGGAGGGCGATCGAGCCGTACGGGGTCCGCAGCCGCAGCCACGGGCCGGAGGCGAACAGCGCGACCGTCTCCGCCGCCCCGGCGGGCGGCAGGAACCCCAGCGACTGGGCCGCGTGCACGGCCCGCAGCGGCAGGCCCGTGGGGGCCAGGGTGCGGGACCAGATCGCGCGGCCGATGAGGTCGCGCTCGGCCCGGGTGCGCCGCTCCTCGGGCAGTTCCTCGTCCCGCGCACGGAACTCGGCGATGGCCGCGGCGACGGCGCCGCGCATCTCGGCGGTGCCGGGCAGTCCGGCGACCGGACGCCATCCGGCGCGCGGCGGGAGCACCCCGGTCCAGGGCGGTCCGGTGACGGCGTCCGGTACGGCCGCCTTGCCCGCCGCCTCGTCGACGCCGTCGAGGAGTTCACCGGCGGAGACGGTGACGTCCAGGTCGACGGCGTCGGCGAGCCGGGCCGTGCGGACCGCGAGGACCTCGAAGGACGAGGGGCGGCCGAAGACGGCGAGCGCCCCGCCGCCCGCCTGGAGACGGACGGCGGCGGCCCGGTCGTAGTGGACGAGCCGGGTCAGGAAGGCGGCGAGGGCCGCCGCCTCCCTGGCGTCGTCGAAGTGGAGCGGGGCGAGCACGGTCATGCGGTGGACGTCATCCCGTCGTCTACGTACTCCTGGAGGAAGCTCCGCTCCTCGGCGGTGATCCGCCGGGGGCGCTGCGCCTCCAGGTCGAAGGGCACGACGACCGTCGAGGCCCGTACGTAGGTGACGTCCGGGTCCTTGATCTCGTACGCGATCGTCAGCGACGCCGCGCCGATCTTCGTCACCCACGATTCCACGGTCACCGGCCGGTGGCGGTGGACCAGGGGCCTCAGGTAGTCGATCTCGTGCCGGGCCACGACGGACCCGCCGGAGAACGACGGGGAGCCGTCCCCCGGCGCCAGCCGGAACATGAAGTCGATCCTCGCCTCTTCCAGGTACCGCAGGAAGACGACGTTGTTGACGTGCCCGAAGGCGTCCATGTCCGACCAGCGCAGGGGGCAGCTGTAGAGGTGTCTGGCCACTGACCTCAGCCTCGGGTGAGCTTCTTGTACGTGGCGCGGTGCGGGCGGGCGGCGTCCGCGCCGAGGCGCTCGACCTTGTTCTTCTCGTACGACTCGAAGTTGCCCTCGAACCAGTACCACTTGGACTCGCCCTCGTAGGCGAGGATGTGGGTGGCGACCCGGTCCAGGAACCACCGGTCGTGGGAGATCACGACCGCGGCGCCGGGGAACTCCAAGAGGGCGTTCTCCAGCGACGACAGGGTCTCGACGTCGAGGTCGTTGGTGGGCTCGTCGAGGAGCAGCAGGTTGCCGCCCTCCTTGAGGGTGAGCGCCAGGTTGAGGCGGTTGCGCTCACCGCCGGACAGCACGCCCGCGGGCTTCTGCTGGTCCGGACCCTTGAAGCCGAAGGCGCTGACGTACGCGCGGGACGGCATCTCGACCTGGCCGACGTTGATGTAGTCCAGTTCGTCGGAGACGACGGCCCACAGCGTCTTCTTGGGGTCGATGTTGGCGCGGCTCTGGTCGACGTACGAGATCTTGACCGTGTCGCCGACCTTGATGGAGCCCGAGTCGGGGGTCTCCAGGCCCTGGATCATCTTGAAGAGCGTGGTCTTGCCGGCGCCGTTCGGGCCGATCACGCCGACGATGCCGTTGCGGGGCAGGGTGAAGCTGAGGTCGTCGATGAGGACCTTGTCGCCGAAGGACTTGGAGAGGTTCTCGACCTCGACGACGATGGAGCCCAGGCGCGGGCCCGGCGGGATCTGGATCTCCTCGAAGTCCAGCTTCCGCATCTTGTCGGCCTCGGCCGCCATCTCCTCGTAGCGGGCGAGACGGGCCTTGGACTTGGTCTGACGCCCCTTGGCGTTGGACCGCACCCACTCCAGCTCTTCCTTGAGGCGCTTGGCGCGCTTCTCGTCCTTCTTGCCCTCGACCTTGAGGCGGGTGGCCTTCTTGTCGAGGTACGTGGAGTAGTTGCCCTCGTAGGGGATCGCGCGGCCGCGGTCGAGCTCCAGGATCCACTCGGCGACGTTGTTCAGGAAGTACCGGTCGTGGGTGACGGCCACCACGGCGCCCGCGTACTTCGAGAGGTGCTGCTCCAGCCAGTTCACCGACTCGGCGTCGAGGTGGTTGGTGGGCTCGTCGAGGAGGAGCAGGTCCGGGGCCTCGATGAGCAGCTTGCAGAGCGCGACGCGGCGCTTCTCGCCACCGGAGAGGTTGGTGACGGCCCAGTCGCCGGGCGGGCAGCCCAGCGCGTCCATGGCCTGCTCCAGCTGGGCGTCGAGGTCCCAGGCGTTGGAGTGGTCCAGGTCTTCCTGGAGCTTGCCCATCTCCTCCATGAGCGCGTCCGAGTAGTCGGTCGCCATGAGCTCGGCGACCTCGTTGAAGCGCTTGAGCTTGCCCATCTGCTCGGCGGCGCCGTCCTGCACGTTCTCCAGGACGGTCTTCGACTCGTCGAGCTCCGGCTCCTGCATGAGGATGCCGACGCTGTAACCGGGCGAGAGGAAGGCGTCACCGTTGGACGGCTGCTCGATCCCGGCCATGATCTTCAGAACGGTGGACTTGCCGGCACCGTTCGGGCCCACGACACCGATCTTGGCGCCGGGCAGGAAGTTCAGGAAGACGTCGTCGAGAATCACCTTGTCGCCGTGCGCTTTACGCGCCTTGCGCATGGTGTAGATGAACTCAGCCAAGAGAAACCGTCCGGCGAAGAGTGAGTGGGCAGATACACCCCATCTTGCCTGACCGCCAGCCCCGGGAGGAAACCGGCGAGGGCGGGGTGCGGGCCCGCGCGGGGGCGCGGCGGGGGCGTACCGGCCGGTGACCGGGGCCGTACCGGGCGGTAAGGGGTCGGAACGGGGCTCCGGACGTGCGACGACCCCGGGCGCTGGCGCGGTCCGGGGTCGGGCGGGGTCACGGGGCGGTTCCGCTGTGACGCGGATCACCTCGCGGGGTGTGGTTCCCCGGTACCGGCGCGGGACCGGTACCGGGGGTCGCGGCTCAGTGAGCGGCGGCCTTCTTCTTGCGGAGGACGAACACCGCGCCGCCACCGATCACGACGAGCGCGGCGGCGATGCCCGCGATCATCGGGGTGGCGCTGGAGCCACCGGTCTCGGCGAGGTCGCCGCCACCGGTGGTGGTGGAGCCACCGGCGGTGCCGCCCGTGGTGCCGGTCGAACCGGTGGTGCCGCCCGTGGTGTCACCGGTCGTGGTGCCCGGGGTCGACGGGGACGGGGCCGGGGTCGAGGGCTCCGTGGTGGGCGTCTCGGAGGGCTTGGGGCCGGGAGGGGCCGTCTTGCAGTCCAGGACGCCCTCGAAGGTCTCCTCGAAGCCGTTCGGGCCCGTGATGGTGAACTTGTACGCCTCGTCCTCGGCGAGCGGGACCGCGATGGTCTTCGTCTCACCGGGGGCGACCGTGTACGAGGTGCCCTTCAGGTCGAAGGTCCAGGCGTCGTCGCCCTTGTTGGAGGCGATGACCTCCAGGCCGCCCTTGGCGCAGTCCTTGGCGACCGTGACGGCCGGGGCCGCACCCTTCTTCGCCCAGGCGGCGGACGCCTTGGCGGTGACGGTGGAGTCGCTGGAACCGGCCAGGATCAGGGTCTGCGAGGGGCCGTCGATGGAGACGAAGGCGCGGCCCAGGGAGACCTTGGTGGTGGCGGAGGCGCTCAGCTCGGCGGTGCCGTCGGCGGTGCCGGCGGCGACGTCGAAGAAGAGCTCGGCGCCGTTCTTGGCCTCGGTGACCGTGTTGCCCTGGGCGTCCACGATCTTCACCCCGGCGGGGGTGCCGGGCGCGGGCGTGATCTTAGCGGTCTCCGCGTTGGTGTTGACCGTGATCGGGCCGAGCCGGTCACCGGCCTTGCCCGCCACGGAGGAGGGAGAGAGGGAGAGGGAGGCCTTCGGCTCTTCGAGCTTGACGGCCTCCTTGAGGAGGTACTCGGTCAGCTTCTTGGCGTCCGCGCTGCGCGGGACCGCCTTGACGTCGTCCGAGAAGGTCCAGATCGCGGCCTGGGTGCCCGCGGCGGCCTCGTTCTTCGAGAGGTCGACGCCGCCGAGCTTCGTGCCGAGCGCCTCGGCGGAGAACTTCGGGTACGCGTTCTCCAGGACCCAGAGGATCTTGCCCGCGTTCTCGTTGTTGTGCAGGGAGGACTCGCCCCAGCCGACTTCCTTGTAGTCGAAGTCGTGCTTGGCCTCCGTGCGGAGGTCGATGCAGTAGGTCTGGAGGGTGCCCCCACCCTCGACCTGCATCTTGAAGAGGCCGCCCTGGACGACCCAGTCCGAACCGTCCTTCTCGAAGATCTTGACCGAGTCACGGTCGGTCATGCCGCCGAGCTTCGCCGTCACACCGCCGGTACCGGCGGCGTCGTCGGCGAACGCCGGACCGGCGGTCGCTATCGCTCCGACCGCGACAAGGCTGGACACCAGCGTCGCGGCGGCAAGGCGGGCAACACCGCGCCCACGAACTGAAAACATTGCATTCCCCTCCGGGCGCGCAGCTCCGCGAACATGTCGTTTCGCGTGGGGGGAGCGCACGCCAGCAGATCACAGACCCGATGGGCTCACGTGCCACATGAGTACCCGGGAATCCTAGGGATGCGGAACCCCCCGGTGCCCGGCCATACGGTCAGATAACCATTCCGACTCGGAATCGTTATCGCGCAAGCGAGTTGGTCGACAAATCTCCACAACAGAAGGTCAGGAGGCCGTCACCAAACGGGTTCCCACCTCCTCGCCGGCCCTTTCCCCGCCCTCTCCCGGGCCCTCCGCCGCCACCGCCCACGGGTCCCCGCCGGACGCCGGGGCGAGCGCCGGGGAAGGCTCCGGCGGCGCCTTCGAATCCGGCCGCGCCGGGCGCCGGAAGGCCGCCGTGCCCCGGCTCAGGTCGTGGCCCACCGTCAGCGCGGCCACGTCCACGAAGGTCTTCCGCTGCCCGTCCCGCTCGTCCTCGCGCACCCGCAACCTGCCGTGCACCACGAGCGGTTCGCCCACCGAGACCGAGGCCGCGAGATTGGCCCCGAGGGAGCGCCAGGCGGACACCGTGTAGAAGCTGGTGGGCCCGTCGGTCCAGAGCCCCTGCTCCCGGTCCCAGCGCCGCCCGGTCACCGCGAAGCGGAACCTGGCGACCCCGCCCCTCACGGTGTCCCGGTACTCCACCGCCGTCGCCACATTGCCCACCAGCGTCACGGTCGTCTCGTTCATCGTCCGTCCCCCACCCTCGCGTTCACCCTGCTGTCTCTTCTCCGGTCCCCTCCATCCTGGAGGTGCGCGGAGAAACCCGCTGAGACCTGTGGACAAGCGGACGACTGTGCACAACTCCGTCACCCGGGAGGGGAAACGGAGGGGGTGGGAGGGGCTGAAGGGGGAGGGGCTGGGGTGGACTGGGGTGGGCTGGGTGAGATGGAGGTGGGGCGGGAAGCAGCCGAAGGGGTCGCGGGGGGCGCGCCTCTCGTTCCCGTACGGCCGCGCCTGGGGCGGGGAGGGCGGAGAGTAAGGGCCCGCGCCCTGCCCCCGTACCCATACCCGTACCCGTACGGAGGCAGGGATACGGACCCCTGCCCACCGACTGCCCGCCACCTGGCCGTTCGCCATCGGCCCTCCACCATCGGCAGCCGAGCGCCGGGCACCAGGGACCCGGCACCAGGCACCGGCTATCGGGCGCGCGTGCCCGCCCTTGTGGCGCCCAGCCGGGTCGTGCCGCCGCGTGCGCCGCCCACGATCCTGGGCGTCTGCCGGGTGCCGACCACGGTCGCGTACTGCTCCCGGACCTCCCGGTAGCGCATCAGTTCCGCCGCCACCGGGTCGAGTACGCGGGCCCGGCCGCAGGACGCGGTCGCCTCCCGCAGGCGGCGCTCGGCCTCCTGCCCGTATCGCCTGGCGGGTCCCTTCACGGCCCCCTCGCAGGCCCATTCGACGAGCGGGCCGCCGACGATCCCGGCCAGCATCACAAGGACGGGCGGCAGCAGTCCCGGTTCCACCACGCCGACGATCTGTCCCACCAGCCAGAGCGCGCCGAAGACCTGGAGGAGCGTCATCACCGCCTGGGCGAGGACGGCAGCGGGCCACCAGGCGGGCCGGGGTGGCCGGGCCGCGGGATCCCCGAGATCGGCGGTCAGTTCGTCCAGGGCCTCGGGCAGTCCGTCCGCCCCTCGCTCGGCGGCCTCACGGACGGCCTGCGCCCAGGCGGCCGGGAGCCCGTGCGAGGCCTCGTCGGCGACGCTCCGCACGGCCTGTTCGACGCGCTGGCGTGCCGTCAGTTCGTCCTCGGCGGGTGCCGGACGCGGGTCCACGGAGCCGTGCGCGCGCAGTCGCTCGTACCAGCGGTAGAGGCGCAGCCAGGGGGTGCCGCAGGCGCGGATGGCGCCCCGGCGCCAGACGCGTTCGGCAGCCTCGCCCGCCGCCTGCGCGCCGACGGCGACGGCGAGGCGGTCGGTGAAGGCGTCCCGGGCGCGTTCGTCGAGGCCGGGACGGCCGTCGGCGAGGTAGGAGGGGCGCAGCCGGGCGGCGGCGGCGTCGACGTCGGCGGCGAGCCTGCGTTCGGGGGCGGTGCGTTCCTGGACGAAACGGGCGACCAGCTCGCGGAGTTCGGCGATGCCGTCGCCGGTGAGGGCGGAGACGGCGAGGACGGTGGCGCCGGGTTCGCCGTGTTCGCCGAGGGCCACGCCGTCCTCGTCGAGGAGTCGGCGCAGGTCGTCGAGGACGAGGTCGGTGGCCTCGGTGCCGAGCCGGTCGATCTGGTTGAGGACGACGAAGGTGACCTCGGCGTGTCCGGCGAACGGCCGGAGGTAGCGCTCGTGGAGGGCCGCGTCCGCGTACTTCTCGGGATCGACCACCCAGATGACGGCGTCGACGAGGCCGAGGACCCGGTCGACCGTGTCGCGGTGGGCGGTGACGGCCGAGTCGTGGTCGGGCAGGTCGAGGAGGACGAGCCCCTGGAGCGCGGTGTCGGCGGCGCCGCCCGCGAGGGGGCGGCGCCGCAGTCTGCCGGGGACGGCGAGCCGGTCGAGCAGTCCGGCGGCGCCCTCGGACCAGCTGAGCGCGATGGGTGCGGAGGTGGTGGGACGGCGCAGTCCGGTCTCGGAGACGCAGACCCCGGCGAAGGCGTTGAAGAGCGTGGACTTGCCGCTGCCGGTGGCACCCGCGATGGCGATCACGGTGTGCCGGGAGGAGAGGCGCTGACGTGCGGCGGCCTCGTCGAGGACCCGCCCGGCTTCGGCGAGTGCCTCGCCGTCGACCCGCGTACGGGAGAGCCCGACGAGTTCGTGGAGGGCGTCGAGCCGGGTACGGAGGGGGCCGCCGTAGCTGCCCCCGAGGGGCGGCAGGGTGTCGGGCTCCTGCGGGTCCCCGGCACCGTCGGACGCACCGGAGGCGGGGGCGTGGGAGGAGGCGGGGGCCGCGACGCGGTCGGCGGCGCGGCGGGCGATGAGCCCGTCGTCCCAGCGACCGCCGTCACGGCCGCCGTCCTGAACGCCGTCACGGCCGGGGGCGCCGTGAGCGCCCGGAGCGCCGGGGTCACGGGAGGCCCGCCCGCCCGAATTCCGCTCCGGGGGGCCTGCGCGGTCGGGGGGCTGGGTGGTCGCGGGCTGGGTGTCGGGGGCCTGGGTGAGGCGGGTCCGGGTGAGGCGGGCCTGGGCTGCGGGAGTCCGGGCGGTGGGGTCGGGGGTGGCGGGCGCCAGGGTGGCGGGTGCGGGGGTGGCGGGGGTCTGGCTTCGGGGAGCCGGGCTCCCGAGGCCCGTCACGGCTCCTCCCTCCCCGCCCCCGTCCCTGCTCCGGTCCCTGCTCCGGTCCCTGCTCCCGTCCCTCTCCTCGCCGCCGCCTCCGCCCGCCCCTTCTCGCCGGGCCTCGGCTTCCCGCTGGTCACGGTCACGGCCGGAGTCCCGGTCGCGGCGCTGCTCACCGCCCGTTTCCGGGTCCACGTACCCCTCCACATCCACATCGGCGTCCGCGTCCACGAGGTCACTTCTCCTTCTGCAGTACGGAGAGCGCGGCGATCAGCTCCGCCTGCGGCTCGGGGGTCACGTCGAGTGCTTCGAGGGGCGCGAGGCGCAGGTCGCGTTCGGCGTGCAGGACCCGGTCGACGTAGGTGAGGACGAGGGCGCCGCCCTTGTCGCGCAGTCGCAGGGCGGTCTGGGCGCCGAGGAGTTCGGCGAGGCGTTCACCGGCGGGCCGTGCGCGGCGGCCGCCGAGGAGGGCGGCGGCGAGGAGGGCGGCGACGGTCTCGGCGTCGGGCAGGGCGGTACGGGAGGAGGGGGGCCGTTCCACGTCCCGTACCTCCTCCTCGGCCAGCTCTTCGAGGACGCGGCGCCAGCGGCGTACCGCCACGCCGATCCGCTCCACGGTGCCGCGGCCCCCACCCGCGCGGGCGGGGCCGAGGGCTCCGGCGGCGGGTTCGCGGCGCCAGGCGTCGCGGACGCGCTCCTCGGCGGCGGAGACCGCGCAGTGGAGGAGGGCGGCGAGGGACTCGGTCAGGGCGTCGAGGAGTTCGTCGGCGGTGCTGTCACGGGGGTAGGCGCGCCAGCGGGTGCGGGCGTCCCCGGCGAGGACCGTGCCCCGGGCCAGTTGCTCGCGGACGCGTCTGCCCTGGGTGCCGTACGCGGTTCCCACGGCGCCGCCGAGACGGCCGGCGGCCGCGTACTGGGCGGAGACCGCTCCGGCCAGTTCGGGGAGGCGGGCGTCGAGGGAGTCGATGATGCCGGTGGCGGTGCGGAAGGCGGCCTGCTGGCGGGCTGCGGGGTCCTCGGCGCAGTGGACGAGCCAGGCGCGGAGGGGGGCGACGGCGCTGTCGGGCAGCAGGCCGCTGCCGCCGCCCGCGGACTCGGGGAGTTCGGGGATGGTGAAGCGGGGTACGCCGCCGAGTCCGGCCCGGTCGAGCAGGGCCTCGTACTGGCGGGAGACCTCGCCGATGATCTGGTGCGGGACGCGGTCCAGGACGGTGACGAGGCTGGCGTCGTACTCCTTGGCGGTACGGAGCATGTGCCAGGGCACGGCGTCGGCGTACCGCGAGGCGGTGGTGACCATCACCCAGATGTCGGCGGCGCAGATCAACTCGGCGGCGAGGAGACGGTTCTCCACGACGAGGGAGTCGATGTCGGGCGCGTCGAGGAGGGCGAGGCCGCGGGGGACGGAGGCGGCCGTCTCGACGCGCAGGGCGTTCTCCTGAGGGGGTGCGTCGTCGGCGTGGTGGTCCACGTCGGTCTGTGGCAGCCAGACGCGGGTGAGCTGCGGGAGGACGCGCATCCCGGCGAACCAGTGGTGGTCCTCGGGGTGGCAGACGAGCACGGGGGTGCGGGTGGTGGGCCGGAGGACGCCGGACTCGCTGACGCGGCGGCCGACAAGGGAGTTGACGAGGGTGGACTTGCCCGCGCCGGTGGAGCCGCCGACGACGGCGAGGAGCGGGGCTTCGGGGTCCTTCAGCCGGGGCACGAGGTAGTCGTCGAGCTGAGCGAGCAGCTCGGCCCTGGTCTGCCGGGCGCGCGGCGTACCGGGAAGGGGGAGGGGAAGACGCACGGCGGCGACACGGTCGCGGAGGGCGGAGAGTGCGTCGATCAGCTGAGGCCGTTCGTCCAAGGTCACCACATGCGAAGAATGCCCAATTTATGAGTGTTTTTGAAGCCTATTACGGCCCTGCGCGCCGAAGAGAGGGGCGGTGACCGGAAGCCCAGGCATAACGAGTGCACAACACCCGCCCCGAGCATGGCAAAAAGCGGTGCACGAATCGCACCTGCCTGCGATTATCGTTCCGCTTCACCGAACCTCCACATCGTGCCACGCAGGTGAAGCAACCAGGCCAAGGTGATCGGAGCCCTATCCTTGTCCCGGCAGGCCACACCCCACCCACAAGGGGCTCCTGGCCACACGGTCACCACCCGGCCCCCGTAGCTCAGTGGATAGAGCAGGTGCCTTCTAAGCACTTGGCCGCAGGTTCGAGTCCTGCCGGGGGCGCACAGCACGAGACCCTCCTTCGGGAGGGTCTTTTTGCTGGTGGGGGTGGTTCTGGGGTGGAGACGGGCGGGTCGGTGAGAGGGCGGTCGGCCGCTGGGGCTGTCCGGCTGGAACCGGCCAGGACACGCGTCCCACCCCGTGGAGCGGTGGCCCGCCGTGAGGCCGTTCGGGAGTTCGGGCGGGGCGGGTGGGCGGAAGCCCGGCCAGAGTCGTGGCCCGGTCCGGCGCCGCCTCGGCCGTGCGGGATGCCTCTATGCCGGTGGTGGGCCGGACACCCGTGGTCGGATCCTCGGCGCGCACGCCGGTGGCGTCGACGCGGTCAGGTCGATCACGGACGTTCCGGCCCGCGCCCCGTCGGCGGTCCCGGACGGCTGCGGCACGGCCGCCTCCCTGACGGTTGCGGCCGGGGGAGTTGAGCCGCGGCGGGCAGACCGGCCGGGACGTCGCACGCCGTCAGCCCGCTCCGCCCTCGGCGGGGTCTGTCGGGCCGTATCTCACGATGGGCGGCGGCCTCCGTCCGGCCCCGGGGCTTCGGAGCCGGGTGGGGCGGGTCTCGGTGCCGAGGCCCGTCCGGGAGCGGCCGCTCGTGGGACTACTCGGCAGCGTCCTCGGCGAGGGTGTGGGCCACGAGGGCGTTGGCGTGGCCGTGGCCCAGGGCGTGTTCGGACTTGAGCCAGTTCACGAGTTCCATGTGCTTGGTGAGCGGTGAGGCGCGGATGAGGTCCTTCCACTCCGCGATCGGGCGGCCGTGCTTCTTCTCGATGGAGGGGAAGTAGCTGGCAGGACCCTTTACTGCGTCGGTCATGAGATGCCCCGTTTCCGATCCGATGTCGTTGATCTTGACGCTGTCGATGATGCGCGGTGGAGCGGCGACCGTCTAGGGCGTGTTTCGAAAGTAGCGCCGTCTGCCCGGAGGGCAGGCCTGGCGGCGTCTGGTGTGTGCGATCGCAAGGCGGAGGGTCGCCCCGATACTGGATGTATCGGGGTGATCCCGACAACGCGGCGAGCGTGCGTGCCAGGCGTCGCCAGGCAGGCGGGACTTTCGAAACACGCCCTAGCGATCGGCCGGGATGACCGCCAGGCGGGCGGCCACCGCGGCCAGCCACATCAGGCCCAGGCCCGCCCCCGCTGTGAAGGCCAGGACGGAGGCGGCCGAGGCCATGAATCCGGCGAGGACCGCCACGGGAACGAGCCGGGAGGCGACGGCCCAGCCGCGGTGGCCCCGGGCGGCGAGCGGGCGGGCCAGGACGACCAGGGCGGCGCACAGCGCGAGATAGCCGATCATCCCGGCGGCCATGTGCGCGGTTCCGTGACCGCTCATCGTGGTCGCGTCCGGTGCTCCGGCCGGGAACCCCGCCCCGGCGTCCGCCGGGAACACCGCCGCCGCCCAGAACGACGCGCCGAAGATCCCGGTCAGCGCGGGACCCCACGTTCCGCCCGCTCCCCCGCCCAGCGTGCGGCGCAGTCCGGCCGCGCCCAGGATCAACAGGGCCCCGGCGACCAGGAAGTTCACCGTCTGGATCCAGCCCGCCTCACCGAGGGCCAGCTGACTGATCGCGTTCCGGCCGAAGTCGAAGCCGTCGCGGGTCAGCCCCTGGACGACACCCGCCCCGAGGAACAACGGCCCCGCCACGACCGCACCGGCCACCGGCCCCCGTACCGTCGGCCGCGCGTCCCTCGGGGTGAGAACCGCGTGGGAACCGGCACTGAGCGTCCTCGTCATGTCGGGCCTTCCTCGTTCGGTTTCTGTCGTACGTATGACCGGGGTCGGGCGGCCAAGTCATCGGCGGGGCGACTGTGACCCGCGCCACTCAGTGGAGTCGTGCGGGTCGGAGGTGGGGGTCCGTCGTCCGGCCGGGGTCTTCTCGGGCGACCGGCCGGACAGCCCGCGCCTGCCGGGTGGCGAAGGGGCCGATACGCGGTGCCCGCTCCCGTACGGAGTCCCCGGCGCCAGCTTGCGGCCCCGGCACGGAGCCGCACCATCCGAGCGACTCCATAGGCGGAAATCCCCGCGATGCGTCAGCCTCGGGGTGTCCCGGTCCGGGACGGGAGCGGAGAGGTGGAGGCTGTGGTGGAAGCGATCACGCGGGCGAACGAGACGACGGTGCCGGTGCTGCCATGCGCGTCGGTGGAGGAGACCCTGGAGTTCTACCGGGCGCTGGGCTTCGCGGTCACGTATCAGCAGACCCGGCCCTATCTCTATCTGGCCCTGGAATGGAGTGGGTTCGCGCTGCACTTCGGGATGCCGCCGAAGGACTTCGACCCGAGCCGGGAGGAATCCGGCTGCTGCCTGGTCCTGGTCGACGAAGTCGCCGCCTACCACGCCGAGTTCAGCCGGGCACTGCGCACCGCCTACGGCAGGGTCCCGGCGAAGGGGCAGCCCAGGATCACCCGGTTCCGGCCCGGGGCGAGCCGGTTCACCCTGGTCGACCCGTCCGGGAACTCGCTCATCTTCATCCAGCGGGACGAGCCCGAGGAGCTGGAGTACGGCGGCTCCAAGAGCCTCACGGGCCTCGCGAAGGCCCTCGACAACGCCCGGATCCTCTCCGAGTTCAAGAACGACGACCGCACCGCGCTCCGGGTGCTCACCACGGCCCTGTGTCGGCACGAGTCCACCGCCCCGCCCGTGGACGTGGCCAAGACCCTCACCACCCTGATCGAACTGGCGGCCGTCCTGGAGCAGACCGAAGGCGTCGACGAATGGCGCCGCCGACTCACCACGCTCACCACCACCGACGCCACCGACGCCACCGACGCCACCGACGCCACCGACGCCACCGACGCCGAACGTCGGCGGGCCGAGGAGGGTAGCCGGGGTGCCGACCGTTCCCCGGCGGCCGGGGAGAGTGCCCGTGACGCCGCTCTCCAGCGGACCGGGGAAGGCCCGCACGACGCCGACCGCCACCAGGCCGAGTAGGGACCCTCACCGGCGCCGGACCCCGGGCAGACGGAAGCGGGGGGCGCCCGCGCCCGAGGACCCGAGTCGGCGAGTACCCAGACTCGCGCCACCGAGGCCCCGCGCCACCGAGCACCCTGGCCACCGAGGACCCGGGTCGGTGACGTGCCCCGGAGAGCCGGACGGTGACCGGAGCCGTGGCAGTGCCAGGGCACTGCCCGGCGCCGGACCGCCCGGCCCCGGACGACTCAAGCCCCGACGGTCCGGCACCCGAAACCTCACAGCCCCGACAGTCCGGCACCCGAAACCCGACAGCCCCGACGGTCCGGCTGCCGAGCCCCGGCGGTCCGGCGGTCCGGCGGTCCGGCGGTCCAACGACTCAAGCCCCGACGGCCCCGGCAGCCCCACCCCCGCAACTCCCTCCCGTCACACGCTCGGTGCGCCCCGCCGCCCCGTTGTCGTGACCGCCGTGACCGCCGTGACCGTCGTGGCCGCCGCCGTCGCCGTGAAGGCCGCGAGGAGCGCTCGCGTGCGGTGCCGGAAGGTCTCGTCCTGCTCGATGACGAGGTCCTCCTTGCCCGAGCGGACCACCCGGGCGTCGCCTTCGGCGAGGGCGGTGAGTCGGCGCAGCAGTTCGTCGTCCAGGGCCGTAGCACCCGGAGCCTCCAGGGCCTCCAGGGCCTCCAGGGCCTCGCAGGCTCCCGTCGGGTCGGCGTCCAGCTCGGCCGAGGTCAGCGCCGCCCCGGCGAGCGCGGCGCGGTCGAGACCCGTGGGTTCCGACACGGCGATCAGGGCGAGCACCACGGCCGGGACCTGCGTCGGGTCGTCGAGGGCCGCTTCCAGCGCGGGGAGGAGCGGGCGGCCCGCCGGGCCGAGGAGCGCGGCCGTGCGGGCCGCCCGTATCACCGACCAGCGCGACCAGCGGCCGTGCGCGGCGCGGGTGAGGACCGACTCCAGGACGGCGACCGCGGGGGCCGGGTCCCCCGTGACGCGCCACAGGGCTTCCGCGAGGGCCGTGTCCGTGTCGAGGGCCGAGGAGAGCGTCTCCTCGGGGTCGCTGAGCGCACCGCGCAGCAGGGGCTCCAGTGCCGCTCCCCGCCGGCCGAGCGCGGCGGCTGCCCGAGCCGCGTCCCCCATGTCCGCTCCCGCGCCACCGAGTTCCTGTTCGAGGCGCCGGAGCAGCGGTACGGGGTCGCCGGTGAGGTCGTACAGGGCCTTCGCCGAGGGAAGGACCGCCGTCGCGGCCACCTCCGCCAGTGCGGCGACGGCCGTGGCCCGGCCCCCCGGCGCGCTCTCGGCCGCGACGGCGGCGAGGGCCCGGGAGGCCGAGCCGGGGAAGTACGGGAGCGCCGCGCACAGTTCGGGCAGTGCGGCCACCGCATCGGCGCCCCAGCCCGCCAACAGCCGCATCAGCCGCGCGGGTTCGTCCCGGCACAGCTCCGTGGGCCGGGAGAGCAAGGAGCGCACGGCGTCAAGGAGGCCGCTGTCGTACGGGAAGTCCGCGCTCTCCGCGTGCCACGGCCCGGCGGCGGCGCCCAGCGCGCGCGGGCGGCGCCCGAGTCCGGCGGCGAGGAGCGGGGCCGCCCGGTCGGGCGCGATCCGCACGAGCGCCGCCAGGGCACGGTCGGCCTGGTCGTCCTCCTGGTCCGGGTTCCGTCCGGCGAGCGGGGCGAGGACGTCCGCGACGGGTGCGGCGGCCGGGCCCAGCCGGCCGAGCAGCGGGGCCACGGCGACCACGGAGGTCTCGTCGACCGCCGCCGCCCGCAGGCCCTCCAACAGCCGGTGCGGGGCGGCGCGCGAGACGGCACAGGCACACTCCGCCGCCCAGAGGCCCTCCTCCCTGACCTCGGCCCTGTCGTCCCGCAGGGCCGCGTCGACCAGGGCGAACGCGGCCCCGCGCGCCTTCTCCCCGCCCCGGCGCAGAAGGGCCTCGACGACGGCGGCCAGCGGCTCGCCGCGTTCGTCGTCGAGGTCGGAGCGGAGGGAGTCGGCGGGCAGGAGGGACAGCACCGTGTCGTGCAGGGCCCCGGTCCACGGGAGGCCCGCGTCGAGGTGGACGTGGACGGCGGCCAGCCGCACCCCGGCGGGCTGGGACGGGTCCAGGACCCCGGCCGCCTCGGCCGCTCCCCGGCCGAGGTCGAGCCGGGCGATTCCCGCCAGGAGCTCCGACCGGACGGCCGGAGCGGACTCCTCCTCCCACCGGGCGCACAGCGCGGGCAGTACGGTCCCGGTGACCCGGGTGTGCGAGACCGCCCACGCGGCGGTCCTGCGGACGTCGGGATCGGCGTCGGCCAGCAGCGGCAGGAGCAGCGGCACCTGTCCGGCCACGGCGGTCCGGACCGCGCCCCGCGCCACCCCGTACTCGTCCTCGCTCTCGGCCATGCCCCCGAGCAGCCCCAGGACTTCGGCCGTGCGGTGTCCGGCCGCCGCGATCCTGGCCAGGAACGGCGCCGCCACCGCGCTGGCCGCGTAGACCGTTCCCTGGTGCAGCACGCTTCCGTAGAGGTCCGACAGCGCCCGGCCCGCCGCCTCAGGGTCCGTGCGCGTCAGCGCTCTCAGCAGTTCGGGCAGGTCCGTCGCGTCGCCGTACGCGTGGGAGGAGGAGGCCCAGGGAACGACGTCCAGGCCGTCGAGCGGGTGTACGAGATCCATGCGGGGCATCGTGCCAGTCTCCGCCGACAACTCCGTCGGGCCACCGGTCGCGGCACTGATCGCGGATAGGGTGGCGCGACGACGTCACGCTCGTTCAGGAGGTCACCCGTGGGGCCCGAACCCCTGGCCATTCGCGTACCGGTCGGGGAGGGATCCCACCGGTGGACGAGCCGGAGCACCCGGCGCCGGGTGCTCCTCGTGGTCCACAATGTCACCTCGGCGGGCCGCCTGCTGGACCTGGTGCCGCTGTTCCACGACGACTTCCGCGTCCAGCTCCTTGTCACCTCCACGGGGTCGTCCGCCTTCCAGGACGGCGTCCGCGACCTCCTCCATGAGCTGCAGCTGCCCGAACTGCCGTGGGAGCAGGCCCTGTCCACCCCGGTGGACCTGGCGATCTCGGCGAGCTTCGGCGGTGAACTCGACCTGCTCCAGGGCAACTTGTCCGTTCTCTCCCATGGCGTTGGATACACTAAGAAACTGGCCAAACCGGGAGCCGGGAGCCGGGAGCCGGGAGCCGGGAGCCGGGAGCCGGGAACGCGAGGCACACGAGGCACACGGGCCCAGGACCCACAGGTCCCGGGAAGCGCGGGCCCCGGGGCCCGTGGACACACCCCGGACACGGAAGCCGAAGGCCCGGGGCCCACGTTCGGCCTTTCGCCGGAGTGGCTGCTGCCCGACGGACGGCCCTTCGTCGACGGACTCGTCCTCTCCCACCCCGAGCAGTTGGAGCGGCTCGCCCGGGTCTGCGCGGAGGCGGTCCCCTCGGCCGTCCTCGCGGGTGACCCCTGTTACGACCGGATGCTCGCGGCGCGCCCGTACCGGGACAGGTTCCGGAGGGCGCTCGGAGTCCGCAGGGGGCAACGGCTCGTCGTCCTGAACTCGACGTGGAACCCCGAGGGGCTCTTCGGGAACGGCGGCGGGCGGGACGTCCTGCCCGGCCTCCTCCCCCGGCTGGCCGCCGAACTGCCCCTCGACGATTACCACGTGGCCGCCGTCCTGCACCCGAACATCTGGTACGGGCACGGTCCCGGCCAGATCCGGGCCTGGCTCGACCGCGCGCGGCGCGACGGACTGGCCCTGATCGACCCGGTCCACGCGTGGCGGCAGGCCCTGCTCGCCGCCGACCTCGTCCTCGGGGACTTCGGGGCGGTGTCCTACTACGCCGCCGCCCTCGGCACCCCCGTGCTGCTGACCGCCGACGGAACGGACGTGCTCGACGCCGAGGCGCCCCTCGCGGACTTCGTCCGGCACGCGCCCCGGCTGGACCCGCACGCCCCGCTGCTCCCCCAGGTGACGCGGGGGATCGAGGCGCACCGGCCGGATCCCGCCCCCGCCGGGTTCGTCACCTCGGCCCCGGGCCGCTCGGCCGAGCTGCTGCGCGGCCATTTCTACGCCCTGATGGACCTGCCCGAGCCGACCGCTGCCGCGTCCCTCGAACCGCTCCCGCTCCCCCCGTACACCCCGCGCACGGTGACGTCGCCGCTGCACGTACGGACCCGGGCGGAGGGGACGGACATCGTGGTCGAGCGGTCCGCCGGGCATCCCCCCGGCGCCTTCGGCGACGCCCATCTCGCCGTGCACGAGGAGACCCGTCGTCCGGGGGACCTCGACCTGGCGGACGTGATCACGCGCGACGGGCGGGCCGACGATCCGCGTCTGGGCGGCCCCGGCGCGTGGACCGCGGAGGTGCTGCGGCTGCATCCGCACTGCGCGACGGCGGTGTACGTGACGGGACCCGATACCTGTCTCGTACGAAGCCGGGCACACGGCACGTTCCGGCTGGCCGCCGAGGCAGGGGCGGCGGCCGAGACGAGAGCCGGGGCCGAGACAGGAGCCGGGGCCGGGGCCGGAGGCGAGGCCGAAAGGGGAGCGGGGGCCGGGGCCGACGCCGATCCCGCCGCGTACGCCTCGGCCCTGCACGCCTGGCTGGCGTACGGCGGGAAGGTCCCCGCGCGGGGGGTCGTGCTCCGGGCGCACACCGGCGGCGGTACGCATCCGTTCCGCGTGGAGGCGTCCGGCTGAGCCGGAGTGCGGCGCCCGCCGGGCGCCCCGGCCGGACCGCCCGGCGCCGGGCCGCGGCCCTGGACCGCCGCCCCCGCCCGCTCACTCCTCCGGCGCGGAGCCGACGCACCGCCGTCGCAGACCCGCGAGGTACGCGAGGTGCGGGGCGGCGGAGGACGGCAGCAGCGTCTCCGCCTCGGCGATCCTCGCCAGGGCCGCCGGGTCGTCGCCGCCCTCGTGCAGGGTCTCCGCCAGGTCCGTGAGGGAACGGGCCCGGTTGTACGCCTCCGGGGGCGCCCCGGTGCGGCCCGCGAAGAAGTCCACGGCGTTCTCCAGGCAGCGGCGGGACTCGTCCGTCCTGCCCATCCCGCGCAGGGCCCGGCCCCGGTGGCGCTCGGCGAGCGCGAGGGCCCTCGGCAGATCGGCCGCGCCCTCCTCGCCCGCCCCGATCCTCCGGTAGACGGCCTCGGCCTCGGTGAACCTCTCGTGGGCCTCCTCGTACTCCCAGCGGTTCAGGCTCAACAGGCCCAGCATCTCCACGGCCGAGGCCTCACCCCTCGGATGACCGGCCGCCCGCTCGTACGTCACGGCCGCCCGCGCCGCCCGCCGCGCCTGCTCGGTCCGGCCCGTCTCCCCGAGACAGTGCGCCAGTTGGAAGTGGAGCGCGCCCGCCATCCGGTCGTCCGCCCGGCTCTCCTCGGCGTGGCGCGCCGCGTCCCGGAGCGCCGGGAGCACCTCGTCCCAGTGTCCGGCCTTCAGCTGGAGCGGCCACAGGGCACGGGCCAGCCAGAGGGCGGTGCCGGTCCGCCGGTGCTCCTCGGCGAGGGCGACCGCACGGGCCACGTTGGCCACTTCGGCCGCCAGTACGGCGATGCCGTCCGGGACCTCTTCGGCCCCGTCCCGGTACCGCGCCGGGAGTTCGGTCCGCCAGCTCTCCGGCAGGGCGGCGCGGGACGCGGGCAGTACGCGCCCGAGCAGCGCTTCGAGCATCCGGTCCACGGCGTCCGCGCAGGCGCCGAGGCCGTACTCGGCGGTGGCGGTCTCGGCCAGTTGCCTCCTGGTCTCGGGCCGGAAGCGGTACCGCAGGTCCGGGAGGGGCTCCAGGAGGCCGACGGCCACCGCCTCGTCGAGCAGCCGGGCGGCCGTCGCCTCGTCGGTACCGGCGGCGGCCGCGGCGATCAGGGCGCTGACGGACGGCCAGCCGCCGAGCGCGGTCAGCCGGCACAGGCGCACCGCCTCGGGCCCGAGCCGGAGCGAGGCGAGCCGCACCGCCGTCCGTAGCGGATGGTCGGGCCCGGCGGCGGCCGGGAGCGCGTCCCCGGCCCCCTGCCCCGCCGGGGACGCCGGCCCCGGCTCGTCCCGGGTGAGGAGCCGGGCCTCCGTGTGGAGGGCGAACGCGTTGCCCCGGCAGCGGTCGAGCACTCCGGGCAGCCCGGCCTTGACCCGTGCGGCGTGTTCCGGCCCGGCGACCTTCCGTACGAGCTGCTTCGCGTAGCGGTCGCTCAGCGGCGGTACGGCGACCCGTTCGGCCTCCAGGAGCGGGGGCGGCCCGGACACGACGACCACGAGCAGGACCCCGGGTGTCGCCGGTACGAGGGCGCGGACCTGCGCGGGCGAGGTGGCGTGGTCGATCACCACGAGGGCCCTGCGGCCCTCGGTGAGCGTCCGGTAGAGCCGCTCGCGGGCCGCCTCGGTGGCGGGAACGCGGTCGGCCGCCACGTCCATCTCGCGCAGCAGCCGCAGCAGGACGGCCGACGGTTCCGGCCCGGTCTCCCCGGCGGTGTCGCGCAGGTCGACGTAGTACCGCCCGTCGGGGAACCGGTCGCGGCCCTGTGCCCCGAGCCGGAGCGCGACCGAGGTGGAGCCGCTGCCCGAGGGGCCCGAGAGGAGGACGACCCGGGGCCGTCCCTCCCAGGGGCGGTCGGCCTCCTTCATCAGCTGCTTGAGCACCTTCTGGCGGTCCGTGAACGCCCAGGGCGCCGGGGGCATCGCGCCCCGGGACGGTTCCGGGGCCTCGTCGGGGTCGCTCTCCAGCAGCAGCGCCCACTCACCGGCCCGCCGCGGATCCTGCCCGAGGCGGGCGTGCAGGCGTCCGGCCAGCGCCCGGCGCTCCTCCGCGTCGGCGGGGAGCGGGGTCTCCCGCCCGAGGGTCCGTCTGACCAGGGCTCCCGCCGACAGGGACAGGTTCTTGCCGATCTCTCCGGCGGCTCCGTTCCCCACCCCCAGCAGGAACGTGGTCAGCGCGCTGAGCGCCACGACCTCCAGCACGTCGGCCCCTCCCCCTGGTCGCCGGACCCGTTCCGCCGGACTGTATCGCCGCGTCGGCGGATCGCGGGGACGTTCGCGTCTCTTCGGCTCCCCCGTCCGGCGCGATCCACGCGGCCCGCGTGCCCGCCGCAGCCGGAAGAGCGGGCCGCGCGGGACGACTCCGTCACCTCGCCCGTACGGAAGCCCGGCACCCGGCCTCCCGTACGCCCGTCTCCCGGCTTCTTGGTTGCCCCCGTTTCCCGGCATCAGGCCGATGTCAGCGGCGTCTGTGAGAATGCGGACCATGGACGAGGCAGTCATCCCGGTCCTCCGGACCGGCGACGCGGAGACGGCCGTCGCCTGGTACGAGCGGCTCGGCTTCCGTCGGCAGTGGGTGCACCGCTTCGAGCCGGGGTTCCCCGCGTTCGTGGAGGTGGCCCGGGGCGAGGTGCGGCTGTTCCTCTCGGAACACACCGGCGACGCCCGCCCCGACACCCTGGTCCACCTCCGGCTGCGCGATGTGGACGCCGTCGCGGCCGAGTTCGGGACGCGGGTGGAGGAGGTCCCCTGGGGCAGGGAGACAGAACTGCGCGATCCGGACGGGAACCGGCTCCGGGTCGTCACGCCTCCAGCGTGACGCACGCCCCCGGCATGACACGCGTCCCCTCCATGACGCACATCCTCTTCATGACGCACGTCCCCGCTCGGCGTCCGGCACTCCGCCGGGACGGTCGTCTCCGCCTCTCCCAGGGCGTTCTACGGGCTCCGGCCCCCGCCTTGGCCGTACGGCCCCCGTCGCGGCCCCGTCGGGCCCCGCGTGCGTTCTCGGCTACCGGCCGTTGCCCGCTTCGATCGGGCGGACCCGGAGCAGGGACAGGGTGGGCAGGCCCGTGGCGGTGAGGGTGAGGAGGAGAGTGCCGACGACCAAGAGGACCACCGTGGTCGGCGGGACGTACGGGGCGGCTCCCGTGACGCCCCGGGCGATGGGGACGAGGGTGGTCCAGGCGATGGCTCCGCCGACGAGGAGGCCGGACACGGCGACGAGGAGCGCCTCCCAGCCCATCATGTCCCGCACCTGGCGCCGGGTGGTGCCGGAGAGGCGCAGGAGGCCGATCTCGCGGCGGCGGTCGAGGACCGTCATCACCAGGGTGTTGGCGGCGGCGACGGCGGCGAACCCGCCGAGCACGGCGGCCATGACCGTGTTGGCCCAGGCGTTGAGTTCCCGCGCGCGGTCGGCCTGGGCCCCGTATCCGGCCGCGTCGGTGACGGTCGCCCCCGGGGCGAGCGCGCCCAGCCTGCGGGCCGTCTCCTCCGGGTCGGCGCCGGGGGCCGCCGCGACGAGCACCTGGCTGTCCAGGGCGGTCGTCACATGCGCGGCGAGCGCGGCGCGGGGCATCACGGCCTGGCCCACGCCGAGGCCCCGCGCGTAGGTGGCGACCACGGTGGGCCGGACCTCGGTGCCGTCGCCCAGCCACAGCGCGACCCGGTCCCCCGTGCGTACCCCCAGGTCCCCGGCGACCACGGTGTCGAGGGCGACGGTGTCCGCCGCCCGCAGGCCGCTCAGCGAACCGCTCCGCACCCCGAGGTCCAGCACCCTCGGCAGGACGCGCGGGTCGCCGGAGACGCCCAGGACCGTCACGGAGGAGAGCGTGTCGTCCGCGCGGTAGACCGCTCCGGTGCGGAGCACCCCGGTCGCGGCGGCCACGCCCGGTGTGCGGGCGGCCCGTTCGGCGGTGCCGGTGGGCAGGCCGGGGCCGGTCGAGCCGAGCACGTGGTCGGCGACGACCGCGTCCCGGACGTTCCCGGCCGAGGCGTGGTCGAGGCTGCTCTGGATGAGGAGCAGCGTGCCGCAGAAGGCGGTGACCATGATGATCGGGGTGATGGCCGAGGCCAGACGGCGGGCCTGGGCGCGGGTGTTGTCGGCGGCCAGCGAACCGGACGCCCCGGCGGCGCCCGCCTTCAGGGGCAGCCCGAGGACGCTCGCGCACAGCCGGGCGAGGAGCGGGCCGAGCAGGGCGACGCCGAGCAGGAAGCACATGATAACGCCGAGGGCGGTGTTGGCCGCGTCCGCGCCGCCGAGCCGGGCTGCCAGTACGGCGAGCGCGGTGCCGCCCGTGAGGGCTCCGAGTCCCAGCACAATCCGTACGGCGCCGGGCCGGGCGGGCTCCACGACGGCTTCCCCCAGGGCCTGTCCGGGGCGCAGCCGGGCGGGGCGACGGGCGGCCGTCCACCCGGCCGCGAGGGCGGCGAGCGCGCAGACCCCCACCGCGACGGCCATCGGCAGGACGCCGACGTCCAGGGAGACCTGCGGAGGTACGGCCCCCCGGTCGACGAGTTCGCCGAACCACCAGCGGGCCAGCGCCACGCCGGGCAGGACGCCCAGGGCAGCCGCGACGGGGGCGACGAACAGCGCTTCGGTGGCGATGGTGCGGCGGATCTGCCGGGGCGTCGCGCCGATCGCCCGCAGCACGGCGAACTCCCGGGCCCGCTGTCCGGTGGCCAGCGCGATCGTGCCGACGACGACGAAGACGGCGGTCAGGGCGGCGATGCCGCCGAAGGAGCCGCCGAGGCCGGTCAGCACCTCCTCGGCCCCGGCGAGCGCCGGCACCTCCACGGCGCCGCGCGCGTCACCGGTGGCGACCTCGGCGCGGCCGTCCACGGCCCGGCGCACCTGCTCCGCGAGGGCGGCCGTGGACACGCCGTCCCGGGCGGTCACGGCGATGGCGTCGACCGTCCCGGGGTGTCCGGACAGCTTCTCGGCCACCGGGTCCGCGAACCAGGCGCTGGGCCCTTCGGCCGGTGCGGCAAGCAGCCCGGCGACCACGTAACTCCCGCTGCCACCGGGGGTGTTCAGCGACACCTTGTCGCCGGGCTCAAGACCCGCCGACCGTGCGGCGCCCGCTTCGAGGACGACCTCCCCGGCTCCGGGGGCGCGGCCCGGGGGCGGGTTCCCCGCGATGAGGGCGGTGGCCGAGAAGTTCCGTCCGGTGAGGGCGGGCGGCGCGTCGGGACCTCCCGTCGTCAGGACGGGGAAGGACAGGTCGGGTACGGCCCCGGCGACACCGGGCCGAGCGGCGATCTCGGCGGTGAGGGCCGTGGCCACCCGGGCGCGCTCGGGCAGCGGGCTCAGCTGCGCCTGGTGCTCTCCGGCCTCCTGGAACGTGATCCGGACGTACGGGTCGCCGGAGACGACCACCGGGGACCCGGCGTAGCGCACGGTCGGCGCGTGGGCGGTGACCCCGGTCTGGAGCAGGGTGCCGCAGGCGGTGATGACGACCGCCGCGAGGAACAGGGCGACGAGGCTGCCCACGAAGGACGCGGGCCTGAAGCGCACGGAGGCCCGCGCGAGACCGTTCGTCACGCGACGGCCCCCGCGCGGCCCTGAGCGGCGTCGGTGCCGATGGTGCTGGTGCTGGTGATGCCGGTGGTGCCGGTGGTGCCCGTCGCAGCCGTGGTGCCCGAGCCGCCCGTGAGCACGGTGGACCACGCATCAGCCGCCCCACGCACGCCATCTATGCCATCTATGCCGCCTATGCCAGCCGCACCAGCAAAGTCTTCCGCCCCTCCCGTCAGCCTGTTCATCCGCTCGGCCACCGTCTGCGGGTCGGGCCGCCACAGGGTGCCCACCAGGGTCCCGTCGGCCAGGAACAGCACCCGGTCCGCGTGGGACGCGGCCACCGGGTCGTGGGTGACCATGACGACCGTGGCGCCCATCGTGTCGACCGCGCGCCGCAGCAGCCCCAGGACCTCCCGGGCTGACCGGGTGTCCAGGGCGCCGGTCGGCTCGTCCGCGAACACCACCTCCGGGTCCGTGATCAGCGCGCGGGCGATGGCCACCCGCTGCTGCTGACCGCCCGACAGCTGCCCGGGGCGCCTGCCGCCGTGATCCGCGAGCCCCACCTCGGTGAGGAGCTGCTGGGCCCGCCGCCGGTCCTGCCGTACGCCCGCGAGCCGCTGGGGCAGCAGCACGTTCTGGAGGACCGTCAGGGACGGCAGCAGGTTGAAGGACTGGAAGACGAACCCGACGCGGGTGCGCCGCAGTTTCGTCAGCCGGTCCTCGCTGAGACCGGTGATGTCCTCCCCGCCGAGCAGCACCTGCCCCGAGGTGGGCCGGTCCAGACCGGCCGCGCACTGGAGGAAGGTGCTCTTGCCGGAGCCCGAGGGGCCCATCACGGCGGTGAAACTGCCCCGCTCCAGTGTCAGGTCCACCCCGTGGAGGGCCCGTACGGCCCCGGCTCCCCGCCCGTGGGAGCGGCTGACGGAACGCACCTCGATCGCGGGAGCCGCGCCCCCGTGCCGTTCGGTGTCTCCGCTGTCCCGACGCCGCCCCATGATGTTCCCTTCCTCGCCGACCGACTGTGTCTTCGACCGTAGTCAGGGCGCCGACCAGCGGAAATGGAGCCAGCCGGGCTTCTGCGGGTGGGGGTGTCCCCCGGTCCCCCGGTCCCCGGGTCTCCGGGTCTCCAGGTCTCCAGGTCTCCAGGTCCCCGGGCAGGTGCGGGGGATGCGCCGGGGCACGGGGGCGTCCCGGGCCCGTCTCAGCCCGCCGGATAGCTCCGGGCGGCCAGGCGGGGTGCGGCCCGGGGCGGGACCACGAGGGCGAAGCCGTGGTTGGCGGCGACCGCGCGGGTGTGGTCTGCGGAGAGGGAACCGTGCCGTTCGAGGGTGAGCGCGGGCAGCCCGGAGCGGCCGTGGCCCGGCGTGTGGTGGAAGGACAGCACCGTGGTCGAGGTCGTGGCGTGGTGCGGGTGCCGGAGGCGGGCCGCGGTCTCGTCCTCGTGGGCGAGGATGCGGACCTCCGGCTCGTGGCCGAAGTCGGCGGCCACCCCGTCGGCGCGCCAGTGCGCCGGTTCGTGGTCCGCCCCGGTCCGGTGCCGGGAGGGGTTCACCGAGGTGACGGAGAGGAATCCGGTGCCGGTGCCCGCCAGGGCTTCGGCGAGGAAGCGGTTGGAGGGGCAGCGGTAGCCGGGGCCGATCAGCTGGACCGTCGGCACGCCGTCCTGGACGGCGGTCAGATGGGGCGGTACGTGGGCGGCGGCGGGGCCCCGGAAGCCGAAGGGGCCGAGGGCGAACAGTTCGTCGACGAGGTCCTGGATCTGCCGGCGCGGGATCTCGGCGGGCAGCCGGGGCCAGTCGAAGAGGGAGCGGACCCGGTCGCGGACGGTGGTGACGCTGCCGACCTGGGTGGCCGGGCGGCCCTTCATCCGGTTGACCCGTTCGACGACCTCGCGGTCGGCGCGGGCGGTGAGGGCGTAGAAGTTGCCGAAGCCGTGTGCGACGGCGCACCCCCGGCCCAGCGCCTCGGCCGCCCCGCGTACGTCCTCGGCGTCGCCCATGACCGGCTTCCGCGCCGTGCCCGTCCGTTCTCCGCTCACTGCACACCTCCGTCGTGTGACCGATATCGACCGGGCAACGAGCCGGACCGGCAACGGTCACCTGGAGGAGGGCGGCGGACCCCGGGGCCGTACGGGTGGCCCCGGCAGCAGGAACGATCTTCCACCTGATCGGGACGGCGGCCGTACGGGACGCGGGTCGCCGTACGGCCGTCGAGATCACCCGCACGGCCCCAGGAGGGCGGGGAGGCGGACCGGGTCGCCGGGTGACACCGGGTCACCGGATCCCCCCGGGTCCCACCCGGTCACCGGGTCAGCGGATCGGGTGCGCCAGCCGTACGCGGACGAGCTTCGTCTCGATGCCGCTGTCCACCAGTCTGCCCCTGGCGTCGAAGGCCTCCGGGCCGTCCGTCATGCCGAAGTCGTTGTCGTTGACGACGACGAGCGTCGAGGAGCCCTCGACGGCGATGCCCTCGATCTTGCCGGGGACGCCGGGGACGGTGTTCAGGTCGAGGACAAGCCGCTTGGCCAGGAAGGGGCCCCGGTCGGCGGCCGGGCCGTCGAGCTGCTCCAGGGCCGGGGAGGCGGTGGTGTCCCAGGCGGAGCCGAGGATGTCGGAGCTCCGGCGGAGCCGTACCTCGTACACGCGGGCGGACTTGTCGGTGCGCTCCTGGACGAGGAGGCGGTCGCCGCCGAGCGCGACGACGGAGGAGATCTTCAGCTCGGAGGTCTTCGTCTGGCCGGGCTCGACGACGCCGACCGGGTCGAAGCGGTAGGCGTACTCGGCGGTGACACGGTTCTTCCGGGGCGAGAAGCGCACCAGGCGCGTGTTGCGGGACTCCTCGCCGGTGGCCTTGTCGGGGTTGAGGAGCGGGCTCTGGAGCGCCATCACGAGGTCGCCGTCGGGGAGCAGCGCGAGGCCCTCGAAGCCGCGGTTGACCTTGCGCTTGAGGAAGACGGACGGCAGGGACTCGACCACCGGGTAGTCGGCGCCGGTCAGGTTCAGGCCCTTGGGGACGTGGCGGGCGAGGACCCGGCCCTCGGCGGAGACGTGCACGAGCGAGGGCCCGTACTCGTCCACCAGCCAGAAACTGCCGTCCTTCGCGCGGACGAGGCCCTCGGTGTCGAGGCCGTTCGGGTTGTAGGGGAGCGGGGCCGAGGCGTCGTGGGTGTACGGGGCCTCGTCGCGGCCCGGCTGGTTGGGCAGGCCGGTGACGGGGGCGCCGGACGCGGTGGTGAGGGGGATGGCCCGGACGACCTGGAGGCGGTCGCCGACGGCCCGGACCTTGACGATCGCCGGGTCGAAGCCGGGGACGGGGAAGGTGCGCCGCTTGTCCTTGCCGACCGCTATCTGGCCGTTGGGGCCCCGGTCGGTGACGGTCCAGTACTCGCCGTGGCGTCCGGCCGGGTAGAGGTCGCTGCCGATCCCGCCGAGGTCCACGTTCCGGTCGTCGGCGACGCTGCCGGGGAGCAGGGCGTTGCTGAACCGGGCCAGCGGGATGTCGGGCAGGGTCGAGGTGGAGACGACCCGGGCGGTGTGACCGTGCCGCCCGGACTCCGCTCCGGCCGTCCCCGTGAGCGCCGTGAGCGCGAGCGCGGCGGACAGCGGCAGGACCACGAGGGCGGGGCGGCGCAGGAGGCGCGGATTCATCTGAACTCCCTTGAACACATGGTGGTGGCCCTTGAGGGCCGCCTCATGGTCCGATTCCGGCCACAACGAGGGGTATCGCGGGTGCGAAGGGAGGGGGAGTTCCTGGTGAACGCCCGACGGTGGCCGAGCGGACCGGCCCGAACGGAGCGGACCGGGCGGACCGGCCCGGCCGGACCGGGCGCGTCGAGCCCCGGGATCGGCGGCCGGGGCTCGACGGCGGGGCCCACGGGACCCCCGGTGCTCAGTAACGGTCGAGGATGAGCCGCGTCTTGAGGATGTCGCCGTGATAGAGCCAGCCGTTGGTCTCGGCGACGGCCAGGGCGTCGGCGTGGAGCTTCGCCGCGTCGGTGGGCGAGGCCGTCTTGAAGGACAGCTCGACGACGTACTCCGTGCCCGTGCCGTTCGCGCCGACGACCGGCAGCACTTCGATGCTCGCGTCGTCCGAGGCGCCCCAGGCGCCGCCGTACACCTTCGCGGTCACTCCGCCGTGGAGCCGGGAGGTCTTGAGGGTGCCGGTGCCCCAGCCGGTGGAGTTCCAGTCGGCGAGCTTGCCGGGGACGTCGTTCACGAGCCAGTCGCGGCCGGTCGCGTCGGCCGGGAGGCTGGTGCCGGAGTAGCCCTTGGCGCTGCGGCTCTTCTCGGTGCTGAAGCTGAGGGTCTGCTTGGCGTAGCCCCAGTCGACCTCGGCCTTGTAGTTGGTGTCGCCGCTGTCGAAACCGGCCGCCTTCGCGGTGGCCAGGGCGGCGTCGATGTCGCCGTCCGTGACCGGGAAGCGCTTCTTGTACGTCTCCTCGAAGGACGAGCCGTCCTTGTGGCGGAGCCGGACGCTCCAGCCCTGGGCGTCGAGCGCCAGGCCGTCGGTGTCGTAGTAGCCGTAGGAGCGCGTCTTGGCCGAACCGGTGATGCCGAAGGCCGACTTGACCGCCGCGCCGGGGTTGTGGGAGGCGTCCAGGGCCGACGCGGTGAGGTTGATCTTCACCTCGTAGGACGGGACGGCGTTGGCGGCGGCGTACGCCGGGGAGGACGGGGCGAGGAGCGCGGCGGCCGAGGCGAGGGCGACGGCGGACACGGCGGCGGCCGGGCGCGCGGCCCGGGGCGTGGAGGTCATGGGCGTGGAGGTCATGGGGACGATGCTCATGAGGAAGGGTGAGATCCAGGTGACTCCCGGCCGTGGACCGCGTGAACCACGGGCGTCCGATGGAGGGTTCGCCGCACTTCGGGAGCAGGCCGGGATCCGGTGGCGGGTCTCCGGCCACCGCCGGGGAGAATCACGCCATGACGATCACCGCACGCGCCCTCAACCGGTCCACGCTCGCCCGGCAGTTGCTGCTCGGACGGGAACGGCTCGGGGTCGCGGAGGCCGTACGGCGGGTGGTCGCGCTCCAGGCACAGCAGCCGGGTTCGCCGTACGTGGCCCTGTGGAACCGCGTCGAGGGCTTCGACCCCGAGCGGCTCGACGAGGCCCTGGAACAGTACGAGTTGATCCGGACGACCCTGATGCGGCTCACGCTGCACATCGTGCACGCCGAGGACTACCGGGCCTTCCGGGAGGCCATGGAGACGACCCTGCGCGGCTCCCGGCTGCGCGATCCCCGCTACCGGGCGGCCGGGTTCACCGCCGAGGACGCCGACGCCCTGCTGCCCGGTCTCCTGGAGTACGCGGGCACGGCCCGGAGCGGGGCCGAGCTGCGCTCCCGCATCGAGGAGGTCCGGGGCGGCCCCGTGGAGGCCGTGGTCTGGCGGATGATCCGGCAGTACGCGCCGCTGTGGCACGCGCCGACGGGCCCGCCGTGGTCGTTCGGCACGGCACAGTCGTTCGTGACGGCGGGCGCGCGGCCGGTCCTCACCGACCCGGAGGCCCCGGCGGCGGGGCTCGCGGTCCTCGTCCGCCGCTACCTGGAGGGCTTCGGCCCGGCGTCCGTCCGGGACATGGCCCAGTTCGCCCTGGTCTCCCAGGGCGCGGCGCGCGAGGCGGTACGGCTGCTCGGCGACGCCCTGGAGCAGCGGGAAGGGCCCGGGGGGACGGTCCTGTACGACGTGCCGGGGGCGCCGCTGCCCGACGAGGACGTCCCGGCGCCGCCCCGCCTGATGGCCATGTGGGACAGCGTCCTGCTCGCCTACGCCGACCGGAGCCGCGTCCTCCCGCCCGCGTACCGCAAGCACGTGATCCGGGTGAACGGCGACACCCTGCCGACCCTCCTCGTCGACGGGTACGTGGCCGGGGTCTGGCGCCCGGTCGACGGAGGCGTCGAAGCCTCGGCCTTCGAACCGCTGCCCGCCCGGGTGTGGGACGGGCTCGCGGCCGAGGCCGAGGCGCTCGGTGCCCTGCTGGCCGACCGCGACCCCCGGGTCTACGGCCGCTACGACCACTGGTGGGTCAAGGGCCTCCCGGCCGTCGAGACCCGGCTGCTCCCGGCCCGTTGAGGAGCGGGAGCACCGCCGGTCTCAGCCCTTCGCCGCCAGGAGGTTCTTCAGGGCGGTGTTGAGCTGGAGGACGTTGACGCGGGGTTCGCCGATGAAGCCGAGGATCCGGCCGTCGGTGTGGTCGGCGAGGAGCCGCTCGACCTGGGCAACGGTCAGGTCGTTGTTGGCGGCCACGCGGTGGACCTGGAGCTCGGCGTAGGCGGGGGAGATGTGGGGGTCGAGACCGGAGCCGGAGGAGGTGACCGCGTCGGCCGGGACATCGGACGGGTTAATGGTGTGGCCGGGGACGGTGTTGTCCTTGACCACGGCCGCTTTCGCGTCGGTGACCCACTTGATCAGGTCCTCGTTGTCCCCGGACCGGTTCGTCGCCCCCGACAGGATCAGCGTGTACTGGGTGTTGACATTGTTGCTGCCCAGGCCGTTGGACGGACGGGGCTGGAACCAGCGCAGATCCGGAGCCGCTGTCTCCTCGCCGTCCTTGAGGGGCAGGTCGTAGCGCTGGCCGATCAGCGCGGAGCCGACCGTCTTCCCGCTCGCGTCGGTGATCTCGGACCCGTTCGCCTTGCCGGGAAAGACGAGCTGGGCGACGGCGGTGACGGTGAGGGGATAGAGCACGCCGCACATGACGGTCAGGACGAGCAGGGCACGTGCTCCCGCCCACAGGACACGCCCGGTGTTTCCTACGGAGTTGTTCATGACGTGATCAGCCGATTCCGGGGATGAGGGAGAGGAGGAGGTCGATGATTTTGATGCCGATGAACGGGGCGATCAGCCCGCCGAGCCCGTAGATCCCCAGGTTCCGGCGGAGCATGGAATCCGCGGAGGAGGGCCGGTAGCGCACGCCCTTCAGCGCGAGCGGGACCAGCGCGATGATGACCAGCGCGTTGAAGATGACCGCGGACAGGATCGCGGACTCCGGCGACGCCAGACCCATGATGTTCAGCTTGTCCAGCGACGGATAAGCGACCGCGAACATCGCCGGGATGATCGCGAAATACTTCGCCACATCGTTGGCGATCGAGAACGTCGTCAACGCGCCCCGGGTGATCAGGAGCTGCTTGCCGATCTCGACGATCTCGATGAGCTTGGTCGGGTCGGAGTCGAGATCCACCATGTTCCCGGCCTCTTTCGCGGCCGAGGTCCCGGTGTTCATCGCCACACCCACATCGGCCTGCGCCAGCGCGGGAGCGTCATTGGTACCGTCACCGGTCATCGCGACCAGCTTCCCGCCCGCCTGCTCCCGCTTGATCAACGCCATCTTGTCCTCAGGCGTCGCCTCCGCCAGGAAGTCATCCACCCCCGCCTCGGCCGCGATGGCCTTCGCGGTCAGCGGATTGTCACCCGTGATCATGATGGTGCGGATACCCATCCGGCGCAGTTCCTCGAACCGCTCCCGCATCCCCTCCTTCACCACATCCTTCAGATGGATGACACCCAGAACACGAGCACCCTCGGCGTCCTTGACGGCGACCAGGAGCGGGGTGCCACCGGCCTCGGAAATGGAGGCCGCCAGAGTGTCGGCGTCGGCCGCGACCTGACCGCCCTGCTCACGCACCCAGCTGATGACCGAGCCGGCCGCGCCCTTACGGGTCTGCCTGCCCTCCACATCGACGCCGGACATGCGGGTCTGGGCGGTGAACTCGATCCACTGGGCGTGGGCGAGTTCGCCCTGGTGACGCTCCCGCAGCCCGTACTTCTCCTTCGCCAGGACCACGACCGAACGCCCCTCGGGTGTCTCGTCCGCGAGGGAGGACAGCTGGGCGGCGTCGGCGAGTTCGGCGGCCGTGGTCCCCCTCACCGGGAGGAACTCCGCCGCCTGCCGGTTGCCCAGCGTGATCGTGCCCGTCTTGTCCAGCAGGAGGGTGGAGACGTCACCGGCGGCTTCGACGGCGCGGCCGGACATCGCCAGGACGTTGCGCTGGACCAGACGGTCCATCCCCGCGATACCGATCGCGGACAGCAGCGCCCCGATCGTCGTCGGGATCAGACACACCAGCAACGCGGTCAGCACGATCATCGAGGTCTGCTCATCAGCACCCGCGTAGATCGCGAACGGCTTCAGCGTCACCACCGCGAGGAGGAACACGATCGTCAGCGACGCCAGGAGAATGTTCAGAGCGATCTCGTTGGGCGTCTTCTGCCGGGCCGCACCCTCCACCAGAGCGATCATCCGGTCGATGAACGTCTCCCCCGGCTTCGCCGTGATCTTCACGACGATCCGGTCCGACAGCACCTTCGTGCCACCCGTCACCGCACACCGGTCACCACCCGACTCACGGATCACCGGAGCCGACTCACCCGTGATCGCCGACTCGTCCACCGACGCGACACCCTCGACGACGTCACCGTCACCCGGGATCACATCCCCGGCCTCACACACCACCCGGTCACCGACCCGCAGAACCGTCCCCGGCACCCGCTCCTCACCGGTGGCGGTGAGACGGCGGGCGACGGTGTCGGTCTTCGCCTTGCGCAGCGTGTCGGCCTGCGCCTTGCCCCGGCCCTCCGCGACCGCCTCCGCGAGGTTCGCGAACACCGTCGTCAGCCACAGCCAGACCGTGATCGCCCACCCGAACCAGTCGCCCGGGTTCATCACCGCCAGCCCGGTCGTCACCACCGACCCGACCAGCACCACGAACATCACCGGCGACTTCACCATCACCCGCGGATCGAGCTTGCGCACCGCGTCGGGGAAGGAAGCCAGCAACTGCTTCGGGTCGAACAGACCCCCGCCGACCCGCCCCGCCGACGGCTTGTGGCCGGTGGGAACGTCACTGTGGGGGGCCGGGGTGGTCCGGGTACGAGGGGACATGTCGTCCTGCTGCTTCTCTACGTCGATAGTCATGCCGCGAGCCCTTCGGCGAGCGGTCCCAGCGCGAGCGCGGGGAAGTAGGTGAGTCCCGTGATGATCAGGATCGTGCCGACCAGCAGCCCCGTGAACAGCGGCTTCTGCGTCCGCAGCGTCCCCGCCGTCTCCGGCACCGGAGTCTGCGACGCCAGCGAACCCGCCAGCGCCAGCACGAACACCATCGGCAGGAACCGGCCCAGCAGCATCGCCAGACCGATCGTCGTGTTGAACCACTGCGTATCCGCGTTCAGCCCGGCGAAAGCCGAACCATTGTTGTTCGCACCCGACGTGAACGCATACAGAATCTCCGAGAACCCATGCGCACCCGAGTTCGTCATCGAGTTCACCGGGGTGTCCAGGACGAACGAAGCGGCCGTGAAACACAGCACCAGAGCCGGAGTGACCAGAATGTAACAAGCGGCGAACTTGATCTCCCGCGTGCCGAT
>NZ_JBIWNI010000023.1:0-121574 GCF_044767145.1 Streptomyces sp. NPDC101490
CCCCCCCCCCCCCCCCCCCCCCCCCCCCCCCCCCCCCCCCCCCCCCCCCCCCCCCCCCCCCCCCCCCCCCCCCCCCCCCCCCCCCCCCCCCCCCCGCCCCCCCCCCCCCCCCCCCCCCCCCCCCCCCCCCCCCCCCCCCCCCCCCCCCCCCCCCCCCCCCCACCGCAGTCTCCGCTTACGTTCGTCCCGCTGCGAGTCGCCTGACCGGAGGCGGCCGCCGTCAAGGGAGATCGGGGGTGCACACGTGCGGATCGGACTGCTCACGGAGGGTGGCCACCCGAACGCCACGGGTGGCTACGGACGCTGGTGCGAACGGCTCGTACGCGGCCTCGGGCAGCACCAGTTCGACCTGTACGCCCAGGGAGCCCCCGGCCGCACCTCGCCGCTCCCGCCGAACGCCCGCCTCGTCCGCACCGCCCCCTCCGCCGCCCCCGGGACCGACCCGGCGGCCGGGAACCTCCTCGAACGGACCGCGTCCGGCGGCCGGGCCGCCCGCCGCGCGTACGGCCGCCGCGACCGGCACCGCTTCACCGAGGCCCTCCACCTGCTCGCCACCGGCCTGTGCGCGGAGGAGACCGGGGGCGCGCGGGACGGCGGAGAAGCAGGGGACGGCGGAGAGCGGGACGGCGGGTACGCCGGGGGCGCACGGCACCTCGGGGAAGCCCGGTACGCGGGGGGCGCGCAGCCTCTTCACCAGGCCGGGACCGCGACCCGGTACCCCGGGGAAGAGGCGCCGGACGCCCCCGAACCCGCCTTCGCCACCGGGCTCCACGCCCTCGCCGACCTCGCCCGGGAGCGCGGCGGACTCCCCGGCGCGCTCCGCTCCGACGACGCCGTCCGCGTCCTGGAAGCCGCCTGCCGCGCCCCCGGCGCACGCCGGGGCGCGGCCGCCGCCGCACTCCCCGACCACCTCGCCTTCGCCGAGCACCTCGCCCACGTCCTGCGGCCCCTCTCCTTCGACTGGTACGACGAGGACGCACTGGGCGCCGCCGACCTCTGCCACGCCACCGCCGGAGGCACCACCGCCCTCCCCGGGCTCCTGGCCAAACGCTTCTTCGGGACCCCGCTCCTCGTCACCGAGTACGGCGTCCCCCTCCGCGCCCACTACCTCTCCACCGAGGGCGCGGGACACTCCGCGCCCCTGCGCACCCTGCTCGCCGCCCTCCACGGCGGGCTCTCCGCCGAGGTCTACCGGCGGGCCGACCTCCTCACCCCGGGCAACGCCCACGCCCGCCGCTGGCAGGAACGGTGCGGCGCCGACCGGGCCCGCGTCCGCACCGTCCACCCCGGACTGCCCGCCGACCGCTTCGCCGAGACCGGCGAGAACGAGGAGAGCGGCGACCCGGCCACCCTGGTCTGGGTCGGCCGCGCCGAACCCGCCAAGGACCTCGTCGGCCTGCTGCACTCCTTCGCCGAGATCCGCTCCCGACAGCCCGACGCCCGGCTGCGGATCGTCTCCGTGCCCGTACGGGACCCCGGCTCCGCCGCCCACCTCGCGCACTGCCGGGGGCTCGCCGCCCGGCTCTTCCCCGACGAGGCACCCGGCGCGCACGCCGTCGGCGAGAACCCGGTCTCCTTCGCGGAACTCGGCGGCCCCGAGGCCCCCACCCTGGAGGACACCTACGCCTCCGGCGCGGTCGTCGTCCTGTCCAGCGTCGTCGAGGGCTTCCCCGCCGCACTCGTCGAGGCCATGTTCTGCGCCCGCGCCACCGTCTCCACGGACGTCGGCGCCGTCGTCGAGATCATCGGCGGCACCGGTCTCGTCGTCCCCCCGCGCAATCCACGGGCGTTCGCCGACGCCTGCCTGGCGCTCCTCCGCGACCCCGACCGCCGCCACCGGCTCGGCGCCGCCGCCCGCGCCCGCGCGCTCGAACTCTTCACCGTCGAACAGAACCTGGCCGCGTTCCGCGGCATCTACCTCGAACTCCTCTCCCACGCGCCGGTCCGCCGCCCCCGGGACGGCGTGCTCTTCGCCCACCCCGCCGAGGCGCACGTACCGGGCAGCTGGGCGCACCGGACCGTGACCGCGGGGACAGGAGCCCCCGATGCCTGAAGGAGGCACCCCCATGCGCGGCTCCGCCGCCCCCACGAGCCCCGGAGCCTGGGACGCCCGCTCCGAGGCCCTCCTCGGCACCCCCGCCCCGCCCCACGGCGCCGCCGGGACCCACGACCGCCGCGGCGCGGAGAACCCCCTGGACACCACCCCGTCCGGGATAGCCCCGCCCCCGGCACGGACCGCCCCGCCCTCCGGACACCACCCGCCCGCCCCGACCCACCCCCACGAACACCCCGCACACCCGGCGCCCGCCACCGAGCGCCCGCCCGCGCCCGCCCCGCCGACCGGCACCACGCCCGCGCTCCCGGCCGCCGCCGCGCACCCGGCCGCCGCCCCGCGCCGCGCCGCCGTGCCCGCGCTCCCGGCCGGTGGGCCGTCCGCGCGGGGCCCCCGGCCTGAGCCGACCCGGTCCGCGCATCCGGCCGACGCAGGGTCCGTGCCCCCCGCCGAGGCCCGGTCAGGTCCGGGTATCCGGCCCGGCTCGACCACCTCCGGGTATCCGGCCGATGCCGTGCCCGCGCCCCCGGCCGACAGTTCGCGCGCGCCGGGCGACCCACCCGCGACGGCCCCGTCCGTACCCGCGATGCCCCCGTCCGCGCACGCGACCGGCACCCCGTCCGCGCCCCCCGCCGACGCACCGTCCCCGCCGGGCCACCGGCCCGGACCGGCCGTCCGTCCCGGCCCCGCTCCGGCCGGGCGCCCCGCCGCCGTCGAGCCCCCGCCGGGCCACCGGCCGGACGCGGCCGGGTCCGGCCGTCCCGCCGACGCCCCGCCCGCGCGTCCCGCGACGACGCGGCCCGTTCCCCACCCGGCGCCCGCCCGCCCCCGGCAGGGCCCCGCCGATCCCGTCAAGGTGCTGCTGCACCGGCAGCGCGAGCTCTGCGCGCGGGCCGTCGACCCCCTGGAGATCGCCGCCGGACTCGAAGCGCAGGGCTTCACCGACCGCACCGCCGCCCGATTCCGGCACCGTGACGTGTTCGCCCTCGCCGAAGAGCTCTACGCCCGTGTGCCGCAGAGCGACGAGCCCCCCGCACCCCCCGCGCCCGAGCCCCCCCGCCCCGACGCCTGGCTCCTCGGGGCCCTCGCGCCCGGCGCCGCCGCCGCCCTCACCTGCACCGGCCTCGCCCTCACCGACGGCCCCGCCCGTACCGCGACCGGCGCCGCCGGAGCCCTGCTGCTCACCGGAGCCCTCCTCCTCACCGCCCGGCGCGGCCCCTTCCGCGCCCCCGGAGGCCACCGGGTCCCCGCAGCCCCGCTCTGGACCCTCTGGCTCCTCGCGTACGCGGTCGGCGGCGACGGCCTCCTCACCGCGATCCTCAGCGGCGGACCCGACGGCCCCTGGGAGCTCAGCACCGGCCCCCTCCTGGGCCTCGCCCTCGCCGTCGCCCCCGCCGCCTGGTGCGCCCGCCTCTTCGCGGACCGGGCCCGCCGCCGCGTCACCCGCAGCCGGGGCCTCGCCGACTTCGCCGCGGGCATCCGCCCCCTGCTCGTCGGCACTCTGACCCTCCCGCTCCTCGCCCTCACCGCCCTGCTCACCCTCACCGGCTTCAGCCCCGGCGCCCTCGCCCTCGGCGCGCTCCTCCTGTTCGCCCGGCTCCTCACCGCACACGGCCACCCCGGGACGGCCGCCGCCGCCCTCGCCGCCGCCTGCGCCGCCGAGGCGCTCGCCCTCACGAGCGTCCTCGCCTCCCGCCTCCCCCTCCCCGGCTTCGACGCCCTCGCCGCCCCGGTGCGCGCCGTCGTCGACGCCTGGGGTCCCGGGGCCGTACCCACCCTCGTCTGCGGCGCCGCCGCGCTCGGCCTGCTGGCCCACGCGACCGGCTCCCTCGTCCGGGCCTCGGCCCACGCCACCCGATGACCACCGCACGGAAGGCCCGGCGACCACGGCGACCACCACCCCGCGGAACCACCCCCCGCCCCCACGGAGCCGACGCCGCGGGCACACCCCGTCACCCCTCTCACCACCCCGCAAGGAGACCGAAGACCATGACCCCTCAATCCCCAGCACCGGCCGGTCGGCACGAAGGGGCCGCACGATGAGGGTGCTACTGCTCGGAGCCAACGGCTTCATCGGCCGCTTCGTCGCCGACCGGCTGCTCGCCGACCCGGCCGTACACCTCACCGCGCTCGGCCGGGGCGACGACGCCGATGTGCGTTTCGACCTCGCCTCGGGCAGCCCCGGCGCGCTCACCCGCTTCTTCGACGCCGTCCACCCCGGAGTCGTCGTCAACTGCGCGGGCGCCACCCGGGGCGGCGCCCGCGACCTGACCCGGCACAACACCGTCGCCGTCGCCACCGTCTGCGAGGCCCTGCGCCGCAGCGGCTGCGGCGCCCGGCTCGTCCAGGTCGGCTGCTCCTCGGAGTACGGCCCGAGCCAGCCGGGCTCCTCGACCGCCGAGGACGCCGTGCCGCGCCCCGGCGGCCCGTACGGGGTGTCCAAGCTGGCGGCCACCGAACTCGTCCTCGGCTCCGGGCTCGACGCCGTGGTCCTGCGGGTGTTCTCCCCGGTCGGCCCGGGGACGCCCGCCGGTTCGCCGCTCGGACGGCTCGCCGAGGCGATGCGCCGGGCCATGCAGGCGGGCGACGGCGAGCTGAAGCTCAGCGGTCTCGGGGTGCAGCGGGACTTCGTGGACGTCCGGGACGTCGCCCGGGCCGTCCACGCCGCCTCGCTCTCCGCCGCGCAGGGCGTCGTCAACATCGGCACCGGCCGCGCGGTCCGGCTCCGGGACGCCGCCGGGGTCCTCGCCCGGGTCGCCGGCTACTCCGGCAACCTGCACGAACTGGACGCCCCGCACGGCATCCCGCAGCGCCCGATGATCGGCGCCCCCCGCACCGAGGGGACCATCGCCGACCAACTGGCCTCCGCGCCCTACCCGTACCCCGACGGCTGCGGCCCCTGGCAGCAGGCCGACGTGCGGACCGCCCGGGACCGGCTCGGCTGGCGGCCCCGGATCAACCTGGAGGAGTCGCTCGCGGACATCTGGATGGAGGCCGCGTGCCGCATCTGACGGCGACCGGAGCCGTCCAGGCACTGGGGGTGGGCGTGCCCGGCTACGCCCACCCCCTGCTCGCCCCCGTCGAGTGGGGCGAGCTGACCCGCCCGGGGACCCCGCTGCACTGGGCCGTGCTCAATGTCGCGGACGGGCCGGGCAGCCGTCCGGACCCGCACTGCCTGGCCGCGGCGGGACGCGCGCGCAACGCCGGGGTACGGGTCCTCGGGCACCTGGACGCCGCGTACGGCTCCCGGCGCTTCGGGGAACTGGTCTCGGACGCCCAGCGCTTCCTCGACTGGTACCGGGTGGACGGCTTCTACCTGGACCGCTGCCCCTCCGGCCGACCCGACCTGGGCGGGGTGCGACGGCTCACGGCGACCCTGGAGGCGCTCCTCGGGGGCACCTCGCACCTCGTCCTCGGGCACGGCACCCACCCGCACCCGGGGTACGCGGAGGCGGCCGACCAGCTGGTGACCTTCTCCGGCGCCTGGGCGGACTACCGCTGGTCGCAGGTGGCGGAGTGGACGGCGGAGTACACGGAGGCCACGTTCGTCCACTTCGTGCACGGCGTCCCGCGCACACATCTGGAGGAAGCGCTGCGGATCGCCCGCTGGCAGGGCGCCGGGACCATCTTCTTCACGGACCGGACGGGGCCGCCGGGACAATCCGCCCCATTCCACTCGCTGCCCGGCTACTGGGACGAAATCGTCTCGCGGATCGGACCGGGTGTCTCGGAATGAGAAGGGGCGTGGCAGTGTTACGGGGAGAACAACCGTACTGACATACCGACAACCGGAGTCCCCGTGTCGCTGCCACCCCTGGTCGAGCCGGCTGCCGAGCTCACCGTAGACGAGGTCCGCAGGTACTCACGCCACCTGATCATCCCGGACGTCGGGATGGACGGGCAGAAGCGGCTGAAGAACGCCAAGGTGCTCTGTGTCGGCGCCGGTGGGCTCGGCTCCCCGGCGCTGATGTACCTGGCCGCCGCCGGCGTGGGCACGCTCGGCATCGTGGAGTTCGACGAGGTCGACGAGTCGAACCTCCAGCGCCAGATCATCCACAGCCAGGCCGACATCGGCCGTTCCAAGGCGGCGTCGGCGCGCGACAGCGTGCTCGGCATCAACCCGTACGTGAACGTGGTCCTGCACGAGGAGCGGCTGGAAGCCGACAACGTGATGGACATCTTCGGTCAGTACGACCTGATCGTCGACGGCACCGACAACTTCGCCACCCGCTACCTGGTGAACGACGCCTGCGTGCTGCTGAACAAGCCGTACGTCTGGGGCTCGATCTACCGCTTCGACGGCCAGGCGTCCGTCTTCTGGTCCGAGCACGGTCCCTGCTACCGCTGCCTCTACCCGGAGCCCCCGCCGCCGGGCATGGTCCCGTCCTGCTCCGAGGGCGGCGTCCTGGGCGTGCTCTGCGCGTCCATCGGCTCCATCCAGGTCAACGAGGCCATCAAGCTCCTCGCGGGCATCGGCGAGCCCCTCCTCGGCCGTCTGATGATCTACGACGCCCTGGAGATGCAGTACCGCCAGGTGAAGGTCCGCAAGGACCCCGGCTGCGCGGTCTGCGGCGAGAACCCGACCGTCACCGAGCTGATCGACTACGAGGCCTTCTGCGGCGTCGTGTCCGAGGAGGCCCAGGAGGCGGCGCTCGGCTCCACGATCACTCCGAAGCAGCTCAAGGAGTGGATCGACGACGGCGAGAACATCGACATCATCGACGTCCGCGAGCCGAACGAGTACGAGATCGTCTCCATCCCGGGCGCGCGTCTGATCCCGAAGAACGAGTTCCTGATGGGCACCGCCCTCCAGGACCTCCCGCAGGACAAGCGGATCGTCCTGCACTGCAAGACGGGTGTCCGCAGTGCGGAAGTCCTCGCCGTGCTCAAGTCCGCGGGCTTCGCGGACGCCGTGCACGTCGGCGGCGGCGTGATCGGCTGGGTCCACCAGATCGAGCCCGGGAAGCCGGTCTACTAGACCGCGCCCCGGAAACCGGCCCACCGGCCGGTGCTGCGCAGGGCCCGGACCTCCCCGTGGGGTCCGGGCCCTTTTGCCGTCCCCGCGCGGGGCGGCGGGCTACGAGGAGCAGACCGTGTCGGCGGCGGGGACCTTCCCGTCGAGGAGGTAGGCGTCGACCGCCTTCTTCACGCACGCGCTGCCGCTGTTGTAGGCGCCGTGCCCCTCACCCTCGTACGTCAGCTCCACGCCCACGCCCGGCCCCAGCGCCTTCACCATCGACCGGGCCCCCTCGTACGGCGTCGCCGGGTCGCCGGTGTTGCCGACGACCAGGATCGGCGCGGAGCCCGGCGCCGACACGTCCGGGTGCTCCCACGTCCCGGCCACCGGCCACGAGGAGCAGCTCGCCAGGGCCCAGCCCATGAAGTCGCCGAAGACCGGCGAGGCCTCGCGGAACTGCGGCAGTCGCTCCTTGGCCTGGTCGAGGGTGTAACGCTCCTTGTAGTCGACGCAGTTGATGGCGGCGTTCGCGGCCTGGATGTTGCTGTACGAGCCGTTCTGGCCGCGCCCGTTCATCGAGTCCGACAGGGCGAGGAGCAGGGCTCCGTCGCCGCCGTCGGCCGCGTCGAGCCCCTGCTCCAGATAGGGCCAGAACTCCTTCGAGTACAAGGACTGCGCGATGCCGTTGGTGGCCTGGGTCTGGGTCAGCTCGCGGTCCCCGATGCCGGGGATCGGCTTCTTGTCGAGGGACGCCAGGAGGTCCGTCACGAAGGACTCGACCTCGGCGACGGACGTGCCGGGCAGGGTGCACCGGTCGCCGCGGTCCACACAGTCCTGGGCGAAGTTGTCCAGGGCGAGCTGGAAGCCCTTCGCCTGTCCGAGGGCGCCCGCCTCCACGCCCGCGTCCGGGTCGACGACGGCGTCGAAGACGGCGCGGCCCACGTTCTTCGGGAACAGATGGGCGTAGACGCCGCCGAGTTCGGTGCCGTACGAGATGCCGAAGTAGTGGAGCTTCGCGTCCCCGAGGACCTGGCGCATCAGGTCCATGTCCCGGGCCGCGTTCTCGGTGCCGACGTGCGGCAGGGCCGGGCCCGAGTCCTTCCGGCAGCCGTCCGCGTACTTCTTCTGCGCGTCCGCGAGGGTCTTCTCCTCCGCAGCGTCGTCGGGGGTGAAGTCGAGGGCGTAGTACGCGTCCAGCTCCTTGTCGGTCAAGCATTCGACCGGGTCGCTGCGGCCGACCCCGCGCGGATCGAAGGAGACCAGGTCGTAGCGCCCGCGCAGGGTCTCGTAGTCCTTGGCGAAGGAGGGCAGCCCGGTGAGGCCGGAGCCCCCGGGCCCGCCGAAGTTGAAGACGAGCGAACCGATCCTCTGGTCCTTGTTCCTGGCGCGGGCCCGGATGAGGGCCAGCTCGATCGTCCGGCCCTCCGGCGCCGACCAGTCGAGCGGGGTCTGCAGGAAGGAGCACTCCCAGGCGGTGTTCCCGGGCAGCGGGGAGGGCGCGGGTCCGCCGCCCTCGGCGGCCGACGGCGCCGGGCAGGGGTTCCAGGACAGCTTCTGCGAGGCCAGCGCGGACAGTCCGCCGCTGCCGGCCGGGTTCGACGGTTCCGCCGCCTTGTCCCCGCCGTCCGAGCAGCCGGTGGCGAGCAGCACGGTGGTGGCGGTGAGCAGGGCGGCGCGCTGGGCGGCGGAGATCGGCATGGGTCCATGGTGGGCCGCCGTCCCCGGACCCGCTCGGGACGGAGGTCCAAGTGGGCGAGGGCGACGGCGACGGCCCGGCCCGGCCTGACCCGGCCGAGCCCCAGCCCGGCCGGGGCTAGGGCCCGTCTGACCATTCCCGCCTGCCTCACGACGCCATGCACGCACTCTCGGCGCACCGGCCCCAGACCCACGTACGTCCAGTACGCGGGCCTGGGGCCAGCACGCCGAGAGCACGCACCTGACGCCGCGCGGCCGCCCTGCGGGCGACGACGGGAATGGTCAGACAGGCCCTAGGGGACCCGGCCGGGTGGCATCCGGCGCCCGGGACCGGTCCGTCCGGTGCTCGCGGCCCGTCCGGGGAGTGTCCCGCGGCCGGGACCTGTCCGGGTGGCGTCCGGCTACAGCGCCTCGCGCTTGGTCAGCCAGTTGAAGCAGATCCACCCCGGGAGCACCGGGAGCCAGAGCGTCAGCAGGCGGTACAGCAGCACCGCCGGGGTCGCCACCTCGATCGGCAGGCCCACGGCCACCAGACCGAGGGTGAGCGCCCCCTCGACCGCGCCGATACCGCCGGGTGTCGGCGCTGCCGAGCCCAGCGCGTTGCCCGCGAGGAAGACGACCGCCACGCTCGCGTAGCTGACCGTCGCCGTCCCGTGCCCGAACGCCCGGATCGAGGCGTCCAGACAGAACACGAAGGTGGCGGTGAGGAGCAGCATCCCCCCGATGCCGGTGAGCAGCTTCATCGGCCGTTGGAGCACGTCCAGCATGCGCGGCACGACGCCCGCGAACAGCGACCGCAGCCGGGTCGAGACGAACTTGCGCATGAACGGGATGGCCGTCACCACCAGGACGAGCACCGCGACCGTCAGCAGACCGGCGATGACCGTCCGGGAGGGGGTGAACGACTGCGACTTCTCCGTCCCCGTCAGATAGCCGAAGGAGAGCAGGAGCAGGATGTGCGCGCCCAGGCCGAAGAGCTGCGAGGCGCCGACACTGGCGACCGCGAGTCCCGGGCGGACGCCCGCGCGCTGGAGGAAACGGGTGTTCAGGGCGACCCCGCCGACCGCCGCCGGAGCGACGATCTTCACGAACGAACCGGCGACCTGCGCCACCACCGTCCGCCGGAACCCGACCCGCTCCGGCACGAAGCCGAGCAGGCTCATCGCCGCCGCCACATAGCTGAGCGCGGAGAACAGCACCGCCGCCGCCACCCACCGCCAGTCGGCCTCGCTGATCGTCGACAGCGGCGTCCGGGCGATCTGGGACAGCAGGAAGTACGCGGCGACCGCGCCCGCGATCAGACTGAGCAGCGTCTTCGGCTTGATGCGTTCCAGCCGTACGGGTTCCACCGGGGCCTGCGGGCGGATCAGCAGCACCTGCTGCCGGATCTGGGCGAGCAGGTCCTCCTCGCGGGCCTCGTCCAGCGCGGTGTCCAGCGCCTTCTTCTCGGCCTTCTTGTCCGCCTTCTTCTCGGCCTTGGTCTCCGCCTGCACGGCGGTCCCGCTCGTGGTGGCCTCGGCCGCGTGGACCTTGGCCAGCTCCCGCTCGTGCTTGGCCGCCTCCGAGGCGGCGAGCACGGCCTCCCGTTCGCGGGCGGACCGCTCCCGGGCCAGCTTCCGCAGGGTCGCGCGCGTGGCGCGGCTCAGCGCGATCGGCTGGAGCAGCGGCAGACAGTCGGCGACGGCGTCGGGGCCGAGCACCTCGACGGCGGCGGCGACCGCCCGGCCCGCCCCGACCCGCAGCCCGAGGGTGGTGAGCAGCTGGGCGATGTCCATCCGCAGGACCAGATCGCCCGCCGCGATCTCGCCGCCGCGCAGATCGGTGAGGATCACCCGGCCGTCACGGTCCACCAGGATCGCGTCCCCGGTGAGCCTGCGGTGGGCGATCCGGCGCGACTGGAGCGCCCGCACCTGCCGGAAGGTGCTGTGGACGAGCTCGTCGGTGATCTCGTCGTCGTCGAGCGAGTCCAGACAGCGCCCGCCGGTGTGCTCGTACACCAGCATCACGGCGTCCGGGCCGAGCTCCGAGGTGGCGATCAGCTTCGGCGCGTTCGCCCCGGCGGCGATGGCCGCGTACGCGAGGAGCGCCTCCTGCTCCAGGGCCTGGCGCAGCGAGACGATCGAGCGGCGGGTGGTGATCGTGCGCAGGCTGATCCGCTGCCACGCGCGGTAGAAGAAGCCGTGCGCCTGCTGTTCCCGGTCGACGACGGTGACGTCGAGCGGGGGGCCGTCCTCCAGGGTCACGATGTAGCGGCGGCCCCGGTCGCCGTTGTCGGCGGAGTCGGTCGTCCCTTCGGAGCGCAGCGCCGTCACCGGCCGGAAGCCGACCCGGCGCAGCCCCGCGAGCAGGGTCTGGCCGGTGGGCCGGACGTTGGGTGAGCCGACCGCGTAGAGCGTGCCGTACGCCACGGTCCAGCCGATCAGGACGGTCAGGATGATGGAGAGGGCGGTGGTGTACCCGGCCACCAGCATGGTGAAGGCGTCGAGCAGCAGCACCGCCCAGAGCAGGACCCGCCAGCGGGGTCTGCGGGCCATGCCGACGGCGGTCATGTAGGCGATGACCGGCGCCAGGTAGTTGTGCACCGGGTCGGTGAGCCCGCCGCCGGACTGCGGCTGGGTCAGCGCGTCCTGGATGGTGCCGGGCGCCGCCTGGGCGACCCAGAGATCGGTGGCGAGGGTCACGCCGTGCGCGAGGACGGCGGCGAGGACGCCGTCCGCGATCCGCAGCCCGTCCCGTTTGATGAGCCGTTCGATGGCGAAGGCGACGGGGACGAGCAGGACGGCGATGGAGGAGACCAGACCGGCGATCTTGACGAAGACGTCGGGCGCGCCGACGGCCCCCTTGTTGATGTCCTCCTCGAGGCCGGAGGTCGTCGCGTGGGCGAACGCGGCGACGGCGATGACGAGCCCGATCGCGAGCAGACCGCCCAGCAGCCGCATCAGGTCGGAGGGCCGGTGGACGCGGGCGGCGAGCAACGGCTCGTCGCCGGAGACCCGCTCGGACACGTCGGACCGGTCCTCCTCCGGAGGCTGAGTGTCCTGGCCCATCACCTTGTCCGTCCCTGCGCGTGCGTCGTGTCGGCCTTGTTCATCCGCGCGTACGCGTTCGTGCACTCGTTCGTGTACTTGTCGCTCTTGATCTCGTATCACCAGTCACCGCCCGCACGATGGTGGCATGAAGAGCCGCTGCGCGGAGGCATCAGGGCCATGTCGGTGGGGTGAGGCAGGATGGGGCGGATGAGCATGGAGGAACCCGTGGGGGAGACCGGAGAACTGCCCGAGTACGCGGAACGGGTGCTCGACGTCGCCGACGGCATCCCGCCCGGCCGGGTGATGACCTACGGGGACGTCGCCGAATGGCTGGGCGAGGGCGGGCCCCGTCAGGTCGGCCGGGTCATGGCCCTGTACGGCGGGACGGCCCCCTGGTGGCGGGTGGTCCGCGCGGACGGCACCCTGCTCCCCGGGCACGAACTGCGGGCCCTCGGCCACTACCGCGAGGAGGGCACCCCGCTGCGCGGGGCGGGCCCGGCGGCCGAGGGGCACGTGCCGAGGATCGACATGCGGCGGGCCCGCTGGGACGGAACTCACACCTGAGCGGCCCGGCCGGGCGCCCGCACGGCGGACCGGCCACGGAGTCCGCGCCCCGGACCGCGGACCGCACCTCGCCCGCGCCCCGTTTCGCGTACCGTCGAGGTTCGCGTCCTCCGGGACGACGCCCGCGCCCGCCGGGGCGGACGGCCCGGCTGCTCCGGCGGCCGGTACGTCCTCCGGGGCGGGCCGTGCGTCTGTCACGGTGGCCCGCGCCTCCGTCAGGGCGGGCCGCGTGCCCGCCGGGGCGGTGCGCGCGTCCACCGGAGCGGGCCGTGCGTCCGCCACGGTGGTCGGTGCGTCCGCCGAGGCGGGCCGCGTGCCCGCCGTCGTGGTCCGTGCGTCTTTCCGGGCGGTCGGTACGTCCTCCGGGACGGCCACCGCGGCTGCCGGGAGGGTCCGTACGTCCACCGGGACGGCGGGCCCGCGGACGCGACGGCCGACCGGGGCGGACGACCGCCTCACCCGCACCACCACTCCCACCAGGACCGGCGACCCACGTGAGTACCTCCTCGACCACCCGGCGCGTACCGCCGTACCAGGGACAGCCGTACCCGGGGCCGGGACGGCAGCGGACCCCGGGCGCGTACCGACTGGTGCGCACCACGCCGGCCCCGAAGGATCCCCCTCAGCTGGACGCAGCCCAGCGCGAAGTGGTTGACCACACCGCCGGACCGCTCCTCGTCCTCGCCGGACCCGGCACCGGGAAGACGACCACCCTGGTCGAGTCCGTCGCCGCCCGGGTGGAGGGCGGCGCCGACCCCGAACGCCTCCTCGTCCTCACCTTCAGCCGCAAGGCCGCCGTCGAACTCCGCGACCGCATGGCCGCCCGGCTCGGTGGCCGCCGCCCGCCGCAGGCCACCACCTTCCACTCGTACTGCTACGCCCTGATCCGCGCCCACCAGGACGCCGAGCTCTTCGCCGAACCGCTCCGGCTGCTCTCGGGCCCCGAGCAGGACCTCGCGGTGCGCGAACTGCTCGCCGGTCACATCGACCTGGAGAAGGCCGGGCTCGGCAGCATCCGCTGGCCCGACGAACTCCGCGCCTGCCTCACCACCCGGGGCTTCGCCGACGAGGTGCGGGCGGTCCTCGCCCGCTCCCGCGAACTGGGCCTCGGGCCCGACGCCCTCGGCCGCTTCGCCGAGCGGGTCGGCCGCCCCGACTGGAAGGCCGCCGCCGGGTTCCTCGCCGAGTACCTCGACGTCCTCGACCTCCAGGGCGTCCTCGACTACACGGAGCTGGTGCACCGGGCCGTCCTGCTCGCCGGGACCGTCGCGCTGCCCGCGTACGACGCCGTGTACGTCGACGAGTACCAGGACACCGACCCGGCCCAGGTCCGGCTGCTGCACGCGCTCGCGGGCGCCGGGCGCCGGACGGTCGTCGCCTTCGGCGACCCCGACCAGTCGATCTACGCCTTCCGGGGCGCCGACGTGAACGGCATCCTGGACTTCCCCGAGTCCTTCGGCGGCGGCGGTCCCGGGGACGTCCGCGTCCTGCGCACCGCGCGCCGCTCCGGAGCCGCCCTGCTCGGCGCCACCCGGCAGCTCGCCCAGCGGATGCCGCTGCACCGGCTCCCCGCCGACAAGGTCCGCGCCCACCGGGACCTCGCGCCGGTCCGGGACGGCGGCCGGGCGGAGGCGTACACCTACCCCACGGCGTCGGCCGAGGCCGAGAACATCGCCGACCTGCTGCGCCGCGCCCACCTGGAGGACGGCGTCCCCTGGCAGGACATGGCCGTCCTCACCCGCGCCGCCGCCGCCCTCCCGTCCCTGCGCCGCGCGCTGACCTCGGCGGGCGTTCCCGTCGAGACGGACGCGGCGGACACCCCCCTCCGCCACGAACCGGCCGTCGCCCCCCTGCTCCTCGCCCTGCGCGCGCTGGCGACCTCGGACCCCACGGGCTCCCGGCCGGGAGCCGGGGAATCCGCCGCAGGCCCGGGAGCCGCGGGGGGAACGGGCTCCGGCGAGGTGCCGGGCCCTCCCGGAGCCGAAAACGGCGGTACGGGCTCCGCCGGGGGCACGGTCACGGACTCCGCCGAGGGTCCGGGCTCCGCCGGAGCGGCCGTAGGCGGTACGGCTACCGGAACGGTCGGCCCGGCGGCCACCGAGGCCACCGGAGACACCACCGCGTCCGGCCCGGTCAGCTCCAGCCCGGTCAGCTCCGACACGGCCGGGTCCGATGCGGCCGGGTCCGACGGCCCGGCAGCCCCCGGGGCCCACGGCGGCCCGGCCCCCGACGGCGGCCCCGTCGGACCGGACGGAGACCCGATCCCCGGCGGATGCGCGGACTCCGGCGCGGGTCCGGCCCCGGCCGCCGGAGCACCGGCCGACTCCGGCGCGCCCGACGACACCGCTGGGCCGGGCGACCCCGGCGTGCCCGACGACACCGCTGGGCCGGACGGTCCCGTCGCGTCCGACGGCACCCCCGGTCCCGCCCGGTCCGTCGCGCCCGTCGCGCCCGGCGGCACGGGCGGGACCGCCGGATGGCTCCCCGTCGAGACCGCGCTCGAACTGCTCGCCTCGCCGCTCGCCGGGGTGGACCCCGCCGATCTCCGACGGCTCGGACGGGCCCTCAGGGACGAGGAGCGGGCCGCGGGGAACAAGGTTCCGCCGCCCTCCGACGTCCTGCTCGCCCGAGCCCTCGCCGAGCCCGAGCGGCTCGTCGCGCACGACCCCTCCTACGCGCGGGGCGCCCAGCGGCTCGGCGACCTGCTGCGCCGCGCCCGTACCCTCCTCGACGGCGGCGGCACCGCCGAGGAGGCCCTGTGGGTGCTGTGGAACAACACCCCCTGGCCCGGCCGCCTGGAGCGCGCCGCCCTCCGCGGCGGACCCGCGGGCCGCAACGCCGACCGCGACCTCGACGCCGTCTGCGCCCTCTTCGAGACCGCCGCCCGCGCCGAGGAGCGCGTCGGCGGCCGGGGCGTCCTCAACTTCCTCGAAGAGCTCGACGCCCAGGACATCGCCGCCGACACCCTCACCCGCCGCCACACCCGCCCCGACGCCGTCCGGCTGATGACCGCCCACCGCTCCAAGGGCCTCGAATGGCACCTGGTGGTCGTCGCCGGGGTCCAGGAGGGCCTCTGGCCCGACCTGCGCCGCCGGGGCTCCCTCCTGGAGGCCGACCGCATCGGCCGCGACGGACTCGCCGAGCCCCTCACCCCCGGCGCCCTCCTCGCCGAGGAACGCCGTCTCTTCTACGTCGCCGTCACGCGCGCGCGTGACCGGCTCGTCGTCACCGCCGTGAAGGCCGCCGCCGAGGACGGCGACCAGCCCTCCCGGTTCCTCACCGAGCTGGGCGCCGAACCCAAGGACGTCCCCGGCCGCCCCCGCCGCCCCCTCGCCGTCTCCGCCCTCGTCGCCGAACTGCGCGCCACCACCGTCGATCCGGCGGCCTCGCCCGCGCTCCGCGACGCCGCCGCCACCCGGCTCGCGGAGCTGGCCGCGCTCACCGACGACGACGGCCAGCCCCTGGTCCCGGCCGCGCACCCGGACCGCTGGTGGGGCCTGACCGAACAGACCCGCGCCCCGGCCCCGCTGCGCGACCGCGAGCAGCCGGTGGCCCTGTCGCCCAGTTCCCTGGAGAACCTGGTCACCACCTGTTCCCTCCAGTGGTTCCTGGGCCGCGAGGTGAAGGCCGACGCCCCCGCCACGGCCGCCCAGGGCTTCGGCAACGTCGTCCACGTCCTCGCCGACGAGGTGGCCTCCGGCCGCACCCCCGCCGACCTCGACGTCCTCATGGCCCGCCTGGACTCCGTCTGGGACGCCCTCGCCTTCGACGCGCCCTGGAAGTCGGCGCAGGAGAAGGCCCACGCGCGCGCGGCCCTCGAACGCTTCCTGAGCTGGCACGTCACGGACCGGGGCGGCCGTACCCCCGCCGCCTCCGAACACGGCTTCGACGTGACCCTGGCGGCGGGGGAGTACGAGGTCCGCATCCGCGGCTCCATGGACCGCGTCGAGACCGACGAGCAGGGCCGCGCGTACGTCGTCGACTTCAAGACCGGCAAGTCCGCCCCGACCCGCGACGAGGTCGCCCGGCACCCGCAGCTCGCCGTCTACCAGCTCGCCGTCCGCGAGGGCGCGCTCGACGGGGTCCTCGACGGGCCGCGGCCCGAACCGGGCGGCGCCGAACTCGTCCAGCTGCGCCAGGGCGCCCCGAAGAAGGAGGGCGGCGACGCCCTGCCGAAGGTCCAGGCGCAGGAGCCGCTCGCCGGGGAATGGGTCGGCGACCTCCTCGCCCACGCGGCGGGCCGGGTCCTCGACGAACGCTTCACGCCCACCACCGGACAGCACTGCGCGACCTGTTCCTTCCGGGCCTCGTGCAGCGCCCGCCCGGAGGGCCGCCAGGTCGTGGACTGACCCGGCCGGGCCTCCCGTACGGTACGACCGGCCCCGCCGGGCACCTCGTGCGGTACGACCGGCCTTCGCCGGACCGCCGCCCGCCCGGGTCCGGTGTCCGGGTGTCTGGGCGTCTGGGTGTCCGGGTGTCCGGGTCGCGGGCCCGCCCGCCCCGGGAGACCCTGGTGGACAGTGCTCGGGGAAACCGCGAGGAGGCTCGCATGGCGTCCCACCGAAAGCTCCGCGCCGCCGCCGTCGTCTGCGCCGTCGCCGTCCTGACGGGTCCCGCACCCGTGGCGGCCTGGGCGGCGACGGGCGGCACACCGGCCGCCGCACCGACGGCGGTGGCACCGTCGCCCGACCCGTTCGCGGGGCTCACCGCCGACCAGATCGGCGACCGGGCGGTCACCGCGACGCAGTCGGCGACCTCCCTGCGGATGACCGGCCGCCTCGTCGCCGGCGGCCAGCCGCTCGACATCGACTTCGCCGTCGACAACCACGACGAGTGCACCGGCACGATGAGGGTCGGGGGAGGCACCGCCGAACTCCGCAAGCTCGACGGGATCACCTATCTGAAGGGCGACGCCGCCTTCTGGCGCACCTCCATGACCTCGCAGGGGATGGCACCGGCCCAGATCGACGCCACGATCGAACTGGTCAAGGGCCGCTGGCTGAAGATCACCCCCGGGCAGCAGGGCAGTGCCGACCTCGGCGGGGTCTGCGACCTGAAGGGGCTCCTCGCGGACCTCGGCAAGGACAAGGCGGGACGCCAGGGCCTGACCCGGGGGCCCGACGCCGAGGTCGGCGGCACTCCCGTCGCCACCCTGGTGAAGAAGAACCCCGGCGGGGAGACCACCACCGTCTCCGTGTCCCGCGAGGGCGCGCCGTACATCCTGAAGACGGTGAAGGCGGGCGGCGCGGAGCCCGGCACGCTGGTGCTCTCCGCCTACGACCAGCCCGTGAGGGTGGTCGTCCCGCCCGCCTCCGAGACGGTGGACCTGGCAAAGCTCGGCCAGGGCACCTCGGCCTGACTCCGACCCTGACCCTGTCCCCGACCTGACCGCGATCCCGACCTGACCGCGATCCCGACCCCAGGCCGATCCGGTCGAGGCGGGCCGGGCCGGGTCGGGCCTGGCCGGGTCGGACCGGGATCGGGAGGCAGCCCGCGCGGCCCCGGTCCGGCCCGACCGGGTGCCCCTGGCACCTCCCGGCCGTCCCCGGTCCGGCCCGGCCCGTGTCCCCGCCCGCGCCCGTGTTGTCCGAGGTCCGCGTTAGCCTCTTTGGGGTGACCTCACGCATCACCGATCCCGAGCAGCTCAAGGAGCTCCTCGGCATCCCCTTCACGCCGGAGCAGACGGCCTGCGTCACCGCGCCGCTCGCCCCGCAGGTCGTCGTGGCCGGAGCGGGCTCGGGCAAGACGACGGTGATGGCCGCCCGGGTGGTCTGGCTGGTCGGGACCGGGCAGGTCGCCCCCGAGCAGGTCCTCGGCCTCACCTTCACCAACAAGGCGGCGGGCGAGCTGGCCGAGCGCGTCCGCACCGCCCTCGTCCGCGCGGGCGTCACCGGCCCCGGCACCTCCCCGGCCCCCGGCCTGCCGCCGGGCCCCGCCGGCCCCTCAGGACCCGCCAGTCACACCGAACCCGCCAGTCCCACCGGGCCGACCGGCCCCTTCGGACCCGTCAGCCCCACCGGACTCGGCGGCCCCACGGTTCCCCCCAGCCCCTTCACGCCCCCCGGCCCCCCGGCCCCACCGCCCGGCCCCCCGGCCGCACCCCCCGGCCTCGACCCCGACGCCGTCCCCGGCGAGCCCCGCATCTCCACGTACCACGCGTTCGCCGGGCAGCTCCTCACCGACCACGGCCTCCGCATCGGTCTCGAACCCAGCTCCCGGCTCCTCGCCGACGCCACCCGCTACCAGCTCGCCGCGCGCGTGCTGCGCGAGGCGCCCGGCCCCTACCCGGCCCTCACCCGGTCGTTCCCCACCCTCGTCACCGACCTCCTCGCCCTCGACGCGGAGCTGGCCGAGCACCTCGTACCGCCGGACCGGCTCAGGACGTACGACTCCGAGCTGCTCACCGCCCTCGCCGACGCCCGGCTCAGCAACGCCGAACTGCGCAAGGTCCCCGACGCCGCCGCCGCCCGCCGGGAGCTCCTCGGCCTCGTCGTCCGCTACCGCGCCGCCAAACGCTCCCGCGACCTCCTCGACTTCGGCGACCAGATCGCCCGCTCCGCCGAGCTGGCCACCACCCGCCCCGAGGTCGGCGAGATCCTCCGCGCCGAGTTCCGGGTGGTGCTCCTCGACGAGTACCAGGACACCTCCGTCGCCCAGCGGCTGCTGCTCTCCGGACTCTTCGGCCAGGGCCCCTCCGGCGGCCCCACCGGGCACGCGGTGACCGCCGTCGGCGACCCCTGCCAGGCCATCTACGGCTGGCGCGGCGCCTCCGTCGCCAACCTCGACGACTTCCCCGAGCACTTCCCGCACCGGGACGGCAGCCCCGCCGACCGCTACTCGCTCTCCGAGAACCGGCGCAGCGGCGGCCGGCTCCTCGACCTCGCCAACGGCCTCGCCGCCCCCCTGCGCGCGATGCACGCGGGCGTGGAGGCGCTGCGGCCCGCGCCCGGCGCCGAGCGGGACGGCACCGTACGGGTGGCCCTGCTGTCCACTCACGCCGAGGAGATCGACTGGCTCGCCGACTCCCTCGCCCACCTCGTCCGCACCGGCCGCGAACCCGGCGAGATCGCCGTCCTGTGCCGGACCGCCACCGACTTCCCCGCGATCCACGCGGCCCTCGTCGCCCGGGACGTGCCCGTGGAGGTCGTCGGGCTCTCCGGACTGCTCCACCTCCCCGAGATCGCCGACCTCGTCGCCGTCTGCGAGGTCCTCCAGGACCCGGGGGCCAACGCCTCTCTGGTCCGGCTGCTCACCGGCCCCCGCTGGCGCATCGGCCCCCGCGACCTCGCCCTCCTCGGCCGCCGCGCCCGTCTCCTCGTCCACCGGGGCGGCGAAGGGCCGGACCCCGAGCAGCGGCTCGCCGCAGCCGTCGAGGGCGTCGACCCGGCCGAGGTCGTGTCCCTCGCCGACGCGCTCGACACCTTCCTGGACTCCGGCGGCGCGGCCGACGACGGCCTGGCGTTCTCCACCGAGGCCCGGGTCCGCTTCGCGCACCTCGCCGCCGAGCTGCGCTCCCTGCGCGGCTCGCTCGCCGACCCCCTGATGGACGTGCTGCACCGGGTGCTCGGCGCGACCGGCCTGGAGGTCGAGCTGTCCGCCTCGCCGCACGCGCTGGCCGCCCGGCGCCGCGAGACCCTCGGGCACTTCCTCGACGTCGCCGCCGGTTTCGCCTCGCTCGACGGCGAGGCGAGCCTCCTCGCCTTCCTCGGCTTCCTGCGGACCGCCGTCCAGTACGAGAAGGGCCTCGACAACGCGCTGCCCGGCGGCGAGAACACCGTGAAGGTCCTCACCGCCCACAAGTCCAAGGGCCTGGAGTGGGACGTCGTCGCCGTCCCCGGTCTGGTCACCGGCCAGTTCCCGAGCGCCCGCGCCCGCGAGTCGTGGACCTCCCAGCCGCAGGTCCTCCCGCACGCCCTCCGCGGCGACGCGCCCACCCTGCCCGGCATCGACAGCTGGGACGCCAAGGCGCTGACCGCGTTCAAGAACGAGATGCGGGACCACCAGCACACCGAGGAACTGCGCCTCGGCTACGTCACCTTCACCCGCCCCCGCTCCCTCCTGCTCGGCTCGGGCCACTGGTGGGGACCTTCGCAGAAGAAGCCCCGGGGCCCCTCCGACTTCCTGACCGCCCTCTACGAGCACTGCCTGGCGGGCCACGGCGAGATCGAGGAGTGGGCGGACGAGCCGGAGCCGGACACGGAGAACCCGACGCTGGCGGACGCGGACCGCGACCGGGCCTGGCCGCTGCCGCTGGACGAGGAGTCGTTCCGGCGCCGTCGGGCCGCGGCGGACCTGGTACGCGACCGGCTGCGCACCCTCACCCAGGGAACCGGAGCCCCCGGCCTCCCGGCCGCCGCCCCCGGGAATCCCGTACGGGACGAGGACCCCGCCCGGCCGGACGAACCCCGCTGGGACGAGGACCCCGCCTGGGCGGACGAGCCCCGCTGGGACGAGGAGCCCGTAGGGGAGGAGGACGAGGAGACCCTCCCCGAGGACGCCCACGCGGACGCGGTGCCCGCCCCCCGGGACCCGGCCCCGCCGACGGAACCGCCCCCGGGCACGCCGCCCCCGGAGCCGTACACCGCTCCCCGGCCCCCGGAGCCGTACGCCGGTGGCGCCCCCGGGCACGCGTCCGGGGCCGTCCCCGAGACCTCTCGGGGAACCCTCAGGGACACCCCTGAGCGCGCCCCCGGGCACGCGCCCGGGGACGCCCTCGACGCGCCCCCCGGCCTCACCCCCGAGGACGCCCGGACCGTCGCCTCCTGGGACCGCGACCTCACCGCCCTCACCACCGAGCTCCGTCGCGCCCGCGCCACCAGCCGGGACGTCGTGCTCCCCGCGTACCTCTCCGCCTCCCAGGTGCTGCGGCTCGCCGCCGACCCCGACGGCTTCGCCCAGGAGCTGGCCCGGCCCATGCCCACCGCGCCCCAGCCCGCCGCCCGCCGGGGCACCCGCTTCCACGCCTGGGTGGAGTCCCGGTTCGAGGAGCTGCCGCTGCCGTTCCTCGGCCCCGAGGAGCTGCCCGGCGGGGAGGACTTCGCGGGCGAGCCGGAGATCCTCGACGAGCGGGACCTCGACGAACTCAAGGAGGCCTTCGCCCGCACCCCGTACGCCCGGCGCACCCCCCACCGCGTCGAGGTCCCCGTCCACCTCACGCTCGCCGGCCGGGTCGTCCGGGGCCGGATCGACGCCGTCTACCGGGACCCCGAATCCGGCGCGTACGAGATCGTCGACTGGAAGACCAGCAGACACCGCACCGCCGACCCCCTCCAGCTCGCGCTCTACCGGCTGGCCTGGGCCGAACAGCACGGCCTCGCCCCCGAGGACGTGGCCGCCGCCTTCGTGTACGTGCGCACCGGCGAGGTCGCCCGGCCCGCCCGGCTGCCCGGCCGCGCCGAACTGGAGGCGCTGCTGCTCGGCACGGCACCCCCGGACGGCGCCGCGGACGCCCTCCTGAGGAGCGGGGCACCCCCCGGCGCCGGATAGGCTCGGGGGTATGAGCGAGACCCCGGACAGCGCCGTCCACGCCGTACGCACGTACATCGAGCAGCACCGTGCCGCCTTCCTCGACGACCTCGCCGAGTGGCTGCGCATCCCCTCCGTGTCCGCCCAGCCGGACCGGGCCGGGGACGTACGGCGCAGCGCCGAATGGCTCGCCGCCGCACTCACGGAGACCGGCTTCACCACCGCCGAGATCTGGGAGACCGAAGGGGCCCCCGCCGTCTTCGCCGAATGGCCCTCCGACGACCCGGAGGCGCCGACCGTCCTGGTCTACGGCCACCACGACGTGCAGCCCGCCGCCCGCGAGGACGGCTGGCGGACCGAGCCCTTCGAGCCGACCGTGATCGACGGCCGGATGTACGCGCGCGGCGCCGCCGACGACAAGGGCCAGGTGTTCTTCCACACCCTCGGCGTCCGCGCCCACCTCGCCGCCACCGGCCGCACCGCCCCCGCCGTCCACCTCAAGCTGCTCGTCGAGGGCGAGGAGGAGTCCGGCTCCCCGCACTTCCGCGCCCTGGTCGAGGCCCACGCCGAGCGGCTCGCCGCCGACGCCGTGATCGTCTCCGACACCGGCATGTGGTCCGAGACCACCCCCACCGTCTGCACCGGAATGCGCGGCGTCACCGACTGCGAGATCGAGCTGTACGGCCCCGACCAGGACATCCACTCCGGTTCCTTCGGCGGCGCCGTCCCCAACCCGGCCACCGTTGCGGGCCGGATCGTCGCCGCCCTCCACGACGCCGACGAGCGCGTCGCGATCCCCGGCTTCTACGAGGGCGTGACCGAACTCACCGAGGCCGAGCGCGCCCTCGTCGCCGAGCTGCCCTTCGACGAGGCGGCCTGGCTGCGCACGGCGAAGTCGCACGGCACCCTCGGCGAGGCGGGCTTCACCACCCTGGAGCGGGTCTGGGCCCGCCCCACCGCCGAGGTCAACGGCATCGGCGGCGGCTACCAGGGCCCCGGCGGCAAGACGATCGTCCCGGCCTCCGCCCAGCTCAAGCTGTCGTTCCGGCTGGTCTCGGGACAGGACCCGGACAAGATCGAACTGGCCGTACGGGACTGGCTCGCCGGACTCGTCCCCGAGGGCATCCGGTACGGGATCGTCTTCGGCGCCCCGACCCGCCCCTGTCTGACCCCGCTCGACCACCCCGCCCTCAAGGCGGTCGCCGGGGCGATGAGCCGCGCCTTCGACGGCGCCAAGGTCCGCTACACCCGCGAGGGCGGATCGGGACCGGCCGCCGACCTCCAGGACGTCCTGGGCGCGCCCGTCCTCTTCCTCGGCATCTCCGTCCCGTCCGACGGCTGGCACGCCCCCGACGAGAAGATCGAGATCGGTCTCCTCATGAAGGGCGTCGAGACGACCGCGCACCTGTGGGGCGACCTGCCCGCCGCCCTCCGCACCGCCGCGCGCTGAACCCACACACCGATCCGGGGGAGTTGGAAGCACCTGTGAGCCCATTGAAGAACGTGCCGCCGGACCGCCCGATCTCGCTCACCGCCCCGAGCGGCATCGACCGCTCCGCCCACCACCGCCTGGACGAGGCGTGGCTCGCGGCCGCCTGGAGCCACCCCACCACCCGGGTCTTCGTGGTCTCCGGGGGACAGGTGCTCGTCGACGACCTGCCCGACGGCACCACCGCACTCGTCATGACCCCGGCGTTCGAGGCGCCGGTCACCGAGACCCACCGCTACTTCCTGGGCACGGACGCCGACGGCGTCTCCTACTTCGCGCTCCAGAAGGACTCCCTGCCGGGCCGCATGGACCAGTCGGCCCGCCCCGCCGGGCTGCGCGAGGCGGGGCTGCTGCTCTCGGACCGCGAGGCGGGCCTGATGGTGCACGCCGTGGCCCTGGAGAACTGGCAGCGCCTGCACCGCTTCTGCTCGCGCTGCGGCGAGCGGACCGTGATCGCCGCCGCCGGGCACATCCGCCGCTGCCAGGCCTGCGGGGCCGAGCACTACCCGCGCACCGACCCCGCGGTGATAATGCTGGTCACCGACGAACAGGACCGGGCGCTCCTGGGCCGCCAGGTGCACTGGCCGGAGGGCCGTTTCTCGACCCTGGCCGGTTTCGTCGAGCCGGGCGAGTCCATCGAGCAGTCGGTGGCCCGCGAGGTCTTCGAGGAGGCGGGCGTCACGGTCGGCGAGGTCGAGTACATCGCCAGCCAGCCCTGGCCGTTCCCCTCCAGCCTGATGCTCGGCTTCTTCGCCCGCGCCTCCTCCGCGGAGATCACCGTGGACGGCGAGGAGATCCACGAGGCCCGCTGGTTCTCCCGCGAGGACCTGACCGCGGGCTTCGAGTCCGGCGAGGTGCTGCCCCCGTACGGCATCTCGATCGCCTCCCGCCTGATCGAACGCTGGTACGGCAAGCCGCTCCCGAAGCCGGGCGACCTGGTCTGAGCCGCCGGTCCGGGCCCCGGCGCGCGCGAGGGGGCCCCGGGCGGGCGGGGAGGCCAGGACCCCCGGAGCGGGCGAGGAGGCCCGGCCTCCGGGCCGTGCTCCGGTTCCGGACACGGAAAGAACCCCAGGCCGGTGGCTCGCGCCCCGGCCGGGGGTTCTGTCACGCCTCCCGCGCCCGGTGAACCGGGGGGACGGCGTACCCGAGGGGACCGACGCGTCCCGAGGGGCCGTCCGGAAGAGGGATCGGGTCAGGCGGCGAGAGCCTGCTTGACCTGCGCCAGGCTCGGGTTCGTCATAACCGACTCGGTACCCGAGGGGGCGACCACCAGCAGCGTGGGAACGGTCTGGTTGCCACCGTTGGCCTTTTCGACGAACGCCGCCGAATCGGGGTCCTGCTCGATGTTGATCTCGGTGTACGCGATGCCCTCGCGCTCCATCTGGCTCTTCAGCCGACGGCAGTAGCCGCACCACGTGGTGCTGTACATCGTCACAGTGCCCTGCATGGCGAGGCGCTCCTCTTGGTTCGCTGACGGGTGCCAGAAGAAGAACGTACGCCGTGTCCGTCCCATTCCCGGCATTCGTATGACCGGCGGTGCTCCCCTGTGGACAAGCCTCCGCGTCCCCCTCGCCGGACCTGGCAGCATTGGAGGGTGACAGCAGCAACGCACTCCACTCTGTTCCCGCAGGTCCCGGAGACGGCCGACGCGGTGCTCGACGGGCTCGACCCCGAGCAGCGCGAGGTCGCCCTGGCCCTGACCGGCCCGGTGTGCGTGCTGGCGGGAGCCGGCACGGGCAAGACGCGGGCGCTCACCCACCGCATCGCCTACGGGGTGCGCTCGGGCAGACTCCAGCCCGCCAGCGTGCTGGCCGTCACGTTCACCAACCGTGCCGCGGGCGAGATGCGCGGACGGCTCCGGCAGCTCGGCGCGGGCGGCGTCCAGGCCCGCACGTTCCACTCCGCGGCCCTCCGCCAGCTCCAGTTCTTCTGGCCGAAAGCAGTCGGCGGCGAGCTGCCCCGGCTCCTTGAGCGGAAGATCCAGCTGGTCGCCGACGCGGCGGCCCGCTGCCGCGTCCGCCTGGACCGCAACGAGCTGCGGGACGTCACCGCGGAGATCGAGTGGGCCAAGGTCACCCAGACCGTCCCCGCCGACTACCCCGCCGTCGTCGCCAAGGCCCTCAGGGACGCCCCCCGCGACCCGGCCGAGATCGGCCAGATCTACGCGCTGTACGAGCAGCTGAAGCGCGACCGCTCGGTGATCGACTTCGAGGACGTGCTGCTGCTCACGGTCGGCATCCTCCAGGACCGGCACGACATCGCGGACCAGATCCGGAGCCAGTACCAGCACTTTGTGGTGGACGAGTACCAGGACGTCTCCCCGCTCCAGCAGCGGCTGCTCGACCTGTGGCTCGGCGAGCGGGACAACCTCTGCGTGGTCGGCGACGCCAGCCAGACGATCTACTCCTTCACCGGCGCCACCCCCGACCACCTGCTGAACTTCCGCGCCCGCCACCCCGGCGCCACCGTGGTCAAGCTCGTCCGCGACTACCGCTCCACCCCGCAGGTCGTCCATCTCGCCAACGGTCTGCTGAGCCAGGCCCGCGGCCGGGCCGCCGAGCACCGGCTCGAACTGATCTCACAGCGCGACCGGGGCCCCGAGCCGGTCTACACGGAGTACGCCGACGAGCCGACCGAGGCCGAGGGCACCGCCCGGCGCGTCCGGGACCTCATCGCCGCCGGGGTCCCGGCGGGCGAGATCGCCGTCCTCTACCGGATCAACGCCCAGTCCGAGGTGTACGAGCAGGCCCTCGCCGACGCCGGGGTGCCCTACCAGCTGCGAGGTGCCGAGCGCTTCTTCGAGCGCCAGGAAGTACGGGAGGCGGGCATCGCCCTGCGCGGCGCGGCCCGCGCAGGCGGGAACGACTCCCTCCTCGACGACGCCGAGGACCTGCCCGCGCAGGTCAGGGCCGTACTGTCCACCAAGGGCTGGAACAGTCGGCCGCCCGCGGGCTCCGGCGCCGTCCGGGACCGCTGGGAGTCCCTCGCCGCCCTCGTCCGGCTCGCCGAGGACTTCGCCCGCGCCCGGCCGGGCGCCACCCTCTCGGACCTGGTGGCCGAGCTCGACGAGCGGGCCGCCGCCCAGCACGCCCCGACCGTCCAGGGAGTGACGCTCGCCTCGCTGCACGCGGCCAAGGGCCTCGAATGGGACGCGGTCTTCCTGGTCGGCCTCACCGAGGGAATGCTCCCCATCACCTACGCGAAGACCGACGAGCAGATCGAGGAGGAGCGGCGCCTGCTGTACGTCGGCGTCACCCGCGCCCGGACCCATCTGACGCTCTCCTGGGCGCTCTCCCGCTCCCCGGGCGGCCGGGCCTCCCGGCGGCCCAGCCGCTTCCTCAAGGGGCTGCGGCCCGGCTCCGGCTCCCTCGGCACCGTCGCGTCCGGCGGCTCCGGCTCCTTCGAGCGGGGCACCACCGTCCGGCGCGTGCCGCGCGGCCCGGTCCTGTGCCGGGTCTGCGGGGCGACCCTCACCGAGGCGGGCGCCATGAAGCTGCTGCGCTGCGAGGACTGCCCCTCGGACATGGACGAGGGCCTCTACGAGCGGCTCCGGGACTGGCGCTCCGAGCAGGCCAGGGAACTCGGCCAGCCCGCCTATTGCGTGTTCACCGACAAGACGCTGATGGCCATCGCCGAGCGGGTCCCCGCCACCGACGGTGAGCTGTCGGTGATCTCCGGTGTCGGCACCCGCAAGCTGCACCGCTTCGGCGTCGATGTCCTGGCCATCTGCGCAGGTGAGGAGGGTGGAGCGGGTGCCGACGAGGACTGATGAAAACTCATCGGAAAAATAGTTTGCGCCTGCCCCGTCAGGCCCCATAGGTTCTTAACCACGGAAACAGCGGCTTCTTCGAAGCCCTGTGTTCGTGGTGTACTTGTCCAAATAAACATGAGGGCCCGGCTCGCACCCGAGTCCTCCGAGACGCCGAGAGGAGGCGAATTGCAGTGATCAGCTTCATCGACCAGACCAGCACCGCCGGCTTCGTCAGCACGGCCAAAATGACCGATCGCTCGGTCGTCTCCTCCTGCACGCTCGGCTTCTCCGGCTCGGCTCTCATCGCCACCGGTCTGCCCGTCGCCACCCTCCCCGTCACCGGTCTGTCCGGTCTCGGTGTGGCTGCCGCTCGGGTCCTGCGGGATGAGCGACCGACCAAGGCACGGGAAGCAGCGGGCAAGGCCACGGCCTATGACTTTGCGGCGACCGGTGCCGGAAACCAGCAGTTGACGCAGCACCACACAATGTGGGCCTTCCGTGGGCTCGAACCCTGGAGTGATCCAGTCTGATCCATGATCAGACCGGCGCCTTCAGGGCCGCGGAACCCCACCCGGGATCCGCGGCCCTTCTGTTTGTCCCCGAACGGGGACGACGCCACGAAGACGCCTCGGGGAAGCACCGCCCGGTACCAGCCGAAACCCCGGCCAACAGGCCGGAACGACCAGACGAGGAAAGAACACCGTGCAACTCGAAGCGCACGCCCCGTCCGTACCGCCTTCCGAAACGATCCCCCAGACCGGCCTCACGGAGGACCACGCTTTGACCCCCCTCACCGCGCTCACCGCGCTCGACGACGCCATCGAGAACCTCGGCGTCCCCGTTCCGTGTCGCGCCTACGACCCCGAGGTGTTCTTCGCGGAGTCCCCGGCCGACGTCGAGTACGCCAAGTCCCTCTGCCGGACCTGCCCGCTCGTCGCCGCCTGCCTGGCCGGTGCCAAGGAGCGCCGCGAGCCCTGGGGTGTCTGGGGTGGCGAGCTGTTCGTCCAGGGCGTGGTTGTCGCCCGCAAGCGGCCCCGTGGCCGTCCGCGCAAGAACCCGGTCGCGGCATGAACGCCACCGGAACCATCGACCGTCCCCTCACGCACGATCCCCAGAAGCAGGCCCCGATGACCTCTTCCACCAGCGAGCCCGCCGGCTCCGCCACCCCAGCCTTCTCTCCCTCCGCCGCGCCCGTCGCGCGTCAGAACAGGACCCGTGAAATGCAACTCATCCCAGAAGCCTTGGCTCGTGCTCATATGCATGAGCGACAGCGTGAGGCCGACGCGCAACGTCAGGCCGTGCGCCTGATCGCCGCCCGGCGCATGCAGCGTCGCGCGGAGCGCGTCTCGCTCCGTGCCCGCCGCGCGCTGGCCATGGCCGTCATGCACTGAGGCCGCCCCCCGGAGTGACCCGCCCGACGGCGGCCCTCCGGACGCGTCCAGCAGATCCCGCGCCCCTCGGGGGCGCCCCATGGGGGCCGGTCCGAACGGACCGGCCCCCGCGGTGCGTTGTCGGGGCGGTCGCTCTCCGCCGGGCTATCGTCACCAGGGTGAACGACGTCCGTACCCCCGAGGACCCCCTCGTCTGCGCGCGCTGCGGCAGGACCACCGACAGCCTGCCGCTGACCTGGACCTGTTCGGTGGAGAACGGCCGACGCGCCTACTTCTGCGAGGACTGCGCCCGCGCCAACATCCGGTCGATCGAGGGCCGTCTCGACTCCACCTGGTGGTGAGCCCCGGGTCGGCCCCGGGACGCCGGAGTCATGCGGCCGCGCGGGTCATGTGCGGGCCGCCGCCCTGAGCCGGGGCCGCCGTGCGAGAAGAACAACCCCGGCTTCCCCCCCCGCCCCTCCCTCCCCCTCCCTCCCCTTCCTCTCCTTTCCTTCTCCTCTCTCCGGTCCTGGCATCGGTCCCATTGCGGGGCCGGTCCACGGAGAAGTGCCCCGTATACGCGGTGCGCGGCTCGACGCCCCGGGACCGAGCACCGCCGTAGGAACGCGCGTCTCGACCCAGGTCCGGCACGTCACGATGAGCGGGACCACTTGCCCACCGTCGTCACGGCCGAACTCCGCCGGTCCAGCCCCAGCCTGTCGAGCCCTGCCCTCCGAGCCCCGTAAGGAACGTCCCCGCCATGCCGGAAGACCAGCCGGTCCATGATCTGGGCGGGACGGTCGCGGAGCCGTTCTCAGGACGGCTTCTCCTCCGTCGCCGTGGCCGCGGGGGTGCTGGGGGTGGTCGCGGTGGCGGTGCCGGGGGTGACGAAGCCCGGTAGCCACTCCTCCAGTTCGTCCCGCAGGCGGACCGTCGCGCCGAGCTGGCACAGCACCCCGATGGTGCTCAGCGTCACCCGGTGTATCAGCAGGTACGACGGCGGCAGGTTCAACTGCTTGCCCAACTGGTGGGCGGGGGAGCGGGGGTCGGCGATCCGGGCCGCCTGGGCACGCATCCAGCCCCGGGTGAAGCGGAAGGACTCCGCCTCCGCCGGTTCGATGATCGGCAGCAGGTACTCCAGGACCGCGTCCGGATCGAGCGCCACGGACTCCTTGACGAAGCCCTCCGCCCGTAGTGACGCGTAGACGCCCTCCGCCTCGCCCGCGAGCGTCAGCCGCAGACAGTGCCCGATCGTCTCCGGCAGCCCGCCCGGCAGCCGGTCCACCGTGCCGAAGTCCAGCACGCCGAGCCGCCAGTCCGAGGGACCCGCGTCCTCGACGTCGCCCGGCAGCAGCCGGAAGTTCCCCGGATGCGGATCGGCGTGCAGCAGCCCCGTGCGCGCCGGGCCCGAGAAGAGGAAACGGGCGAGGAGCTGCCCCGCCCTGTCCCGCTGCTCCGGCGTGCCGTCCGCGATCACCTCCGCGAGCGGGACGCCCTCCATCCACTCGGTCACCAGGACCTGCTCCGCCCGGTGCACCACCGCGGGCACCCGCACATCGGGATCGTCCGAGAACTCCTCCGCGTGCCTCTGCTGCGCCGCCGCCTCCAGGCCGTAGTCCAGCTCCTCGGACACCCGGTCCCGCATCTCGGCGATCAGCGGCTTGATGTCCATGCCGGGGATCAGCGGGCCGAGGAGACGGGCGAACCGGCTCAGCTGCGTCAGATCCGAGAGCAGGGCCTCCCCGGCGCCCGGATACTGCACCTTGACGGCGACCTCGCGCCCGTCGTGCCAGACCGCCCGGTGCACCTGCCCGATGGAGGCGGCGGCCGAGGGCTTGTCCTCGAACTCCAAGAACAGCTCCCGCCAGCCCTCGCCGAGCCGCTCCTCCAGGACCGCGTACACGGTTCGCGTCGGCATCGGGGGCGCCGCGTCCTGGAGCTTCGTCAGCGCCGCCCGATAGGGACCGGCGACCTCCTCGGGGAGGGCCGACTCGAAGACGGAGAGCGCCTGCCCGAACTTCATGGCCCCTCCCTTCAGCTCGCCCAGGACCTTGAACAACTGCTCGGCCGTGCGCTGCTGGAGCTCGCGGGCGACCAGCTCGGCCGATCTCCCGCCGATCCGCTTGCCCAGACCCCAGGTGGCCCGGCCCGCGAAGCCGAGCGGCAACGCGGCCAACTTGGCGGTCCGGGTGACCGCCTTCCGGGGAAGATCAGACATACGCCCCTCCAAAACCCAGACTGCCGTGCCGCGCAGAGCCGTTACCCCGCCATTGTGTCCTGCGTCCCTCCGGCCGACGAGGTGCGCTCCCCCTCCATCACCCGTGCCGCCCCACACGGGCAGGCCGGATGCGGCCTCAGCCGCTCCGCCCGCCACTCCAGCAACGGCAGTGACGTCTCCCAGCGGGTGCCCGTGCTCGCCGGGAGGTCCCCGTCCAGGAACGCGAGCGCGTGCGCGGCGGCCAGTCCCGCCACCGCCGTCGCCAGCCCCAGATCGCAGGCGGGCAGCGGCTGCGGGGCGCCCGAGCGCCACTGGGCGAGCAGCCGGGGCCAGTCGGGTTCCCCGTCCGTCCGGCCCTCCTGGAGACAGCGTGCGCAGGCCGTGCCGCCCGGCAGCACGAGCGGCCCGACCGCGCCCGTCGCCTCCAGGACCCCCGCGTAGAGATGGGGGGTGCCGGTGGCGATCAAGGGACCGGCGGCGACCGGATCGGGGACGTACGCCCCGAGCCCGTCCCTCGGTGTCACTACGACGAGTGACAGCCCGGCCCCGTCGACACCCTCACCCGGTCCATGGCCCCGCCCCGCCGCACCACGGCCACGCCCGGAGCCACCACCACGCCCCCGGCCACCACCACCTCCCTGGTCGCGGCCGTACTCCCGGCCACGACCACCGCCACCGCCACTTCCCTGTCCCAGGCCACCGCCGGGCATCGGGTCACCGCCGTACCCCTTGTCACCGCCGCGCGCCTTGTCACCGTCCCGCCCCGGGCCCCCCGGCCCGGGGCCGTCGCTCCCACCCGGGCCGACCCGCAGCCCCGGCCTTCTGCGCCACCGGCCGACCGAGCGCCGGGCGGCAGTGGCCCGTCGCTCGCCCACCGACTCGTCCGGCAGTCCGCCGGGGGAGGTCTCCCAGGGCTCGACCCGACCCGAGTCCAGCACCTCGACCGTGCCCACGCCCGCCGCCGACAGCAGGGCCGCCACCGTCGTCCCCACCCGCCCCGCGCCCCTGACCTGGACGCGCAGCGCCCGCCGGGCCGCCAGCACCCGTACCGCCCGTCCCGGCTCGGGATGGACCACGGACAGCGAGGCCAGATCGGCGCGCAGCGGATCGAGGGCGGTGTCCCCGGGACCGGCCGCCGGTCCGGGCCTGCCGGGCCTGCCGTGCGCCGCGTCGGCGAGCAGCCCGGCCGACCGCAGCCGCCCGAGGAGGGCGTCGAGGTGTCCGTCCGGCAGACCCCGCGCCCGTGCCTCGGCCCGCAGCAGTTCCACGCCCCGGGTGCCGTCGAGGAGCCCGAGCACCGCCGCCGTCTCCGGGGCGACCGGATCGAGCACCACCGCGTGTGCCGGGGTGACGCCGAACTGGACACGGCGCAGCCCCCGCCAGGCCCGCCGCAGCGCCGGTTTCACCATCGGATGCATTTCCCGCCCCCGCCTTCGTTCCGTACCCGCATATTTCATGATCGACATCGGTTCTCTCGCCGTCCGGACCGAGAATGCCCCGCCGCCGCGAACCGTGCGGAAAGTTGTCCACAGGGCAGGGGGATTAGTCATTCGAATGCGCCCGGTACCCGCTGCGGAACAGCCCCGTATCGGCCCCGGACCGTTCAGGAAACCGACCCGGAACCCACCCGGAACCGACCCCGACCCGACCCGGAACAACCCCCGACACAGGACTTCCCGCGTCGGCAGCGGGTAACGTCGGGACCGTGCCCGCCGACCCACAGCGCAGCGTGACCGAAGAACCGCACCGAGGTGCGGGGCCGAGCGCGGTCGAGGTCCGCAGAAGCGCACGCCGGAGGAGAACCGTCTCGGCCTACCGCGAGGGCGACCGGACCGTGGTGCTCATCCCGGCCCGGATGTCCGAGGCGGAGGAGCGCCGCTGGGTCGGCGTGATGCTGGACAAGCTCGCCGCCCGGGAGAACCGGGGCGTCCTCGGGGACCGCGAGCTGACCGAGCGGGCGGGGCACCTCTCGGAGCAGTACCTGGAAGGCCGGGCCCGCCCCGGCTCGGTGCGCTGGGTCACCAACCAGAACAGCCGCTGGGGCTCCTGCACCCCCGCCGAGGGCAGCATCCGGCTCTCCCACCGGCTCCGGGGCATGCCCGAGTACGTCGTCGACTACGTCCTCCTGCACGAGCTGGCCCATCTGCTCGTCCCCGGGCACGGACCGGAGTTCTGGCAGCTCCTGGACGCCTATCCGCGCACCGAGCGGGCCCGCGGCTACCTGGAGGGCGTGGCCGCCGCCGACCGTCTCCCGCACCCGCCGGACGCGCACGAGGAATGAGCTTCGGGGCCGTTCCGGGAATGTTTCCCGATTCCGTACCGAAATCCATCGGCCCTGTCTGGATGTCGTACCCAGCGGTTAGCCTGGCGCGAGCACACAGCCATTCGGGATGGGGGACGGTCTAACGCATGGCCAGGGAATTCCAACGCGGCCACAAGGCCAGGATCAGCGATCTGACCGCGGGGACGGATCTGTACGTCGGCGTCCAGATCTCGGCACCCGGACTGACCTTCGACATCAGCTGCTTCGGGCTCGACGCCGAGGAGCGGCTCTCCGACGACCGGTACTTCGTCTTCTTCAACCAGCCGAAGACGCCCGAGGAGTCCGTCCAGCTCCTGGGTGCCCAGGCCGGTGACACCGAGTCCTTCCGCGTCACGCTCGACCGCGTTCCCGCGCACGTCCACAAGCTGTCCTTCACCGCGACCGTCGACGGCGCGGGCCAGATGTCCCAGATCGGCCCCGGCCACCTGCGGATCGTGGCGGGCGGCGAGGAGGTCGCGCGGTACGCGTTCACCGGCTCGGAGTTCTCCACCGAGCGCGCGGTGATGCTGGGCGACTTCTACCTCAAGGACGTGTGGCGCTTCGCCGCCGTGGGCCAGGGCTTCGACGGCGGTCTGGACGCGCTCCTGCGCAACTTCGGCGGCGAGGTCGCCGAGGAGGAGCCCGCCGCCGAGCCGCAGCAGCCCCCGGCCCCCGGCTTCGCCCCGCCGCAGGGCGCCGAACCACCCGCCTTCGCGCCGCCCGCCTTCGCACCGCCACCGGGACCCGCCCCCGCACCCCCGGCACCCGCCCCCGCGTTCGGCGCGCCCGCCGCGCCGCCCGTGCCCCCGGCTCCCGCACCCCCGGGACCCGTGCCGCCGGTCCACACGGCACCCACGATGGTGGCCCCGCTGGTGCACGCGCCCGTCCCGCCGCCCGGCCCGGCCCCCGCCCCCTACGGGCAGCCGCCGGGAGCTCCTTCGTACGGCCAGATCCCCGGACAGCCCCCGGGCCAGCACTCCGGCCAGTTCCCGGGACAGCAGCCGCCCGGCGCCTACGGGCCGCCGCAGGGCCAGCCCCCCTACGGGCAGGCCGTCCCCGTCCCGTACGGGCAGACCCCGGCGCACGGGTCCCAGCCCGGTGTCCCGGGGGGCGTCCCGGCCGGTGGCGCGGGCCTCGCCGCCGCCCTCGCGCCGTACAAGGAGACCGCCACCGGCGCCCGCTGGACCCCGCAGAACCAGCAGCTCATGCGGGTCGACCTCGGCACGGGCGGCTCTCCCGTCCTCGCCCGCCAGGGCTCCATGGTCATGTACCAGGGCAAGGTCGACTTCGGCTACAAGGGCGCGGGCTTCGCGGGCCGGATCGTCGGCAACGCCACGGGCCAGGAGATGCAGCTCATGCGCTGCACCGGCCGAGGCCAGGTCTTCCTCGCGGAGGAGGGCTCCCACCTGCACCCGATCGAGCTCCAGGGCGACGCCATCTGCGTCTCCGCGGAGAACGTCCTCGCGTTCGACGAGTCCCTCCAGTACGAGGTGCGGCGCATCGAGGGCCACGGCATCCCCGGCGGTGCCCTCTTCACCATGCAGTTCCAGGGCACCGGCACCGTCGTCGTGAAGACCCACGGCCTCCCCGTCGTGCTGCCCGTCACCCCGACCACCTTCGTCGACAGCAACGCCGTCGTCGCCTGGTCGGCCGCGTCCCAGGTCATCCTCTCCAGCCAGGTGCGGCTGCGCCGCAACGCCTACCCCGGCCACAGCGGCGAGACCGTGAACCTCCAGTTCCGGGGAGCCCCCGGCAACTTCGTCGTCGTCCAGCCCTACGAGGTCTGAGGGAGCCCGAAGACATGAACCAGCAACTCGCGGGCTACGCCCCGACCCCCGTCGTGGCCCGGATGGAGAACCACGGCCAGGCCATGCTCAAGGTCGCCATGGCCTCCGGCCAGGACCTCTACGCCAGGACCGGCTCGATGATCGCCTACGAGGGCTTCATCACCTACGAGCCCAACCCGCCCGCCGTCCGCCAGGTCGCCCAGCAGTGGATCACCGGCGAGAGCACCCCGGTCATGAAGTGCTCCGGAGACGGACTGCTCTACCTCGCCGACTACGGCGCCGACGTCGTCGTGGTCAACCTCCAGAACGACTCCCTCTCCGTCAACGGCACCAATGTGCTCGCCTTCGACGCCCACCTCCAGTGGGGCGTCGAGCGGGTCAAGGGACTCGCCAAGATCGCCGGCCAGGGCCTGTTCAACGTCACGATCACCGGCACCGGCTGGGTCGCCCTGACCTCCCGGGGCACCCCGGTCGTCGTCGACTGCGGAAGCGGCGAGGACGAGACGTACGTCGACCCCGACGCGCTCGTCGCCTGGTCGCCGTCGCTCAAGGTCAAGGGCAAGCGCAGCTTCAAGGCGTCCTCGCTCATCGGGCGGGGCAGCGGCGAGGCCTACCAGATGGCCTTCTCCGGCCAGGGAATCGTCGTCGTACAGCCGAGCGAGGACAGCACCGACCGCCTGCGGGCCCGGGGCTGAGGGAAGCGAGAACACCATGCAGAGCCCGCTCTTCCACCACGCCGAGCAGCAGAGCCAGGAGCGGTACGTCGTCCAGAACCCGCAGCTCCTGCGGGTCAGCCTCACCGGACAGGACGACGTCCTCGCCCGCAAGGGCGCCATGGTCGCGTACCAGGGACTGATCGACTTCGACGGCGAGTACCAGACCACGAACCAGCGACAGTCCCGCGCCGGCACCGGCGAGGGCCTCGACCTCATGCGTTGCTCCGGCCAGGGCACGGTCTACTTCGCCAACCTCGCCCAGCACGTGCACGTCGTCGAGGTCGAGCAGGAGGGCCTCACCGTCGACAGCGCCTATGTGCTCGCGCTCGACTCCACCCTCCACACCGAGGTCATCGCCGTCGACAGCCAGTACGGCGTCTCCGGCACCGGCAAGTACCAGCTCAACATCTCGGGCCGGGGCAAGGTCGCCCTGATGACCTCGGGCCGGCCTCTGATGATGCACGTCACACCCGACAAGTACGTCAGCGTCGACGCGGACGCGATCGTCGCCTGGTCCACCGGACTGCGCGTCCAGATGCAGGCGCAGACACACAGCTCCAGCGTCCGCCGCAGACGCGGCGACACCGGCGAGGGCTGGGAGCTCAGCTTCCTCGGCCAGGGCTTCGCCCTGGTCCAGCCCAGCGAGGTCATGCCCCCGCAGCACATGGCCACGGGCCAGGGCGTCGCCGCCCAGTTCGGCGCCGGACAGCACGGCTCCCACGCCCAGAACCAGAACAACGCCTGGAACTGACCGCTCCGGAGACAGGAGTGCGGGGCGGTCACCACGGCGACCGCCCCGCACCCCCTCACCCGTCCGGCCTTACGGGAGCCGGGCCAGCGTCCCTTCGAGCAGCCGCAGCACCGAGGTGTCCGCCACCTCCGCCACCTCGTCGTACGCGAACCAGCGCAGGTCCAGCGACTCCTCGCTGATCCGCTCCGCCGCACCCGCCGGGGCCAGCGCCGCGTACTGCACGTCCAGGTGCCAGTGGCAGGGCGCCGGGATCGGATGCCGGTCGAGCCGCACCGGACCGCCCGGCAGCAGCGTCAGACCGTCGATCCCCGACTCCTCGGCCCCCTCACGCAGCGCCACCGCCTCCAGCGACACATCACCGGGCTCGCAGTGGCCGCCCATCTGCAGCCACAGACCCAGCTTCTTGTGCAGCGTCAGCAGCACCCGCCGCCGCGACGGATCGACCACCAGCGCGCTCCCGGTCAGATGACCGGCCCCGCACGGCTTGTACATGCCGTCCGGGTGCTCCGCCAGATGCCCCAGATACAGCTCACGCAGCTCGGGCTGGCCCTCGTACTCCTTCAGCACCCGGACCGCGTCGTCGTACAGGCTCACTTCGCGCCGTCGCCCTTGCCCTCGTCGCCGTCACCGGAGGCACCGCCGTCACCGGAGGGACCGCCGTCGCCGGAACGGCCCTCGGCCGCCTCGCCCAGCATCTTGTCCAGCTCGGAGAAGTCCAGGTGCTCGCGGTGCACGAACCCGTCCGGGTCGTCCAGGTCCGTGGCCGTCGGCAGCATGTCAGGGTGCTCCCACAGCGCGTCCCGGCCGTCCACCCCGCGCGCGTCGGTCAGCGACGCCCACAGGCGCGCCGCGTCCCGCAGCCGCCTCGGCCGCAGCTCCAGACCGATCAGCGTCGCGAAGGTCTGCTCGGCGGGACCGCCCGAGGCCCGGCGCCTGCGCAGCGTCTCGCGCAGCGCGTCAGCCGAGGTCAGCCGCGACTTGGCGGCCTCGTGGACCACCGCGTCCACCCAGCCCTCGACGAGCGCCAGCGCCGTCTCCAGACGGGCCAGGGCCGCCTTCTGCTCCGGAGTGTCCTCCGGCTGGAACATGCCCTGCTGGAGCGCCTCCTGCAACTGCTCGGGATGCGTCGGGTCGAGCTGGCCCACCGCCTCCTCCAGCTTCGAGGTGTCGACCTTGATCCCCCGCGCGTACCCCTCGACCGCGCCGAACAGGTGCGCCCGGAGCCACGGCACGTGCGCGAAGAGCCGCTGGTGGGCGGCCTCGCGCAGCGCCAGGTAGAGCCGCACCTCGTCGGACGGCACGCCCAGGTCCTTGCCGAAGGCCTCGATGTTCAGCGGGAGCAGCGCGGCGCGCCCGGCCGGGCCCAGCGGCAGACCGACGTCGGTCGAACCGACGACCTCACCGGCCAGCGCGCCCACGGCCTGCCCGATCTGCTGGCCGAACATGGCACCGCCCATCGAGCGCATCATGCCGATCAGCGGGCCCGCCATGGCCTGCATCTCCTCCGGCAGGACGTCGCCCATCGCCGCGCCCACCCGCTCGGCGACCGGGTCCACGAGCTGCTGCCAGGCGGGCAGGGTCGCCTCGACCCACTCCGCGCGGCTCCACGCCACCGCCGTGCCCGCGCCGGAGGGCAGCGGGGTGACCTCGTCGAGCCAGAGGTCGGCGAGGCGCACGGCCTCCTCGACAGCGGACTTCTCGGCCGGGCCCACACTGGCGTCCTTGACGCCGTCGGACGTGCCCTGGGCGACCACCTGGCGGGCGATCTGCTTGGCCATGTCCCAGTTCACGGGACCGCCCTCGTAGCTGAGCATCTGCCCGAGCTGCTGGAAGGCGGCACCGAGATCGTTGGGGTTCAGGGAGCCGAACATCGCCGCGAAGGGGTTGTCCGCGCCGCCGGGCCCGCCCATGCCCGGCACTCCGCCGAAGCCGAACGGGTTCGCGCCGAACGGGTTGCCGCCCTGGCCTCCGGACCCCTGGCCACCTCCGGCGGGGTCCTTCTTCTTGCCCTCGTCGCCGTTCTCCGGCTCCTCCGGCGGAAGGCCGAATCCGAATGGGGTGTCACTCACGGGTTTCCTCGGCTCGTAGGGCCGCCGGCCTCCTGCCGACGGCGACTGCCCGACCGGGGTCCATCCGTCACTCCGGACGGGCCCCGCACACCACCAGCGTAGACATCCGAGCCGGATTCGGGCTCGGTGCTCCGCCGGGACGTGCCCTGCGGCAGGATGGACGCCACCTGGTCCGTACGCGTCATGCCCGTACGTACTGAAGACAACCGCTGGAGACGCCCGGTGAGTTCCCCAGATCCACAGGTTCGCGGAGCGCGAAACCCCTCAACCCGGTCCGCCGTGCGCGGCCCCGTCGTCGCGGTCACCGGCGCCGCGTCCGGCATCGGTGATCTGCTGATCAGACGGCTGGTCGCGTCCGACGAGGTCAGGAAGGTCGTCGCCGTCGACGAGCGGCGGGGCGAGGTCGCCGAAGCGCACTGGCACGTCCTCGACGTACGGGATCCGGCCATCGCGGAGAAGCTGCGCGGCGCGGACGTCGTCGTGCACCTCGCCGTCGACCTCGACCTGGAGACCGACTCCGCCGCCCGGACGGCCTACAACGTGCGCGGGACGCAGACCGTGCTGACCGCGGCCGCCGCCGCGGGTGTCCACCGGGTCGTCCTGTGCACCTCCGCGATGGTCTACGGGGCCCTGCCCGACAACGACATCCCGCTCTCCGAGGACGCCGAGCTCCGGGCGACGGCGGAGGCCACCGGCGTGGGCGACCTCCTGGAGATCGAGCGGCTGGGCCGCCGCGCGCCCCGCGCGCACCCCGGGCTCAACGTCACCGTGGTCCGCCCGGCCGTCCTCGTCGGCGGTACGGACACGGCGCTGACCCGCTACTTCGAGTCGCCCCGGCTGCTCGTCGTCGCCGGGTCCCGGCCGACCTGGCAGTTCTGCCACGTCGAGGACCTGGTGAGCGCCCTGGAGTACGCGGCCTTGGAGAAGGTCGACGGCGAGCTGGCGGTCGGCTGCGAGGGCTGGCTGGAACAGGAGGAGGTCGAGGAGCTGTCCGGCATCCGGCGCATGGAGCTGCCCTCGGCGGTCGCGCTCGGCGCGGCGGCCCGGCTCCACCGGATCGGCCTCACCCCGTCCCCGGCGGGCGACCTCGCCTACACCATGCACCCGTGGGTGGTGAGCGTCGGACGGCTCCACGACGCCGGATGGCGTCCGAAGTGGACGAACGAGGAGGTCCTCGCCGCGCTGCTCGCGGAGGCGGCGGGCCGTCACACGGTCGCGGGCCGCCGTCTCGGCCGCAAGGACGCCACGGCGGCGGGCGCGGCGGGTGCGACGGTGGCCCTGCTCGGCACGGCGGCCCTGGTCCGCCAGATGCGGAAGCGGCGCGGGATCTGACCGGCCCTCCAGCCTCTGATCGGCCCGACCCTTCGACCCCCGATCGGCCCGGCCCTCCGGCACTCGATCGGCCCGCCCCCCGCCCCCCGGCCCCCGGTCGGCCCGGCCCTCCGACCCCTGATCGGCCCGGCCCTCCTGCCCCCGATCAGCCGGGGACGGCCGTACGCGCACGCGTGAGGCCCTTTTGGCGGGCCGGTGGCGCCCGGGGGACCTAACGGGGCGAGTGGCCCCGGAGGGGCCGTCCAGGCCCGGCGGAGGACTCGCCCCGCCCCGCCGTGCGGTGCGGGCCCGTCGGCCCGCGCGCGGCGAGCTGCGTCCCGTACGGCCACGCGCGTGGCCGGAACCGACGCACGGCCACGCGCGCGTCACGCGGGCCGACCGGGCCGCCGCCGCGAACGTCCCCCATCGGATCCGTACGCTCCGTGGCCCGGCGCGATCTGTAGAACCCTCCGAGGCGCGCCGCCTACCGCAGGTCGAAACCGCTATTCCGGGATGTCGGACCGGTGCGGCACGATGGGCGCATGGGACCGAAGCATGACCACCCCGGCGAGCTGGCCGCCGCCGACCCGATCAAGCTCCTCGCGATCCGGGAGACGCCGCTCTCCGTGGACGAGGTGTTCCGGGCGGTCGGTGACGACGCCGCCGGTGGTACGACGCTCTTCGTCGGCACCGTCCGCGACCACGACGGCGGCGCGGACGTCGACGGGCTGGGGTACTCCTGCCACCCGAGCGCCGAGGCGGAGCTGCGGCGCGTCGCGGAGAAGGTGGCCGCCAACCATCCGGTGCGGGCGCTGGCCGCCGTCCACCGGGTGGGCGAGCTGCGCGTCGGTGACATCGCGGTCGTCGTCGCGGTGTCCTGCCCGCACCGGGCCGAGGCCTTCGAGGCCTGCCGCAGGCTCATCGACGACCTCAAGCACGAGGTGCCGATCTGGAAGCACCAGACGTTCTCGGACGGTACGGAGGAGTGGGTCGGGGCCTGCTGAGCCCCACCGGGCGGCTGCCCCGCCGGACCCCGGACGGGCAAGCCGACGCGCCGACACGACGTAGCCGAACGCCCGATTTGCGTAACCGGCCCCCACGCGCGAGCGTTGACCCCACAGATGACACAGTCTGCTGATCAACTCACTGGGGATGGGAGGTCGGGATGGCAGCGCTGGCCTGGTTGCTGATTCCGCTTTTCGCAGTCGTCGGCGCGGCGATATGGGGAAGCTGGGCTTCGAGGAACAAGACCATAGGTGACGTGGCCGAACTCGCCGGCTACGCCCGCTTCCGGGACGCGATGGAACGCTCCCACGCCACGACCTCCGAGGCCCCCCGGCCGGAGCGCGAACCGGCCGCTACGGCCGCCCCCGCCCCCACCTCCGCCCCGGGCTGACACGGGCCCTCCGTACGGCCCCGCCCCACAGGTGCACCCACAGACGAGTCCCGTACTGTCGTTCCATGCCACGCCGCACCGCGACGATGCTCGCCTCCACCCTGGTCCTGATCTGTCTGCTCATCGCGGGCGTTCTGATCCCGGTGCCGTACGCGGAGATGAGCCCGGGACCCACGGTCAACACCCTCGGTGACGCCAGGGGAGAGCCCGTCCTGAAGATCTCGGGACACAAGACCTACCCGACCGACGGTCACCTCAACATGACGACGGTCCGGGTCACCAGCGCGGACTACCGGATGAACGCCGTCGAGGCCGTCTACGGCTGGCTCGCCCACGACAACGTGGTGGTGCCGCACGACACCCTGTACCCGGACGGCAAGACCGAGCAGCAGTCGACCCAGGAGAACGCCGAGGAGTTCAGCCAGTCCCAGGAGAGCGCCAAGGTGGCCGCCCTGAAGGAGCTGGACATCCCCGTGGTCTCACGGGTCGTCGTCGGCGCTGTGGTCAAGGGTTCGCCGTCCGAGGGCAAGCTGCACGCCGGGGACGTGATCAAGGCCGTCGACGGGGTGCCGATCACGAAGCAGGCCGATGTTGCCCGGGAGGTCGTCAAGCGGAAGCCCGGCCAGGACGTCGAGTTCACGATCGTCCCGGTGAAGGAGGCGGCCGCCGCCGAGAAGGCGCGCAAGGAGCCGACCGTCACCCGGAAGGTGGTCATCAGGACCACCACGTCGGAGGAGGGCGACCGGGCCGTCGTCGGCATCCAGGCGGGCACCGACCACGTCTTCCCGTTCACCGTCGACATCAACCTCGCCGATGTCGGCGGGCCCAGCGCGGGTCTCATGTTCGCCCTCGGGATCGTCGACAAGCTGACCCCGGAGAGCCTCACCGGCGGCCGGTTCATCGCCGGGACCGGCACCATCGACGACGACGGCAAGGTCGGTCCGATCGGCGGCATCGACATGAAGCTCGTGGGCGCGCGCGCCGCGGGCGCCCAGTACTTCCTCACCCCGGCCGACAACTGCGAGTCCGCGGCGGCCGACACGCCCGACGGCCTGACCCTCATCAAGGTCGACACCATCGACGACGCCAGGAAGTCCCTGGAGAAGCTCAGGGACGGCGACACGAAGGCCCTGCCGAGCTGCTCGAAGGGCTGACGGAGGACCGGGGCCGCGATCCGCCGCCCACGGTCACGGGACGGGACCCGTGGGGGACGGATCCCCCGCCGAGAGGTCACGCCGGAGGGCCCAGAGGGTTCATAGGGCAGAGGGTTCAGAGGGAGGGGGCTCCCGGCCGGGTCGGCCGGGAGCCCCCTCCCGCGTGACGGTCCCGGGTCAGGACTCGAAGGTCGCCGTCAGTGCCTCGGCGAGGCCCGGCACCAGGTCGGGGCCGGTGAGGACCTCGGTCGCGCTGTCCTTCTCACGGAGCCGGATCGCCGCCTCGCGGGCGCCGCTCCGCAGCACCGCGACCGTCATGCGGACCTCCTGCCGGTCGGGGTGGCCGGCCACCCACTTGGCGAGCTGCTTCTCGGTCAGGCCCTGGGGGACCTGGGCCTCCGCCGACGGCGGCAGCATCAGCCGCTCCACCGTCATGGCGCAGCCCACCACACCGGCGGGCCAGGCGATCGTGCCCAGGAACTCGTCGAGGGGCTTTCCGCGGGGCAGCTTGTCCTGCTCGATCGGGGTGTAGGCGGTGGCGTCGTCGCCCAGCCCCAGCTGGGAGGCGAGCGCGGGTTCCTTGGCGCGTAGCCGCGCGGTGTCGACAAGGGCGAAGAGGCGGGCCGGCTGGTCCCAGCCGAGGCCCGCCGCGTACTCGTCGATCTCGAGGACCGCGCGGGTGAGGGGGCTCGCTGCCATGGCCGGGCCGGAGGGGGAAAGGTTGGACATGACCAATATCCTGCCTCCTCCACCCCGGAACACGGGAACTAGGTAAAGCCTCAGTAAGTTGCATCAGTGGGCTCTACGATCGCGGGGCCTGCTTTTCAGACGCATCAACATCGAGGGGCGCACGTTGGCTTTCCAGATGCCGGACCGGGGCGGTAGGCCGTCCGGGCCGAGGATGAGAGTCGGCCGGCCGTCCCGGCGGGCCCGCACCCTGCTCATGACTCTCGGGGTGCTGGCCGTCCTGGCCATGGCGTTCGTGATGTTCGCCGGGTTCTGGACGGACTGGCTCTGGTACCGCTCGGTCGAGTACTCGTCCGTGTTCACCACCATGCTGTGGACCAAGATCGGCCTGTTCGCGGTCTTCGGGCTGCTGATGGGCCTCGCCGTGGGGCTGAACATCTGGCTGGCGCACCGGCTGAGGCCGCCGCTCAGCGCGATGTCGCTGGAGCAGCAGAGCCTCGACCGGTACCGGATGGGTCTCGCCCCGTTCAAGAAGTGGGTGCTGCTCGCGGTCACCGCCCTGGTGGCGCTGATCGCCGGTGCCTCCGCCTCGGGCCAGTGGCGCGCCTGGCTCGTGTGGGTCAACGGCGAGCGCTTCGGCCAGAAGGACCCGCAGTTCGGGCTCGACGTGGCGTTCTACGCCTTCGACCTGCCCTGGTACCGCTTCCTGCTGTCCGTCGGCTTCGCCGCCGCCGTCCTGTCGCTGATCGCCGCCGCGGTCACGCACTACCTGTACGGCGGACTGCGGATCACCAGTCCGGGCGCGCGGGCCACCGCCGCCGCCACCGGGCACCTCTCGGTGCTGCTCGGCGTCTTCGTGTCGCTGAAGGCCGTGGCGTACTGGCTCGACCGGTACGGCCTCGCGGTGAAGTCCAGCGACTTCAAGGCCACCGGCAACTGGACGGGCCTGCGGTTCGTCGACGCCAACGCGTACCTGCCCGCGAAGACCATCCTGTTCTGCATCGCCGTGATCTGCGCCCTGCTGTTCTTCGCGACGCTCTGGCGCCGCACCTGGCAGCTGCCGGTCATCGGCTTCGGCCTGATGGTGCTCTCGGCGGTCCTGATCGGCGGGCTGTACCCGGCGATCGTGCAGAAGTTCCAGGTCCAGCCGAACGAGCAGGCCAAGGAAGCGCCGTACATCCAGAAGAACATCGACGCGACCCGCCAGGCGTACGCGATCGACGGGACGAAGCTGGAGAACTACTCGGGCAAGTCGACGGTCAAGGCCAAGGACAAGCTGCGGGCGGACGCCGACACGGCGGCCAGCTACCGCGTCCTCGACCCCAACATCGTCTCGCCGACGTTCCAGCAGCTGGAGCAGAAGCGGAAGTACTACCAGTTCCCGATGACCCTGGACGTGGACCGCTACCAGGGCAAGGACACCGTCGTCGGTCTTCGTGAGCTCAACATCAAGGGCATCCCGAAGCGGAACTGGATCAACGACCACTTCACCTACACCCACGGCTACGGCGCGATCATGGCCTCGGGCACGCAGACGGACGCCAACGGCTCCCCGGTCTTCACCGAGTCCGGACTGCCGACGACCGGCAGCCTCGGCACGTACCAGCAGCGGATCTACTACGGCGAGAAGACCGACCAGTACTCGATCGTGGGCGGCCCGCAGAAGGAGCTGGACTACGAGGACAACGGCGAGAAGACCACCAGCTACAAGGAGAAGAGCGGCGTCAGCCTCTCCAACACCTTCAACCGCGCCGCGTACGCGGTGGCCTTCAGTGAGCCGCAGATCCTCTACTCCGGGGCCATCGGCGAGGGCTCGCGGATCCTCTACAACCGCACGCCCAAGGAGCGCGTCGAGGCGGTCGCGCCGTGGCTGACCATCGACGGCGACGCCTACCCGGCGGTCGTCAACGGCAAGATCCAGTGGATCGTCGACGCCTACACGACCAGCAACGGCTACCCGTACGCCTCGCGGACCACGCTCGGCGACACCACCGCCGACTCGCTGACCGTCGGCAACCAGCAGCGGGCGGTGGTCGCGCAGCAGAACCAGGTCAACTACATCCGCAACTCGGTCAAGGCCACCGTGGACGCCTACGACGGCACGGTGAGCCTGTACCAGTGGGACACCCAGGACCCGGTCCTCAAGACCTGGATGAAGGCCTTCCCCGACACGGTCAAGGCCAAGTCGGAGATCGGCGCCGACCTGATGCAGCACCTGCGGTACCCGCAGGACATGTTCAAGGTCCAGCGCGAACTGCTGACCCGCTACCACGTCACCGACCCGGCGCAGTTCTACAGCGGCTCGGACGCCTGGCAGGTGCCGGACGACCCGACCAACAAGGACGGCAACGCGGTCCCGCCGTACTACCTGAGCATGAAGATGCCCGGGGACACGGCGCAGCGGTTCTCGCTGACGACCACGTTCACGCCGAACGGACGGCCCAACCTCGGTGCCTTCATGGCGGTCGACGCCGACGCCACCAGCAAGGAGTACGGCCGGCTGAGACTGCTCAGGGTCACCGAGGACGTGCCGGGTCCGGCACAGGTGCAGAGCAAGCTGAACGGTCTGCCGTCGGTGGCCACCTTCGTCCGGGACATGAAGGGCGCCGACTCCGACATCCAGTACGGCAACCTGCTCACCGTCCCGCTCGACGGCGGCTTCCTCTACGTGGAACCGGTGTACGCGCAGGGCCGCAACGCGCTCTACCCGCTCCTGAAGAAGGTCGCGGTGTCGTACGTGGACGCGGACCAGCCGGCGGGTGACACGACCAAGGACACCACGGTGTTCGAGGACAACCTCACCAAGGCGCTCAACGCGGTCTTCGGGGTGGAGGCGCCCACCACACCGCCCACCACGCCCACGACCCCGCCGGGCACCACCAACCCGCCGCCGCCCGCCACGGGCGACGCCGCGCTGAAGCAGGCCATCGCCGACGCGCAGAAGGCGTACGACGCGGGCGAGGCGGCCCTGCAGAAGCAGGACTGGACCGCGTACGGCAAGGCCCAGGAGGATCTGCAGGCCGCGCTCCAGCGGGCAGCGGAGGCCGGGGCCAGCCTCAAGACGACCGGATCGGGCGGCTGACCTGAGGTTTTCCACCCCGCGTCCGTGATACTGTGGTGTCACCGACGCGGGGTGGAGCAGCTCGGTAGCTCGCTGGGCTCATAACCCAGAGGTCGCAGGTTCAAATCCTGTCCCCGCTACTCAGAGGACGAGGGCCCGGATCCATATGGATCCGGGCCCTCGTCGTGTGTCGAGACGCGAGGGGGCGTGAAGGGCGGCGGGGAAGGGCGAGTTGGTGTGAGTCGTGTTTGACTTGTCTCTCTGTGGGCATGTCGACAAAACGCTGAGTGACCTCACTGGCTGCGGTATACCAGGTGTGCTCGGGTGTGGGTGGTGCGACGATGGTATTTATGGGGGACAGGGCAACTCTGTTGGAGACAGGGCGGTTTGTGCAGCGGCACGCCAGGAACGCCGCAGACGAGATCATCGAGGCAGCGAGGGCCGTCGATGCGATCCTCGACACCGCCACCCCGACCGATGCCGACACCGAGAACGAGACCGAGACCGAGGCCCGTCACCGACGCGCCGCCGAGAACGGCGACGTCCCCGCGATGAGCGCCCTCGGAGCCCTGCTCCTGCGCCGGGGCGACCTCGACGGCGCCGAACCCTATCTGCGCGGCGCGACCTCCGAGGGTGACCGCGCCGCCGCCAACAACCTCGGTGTCCTGCTGCACCAGCGGGGATACGCCGAGGAGGCCGCGGGCTGGTGGCGGGTCGCCGCCGTCGCGGGCTCCGCGCCCGCCGCCCACGCCCTGGGCCGCCACCACCGCGAGCGCGGCGACGAACCCGCCGCCGAGTACTGGCTCCGCCAGGCCGCCGAGCAGGGCCACGCCCTCGGCGCGTACGCCCTCGCCGACCTCCTGGAACACCGCAGCGACGTCGGCGCCGAGCGCTGGCTGCGCGCCGCCGCCGAACAGGGCCACCGCGAGGCCGCCTACCGGCTCGCCCTCGCCCTGGAGCGCCGCGACACCGAGACCACCCGGGGCCCGCACGACACCGGCACCCGGCTCAGGGTGCCCGCCGCCGCGGTCGCCCCCGGCGCCACCGCGCCCGGCCCCGCCCTGCCCGCCACCGTCGAGCCCGCGGGCGGACCCACCGAGGCCGAGCAGTGGTTCCGGCAGGCCGCCGCGCGAGGCCACCGCAGGGCCGCGCTCCACCTCGGCGCGCTCCTGGAGCACCGGGGCGAACTCAAGGAGGCCGGCCGCTGGTACCTCAGCTCCGCCAAGGAGGGCGAGGCCAGGGCCGCCTGCGCGCTCGGCTTCCTCCTCCGTGACGCGGGCGACGAGGAGAGCGCCGCCGTGTGGTGGCTGCGCGCCGCCCAGGACGGCGACGGCAACGCGGCCAACGCCCTCGGCGCGCTGCACGCGGCCCGGGGGGAGCAGCAGACCGCCGAGCGCTGGTACCGCGCCGCCATGGACGCGGGAGACGTCAACGGGGCCTACAACCTCGGACTGCTCTGTGCCGCCCAGGACCGGATCCCGCAGGCCGAGCAGTGGTACCGCAGGGCCGCCTACGCGGGCCACCGCGAGGCGGCCAACGCCCTCGCGGTGCTGCTGCTCCAGGCGGGCGACGCCAACGGCGCCGAACCCTGGTTCTCCAAGGCGGCCGAGGCCGGCAGCGTGGACGCCGCCTTCAACCTGGGCATCCTGCACGCGGGCCGGGACGACGACCGCACCGCCCTCGTCTGGTACGAGCGGGCCGCCGCCGCCGGACACACCGAGGCGGCCCTCCAGGTCGGCATCGCCGCCCTCAGGGACGGCGACGAGCGGACCGCCGAGCGGCACCTGCGGTGCGCGGCGGGCGGCGGCAGCGCCGAGGCCGCCTTCCGGCTGGCCTCGGTCCTCGACGCCCGTCGGCCCGAGCCCGGCCCCGCCGTGCTCGGCGCGCCCCAGGACGAGAAGAGCGAGTGCGAGGAGTGGTACGAGCGGGCCGCCGAGCAGGGCCACCGGCGCGCCCAGGTGCGGGTCGGGATGCTCGCCGCCGGGCGCGGTGACCTCGCCGAGGCCGCCCGCTGGTACCGCGAGGCCGCCGAGGCGGGCAGCCGCAACGGCGCCTTCAACCTCGGACTGCTCCTCGCCCGTGAGGGCAGCGAGCGCGAGGCCGCCCTCTGGTGGACCAGGGCGGCCCGGGCCGGTCACGGCCGCGCCGCGCTCCGCCTGGCGCTGCTCGCGGCCCGCCGGGGCGAGCTGACCGAGGGCCGCCACTGGTGCGCCCGCGCGGTGGAGCTGGGCCCGGCGGAGGTCGCCGAGCGGGCGGCCCGGCTGAGCGAGGCACTGCACCAGGAGCTCACCGCGTGACGGCCGGGTGCCCCTCGGCAATGGATTTGCGCTGGTCGCGGGGCGTCCCGTAGAGTCGGGTCTACCGACGCGGGGTGGAGCAGCTCGGTAGCTCGCTGGGCTCATAACCCAGAGGTCGCAGGTTCAAATCCTGTCCCCGCTACTCAGTAGCACCGAAGGCCCGGATCCAGTCACTGGATCCGGGCCTTCGTCGTGTTCCGGTGCGCCCGAGGTCTTTCGGGAGCGGCTCCGGTGTGTGCGGACGGGTGCGTACGCGGAAGGCCCCCGCCGTGGCGGGGGCCTTCCGTCGGGAACGCGGGCCGGGTCAGGCCGTGGTCGCGCAGCTCGGGCAGATGCCCCGGTAGGTGACCTCGACGTTCGAGATCGTGAAGCCGAAGCGCTCGGTGGCGGGCAGGTCCGCCAGTGGGTCGCCGCCCGGGTGGACGTCACGGATCGCGCCGCAGCGGGCGCAGACCAGGTGCTGGTGGGGCCGGTGCGCGTTGGGGTCGTAGCGCTTGGCGCGGCCGTCGGTCGCCACCTCGATGACCTCACCGAGGGAGACCATCTCGCCCAGCGTGTTGTAGACGGTCGCGCGCGAGATCTCGGGCAGTCGCGTCACCGCGCGCGCGTGGACCTCGTCGGCGGTCAGGTGTACGTGGTCCCCGTCGAGCACTTCGGCCACGACGCGCCGCTGCGCGGTCATCCGCCAGCCGCGTCCGCGCAGTCGTTCCAACAGGTCACTCATGAGGGCCAGCCTAACAGTCGTGGAGTTCCACTCCGAACAGGTGTGACTTTGGAAGCTCACTTGACTTAGACAATGTCCATTGTAGGATCGAGAACGGCAACGGCCGAGATCCCTCTCCCGGGACCGGGCCGCAGGACAGGACACGCAGGACATGACGTCGGAGGCGCACGTGACGCAGGGACCGCTCACCACGGAGGCCGGCGCGCCGGTCGCCGACAACCAGAACAGCGAGACGGCGGGCGTCGGCGGGCCGGTCCTCGTCCAGGACCAGCTCCTCATGGAGAAGCTCGCCCACTTCAACCGCGAGCGCATCCCGGAGCGGGTCGTCCACGCGCGCGGGGCGGGCGCCTACGGCACCTTCACGCTCACCCGTGACGTCTCGCGGTGGACGCGCGCGGCCTTCCTCTCCGAGGTCGGCAAGGAGACCGAGACCTTCCTGCGCTTCTCCACCGTCGCGGGCAACCTCGGCGCGGCCGACGCCGTGCGCGACCCGCGCGGCTGGGCGCTGAAGTTCTACACCGAGGAGGGCAACTACGACCTCGTCGGCAACAACACCCCGGTGTTCTTCATCAAGGACGCCATCAAGTTCCCCGACTTCATCCACACCCAGAAGCGCGACCCGTACACCGGCTCGCAGGAGGCGGACAACGTCTGGGACTTCTGGGGCCTCTCCCCGGAGTCGACCCACCAGGTCACCTGGCTGTTCGGCGACCGGGGCATCCCCGCCTCGTACCGTCATATGAACGGCTACGGCTCGCACACGTTCCAGTGGAACAACGAGTCCGGCGAGGTCTTCTGGGTGAAGTACCACTTCAAGACCGACCAGGGCATCAAGAACCTCACCCAGGACGAGGCCAACCGCCTTGCGGGCGAGGACCCCGACTCGCACCAGCGCGACCTGCGCGAGTCCATCGAGCGCGGCGACTTCCCCACCTGGACCGTGCAGGTCCAGATCATGCCCGCGGCCGACGCGGCGGACTACCGCTTCAACCCGTTCGACCTCACCAAGGTGTGGCCGCACGAGGACTACCCGCCGATCGAGATCGGCAGGCTGGAGCTGAACCGCAACCCGGAGAACGTCTTCGCCGAGGTCGAGCAGTCCATCTTCAGCCCGGCGCACTTCGTGCCCGGCATCGGCCCGTCCCCGGACAAGATGCTCCAGGGCCGCCTCTTCGCCTACGGCGACGCCCACCGCTACCGCGTCGGCATCAACGCCGACCACCTGCCGGTGAACCGCCCGCACGCCACCGAGGCGCGCACCCACTCCCGTGACGGCTTCCTCTACGACGGCCGCCACAAGGGCGCGAAGAACTACGAGCCGAACAGCTTCGGCGGTCCCTTCCAGACCGACCGGCCGCTCTGGCAGCCGGCCGCCGTCTCCGGCCTCACCGGCGACCACGCCGCCCCCTCGCACGCCGAGGACGACGACTTCGTGCAGGCGGGCAACCTCTACCGCCTGATGTCCGAGGACGAGAAGAGCCGCCTGGTGGCGAACCTGGCCGGCTTCATCGCCAAGGTCTCCCGCGACGACATCGCCGAGCGTGCCGTCGACAACTTCCGCAAGGCGGACGGCGACTTCGGCAAGCGGCTCGACACCGCGGTCCAGGCCCTGCGCGGCTGAGAGCGCCTGCCGTGGAGGAAGCGGACCGGACGCCCGTACGGCGTCCGGTCCGCTTCCGCGTTTCCGCGCGCGCCTTCACCCCGGACCGGGTACGGGCCCGCCAAGGTGCGTCCGCGCGCGGCTCAGCCCGCCACGCTGTGCACCGGGGCCCAGCAGCGGATGATGTCGCGCACGGAGACCATGCCGACGGGTCCCCGGTCGTCGAGGACGACGAGGTGGCGGAAGCCGCCGTGGGTCATCGCCTCGGCCGCCTCCGCCAGCGTCCAGCAGGGCGCGGCGAAGACCACCTCGTGGGTGGTGTGGGAGCCCGCGGTCTCCCGGTCGGGGTCCTGGTCCAGGGCCAGGGAGCGGAGGATGTCGCGCTCGGTGAGGATGCCGAGGCCGCCCTCGTCGGCGTCGAGGACGACGGCGGCGCCGACGCGTCGCGCCGCCATCAGCCGGGCGGCCTGCCGGAGGGTGTGGGCGGGGCCGATGGTCAGGACCACGGTGCTCATGGCGTCACGGACGAGCATGGGCGGAGCCACCTCCTTGGTGCGGCCCGCGAGGAGAGGCCCGGCGCCCGAGGCGCCCGACGGGAACCGCACAAGTTCACAAGCGGGGGGACTCCCAGAGTCGCACCGGGGGAGAAAGCCGACAAGGGGGCACGTGCGGCACCACCGGGGGTGCCCGTGGCGCCGTGCGCGCCGGGCGCGCGGAACGACTCGGCGCGCGCCTGCGGGGACCTGAGCGCGGGCCGGTCCGCGTCTGCGGAGGCCCTGGGCGCAGGACGGTGCGGGCGGTACGGGGGAGACCCGTGCCCCGGCCCCGTGCCCCGGCCCCGCGCCCGCCCGCCGTGCACCGACTCGCGCGCCGCCGCGCCGCTCCCCGCGCCGCCCTTCGCGGGGCGGGATGTCGGCCCGCCCAGCGGATCCGGCTCGGTGGAGCGCCGTACGCCCGGCCTCAGTCCGCCGCGGGCTCCTGGTTCAAGTAGCTCAGCAGTTCGCCGTGGAGCAGGCCGTTCGAGGCCACCGCGTTGCCGCTGTGGGGGCCGTGCCGGCCGTCGAGGCCGGTGTACGTGCCGCCCGCCTCCTGCACCACGACCGCCACCGCCGCCATGTCCCACAGCGACAGCTCCGGCTCCGCGCAGATGTCCACCGAGCCCTCCGCGACCATCATGTACGGCCAGAAGTCGCCGTAGGCCCGGGTCCGCCAGCAGGCGCGCGTGAGGTCGAGGAAACCGTCGAGGCGGCCCTGCTCCTCCCAGCCGCTCAGCGAGGAGTACGCGAAGGAGGCGTCCGCCAGGGACTCGACCTTCGACACCCCGATCCGGCTCGCCGACGCCAGACTCCGCCCGGTGTACGCGCCGAGGCCCTTCGCCGCCCACCAGCGGCGGCCCAGGGCAGGGGCCGACACCAGGCCCACCACCGGCTGGAACCCGGTCTCCCCGGCCTCCATCAGCGCGATCAGGGTCGCCCAGACCGGCACCCCGCGCACATAGTTCTTCGTTCCGTCGATCGGGTCGATCACCCAGCGGCGCGGGCCCGTGCCCTCCACGCCGTACTCCTCGCCCAGGATCGCGTCGCGCGGCCTGGCCCGCTGCAGCTGCCCCCGGATCAGCTCCTCGGCCGCCTTGTCGGCCTCGCTCACCGGGGTCATGTCCGGCTTCGTCTCCACCCGCAGGTCGAGCGCCTGGAAGCGGTCCATGGTGACCGCGTCGGCGGCATCGGCGAGGACGTGGGCGAGACGCAGGTCATCGTGGTAGTCGGCCATGTCCGGCACTCTATCGCCGTGCGCCCGGCGCCCGGCGAACCGTCCACGGCCGCCCCACGACCCCTTGACAGCGCCCGCCCGGCTGCCGACGCTGGGGCGCGGAGCCGCGTACGGAGACGTACGGGAACGTTCGGTCCGGGAGGCGAGCATGCCGACTGCCCGCGAGGCCCTGCTCGACGCGGCGCTTGCCGCTCTCGCGCACCGGCCCTGGTCCACCGTGCGGATGGCCGATCTGGCCGCCGCCGCCCGGGTCTCCCGGCAGACCCTCTACAACGAGTTCGGCAGCAAGGAGGGCCTCGCCCGCGCGCTCGTCCGACGGGAGGCCGACGCCTACCTCGTGGGCGTCCGGCGGCTCCTCACCGCCCCCGCGCCGCCGGAGCGGAACCTGGTGGACCTCGCCGAGTGGATCGTGACCCGGGCCGCCGCACGCCCGGTCCTGCGGGCCCTGCTCACCGGCGCCTGGAGCGAGCGGCTCCCCGCGCCCCGCCCGGCGAGACCGGGGGCCCGTCCGGCGGCCGCCCCCGCCCAGCGGCGGGCCGACGAGGGCCCGCCCGCCCCCGGCGAACTGGTGGCGGCGGCCGTCGCCTGCGCGGGCGAGGAGTGGGCGGCGGGCTGCGAACTGGCCGTCCGGCTCGCGCTCAGCCATGTCGTCGCACCCGAACCGCCCGGCGCGGACGGTCAGTGGGTGGAACCGGACAACTGGAGCCCGATCACCCCGAGGATGACCAGCGTGATCGAGACGATCTTGAGCGTGGAGACCAGGTCGCCGAGGAACACCATGCCGTAGATCGCCGTCCCGGCCGCCCCGATCCCGGTCCACACCGCGTACGCCGGACCCACGTCGAGCTTGCGCAGCGCCACGGTCAGCAGCCCGAAGCTGCCGAGCGCGAAGGCCGCGAAGGCGACCGTCGGCCACAGCCGGGTGAATCCGTGCGAGAGCTTCAGACAGACCGCGAACCCGGTTTCCAGGATCCCCGCCACCACCACAAGCAGCCACGCCATCGTCAGTGCCTCCCACGCCGTCGGTGACTGCTTCGTCGCACTTGGTGCGATTATGCACTTACCGATCGCGGCAGCACGTAAACGTGGAGGGGTCAGTCGCCCTCGCGTCGCTCCCGCGTCGAGAGCAGCCGCCGCAGCGACACGAGCCGCGCCGGATCGGCATGCCCCTCCGCCACCCACGCGTCGAGGGCGCAGTCCGGTTCGTCGTGGCTGCACGCGCGCGGACAGTTCTCCGTGCCCGGTACGAGGTCGGGGAAGGCGAGGATCACCCGGGACGGGTCGACGTGGTGGAGCCCGAAGGAACGCACGCCCGGGGTGTCGATGACCCAGCCGCCCTCCTCGTCGTCCAGCGGCAGCGCGAGCGCGGAGGTGGTCGTGTGGCGGCCCCGGCCCGTGACCGCGTTGACCACACCCGTGGTCCGCCGCCGGTCCGGTGGCACCAGCGCGTTGACCAGCGTCGTCTTGCCGACGCCCGAGTGCCCCACGAAGGCCGTCGTCCGGCCCTTGAGGTGCTCGTGGACCCGCTTGGCCGCGACCCCGTCCACGAACTCGTCACGGGTGGTCACCACGTACGGCACGCCCAGCGCCCCGTACATGTCCAGGAGCGCGTCCGGCGCCGCCAGGTCCGACTTGGTGAGGACCAGCAGCGGGCTGAGACCACCGTCGTACGCGGCGACCAGACAGCGGTCGATCAGCCGGGGGCGCGGCTCGGGGTCGGCGAGCGCGGTGACGATCGCCAGCTGGTCGGCGTTGGCGACGACCACCCGCTCGTACGGGTCGTCGTCGTCGGCCGTGCGGCGCAGCACCGAGCTGCGCTCGCCGATCCGCACGATCCGGGCGAGGGTGTCCTTCTCGCCGGAGAGATCGCCGACCAGCGAGACCCGGTCGCCGACGACGGCGGCCTTGCGGCCCAGCTCGCGGGCCTTCATCGCGGTGATCGGCCGGTCGTCCACGAGGCAGGTCAGCCGCCCCCGGTCGACGGTGAGGACCATGCCCTCGACGGCGTCCTCGTGCTTGGGGCGGATCGTCGTCCGGGGCCGGGTGCCCTTGCGGTTGGGCCGCTGGCGGATGTCGTCCTCGTCGGTGTTCTTGTTGTAGCGCCGCATGGTTCAGACCCCGAGCATTTCGGTCCACATCCCCGGGAAGTCCGGCAAGGTCTTCGCCGTCGTCGCCACGTCCTCGATCTCCACGCCCTCGACCGCGAGCCCGATGACCGCGCCCGCCGTCGCCATGCGGTGGTCGTGGTAGGTGCGGAAGACACCGCCGTGCAGCGGGCGCGGGCGGATGTGGAGACCGTCCTCGGTCTCGGTCACGTCGCCGCCCAGCTCGTTGATCTCCTTGGTGAGCGCCGCGAGCCGGTCCGTCTCGTGCAGCCGCAGATGGGCCACGCCCCGCAGGACCGAGGGGGAGTCCGCGAGGGCCGCGACCGCCGCGATGCCGGGCGTCAGCTCGCCGACCTCGCCCAGGTCCACGTCGATGCCGTGGATCCGGCCCGTGCCGGTGAACGTGAGGCCCGCCTCGGTCAGCTCGCAGGAGCCGCCCATCGCGGTGAAGATCTCCCGCAGCGCGTCGCCGGGCTGGGTGGTCCGCGCGGGCCAGTCCGGGACCGTCACCCGGCCGCCGGTGATCAGGGCCGCCGCCAGGAACGGCTGCGCGTTCGACAGGTCCGGCTCGACGACCAGGTCCCGGCCGCGCAGCGCGGACGGCGTCACCCGCCACACGTCCGGCTCGCCGCCGTGCTCCGGCTCGTCGACCATCGCGCCGACCGCGCGGAGCATGTCCACCGTCATCCGGATGTGCGGCATCGACGGCAGCCGGGTGCCCACGTGCCGCACCTCGACGCCCTGGTTGAAGCGGGGGGCGGAGAGCAGCAGGGCGCTCACGAACTGGGAGGACGACGAGGCGTCGATCTCGACCGTACCGCCGTCCAGACCGCCGGAGCCGTGCACCGTCAGCGGCAGGGCGCCCCGGCCCCCGTCGTCGACGCGGGCGCCGAGCACGCGCAGCGCGTCGATCACCCCGTGCAGCGGGCGCTCGTGGGAGCGGGGGTCGCCGTCGAAGCGGACCGGGCCGTCGGCGAGCGCCGCGACCGGCGGCAGGAAGCGCATCACCGTACCGGCGTTGCCGACGTCGACGGAGGCCGGGCCGCGCAGCGGGCCGGGCACGATCCGCCAGGCCTCGCCGGTGCCGTCCGGGCCCACGCCCTCCTCGATGCCGACGCCGAGGGTGCGCAGCGCCTCGGCCATCAGCAGGGTGTCGCGGGAGCGCAGCGGGCGGCGCAGCCAGCCGGGCTCGGCGGCCAGCGCGGCGAGGACCAGCGCGCGGTTGGTGACCGACTTGGAGCCGGGCACGGTGACGGTCGCGTCGACGGCGCCGCGCGCGTACGGGGCGGGCCAGAGGTCGGTGGGCGGGTCGGTGTGCGCGGGGGTCACTGCGGTCATGGGCTCACTGTACGGGGGTGTCAGAGACCCAGGAGCCAGCGCCCGCCGCCGATCAGGGCGGAGATCGCGACCACGTGGAAGAAGAGGAGCCACACCCCGGCGGGCACCTGGGTGAGCCGCGCGAGCTGGTCCGCGTCCGAGTCGGGCGCGCCGCCGTGCCGCCGTTTCGCCTGGAGCTCGAAGGCCGGGCGGACACCGCCGATCAGCAGGAACCACACCACCGCGCAGGCGAACGCCGACCGGACGTCGGGGGAGCCGAGCCAGGAGACGAGGAGGAAGGCGCCGCCGGTGAGGAGGACGGTGAGCACGCCGTACGCGTTGCGGACCATCACCAGGAGGGCCAGCAGCAGCGCCGTCGCGCTCCACAGCAGCAGCGTCACCCGGTGGGTGCCGATCAGGGCGGCGCCGCCGAGTCCCAGCAGGGGTGCCGCCGGATAGCCCGCGGCCAGGGTGAGGACCACGCCGAGTCCGGTCGGACGGCCCCGGGTCACGGTCAGTCCGCTGGTGTCCGAGTGCAGCCGGATCGCTTCGAGGCGGCGGCCGGTGGCCAGGGCGACGAGCCCGTGGCCGCCCTCGTGGGCGATGGTGATCGCGTTGCGCGCGGGCAGCCAGAGGCCGCGGATCACGGTGACGGCGAGGGCGGCGGCACCGGTGGCGATCACCAGCCATTCGGCCGGGGCGGCCTGGATACGGAAGGGGTCCATGGTGCGGGCCGCTCCTCTGGGGTCGTGGATCGTGGCAGTGTGGCACGTATGTGCGGAAGGTATGCGGCCAGTCGGCGGCCCGAGGACCTCGTCGACCTGTTCGGCATAGAGCCGGGCGTCCCCCCGGCGCGGACGGCACCGGGGACTCGGGGGACTTCGGGGACTCGGGGGACTTCGGGGACTCCGGGGAGGGAGCCGGAGGAGACCCTGGCCCCCGACTGGAACGTGGCCCCCACCAAGGAGGTCTGGGCCGTTCTGGAACGTCCTCTGAAAGACGCGGGAGAGCCGCGTCCGGTTCGCCAGCTGCGGGTACTGAAGTGGGGCCTGGTGCCGTCCTGGGCGAAGTCCCCGGAGGGCGCGGCCCGGATGATCAACGCGCGCGCGGAGACCGTCGGGGAGAAGCCGTCCTTCAAGCGGGCCTTCGCCGCCCGCCGCTGCATCCTGCCCGCCGACGGCTACTACGAATGGGTGACCGGGGCGGACGAGCGGGACCTGGAGGTCGAGGGGAGGCGGAAGCGAGCCCGGAAGCAGCCGTACTTCGTGACCCCCTCGGACGGCTCGGTCTTCGCGATGGCGGGGATATACGAGTTCTGGCGCGACCCGACGCTCCCCGCCGGGCACCCCGCCGCGTGGTGGGCGACCTGCTCGGTGATCACCACGGAGGCGGAGACCGGCCCGCTGGGGGTCGCCCCCGCCGAGGGCCCGCACTCGCTCGCCGAGATCCACCCCCGGATGCCGCTGATGCTCACCGAGGACCGGTGGGACGCCTGGCTCGACCCGGCGCGCACCCACCCGGAGGAGCTGCGCGGACTGCTGTCCCCGCCGCCGGGGGGCCTGATGCGGGCCTACCCGGTGTCCACCGCCGTCAGCAACGTCCGTAACAACGGACCCGAACTTCTGACGGAACTGGAGGGCCCGGAGGAGGCCACGCTGTTCTGAGCGGCCGGTCCGTAGGGCGTGGTCCAGGGGCCCCGGGCCCGTACCGCACGGCGGGAGGCTCGGCAGCCGGGCACGTACGGCAGACGGTCCGGTACGCGGCCGAGGGCGCGGCGGCCCCGGCCCGTACAGCGGCGGCCCCGGCCCGTACCGCAGGCGGTCCGGGGCCCCGGCCCCGTGCCCATCCCGTGCCCGTCCCCGGTCCGCCCCCGGGCCCGTACGGCCCAGGGTTCCGGAGCCGCCCGCGGAGTCGTCGCCGCGCACCGCCGTCCCCGCCCGCCCGCGCGGCAGGATGGGCCCGTGAGCACCGAAGACGCCCCGCGGGGCATGACACGGACCGAGACGGTTCCCACCGACGCCGGGGACGCCCGCGTCACCTGGTACGAGGGGGCCGACCCCTGGACGGTCCTCGCCCTCGGCCACGGCGCGGGCGGCGGGATCGGGGCCCGTGACCTGGCGGCCCTCGCGGCGGCACTGCCCGGCGGGGGCGTGACCGTCGCCCTCGTCGAACAGCCCTGGCGGGTCGCGGGCAAGAAGGTCGCCCCCGCCCCGAAGACCCTCGACACCGGCTGGCGCGGCCTCTGGCCCGCCCTCGCCCGGCCCGGCCTCCCCGTGGTCGCGGGCGGCCGGAGCGCCGGAGCCCGGGTCGCCTGCCGCACCGGCCGCGAGCTCGGCGCCCGCGCCGTCCTCGCGCTGAGTTTCCCGCTCCACCCGCCGGGCCGACCCGAACGGTCCCGCGCCGGTGAACTCCTCGGCACCGGCCTGCCGACGCTCGTCGTCCAGGGCGGCAACGACCCCTTCGGACGCCCCGCCGAGTTCCCGGACGGCCCCCACCGCCTCCTGGAGATCCCGTACGGCGACCACGGCTTCGCCCTGCCCAAGAAGGCCCCCCTCGGCCAGGAGGAGGCCATGGGGCTGCTCGTGACCGGAATCACCGAGTGGCTCTCCGCGGCCCGCTGAGGCCCGGGGAATGCCGGACGGGGGGGCGCTGTTGTTCGGGGCGTCGGTGTGAGAACGAAGACAAGAGGGAGTCCGTCGCATGGGTTCGACCATCTGCCCGGAGCGTGCGAAGGCCGCTGACCTCGACTGGACAGTGCTGACCTCGCCCAAGAGCGGCCCGATTCGGGCGGCGGGCGGAGCGGTTCCTCGTCTATCCTCCGAAACGAGCGGGTCCGCCCTCGGACTCGCCGCCGCGCTGGAGGAGGTGGGTCCGGTCACCGGTACCGACACAGGGACCGAGGAAGGCCCCGAGGAGACGACCGCGGAGCGCAACGCGCGCTTCGAGCGGGACGCCCTCGGCTACCTGGACCAGATGTACTCCGCCGCACTGCGGATGACGCGCAACCCGGCGGACGCCGAGGACCTCGTGCAGGAGACCTACGCCAAGGCGTACGGCTCCTTCCACCAGTTCCGCGAGGGAACCAACCTCAAGGCGTGGCTCTACCGCATCCTCACCAACACCTTCATCAACTCGTACCGCAAGAAGCAGCGCGAGCCCCAGCGCAGCGCCGCCGAGGAGATCGAGGACTGGCAGCTCGCCCGCGCCGAGTCGCACATGTCGACCGGACTGCGCTCCGCCGAGTCCCAGGCGCTCGACCACCTTCCCGACTCCGACGTGAAGTCCGCCCTCCAGGCGATTCCCGAGGAGTTCCGCATCGCCGTCTATCTCGCGGACGTCGAGGGCTTTGCGTACAAGGAGATCGCGGACATCATGGGGACTCCCATCGGTACGGTGATGTCCCGACTGCACCGGGGCCGCCGCCAGTTGCGCGGAATGCTGGAGGACTACGCCCGCGACCGCGGGCTCGTCCCCGCGGGCGCCGGGGAGTCGTCGCACGATCTGAAAGGCTCGGGCTCATGAGCTGCGGAGATCCGCACGAGACGGATTGCTCGGAAGTCCTCGACCATCTCTACGAGTTCCTCGACCACGAGATGCCCGACAGTGACTGCACCAAGTTCGAGGTGCACTTCGAGGAGTGCTCCCCCTGCCTGGAGAAGTACGGCCTCGAACAGGCGGTGAAGAAGCTCGTCAAGCGCTGCTGCGGCAGCGACGACGTCCCCACCGACCTGCGGGCCAAGGTGATGGGCCGGATCGACCTCATCCGCTCCGGACACCTCGTCCCCGAGCAGGAGATCGCGCCGATCGTCCCCACGACCCCGGCCACCCAGGAGTAGGACCCCGCGCACCCGCACCGACCGAGGGCCGCCGTGACACGATCACGGCGGCCTCGTCCGTACATCGGCTTGTATCACCCGATGGTGCGAACTCCTCGCCACAGGCCCGCCACGGGCCGCCCCGGTCGCTACCGTGACGGGGATGATCGGCGTGAAGGCCATTCCACGAGCGGCCCGCGTGTACATCGGCTGCGCCCTGCTCGGTACCGGGGCCTGCGTCCTGCCCGCACTCCGCCCCGGCGCCACCACCCCGTGGGGCACGGTCGCGCTCCTCGCCGCCCTGTACGCGCTCTGCGAACTCCCCGCCCGCTGCCGGGTCCTCGGCCGCGGCCTCGGCGGCCCGCTCCCCCTGGGCACCGGCTCCTTCTTCCCCGTCCTCCTCGCCGCCGCGCTCCTCCTGCCGCCCTCCGCCGCCGCGCTCACCGCCCTGCCCGGGAGCCTCCTCGCCCGCGTCGACGAACCCCCCGCCACCCCCCGCCGCGTCTGGCGGGCCGCCGCCACCAGCCTCGCCGTCTACGCCGCCGCCCACACCGCCACCACTCTGAGCTGCGGAAACGCCCTCGGAGGGGAATACAGGGCCCCCGACCTGCCCTATGCGCTGCTGCCCGCGACCGCCGCCTCGCTCAGCTTCTGCCTGGTCCTCACCGCCCTCGACGGCGGCATCCGCGCCACCGCCGACGGCCTCACCGCCCGCGCCGCCTGGCGCGGACTCCTCGGCCGGGCCCTGGCCCCCCACACCGTCCACGGCCTCGCCGGACTCATGATGGCCGTCCTCTGGCGCAGCTCGTACGGGCCCGTCGCCGCGCTCTTCGTCCTGCTGCCCATGTACATCTCCTGCTGGGTCTTCACCCAGTACCACCGCGAGCGCGCCGCCCACCAGGCCACCATCCGCGCCCTCGTCCAGGCCGTCGACATCAAGGACCGCTACACCCGGGGCCACAGCGAACGCGTCGGCCACGCCTCCTTCCTCATCGCCCGCGAACTCGGCATGTCCGAGGACCGCCTCGACACCGTCCGCTTCGCGGGCATCCTCCACGACGTCGGCAAGCTCGGCGTGCCCACCCGGGTGCTCCGCAAGGACGGCCCGCTCACCCCCGAGGAACGCCGGATCATCGAACTCCACCCCGAGTACGGCCACGAGATGGTCCGGGGCATCGGCTTCCTCGGCGAGGCGCGCGCCGCGATCCTCCACCACCACGAACGCATGGACGGCAACGGCTACCCCTACGGGCTGCGCGGCGAGGAGATCCCCGAGTACGCCCGGGTCGTCGCCGTCGCGGACTCCTTCGACGCCATGACCTCCACCCGCTCCTACAGCCGCGCCCGGCCCGTACCCACCGCCGTCGCCGAACTCGAACGCTGCGCCGGGACCCAGTTCGACCCCCGGATGGTCGCCGCCCTCGTCCGCGCCCTCGACCGCTACGGCTGGCGGCCCGCCGTCACCTCCGACGAGACCGCCCCCGAGGGGAACGTGCCACCCCCGCGCGACCCCGCCACCCCCCGCCCCAAGGAGCGCGCGTGAGACGCCCGCCCCGCCCGCGCCCCGGCGCCGTCACCCTCGGCGCCGTCCACGGCGCCGCACTCCTCCTCGGCCTCGCCGCACTCGCCTCCACCCTCTGGTACGGCGTCGACGAACCCCACAACGCCCTCGCCTTCGGCGCCCTCGTCACCCTCGGTGAACTCGTCCGCTGGGGCGCCGCCCCCACCCCGCCCGACGAGCCCGAGGAACGGGAACCCGCGCCGCTGGCCGCCGCGGGCGCCCTCGCCTACGCCCTGCTCGGTGCGAGCGCCGGGACCGAGACCACCCACGACGTCCTCCAGATCGTCGCCGTCGTCACCGCCGCGGGCCTCGCCGGGATCGTCCCCCACATCGCCCTGGGCCGGGACCCCCGCCCCGACCACCTCGCCCGCCGCGTCCTCACCGTCGGCTTCGCCGCCCTCTGCTTCCAGCCCCTCTACAACACGGGGACCGCCGTCACCCACCTCGGCCAGGGCCCCCGGTACGCCCTCTTCCTCCTCCTGCTGCTCGTCCTCACCGCCCTGTGCGACGCCGTGCTCGCCGCGCTCCTGCTCCGGGCCCGTACGGGATTCCCTTACGGGCCCCTCCTCCGCGACGAACTGCGCGCCCTCCTCGGCATCGGCTCCGCCGTCTGCGCCACCGGCGCCGTCATGGCGCTCGGCGTGGCCGCCGCCGGACTCTGGGCGCTGCCCGTGCTCGCCGTACCGCCACTGCTCACCCAGGTCTCCTTCCAGCGGTACGCGGCGGTCCGCACGGTCAACCGGCAGACCATCGCCTCCCTGGCCCGCGCCACCGAGATCGCCGGCTGCACCCCGCCCGGCCACGCCCACCGGGTCGCCGCCCTCAGCGCGGCCGTCGGACGCGAGCTGGGGCTCTCCGGCGCCGAGCTGACCGTCCTGGAGCACGCCGCCCTCATGCACGACATCGGACAGCTCTCCCTGGTCGACCCGGTCGCGGGCGGGGCCACCGCGCTCCTGCCCGCCGAGGAGCAGCGCAGGATCGCCCTCCTCGGCGGTGAGGTCGTCCGCAGGACCGGGGTCCCCGGGGCCGTCGCCGTCGTGGTGGAACGGCAGGCCGACCCGTACCGCGAGCAGCCGCTGCCCGCCCGGATCGTGCGCGCGGTGAACGCCTACGACGACCTCGCGGGCGACGGGCCCGCGACCGCCGCCCTCGACGCCCTGGAGCGGCTCAGGCTCGGCACCGCCCGTGACTACCACCCGGAGGTCGTCGAATGCCTGGCCAGGGTCCTGGCCCGGGGCGGAGCGGCTGGGGTGACCTCGGCCGTCCCTGGGTAACCCATGGGTAATGAGCGCGCGTCCGACCGGGCATGGTTGGATGCGAACAAGAGGGTGAAGCGACCGGCAGGCGGGAATCGTGAAGATCTTCGGGAAGGTACGGCATCGGCCCTCCGCCTCGTGGCGGCAGGCCACCGACCGCGCGTTCACGCTGATCGGCGACGGCCGGTACGAGGACGCGGGAGCGCTGCTGACCCGCGCGGCGGATCTGGAGCCCTGGCTCTCCGAGTCCTGGTTCAACCTGGCGCTGCTGCACAAGTTCCGGCACGACTGGGAGCAGGCGCGGGCCGCCGGGCTCCGCGCGGTCGCCCTCCTCGACAAGGAGACCGGCGCCCCGGACTGGTGGAACGTGGGGATCGCGGCCACCGCGCTCCAGGACTGGCCGCTGGCCCGCCGCGCCTGGCAGGCGTACGGGCTGAAGGTGCCGGGCTCCGCCGCGGGCACCGGCGAGCCCGCCGGGATGGAGCTGGGCAGCGCCGCCGTCCGGCTCTCGCCGGAGGGCGAGGCGGAGGTCGTGTGGGGCCGCAGGCTCGACCCGGCCCGGATCGAGGTCCTGTCCATCCCGCTGCCGTCGTCCGGGCGCCGCTGGGGCGAGGTCGTCCTGCACGACGGGGTGCCGCACGGCGAGCGGAGCACCGCCGCCGGGCCCTCCTACCCGGTCTTCGACGAGATCGAGCTGTGGGCGCCGTCGCCCGTCCCCACCTGGGTGGTGCTCCTGGAGGCGGCCACCGAGGCCGACCGGGACGCCCTGGAGCTGCTGGCGGCGGAGGCGGGCTTCGCCGCCGAGGACTGGTCGTCCTCGGTACGGCTGCTCTGCCGCGCCTGCTCGGAGTCGACGATGCCGAGCGCCGAGGGCGAGGGCGAGCACTCCGACCCGCACGACCACAGCGAACCGGGGCACCCCGGGCCGCTGGGCCACCGCTCGCCGGGCGAGCTGTGGGTGCCGGAGCGCGAGTGCGGCATCGCGGCCCCGCCGGGCCTGGTGCGGGGACTCCTGGACGGCTGGGCCGCTGACAGTCCCGACAGCCGTGAATGGCGGGATCTCGAAGAGGTCTGCTGAGCGTCCGCCGCCGGGCCCGTAGGCTGTCCTCCGACGGAATCGGGTTTTCAGAAGGGCGCGGCCGGACATGGCGCAGCAGGAGACGGACGAGCAGACGCTGATCAACGACGGCTATGTCGTGGACACGGAGGACTGCGAGGCGCGTGAGCTCGCCCACCGCGAGCGCGGCACGGCCCGCCCGATCACGGTGGTCGGGAACCCGGTGCTGCACAAGGAGTGCAAGGACGTCACCGAGTTCGACGACTCGCTCGCCGCGCTGATCGACGACATGTTCGCCAGCCAGAAGGCCGCCGAGGGCGTGGGCCTGGCCGCGAACCAGATCGGCGTGGACCTCAAGGTCTTCGTCTACGACTGCCCCGACGACGAGGGCGCCCGGCACACCGGCGTCGTCATCAACCCGGTCCTCCAGGAACTCCCGGCGGAGCTGCGGGTCCTGGACGAGTCCAACGAGGGCTGCCTCTCGGTCCCGACGGCCTACGCGGAACTGGCCCGCCCGGACCACGCGGAGGTCCACGGCCAGGACGCCCAGGGCAACCCGATCAAGGTCAGGGGCACCGGCTACTTCGCCCGCTGTCTCCAGCACGAGACGGACCACCTGTACGGCTACCTGTACATCGACCGCCTCTCCAAGCGCGACCGCAAGGACGCCCTCCGCCAGATGGAAGAGGGCACCCCGCGCTACGAGACGGTCCCGAACGCCTGACCTTCTTCCGGTACGTGGAAGGGCCCCGCACTCCTCGGAGTGCGGGGCCCTTCCCGTATCCGGAGGGACCGTGCCGTCAGTGCTGTGCCTGGACGACGTTGCCCTGGAACTCCTTCCGGCTCGTGAGGTCGGCCTCGGCATCGGGAAGTTCCGGCACCTCGGAGAGCCCTGGGCTCTCGCCGGGACGCGCATCGAGTGCCGAAGCGACCTTGAAGCTGCTCCAGACGGTCTTGCCGACGACGTGCTCGTCCACACCGAAGTCATCGGCCAGGGCCGTCACCAGACGAAGCCCCCGACCGCCGTCGTCGTCCGTTCCCGCCCACACGACCCGCGGATGCCCTCCACCGCTGTCGCGTACTTCGATGCGGACCGTCAGCTCATCCCTCACCAGTCTCAGGGAGAACTCACGTCCGGCCGGGACCCCGTGAGTCAGAGCATTCGTGGCGAGTTCGGAGACACAGAGTCGGATCTCCTCCCGACGATCCGTGACTTCCCACTGCGCCAGAGCCTCAAGCGCGAAGGCTCTCGCCGCCGGAACGGAGCTGCGTGCGCGAGGGAAACGCCGTTGCCATGACAGAGCCATGGTGACCACCGCCTTGATCCTGGGCTGTACGATCACGAGGATCTTATCGCTATTCGCGAAAAGCGGCAAGAATGCTCTGTGTGGGCTTCTGGAGTGCATCGCTTAACGTGTAAAGCAGTAAGGTCGAACAGGTAGTCGCACGGGAGGACGTCATGAGTACGAGGACCTGGGTCAGTACCTCCATGCCGTACCTGACGCCGCAGGGCGGTGCGGGCCGGTCGGACGCGTGGGCCGCCGAGGCTGCCGCCCGAGGCGGCGTGGGGAGCCAGCGCATCGTCCACGCTGGTGAGGTGCCGGCCTCGGAGGCCGTCGCCGCGCTGCTCGGCGTGGCCGACGGGGCACCGGTCGTCGTGCGGCGCAGGGTCATCGAACTTGACGGTGAACCGTGCGAGTTGACCGACACCTACTACCCTGCGGACATCGCGCGGGGCACTGGGCTCGCCGAGACGCGCAAGATCCGTGGAGGTGCCGTCGCACTGCTCGCCGAACTCGGGCACATCGGCGTGCGCGTGTGTGAGGACGTGACCGCACGAATGCCGGACACCGACGAGCGGGAAGCACTGCGGATGGGACGTGACGAGCCGGTCATCAACCTCGCGAGGGTGACGTACGACAGCCGGGACCGGCCCGTCCAGGTCGACATGATGACGATGCCCGCGCACCGACAGCGACTCCGCTACGAGACCACGATCGGATGAGCGTGCCCGACAACGAAGACCGGCGGTCGCTGCACGAGCGGATCGCCGCCGACCTGCGCGACGAGATCATGAGCGGCGATCTCGCCCCCGGCGACAAACTGCCCTCCACCGTGCACCTCAAGGCCCGGTTCGACGCGTCCAGCGCCACTGTGCAGAAGGCCTTGCAACTCCTCAAGGGTGAACGGCTGGTCGTCGGGCGGGCAGGTGCCGCGGTCACTGTCCGAGAGCACCGTCAGCGGACCGTACGCCCCGCCGCCTTCATGGCTCCGGCCGCTGCCGGGGAACCGTACCGATGGCTCACCGAAGCCGCGCGCCTCGGTGCGAGGCCACACAGCACACTGCTGGAGGTCACCGAGGCCAGGCCGCCCGCCGACGTCGCCGACCTCTTGGGCCTGGAGGGCGGCGAAACGGCGCTTCTGCGCCGCCAAGTACTCTCGATCGACGACGAGCCCGCCGAACTCGTCATGTCCTACTACCCTTTGGACATCGCCCGCTCCACTCCGCTCATGGAGAACCGCAAGATCAAGGGCGGTACCCCGACACTCCTCGCCGCCCTGGGCTTCCCGCCCCGGCTCAGTGTCGACCGGGTGTCGGCGCGCGTCCCGACCCAGGACCAGTACCGGGCCTTGAAGCTGCCGAGCGACCTCCCCGTACTTCGCACGCTCCGTGTCGTCCACAGCGACGACGAACGCCCCATCGAGGCCACGGTCATGGTCAAGGCCGGGCACCTCTACGAAGTGCAGTACGTGTTCACACCGGAGTGACACGCGCGTACGCGAAGGGCCCCGCACTCCTCGGAGTGCGGGGCCCTTTCCGTGGGGTCCGGGACTAGAAGTCCTCGTCCAGGTCCACCGAGCCCTCGACCGCCACCTGGTAGGCGGACGGGCGGCGTTCGAAGAAGTTGGTGAGTTCCTGGACGCCCTGGAGTTCCATGAAGGCGAACGGGTTCTCGGAGCCGTAGACCGGGGGGAAGCCCAGGCGCTGGAGGCGCTGGTCGGCGACGCACTGGAGGTACTCGCGCATCGACTCGGTGTTCATGCCGGGCAGGCCCTCGCCGCACAGGTCGCGGCCGAACTGCAGCTCCGCCTCGACGGCCTCCTTCAGCATGTCCGTGACCTGCTGCTGGAGGGCGTCGTCGAAGAGCTCCGGCTCCTCCTTGCGGACGGTGTCCACGACCTCGAAGGCGAAGTTCATGTGCATCGTCTCGTCACGGAACACCCAGTTGGTGCCGGTGGCCAGGCCGTGCAGCAGGCCGCGGGACCGGAACCAGTACACGTACGCGAAGGCGCCGTAGAAGAACAGGCCCTCGATGCACGCGGCGAAGCAGATCAGGTTCAGCAGGAAGCGGCGGCGGTCGGAGGCCGTCTCCAGCTGGTCGATCTTCTCGACCGAGTCCATCCACTTGAAGCAGAACTGCGCCTTCTCGCGGATGGAGGGGATCTCCTCGACCGCGTCGAAGGCCGCCGCGCGGTCCGCCGGGTCGGGCAGGTACGTGTCCAGGAGGGTCAGGTAGAACTGGACGTGCACGGCCTCCTCGAAGAGCTGGCGCGAGAGGTAGAGCCGCGCCTCGGGGGAGTTGATGTGCTTGTACAGCGTCAGGACCAGGTTGTTCGACACGATCGAGTCGCCGGTCGCGAAGAACGCGACGAGCCGGCCGATCATGTGCTGCTCGCCCGGGGTGAGCTTGGCGAGGTCGGCGACGTCCGAGTGGAGGTCGACCTCCTCGACCGTCCAGGTGTTCTTGATCGCGTCCCGGTAGCGCTCGTAGAAGTCCGGGTAGCGCATCGGGCGGAGGGTCAGCTCGAAGCCCGGGTCGAGGAGGTTCTTCTGTTCGTCGGTGCTCATTACTGGCAGGCCTCGCAGGACTCGGGGTTTTCCAGGGAGCAGGCGACCGCGTCGGGGTCGGCGGCCTGCTGGACGGGGATGGTGGCCGGGGCGGCGGCCGACGCCTGGGCGGCGCGGGCGATCCGGGTGGCCGGGCGGGAGCGCAGGTAGTACGTCGTCTTCAGGCCCTGCTTCCAGGCGTACGCGTACATCGACGACAGCTTGCCGATGGTGGGCGTCTCCAGGAACAGGTTCAGCGACTGCGACTGGTCCAGGAACGGGGTCCGGGCGGCGGCCATGTCGATCAGGCCGCGCTGCGGGATCTCCCAGGCGGTGCGGTACAGCTCGCGCACCTCGGCCGGGACCCAGCTGAAGCCCGCGACGGAGCCGTTGGCGTCGCGCAGCGCCTCACGGGTCGGCGCGTCCCACACGCCGAGCCGCTTCAGCTCGTCGACCAGGTAGGAGTTGACCTGGAGGAACTCGCCGGACAGCGTCTCGCGCTTGAACAGGTTGGAGACCTGCGGCTCGATGCACTCGTAGACACCGGCGATCGACGCGATGGTCGCGGTCGGCGCGATGGCGAGGAGGAGGCTGTTGCGCATCCCGGTGACGGCGATCCGCGCGCGCAGCGCCGTCCAGCGCTCCGGCCAGTTCAGCTCCACGTCGTAGTGGTCCGGGTGCAGCACGCCCCGGGCGGTACGGGTGGCCTCCCAGGCGGGGACCGGACCGTTGCGCTCGGCGAGGTCGGCGGACGCCTCGTACGCGGCGAGCATGATCCGCTCGGCGATCCGGGTGGAGAGCGCGCGGGCCTCGGGGGAGTCGAACGGCAGCTTCAGCTGGAAGAAGACGTCCTGGAGGCCCATCGCGCCCAGGCCCACCGGCCGCCAGCGGGCGTTGGAGCGGCCCGCCTGCTCGGTCGGGTAGAAGTTGATGTCGACGACCCGGTCGAGGAAGGTGACGGCCGTGCGGACGGTGGCGTCCAGCCGCTCCCAGTCGATGCCGCCGTCGACGACGAACGAGCCGAGGTTGACCGAGCCGAGGTTGCAGACGGCGGTCTCGCCGTCGTCGGTGACCTCCAGGATCTCCGTGCAGAGGTTGGAGGAGTGGACGGTGTGACCGGGCAGGGCGGTCTGGTTGGCCGTCCGGTTCGAGGCGTCCTTGAAGGTCATCCAGCCGTTGCCGGTCTGCGCCAGGGTCCGCATCATCCGGCCGTACAGGTCACGGGCGGGCATGGTCTTGCGGGCCAGCCCGGCCGCCTCGGCCTTGCGGTAGGCGGCGTCGAACTCCTCGCCCCACAGGTCGACCAGCTCGGGGACGTCCGCCGGGGAGAACAGCGACCACTCGGCGTCCGCGTTGACCCGGCGCATGAACTCGTCCGGGATCCAGTGCGCCAGGTTCAGGTTGTGGGTGCGGCGCTGGTCCTCGCCGGTGTTGTCGCGGAGCTCCAGGAACTCCTCGATGTCGGCGTGCCAGGTCTCCAGGTAGACGGCTGCGGCGCCCTTGCGGCGACCGCCCTGGTTCACGGCGGCGACGGAGGCGTCGAGGGTCTTCAGGAACGGCACGATGCCGTTGGAGTGTCCGTTGGTGCCGCGGATCAGCGAGCCCCGGGCGCGGATGCGGGAGTACGAGAGCCCGATGCCGCCGGCGTGCTTGGAGAGCCGCGCGACCTGGTGGTAGCGGTCGTAGATGGAGTCCAGCTCGTCCTGCGGGGAGTCGAGCAGGTAGCAGGAGGACATCTGCGGGTGGCGGGTGCCGGAGTTGAAGAGCGTCGGGGAGGACGGCAGGTAGTCGAGGCGGCTCATCAGACCGTAGAGGGCCGCGACCTCGTCGAGGGCGCGGGCGCTCTCGTCCTCGGCGAGACCGCAGGCCACGCGCAGCATGAAGTGCTGGGGGGTCTCGATCACCTTGCGGGTGATCGGGTGGCGCAGCAGGTAGCGCGAGTAGAGGGTGCGCAGACCGAAGTAGCCGAAGCGGTCGTCGCCCGCCGGGTCGATCGTCGCGTCGAGCCGGTCGGCGTGGGCGGCGACGAGGTCGGCGGTGCGGTCGGCGATCAGGCCCTCGCGGTGGCCGACGGCCACGGACGAGGAGAAGGCCACGGAGCCCTGGGAGGCGGCCTCGTCGGCGATGGTGATCGTCAGGAGCCGGGCGGCGAGCCGGGAGTACGCGGGGTCCTCGGCGATCAGCCCGGCGGCCGCCTCGGTGGCCAGCTCGCGCAGCTCCGCCTCGTCCGCGGCGGCGCTGCGGCCGCGGAGCGCGGCGGCGGCGACCTTGCCGGGGTCGGTGTCGGGGAGGTCGGCGGTGAGGGCGGTCAGGGTCCGCAGCAGTACGGTCCCGGGGGCGTCGCTCTCGATCGCGGAAGCCTCGGCGGTCACCGGATGGGCGGGCGCGATGGTCACGTGGGGGCTCTCCCTCGCTCGGCTCGGGGCCGCGGCGGGAAGGCGGGCGGGCGGCTCTCCGGGCAGGCCGGGCGCGCCGCGTCCACCGGCCCATTCCGCGAGGCCCGGACGTCTGTGGCACCCGGAACGGACGGACCGGGCGCACCGCCGGCAGGTCTTCGGACTCACATCGTGCGGACGTCGTATCCGTACGAAGTACACCGTTGCGGGACAGTTCCGGATTCGCGCCGGATTCCCCTGCGTCGACAGCGAGGACGAGCATACATGTGGGGGGCGCCGCTTGCGGCACCCCCCACATGTTGTGTCGCGCCGTGGCCTCAGAACTCCAGGGCGTAGGTGCGCAGGAGGTGGTCGGAGACCGGCGCCCAGTCCCGTTCGGGGGTGCGGACGAAGCCCATCCGTTCGTATATCCGGTGGGCGGAGACCATGAGGTCGGCGGTGGAGAGCACGAGCCGGACGCAGCCGGGGAGGGCCCGCGCCCGGTCGGCGCAGGCCCGGACGAGGGCCTCCCCGACGCCCCTGCCCCGGGCGTCCGGGGCGACCACGAGCATCCGGAACTCGGCCTCGCCCGCGACGGCGATGTCCGCCCAGGGGGTGTCGCCGGGGGCGAAGGTCACTCCGCCGACGATCCGGCCGTCGGCGTCGACGGCGACGAGCACCTCGGCCTCGCGGGCCCGCCGCGCGGTGTCGCGGAGCACGTCCAGGTAGAAGTCGTCCTCGCCGTGCAGCAGCAGCCCGTCGTTCAGATAGGTCAGCCCGGTGAGGTCGCCGAGCTCCGCGTGTTCCTCGGGCCGTACCGCCCTGATCGTGAAGTCCATGGAGGCAGTGTGCCTCCCCGGGGGCACGGGGGAGGGGCCCGGGTTCCCCTCGCGGGAGTCCCGGGCCCCTCGGGCGTGGCGGCGGGTCAGTGGCTTCCGGCGCCGACCGGCGGGAGGTCCTTGACGCCGCGGTCGCCCGCGTCGGCCGTGTAGTCGCCCGGGGAGGTCTGGTCGACGCCCTCGGGGGCCTTGAGGGCCTTGAGGACGAAGGTGAGGACCACGGTCACCACGAGGTTGAGGACGAAGGCGGTGAGTCCGATGTAGCCGATCTCGCCGATGCCGGGTATCGCCGCGGAGGAGCCGCCGAAGTGCTTCTGGGTGGGGCTGGCGACGCCGTACGCGGCGACCGTGCCGTAGACCATGCCGACGGCCCAGCCGCCGAGCAGCGCCCAGCGGTGGAACCAGCGGGTGAACAGGCCGCCGACCAGGGCCGGGAAGGTCTGCAGGATCCAGATGCCGCCGAGCAGCTGGAAGTTGATCGCGACGGTCTTGTCCATGGTGAGGACGAAGGCGAGGGCGCCGACCTTGACCAGGAGGGAGACCAGCTTGGAGACCTTGGTCTCCTGGGCGGGGCTCGCGTCCGGTCTGATGAAGTCCTTGTAGATGTTGCGGGTGAAGAGGTTGGCGGCGGCGATGGACATGATCGCGGCCGGGACGAGCGCGCCGATGCCGATGGCGGCGAACGCGACGCCCGCGAACCAGTCGGGGAACATCGTCTCGAAGAGCTGCGGGATGGCGAGCTGGCCGTTCTTCACCTGGATGCCCGCGGCGATGGCCATGAAGCCGAGCAGCGCGAGCAGGCCCAGCATCAGCGAGTACAGCGGCAGGATGGTGGTGTTGCGGCGGATGACCTCGCGGCTCTTCGACGACAGCGTCGCCGTGATGGAGTGCGGGTACATGAAGAGCGCGAGCGCCGAGCCGAGCGCGAGCGTCGCGTACGTCCACTGGCCCGCCTCGCCGGGCACCAGCGTGCCGCGCGGCTTGTCGGTCGCCGGGTTGGTCTGCGCGTACGCCTCGCCCGCCCTGGCGAAGATCTCGTCGAAGCCGCCGAGCTTGATCGGGATGTAGATGATCGCCACGGCGATGACGATGTAGATCAGGGTGTCCTTGACGAACGCGATCAGCGCGGGCGCGCGCAGCCCCGAGGAGTAGGTGTACGCGGCCAGGACGCCGAAGGCGATCAGCAGCGGCAGGTCCTTGATGAACCAGTGGGTGGTCTCGCCGCCGCCGAGGCCCATCACGTCCAGGACCGCCTGGATGCCGACGAGCTGGAGCGCGATGTACGGCATGGTGGCGAGGATGCCGGTGACCGCCACCGCCAGGGAGAGCCCCTTGGAGTCGAAGCGTCCGCGCACGAAGTCCGAGGTGGTGACGTACCCGTGCTTGTGCGAGACCGACCAGAGGCGCGGCAGGAAGGTGAAGATCAGCGGGTAGACCAGGATCGTGTACGGGACGGCGAAGAAGCCGGCCGCGCCCGCCGCGTAGATGGCCGCGGGGACGGCGACGAAGGTGTACGCGGTGTAGAGGTCGCCGCCCAGCAGGAACCAGGTGACCCAGGTGCCGAACGAGCGTCCGCCCAGGCCCCATTCGTCGAGGCTGTTCTCGTCCTCGGCCTTGCGCCAGCGCGCGGCGAGGAAGCCCATGACCGTGACGGCCACGAAGAAGAAGATGAAGACGGCGAGTGCGACGCCGTTCACGCCGTCCTTCATCGCGCGTCACCTCCCTTGCGGGCACGCTGGTCGTTCTGCCACAGCTTGTACGCGATCATGGTGAGCGCGGTCGAGACGACCACCCAGAGCATCTGGTACCAGTAGAAGAACGGGATGCCCCCGAGCAGGGGTTCGGTCTTCGCGTAGGACCCCACCCAGAGCATCGCCACGAACGGCGCGATCAGGCAGAGCGCGATCACCACCCGCAGGGGGGTGATGGTCGGTTGTTTCCCTTGTGTCTCTTCCGGCATGGCGATTCCGTCCCCTCACTGATCACCTCGGCAAGTGCTGGGGAAATCTAGGGGACGCCTCCGGTCCCACGGAACCCCTGTCCGTATAACGGAAGGGACTCCGTGGCGGCCGGGTGCGCCGGCCCCCGGGCCGGGCGAGGGCCGTGACGGGGGGCCGGGGTTCAGAGCCAGCCCTCCTTGGTGGCGCGGACTCCCGCCTCGAAACGGCTGCGCGCGCCGAGCCGGTTCATCAGGTCGGAGCTCATCCGGCGCACGGTCCGCAGCGACACCCCGAGGCGCCGGGCGGCGATGTCGTCCGTGCAGCCGATCCCCAGCAGCATGAGCAGCTCCCGCTCCTGCGGGGAGAGCGCGTGCTCGTCGCGGCGCGGGGCCTCGCCGAAGGGGGTGCCCGCCTCCCACAGCCGGTCGAAGAGCACCACGAGCGCGTGCACCAGACCGGGACTGCGGACCTCCAGGGCGCCCGCGCGGCCGTCCTGGGGGTCGACCGGGACGAGCGCCGCCTCGCGGTCCACGATCACCATGAGCATCGGGACCACGGGCACGGTCCGCGCCTCGCCGCCCAGGTCGCAGTACCAGCGCACGTACTCGGCGGTCGGCGGGTCGTTGCGGAAGCTCTCCTGGTAGATCGACCGGATCTTCACCCCGCGTTCCAGGGCGAGTTGGTCGAGCGGCTGGCTCGCGTCCATGGTGTCGGGGAGCTGGGCCCCGCCGGGGAGCAGCGAGAAGCATTCGGTGCGGGCGTTCGCGGCGAGGTCCTCCAGACGCTCGCGGACGTTCTCCAGGCCCGTCACCCGGTGCACCACGTCGTGTCGCGCCGCGCCCCTGGTGTGGTCGGCGTACGTGGTGAGGATGTCCGCCACGGTCCGCTGGGCGCGTTCGACCTGGCGCCGTCTCCGGCTCAGATCGGCCTCGGCGCGGGAGAGCAGGAACGAGAAACCGACCTCGGGGTCGAACGGAAGGGCTTCCCCCGGTCCCTCCATGGCGACGAGCCGTGCCTCCGCGAGGCGCCCCAGTGCCTCGCGGACCTGTTCCTCCGGCCAGTCGAGCGTGCGGGCCATGTCCGTGACCCCGTACTCGGGCCGTTCGAGCATGAGCCGGTACAGGGTCTCGGCGGACCGTTCTATGCCCAGAGCCTCCAACAAGGTGACTTCCCCCCGGAATAGTCCCGTGTGTGCCGCTGACGCTCGGTGCCTGACCGCGCGGCCCCTGTGATCGTAGGCGGCGGATCGGGTCTAGGCCTAGACCAATTGACGGGCTTGGTCAGGTACGGAGTTCAGCCACCGGCTGTCCGGTCGAAGCCCTGTGCAATCCGGCCAGGTGATCCAGGATGGTCTAGTCCAACGGAACTTCGAGAGGCACTGTATCCATGGCGATCCCGCAGCGCACCCTTGTCCTCGGCGCCCTGCTGTTCGGTACGACCGTCGACGAGGCCACCTCGTTCGCCGTCCTCGACCGCTTCACCGAACTCGGCGGCACCGTGATCGACACGGCCAACAACTACGCGTACTGGCTCGAAGGCGGTACCGGAGACGAGAGCGAGGCGACCATCGGCCGCTGGCTCGCCGCGCGCGGCAACCGCGACGGCATCGTCCTCTCCACCAAGTGCGGCGGCCGACCGGCCTCTCCTGGCGCCGCCGAGATCGAGGGCCTCTCCGAGAAGGCCATCAGGAGCGCCCTCGACGACAGCCTGCGCCGTCTCGGCGTCGACCACGTCGACGTCTTCTGGTCCCACGTGGAGGACCGCAAGGTCCCGCTCGCCGAGACCGTCGACGCCCTCGCGAGCCTCGTCGAGGAGGGCAAGGCGGGCCAGCTGGGCGTCAGCAACCACGCCGTCTGGCGGGTCGAGCGCGCCCGCGCGCTCGCCGGGGACCGCCCGCGCTACACCCACCTCCAGTACCGCCACTCCTACCTCCAGCCCCGCTTCGACAAGCCCCTGCCCTCCACGGCGCACGTCCACGTCACCAAGGAACTCCTCGACTACACCCGCAGCGAGGGCGACCTGACGGTCTGGGCCTACAGCGCGCTGCTCTCCGGCGGCTACACCCGCCCCGAGGTCGGCCGCCCGGACGCGTACGACCACCCCGGCACCCCCCCGCGCCTCGCGGCCCTGCACGAGGTCGCCGGGGAACTCGGCGCGACCGTCAACCAGGTGGTGCTCGCCTGGCTCCTCGACGGTGAGCCCGGCGTCCTGCCCATCGTCGGCGCGAGCCGGGTCGAGCAGGTGGAGGAGGCCATGGGCGCACTCGCCCTCACCCTCGACCCCGACCAGCGGCGACGACTCGACGAGGCCGGTTCCTGACGGAACGGACGTCTGACGGGCGAGGGGCGGACGGGGGTTCCTGACGGGCCGGGGGGCCGGGGTCCTCGCGGGCCGGGTGAGCCGTGGACGGGGGCTTGGTGAGCCGGGTGAGCCGTGGACGGGGGCTTGGTGAGCCGGGTGAGCCGGGTGAGCCGTGGACGGGGGGCCTGGTGGGCCAAGTGCGGGCCGGACGGCTCGCACCCCCCGGCCGCCCTTCACTCGTGGTTCCTCAGGCGCGCCCTTCACCCCGCTGTTCCCCGGGCGCCCTTCCCCCGCCGTCCCTCGCCCGCCCCCGGCCGTCCCTCGCTCGGCCTGGCCCTCCCGCCCCTCGTCCCTGGTTCCTCGTTCCCGCTCACCCCGCCGGGGAGACCAGCAGCTCCTGGCCCTTGTGGTCGGAGAGGCCCGCCGGGGAGACGAGCGCGTACCGGTGCACCCGCAGCCCCTCGTCCGTGAACGTCCAGTCGATCCGCCACAGCGCCGCCCCCGCCACGCCCCAGGTGCCCGGCAGGAACGACGACGAGGCCGGCAGGGCGTCGCGGAACGACTCCCGCAGCCCCCGCAGATCCCCCATGGCCGGGGTCGTGTTGAAGTCCCCCGAGATCAGCAGCGGACGCGGGTTCGCGCGGGCGTCCGCGAGCAGCGCCGCGTAGTGCTCCCGGCGCACGGCGTCCGTGTCACGGACCACCCGGTAGAAGTCCGGGCTCAGCGGGCTGCGCTCGATGTCCAGCTGCACCGGCATGTGCACGTTGTAGAACGACACCACCGTCCCTGCCACGTCCACATCGGTGCGCAGCACCTTGTTCCACTCGAAACGCTCCCGCCACGGCGCCGAGTCCGCCGGCGCGGGCCCCGGGCCGACCGGGGGAGCGGCGACGACCGGATACCGCGACAGCGTGACCAACTCCCCCCGCGCCACCAGGTGGTAGCCGGGGAACTCCGCCCGCAGCCGGTCGAGCCGGTCCGTCTCCCGGTGCGTGCCGTCCCAGGCCAGGTGCTCCTGGAGCAGATAGACATCGGCGTCCTTGGACCGCAGGAAGCGGTGGAACGCGTCCGGGTCGTCGGTGGTGTCCCAGTAGAGGGTGTTCCACGAGAAGACCTTGAGCGCGTTCGCCGGGGCCGGACCCGGACCCCCTCCGGGGAGCAGCGCGCCCCAGTGCAGCCCCGCCCGCCCGACGCCCGCCAGCAGCACGGCGGCCAGGACGGCGAGCAGCCACCGGCGGGCCCGGCCGCCGGTCAGACCACAGGCCAGGGCGGACAGCAGGAGGGGCACCGCGACGAAGGCGGGCGGCGGCATCAGGTCCGGCAGCAGCCAGGGCCACCACCGTCCGCTCAGCAACTGTCCCAGGACCACCAGCAGCGTCCAGGCCGCCGTCGCCCCCACCAGCGCCCGGGCGGCGCGGGTCCGCGCCCGCCCGGCGGGGGTGGGCGCGGAGGGCCCCGGGTCGTTCCGGAGGGCCGACGCGGGCGAGGTCTCGGGCACGTTCTCACGGACGCCGACAGGGGCGCCGGGGCTCAGGGGGAGGTTCACGACCGGGAACGCTAGCAGCGCCCAACTCCTCTTTGCTGCAGCATGGTTGACATTCTCGAACTGCGAGAAGACGCGATACGCGATCGATACTCCGCCAATACGCGGACCCGGTGTGCTCCTCCCATGACGCAAACCGTGTCGGTCGTCATACCGGCCTACAACTCCGCACGCACCCTCGACGCCTGTCTGAGATCCGTCCTCGCCCAGACCCACCCCGTCCACGAGGTCATCGTCGTCGACGACGGCAGCACCGACCGGACCGCCGAGATCGCCGCGGCCCACCCGTGCGTCCTGATCGGCGGCGCGGGGAACCGCGGTGTCTCCGCCGCCCGGAACGCGGGCATCGCCGCCGCCACCGGGGACGTCCTCTTCTTCCTCGACTCGGACGAGGCGCTCACCCCGGACTCGGTCGCCAACGCCCTGGAGATCCTGCGCGACGACCCGGACTGCGGCTGCGTACACGGTGTCATCGCCCCCGAACCGCTCTTCGACGACGGGCCCGTCGAGTGGTACAAGACGCTGCACGCCTACTGGTGGCGGGCCCGGGGCGCCGGAGTGGTGGAGACCGCCTTCTTCGCCCAGGCGGCCGTGCCGCGCGAGGTCTTCGACCGGCTCGGCGGCTTCGACGAGCGACTGCGGGACTCCGAGGACCTGGAGTTCAGCGACCGGCTCGCCCCGCACTACCGCATCATCCTCACCGAGCGGGTGATGGCACGGCACGACGAGGAGCACCGGCTCGGACCGCTCCTCTCGGAGACGTACCGCCGGGCCCTGCTGCTCGTCCCGGCGCTGCGCTCGGCCCGCCGGGGCGGCCGGAGCAACCTGACGGCCAACACCCCCGCGTCCGTCCTCGCGGCGGCCCTCCTCCTCGGCTCCCTGCCGCTGGCCCCGCTCGGCCTGCTGCCGTCCGTGCCGACCCCCGCCGCGACGGCCCTCGCCGCGCTCCCGGCGGCCGGACTGCTCGCCTTCTGCCTGGCCAACCTGGGCCTGCTCGGCTTCGTGGCCCGCCGCAAGGGCGCCGCCTTCGTCCCCTTCTTCACCGGCGTCCACCTCGCCGCCCACACCGCGCTCCTCGCCGGTGCGGCCCGGGGAGCGCTCGGCACGCTCCTCCCCGCCCGGCCCGGCACCGGCGTCCGGCGCGCCCCCCAGAAGGCGGCGGCACGATGACGGTCTGGGTACGCAGACTCCTCACCCCGGTCGTCGTGGTGGCGGCCCTCATCGGGGTCTTCTTCCTGCTGCGCGGTGAGGGCCCCGCGGTGGCCGAGGCGTTCGCCCGCGCCGACGCCGTCCCCCTGATCGCCGCCTCGGTCGTCGCCAACGTCGTGGGCCTCGTCCTCGCCGTCCACGCCTGGCGGGTGCTCATCCCCGGCGACCATCCCATCCGGGGACTGCGCGCGGCGAAGATCTACTTCCTCGGCCAGCTCAGCAAGTACGTGCCCGGCCGGGTGTGGGGGGTCATCACGCACGTGGCGCACGGCAGGGAGGCCGGTGTCCCCGGCGCCCAGATGACGTCCGCCTATGTGCTGAGCCTGGCCCTCACCCTGCTCACCGGCGCCGCCGTCGGCCTGGTCGCGGCCCCCGCCGCGCTCCCCGGCCACTGGATGTGGCTGTGCCCGCCCGCGCTCCTCTTCCTCGCGGGCGTCGTACGGCCCGCGCTGATCACCCGGCCCGTCACGGCCCTCGCCCGGCTGGTGAAGCGGCCGGTCGTACCCCCGCCCGACCGGGCCGTCCGCAGGGCCGTACTGCTCGCCGTCGCCTCCTGGACGGCCTCGGGACTTCACCTGTGGTTCCTGCTCCTGGCCGTCGGCGCACCGCCCCTGGCGGGGTTCGGCGCGGCCGTCGGAGGCTTCGCGCTGGCCACCGTGATCAGCAGCCTGGCCCTGATCGTCCCCGACGGCTGGGGGGTGCGCGAACTGACCCTCACGGCCGCCCTCTCCACCGTCCTGCCCGGCGGCCTGGCCGCCGCCGCGGCCATCGCCAGCCGACTGGTGTGCGTCGTCGCCGAACTGACCAGCTCGGTGGTGGTCCTCGCCTGGTCACGGGCACGGGCCGCCCGGCAGAGCCGTACGGCCACCACCCCCTCTGAGCCCCCCACGACCGACACGGCCCCGGCGGCCCCACCCGCCGCGGCACAGCACCGCACGACCGTCACGACGGCAGCCCCCACGGCCGACACGACGGAACCCCCCACGACCGTCACGACGGAACCCCACCCGACCGATACGGCCCCGGCGGCCCCACCCGCCGCGGTCCCGGTCTCCGAGGCGCCGACCGCCACTCGTCGCTCCCGCCGCACGGCCCCCGCCCCCGCCCCCGACCCGCTGTCCTTCCCCGCCACCCTCGTCGCCCCGCTGACCCGCACCACCGCCCCGATGGGAGACCCCACCCGTGTACACCCTTGACGACGCCGAGAAGCTCCAGATCGACGAGGTCCACGACCTCTACCGCAAGCACGTGAACAAGAGCCAGGTCTCCCTCATGACCTCGTTCGGCTTCGGACGCGAACTCGTCCGCAGCGCCGAGGGCGCCTACCTCACCCTCGACGACGGCAGGCGGATCCTCGACCTGACCGGCGGTGTCGGCGTCCTCAACCACGGCCACAACCACCCCCGCATCCTCGCCGCCCGGGAGCGCTTCGCCCGCGACCGGCGCATGGAGGTGCACAAGACCTACTTCTCGCCCTATCTCGCCGCCCTCGGCCACAACCTCGCCGAAGTCCTGCCCGGCGACCTGAACATGGCGTTCCTGCCGAACTCCGGCGCCGAGGCGGTCGAGGGCGCCGTGAAGCTCGCGTACAAGTTCCACAACGGCAAGAGGAACACCGTGCTGCGCGCCGACTGCGCCTTCCACGGCAAGCTCCTCGGCTCCGGCGGACTGACCGGCCAGGCCCAGTTCGGCTTCCCCACCATCCCCGGGGTGGACACCTTCCGCTACGGGGACCTCGACTCCGTCCGCAAGGTCGTCGCCGCCCACCGCGGAGACGTCTACGCCCTCCTCATCGAACCGTTCAGCGCCTCCACCATCCAGTGGTGCTCGGAGGAGTTCCTGCGCGGGCTGCGCGAGATCTGCGACCGGGAGAAGATCATCCTGATCTTCGACGAGATCTACACCGGCTGGGGCAAGACCGGCAGCCTCTTCCACTTCATGCGCTACCCGGGCCTCATCCCCGACGTGCTCACCACCTCCAAGTCCTTCGGCGGCGGCAAGTCGTCCATCTCCGCCTTCGTCGCCCGCGAGCCGGTCTTCCGCAAGGCGTACGACAACCTCGGCGACTCCCTGATCAACTCCACCTCCACCACCTACTACGGCTTCGGCGAGGAGTGCGCCACCGCCCTCGAAGCCGTCAACATCGCGATGGAGGACGACTATCCGGCCAGGGCCCGCGCCCTCGGAGCCGTACTCGAACCCGGGCTCGAACGGCTCGCCAAGCAGTACCCCGACGAGATCGGCCGGGTGGCCGGAGCCGGAGCCCTGTGGGGCGTCTTCATCGAGGGCGGCCCCCGCATCCTCGACCTGGTCGCCAAGCTCGCGCCCGGCGGCATGGCCCGCGATCCCCGGTTCAAGACCAAGCTCGTCACCTGCGCCGTCATCAACGCGCTGTACGAGGACCACGGCATCTTCACGTACTACACGCTCAACGGCGCCAACCCCCTCATCATCGGCCCCTCCCTGGTCACCGAACCCGAGGAGGCCGAGCGCGCGATCGACGCCCTCGACGACGTCCTCGGCCGCGGTCTGACCGGTCTCGTGGCCCGTTTCATCAAGCAGAAGGTGAGCTCCCAGTGGTGATCACGATCACCGGCGCGGCCGGCATGCTCGGCTCCCGCCTGGCCGAAAGGCTTCTCTCCGAGGGTCACGAGGTGCGCGGTGTCGACCTCAGGTCCGGCCCCGGCGTCGTGCTGACCGGCGACATCCGCGACCGGGAGCTCATGGACCAGGCCCTCGACGGCGCCGACGTCCTGGTCCACGCCGCCGCCGCCCTGCCCAGCTACCCCGACGAGCAGATCCGCTCCATCATCATCGGCGGCACGAGGAACGTCTTCGAGGCGGCCGCGGCCGCCGGCACCCCCCGGGTCGTGCACATCTCCTCGACCGCCGTCTACGGGCTGCCCACCATCGTGCCGACCCCCGAGGAATACCCCCGCGAACCCGTCGACACCTACAGCCGCGCCAAGGCGGCGGCCGAGGAGATCGCCGAGCGGTACCGGGCCGAGGGCATGTGCGTCCCGATCCTCCGGCCCAAGACCTTCGTCGGCCCCGGCCGCATGGGCCTGTTCTCGATGCTCTTCGAATGGGCCGAGGAGGGACGGAACTTCCCCGTCCTCGGCAAGGGCAACGTCAAGATCCAGATGTTCGCCGTCGACGACCTCGTCGACGCCGTCGTCACCGTCCTCACCGCGCCCGACGACATCGCCAACGACACCTACAACCTCGCGGCGGCCGAGTTCGGCACCATCCGCGAGGACTTCCAGGCCGTCCTCGACGCCGCCGGTCACGGCAAGCGGGTCATCGGACTGCCCGCCCGCCCCGCCCTCGGACTGCTCAGCCTCCTCCAGCGGGCCAAGCTCTCACCGGTCTACGGCCGCCTGCTGCACAAGCTGATGGACGACTCCTACGTCAGCATCGACAAGGCCAAGGCCAAGCTCGGCTTCACCCCCCGCCACTCCAACGCCGACGCCGTGCTGCGCACCTACGAGTGGTGGCGCACCGCCCGCCACACCGCCCCGAAGGCGGGGGCCACCGGCCGGACGAGCCGCGACCCGTGGAGCCAGGGCCTGCTGTCCACCGCGAAGATCTTCTTCTGAGAGGCGCTGCCATGACCCAGCTCACGGGGCACACCAGTGCCCAGGCCCGGAGCACGGCCAAGGTCCAGACCCCTGCCAAGGTCCAGACCCCGGCCAAGGTTCCGGCCCCCTCGCCGCCCCAGCCCCAGGCCCCGACGAAGAAACGGCGGCTGCCCGCCCCGATCGCCCTCCTCCGGCCGGGCCAGTGGCCCAAGAACCTGCTCGTCGTACCGCTGGCCCTGCTCGGCGGCCACTTGGACGCCACGACCCTGATCCGGGTCGGCACGGCCCTCGGCGCCTTCATCCTCGCCTCGTCCCTGGTCTACGTCCTGAACGACATCGCCGACGTCGAACGGGACAAGCGCCACCCCGTCAAGCGCCACAGACCGCTGGCCTCCGGCCGGATGAGCATGACCTCCGCGGTGGTCACCGCCCTCGTGCTGGCCGCCCTGCTCGCGCCCGCCCTGCTCGTCCTCGGTGCCGGGTCCGCCCTGATCGTCCTGTCGTACCTCGCCGTGAACGGCGCGTACAGCTGGAAGCTCAAGCACCTCCCGCTGCTCGACGTCTTCGTCGTCGCCACCGGCTTCGTGCTCCGCCTCCTCGGCGGGTACGAGGCCGCCCGAAGGCCCGTCGAGATGTGGCTGGTCCTGACCGTCCTCGCCTGCTGCCTCGTCCTCATCCTGGGCAAGCGGCGGCACGAACTGAGCGTCTCCGGCACCGGGCACCGGCCCGCGCTCGTCGGCTACTCGGCGCACTTCCTCGACCTGGTCCTGGTGCTCTGCTCGGCCCTCACCCTGTTCGGCTACCTGCTCTACCTGCGCACCGAATCGGGCTTCGGGGAGTACTCCCTGCTCACCGTGGTGTGCGCGCTCTTCGCCCTGTTCCGCTACCTCCAGATCGTGATCGTGGACGGCGGCGGGGGAGAGCCCGTCAAGACGCTGCTGCGCGACCGCGTGATGCTCGTCAACTCCGCCGCCTGGGGCGCACTCCTCCTCCCGCACATCGCCACCTGACCCCCGCCCCTCCACCACCACCGAGGAATCCCATGTCCGCACCCCTCGTCTCGGTCGTCATCCCGATGTACAACGACCGGCCCACCATCGACCTCTGCCTGCGCTCCGTGCGCGAGCAGAGCTACCCCCACATCGAAGTGATCGTCGTCGACGACGCCAGCACCGACGGCTGCGCGGACATCGCCGCCACCCACCCCATCCAGCTCGTCCGCGTCAAGGAGAACGGCGGCCCCGGCTCCTCCCGCAACGCGGGCGTCCGCCGCTCCCGGGGCGAGATCGTCTTCTTCCTGGACGCCGACCTCACCATGCACCCGGAGGCCGTCGCGCAGGCCGTCGCGCTCTTCGACGAGAACCCCACGTACGGCGCGGTCTTCGGCATACCCGACAAGGAGCCGCTGTTCGAGGAAGGGCTGGTCGGCCAGTACCGCATCCTCCAGTACCACTACTGGCGCAAGAGCGCCGAAGGCCTGGTCAGCGGCGGTTTCTACGCCCTGGGGGCGGTCCGCAGGGCCGCCTTCATGGAGGCCGGCTGGTTCAACACGGCGCTGCGGCAGACCGAGGAGATCGACCACGCGGAGCGGCTGGCCGCCCGCTGGCCCATGCTGCTGACCTCCCGCATCAGGGGACGGCTCTCCGACGAGGACCGGATGCGGCCCCTGCTGCGGAAGGCCTTCGTCCGCAGCAGGCTGCGGGTGCCGTTCTACTTCGACCGGGGCCGCGCCATGCAGGGCATGGAGACCGGCGGCCGGGCCGTCGCCTCCGCGCTCGGCGGCCTCGCCGTCGCCGCCGTGCCGTTCGCGCTCCTCCACCCGGCCGCCCTGCTGGTCTCCCTGGCCGCGCTCCTCGGCTCCGTCGCCGCCGACTTCGGGCAGTACCGCTTCTCGCTCCGCGAGCGGGGCTTCTTCTTCACCGCCTTCTTCACCGGGGCCCACGCCCTGGTGAGCACGGCGGTCGTGACGGGCCTCGCGGCCGGTCTCGTGCAGTACGCGGCCAGTCGCCGCTTCCGGCACATGTACCAGCCGCAGGAGAGCCTGGCATGACCGCAGCGACCGCCCCGCCCGCCGACCCGATGGCCCCGGAACCGACGACGGAACCCCCTCATCAGGAGGTCCCCGGCCGTTCGCGCCGTATCGTCCGCCTTCTCAGGCTCTGGTACGGCAGGCTCCTCCTCGCCGTCGCGGTGCTGTGGTTGCTCTACGCCACGGTCCGTGTGCTGGCCAGCGCCCGCTGGCACTGGTCGCTCGTCCTCGAGATCGCGCCGCCGCTCTTCCTGCTCGCGATCCCGGCCGTCCTCCTCGTCGCGGGTGCCGCCGCGTGCGGGCGCCGCCGCCTCCTGACGACCGGAGTCTCCGGGCTCGCGCTCGCCCTGGCGCTCACCACCGGATCCGGTCTGAACTGGCCCGCCCTCTGGCGCGACCAGGGGCCGGTGCCGTCCGGCGCGTTGCGCGTGGTGTCACTGAACACCCAGTACTGGGGGAAGGCCGCGGGCACCGACCGCGTCTACGCCTATCTGCGCGAGCACCCCGCCGATGTGTATCTGCTCCAGGAGCACGTCGGCTGGACCGCCGGCCTCGGGGAGGCCGGTTACTGGCGGATCGACGACGACGAGGAGCTGCGGCGGCAGTTCCCCGGCTACCACATCGCACGGCGGGGCGAACTTCTCACGCTCTCGCGCTTTCCGGTCCTGGCACAGAGCACTGTGGGACTGCGCAGGCCCACGGCCCCGGGAGGGCGGCCCGACTTCGGCGAGGAGTTCCACCGGGAGAAGGTCCTCAGGACCGATCTGGCCGTCGGCGACAAGGTGCTCAGCACCTACAACGTGCACCTCACCGTGCCGATGGCGCTCGACAACCTGAACCCCTTCTCCGGGTTCGACTTCGACACCTACTTCCAACGCAAGTTCGCCTGGCGCGAGGCGGAGATGCGGGCCCTGGAGCGGGACCTGGCGGCCAACCCCCATCCCACCCTGATCGCCGGGGACTTCAACACCACGGCTGCGAGCCGGTCGCTGGACGGGCTGCGCGAGCTGTCCACGGACCTCACTCCGATCAGCACCGAGTTCCTGCCGTTGAGCTGGAAGTACGCGGCTCTGGGGGAGTTCGAATGGGACAGCGTGCTCAATCAGCGCCTGCCGTTCTTCCGCCTGGACTGGGCGTTCACGGCGGGCGGGGCGAAGGCACACCGGTACGCGTTCGTCCCGGCGGACGGGCTGTCCGAGCACCGGATGCAGGACCTGCGGATCACGCTCTGAACCCGGCCGTGACGCGGGAGGGCCAGCCGGGGACGGCCGGGCGGGGCGACGGGCGACCGGGCGACGGCTGGGCCGGGCGACGCTGGGCGACGCTGGGCGGGCGAGGGGCGAGGGGCGAGGGGCGAGGGGCGAGGGGCGAGGGGCGGCCGGGCGACGGGCGGCCGGGCGGTCAGCCGCTCTGGCGCCCAGCCGCTCATCAGACGCTCGGCCCCCAGCTCCAGCCCCCAGTGCCCAGCCCTCGGGAGTTCAGGCGCTCAGGCACTCGCCGAGCAGGATCGACCGCTCCAGGTCGCGCAGCCGGGGGCCGGGCTCGATGCCCAGCTCCTCGACGAGGGTCACCCGCACGCGCCGGTACGCGGCCAGCGCCTCGGCCGTCCGGCCCGCGAGGTGCAGGGCCAGCATGAGCTGCCCGTGCAACTGCTCCCGGAAGGGGTAGGTCGCCGTCAGCGCCAGCAGCTCGCCGATGACGTCCCCGTGGCGGCCGAGGGCGAGTTCCAGTTCGAGCCGCTCCTCGATCGCCCGGATGCGCAGCTCCTCCAGGCGCCGTATCCCGGGGTCCAGGGCCCGGCTCGTCTGCCCGGCGAGGACGGGCCCGTCCCACAGGGCGAGCGCGTTGCGCAGTTCCAGGACGGCCTCGGCCCGGCGTCCGCTCCCCGCGAGGAGCCGCGACCGCTCCATCCCGGACTCGAACACGGCCGCGTCGAGGTCGTGCGGTCCCAGGCGCAGGCGGTAGCCGTAGGAATGGGTCTCGATCGTCCCCGGCGCACCGGCGAGGGCGAAGGCGCGGCGCAGGGTGGAGACGCAGATGCGGATCTGGGTGCGGGCGCTGGCCGGAGGGCAGGAGCCCCAGACGGCCTCGACGAGACCGTCCACGGAGACGGCCCAGTCGGCTTCCAGCGCGAGGGCGGCCAGGACGGTCTGGGTCCGTCTGCCGCCCAGGGTCACGGGACGGTCGTCGACGGTGGCGCGGAGGGGGCCCAGGATATGGACGTACACGGCTGAATTCCCCGTTCGGAAGGGTTCACAGGAGTCTGCAGTCGGCGATGCCGTAGCCCTCGAACTCGGGCGAGCGCCCCAGCATCCGCAGACAGATGCCCAGAGCACGTCCGACGGCCTCGAGTTCGTCGTGGCAGTCGAGGCAGAGCGCGACCCGGACGGAGTACTCCGTCACCAGTGCGCGGGCGGTCTCGACGGGATCCGTCGGATCGAGGGCCCGGTACAGGGCCGCGAGTACGCCGCTGGGGCTGAGGCGTGCGGTGCCCGCCGCGGCGGCCGCGGACATCGAGATGCCGATGAGGAAGATGGCGGGTCCTGCGGTAGAGGGGGACGGTCTCGTGACGCGGTGGAGGCGCCGGTCAGCCCCACGAGAAGCCGTCGGAGGGGCTGGCGGACGGAGTCGGCAGACCGGTCGGCGCGGGAAGGGGGGCGGCGGCCGGGTCGGCGGCGGTCTGCGTCCGGGGGGCGCCGTCGGCCGGGGCGGCGGAGACGGACGGTCCGGCGGTGGCGAGGAGGGCGCCGGCGGCGACGAGCGGGGCGGCGACGGCGGTGAGGACGAGACGGCGGGCGGACGAGCGCATGGCGAGTACCCCTCTGACGGGTTCGGGATTCGGTGGAATGTGTCGATTGCCCCTCAGTGGGGCCCTTTCGACATGTTCAAGAATGCTCGAACGGGGGCGGACTGTCAGTGGTTCACGGGTGGCAGCAACCGCCCGGTCGTTTGGCGCCACCTCGGGGGTGGCTGCCGGGAGCGCCTCTGACCAGCGCGTTCATCGGGGGTGTCACGTTGCTGCCGTCCGGAAGGGGTCGGGGCGTGACAGGGACGGCACGGGTCGCCGGGGCGCCGGGAGGGCCCGGGGACGGGGAGGGCGGAGAGAGCAGGGAGAGCAGAGAGAGTGGGGAGAGCGGGGAGAGCAGGGAGAGCCTTGGGTGCGGCGACGACGCGCAGCGGGGCCCGCCGGGCCGGAACAGCAGAAGGGAGGGGGCCGCCGATGTCTCGGCGGCCCCCTCCCTCACGCGCGGGTGCGGCGTTAGCTCAGTCGTTGGGTCGCTTCAGGCGCGCCACGAACTTGTACCGGTCGCCGCGGTAGACCGACCGGACCCACTCCACCGGCTCGCCCTGGGCGTCCAGCGAGTGGCGGGAGAGCATCAGCATCGGCAGGCCGACGTCCGTGCCGAGCAGTCCGGCCTCGCGCGGGGTGGCGAGGGAGGTCTCGATGGTCTCCTCGGCCTCCGCGAGGCGCACGTCGTACACCTCGGCGAGGGCGGTGTACAAGGAGGTGTACTTCACAAGGGAGCGGCGCAGGGCGGGGAACCGCTTCGCGGAGAGATGGGTGGTTTCGATCGCCATCGGCTCACCGCTCGCGAGCCGCAGCCGCTCGATGCGGAGCACCCGTCCGCCGGCCGTGATGTCGAGCAGCCCCGCGAGGGTGTCGTCGGCAGTGACGTAACCGATGTCGAGGAGCTGCGAGGTCGGCTCCAGGCCCTGGGCGCGCATGTCCTCCGTGTAGGAGGTGAGTTGCAGGGCCTGGGAGACCTTGGGCTTGGCGACGAAGGTGCCCTTGCCCTGGATGCGCTCCAGGCGGCCCTCGACGACCAGCTCCTGGAGGGCCTGGCGCACGGTGGTGCGCGAGGTGTCGAACTCGGTGGCCAGCGTACGCTCGGGCGGGACCGGGGTGCCGGGCGGCAGGGTCTCCGTCATGTCGAGCAAATGCCGCTTCAGTCGGTAGTACTTGGGCACGCGCGCGGTACGGATCGGTGTCCCGTTCTCCGTCTCCGTGCTGCCCGCGTCCGTGGCCATGGCCTGCCTTCCCGACTCCTGTGCTGCTGCCGTCACCGGCTCCTCCGTCTGTCGCGGCTCACATGGTGGCACGGACCGGTCACGGGTCGTCGCCCTCCCTCAGGTGTCGGTCCGATAACGGACGCGACTGCCCTTCTTATACACCCTTGACACCCCTAAAGGTCTAGGCCAAGCTCCGGGTACTGGTCTAAACCATTAAAGACCAGGTCCCAGCCCCACGAGCACTACCCGACGTATGTCTTCGCGCGGTGGGCAGGGGTTGCAGCATCCCTGAGGAGGGTGGCGTGAAGCGCAAGCTCATCGCGGCGATCGGCGTCGCGGGCATGATGGTCTCCATCGCAGCGTGTGGCGGTTCCGACAGTGACAAGGGCAAGGACGGCGCCAAGCCGTCCGCCGGTGGCAACAAGACGCTGACCGTCTGGGTCATGGACGGCTCCGCGCCGGACGCCTGGATGGCCGACGTGAACAAGGCCTTCGAGGCCAAGCACCCGGGCGTCAAGGTCAAGGTCGAGAAGCAGATCTGGAACGGCATCCAGGAGAAGGTCACCACCGCCCTCTCCGAGGACAGCCCGCCGGACGTCCTGGAGCTCGGCAACACCCAGACCGCGGGCTACGCGGTCACCGGCGGTCTGGCCGACCTGTCCGGCGACAAGGCCAAGCTCGGCTACGACGCCTGGAACAAGGGCATGGTCGCCTCCAACGAGCTGGACGGCAAGCTCTACTCGGCTCCGTGGTACGCCGCCAACCGCGTCGTCGTCTACGACAAGGCCGCCTTCGCGAAGGCCAAGGTCACCCCGCCGAAGACCCGCGCCGAGTGGATCGACGGGCTGAAGAAGCTCAAGGCCGCCGACCCCAAGTCGCAGGCGATCTACCTGCCGGGTCAGTCCTGGTACGTCCTCGCCGGTCTCGTCTGGGACGAGGGCAGCGACCTGGCGGTCAAGGACGGCGACAAGTGGAAGGGCAACCTGTCCTCCCCCGAGGCCGCCAACGCCATGAACTTCTACAAGGAGCTGGCGTCCTACTCGACCGCTCCGAAGGACAAGGACGAGGCGACCCCGCAGCAGTCCACCGACATCATCCCCAAGGGTGGCGTGTCGTCCTGGATCGGTCTCGGCTGGGAGGCCGGCGGCGCGATCGACGCCATGAAGAAGGCCGGCAAGACCGCCGACTTCGGTTACTTCCCGATCCCGGGCAAGACGGCCGACAAGCCGGGCTCCGTCTTCCTCGGTGGCTCCAACCTCGCCATCTCCGAGCGCTCCCAGAACAAGGAGCTCGCGAAGGAGTGGCTGGCGCTCGCCGCCGGCAAGGACTTCATGACGAAGTACGCCGCCGCCACCTCGGGCGCGCTGCTTCCGAACAGCGACGCCGCGCAGTTCAAGCCGGCCGCCGGTTCCTTCGCCGAGGCCATGGCCGCCTCCTCCGTCTCCGGCAAGGTCACCCCGGTCACCCCGGGCTGGGCCAACGTCGAGACCGCCCCGAACCCGATCAAGGACTACATGACCAAGGTCCTGAAGGGCGAGGACGCCAAGAAGGCCGGCGAGGCCGCCGACAAGGTCATCAACGAGCGCATCAACCAGCAGTAACCCGTAGCCCGATGGTGCGGTCGGTACCGCACCGGCCGCACCATCGGCGCTTTGCAGTGATGCAGTGACCAGCGGCCCGCTCCCCCGGGCCGTGGCTCGGTGGGCGCGGGAGCCCCAGAACCGCGAGGAATAAGACCATGACCGTGGACTCCCAGGGGACGGCGACCGCCGGTTCCCAGGACGCGCCCGGGAGGGCGGCAGGGAAGTCTCAGACTCCGCCACCCCCTTCCGGCTCGAAGGAAGTCCTTCAGCCTCCGCGTGGCAGACGTTCCCTGCCCAGCGGGGTGCTGCCGTACCTGCTCGTCGCGCCCGCCCTGTTGTCGATGGCGGTGCTGCTGCTCTACCCGCTGATCCGCAATGTGATCCTCTCCTTCCAGCAGTTGAACCGGAAGGAATTCATCACCCGCGAGACGGTCTGGATCGGCTTCGACAACTACACCGAGCTCCTCGGTGACTCCGAGTTCTGGGGCGTCGCGCTCCGAAGCGTCGCCTTCACGGCCATCAACGTCCTCCTGATCATGGCGATCGGCACGGGCCTGGGCCTGCTCCTGAACCGCCTCGGCAAGAAGATGCGACTGGTCCTCTCGCTGGCCCTGATGTTCGCCTGGGCCATGCCGATCGTCGCCTCCGTGACCGTCTTCCGGTGGCTCTTCGACGAGCAGTTCGGTGTCGTCAACTGGGTCATGCGCACGCTCGGCTTCTCCGGCTACGAGCAGCACAACTGGTTCGAGACCGGCTTCGACGCCCTCGTCATCATCCTGATCCTGCTGGTCTGGGGATCGGTGCCGTTCGTCGCGCTCAACATGTACGCGGGCCTGACCACCATCGGCTCCGAGCTGTACGAGGCCGCGAAGATGGACGGCGCCAGCGGCTGGCGCACCTTCTGGGCCGTGGTCTTCCCGAACCTGAAGTCCTTCTTCATGATCACCACGTTCCTGGAGATCATCTGGATCTTCAAGGCGTTCGCCCAGGTGTACGCCATGAACCAGGGCGGCCCCGACCGAGGCTCCGAGACCCTCCCGGTCTACGCCTACATCGAGGGCGTCGGACAGTTCCACTACGGCGTCGCCGCCGCCATCTCCATCCTGACGATCGTGATGCTCATCGCGGTCATGTCCTTCTACTTCCGCCTGATCCTGAAGGAGGAGGAGGAGCTGTGAGCACCACCACCCCGACTCCGCAGAAGCTGCGCACCAGGAAGCCGGTCACGGTCGGCGCGGTCGTGAAGAACGTCAGCGCCCTCGTCATCGCGGTGGTGTTCGTCTTCCCGGTCTACTGGATGTTCTCGTCCTCGCTGAAGCCGCAGCACGAGATCATGACCAAGGACCCCGTCTTCGTCTTCACGCCGACGCTGGAGAACTACACGACGGCGACCGGTGTCGACCTCTTCTGGACGTACGTCACCAACAGCCTCATGGTCACCATCGGTGCCGTGCTGCTCGCCCTGCTCGTCGCCCTGGCCGCGAGCTTCGCGATAGCCCGCCTCAGGTTCAAGGGGCGCAAGGGGATCGTCCTCATCGTGATGATGGCGCAGATGGCCCCCTGGGAGGTCATGGTCATCGCGATGTACATGATCTCCCGTGAGAACGACATGCTGAACAGCATCCCGATGCTCACGCTCATCTACTTCGTGATGGTCCTCCCCTTCACGATCTGGACCCTGCGCGGCTTCATCGCCGCCGTCCCGGTCGAACTGGAGGAGGCGGCCCAGATCGACGGCTGCACCCGCGGCCAGGCGTTCCGCAAGGTGATCTTCCCGCTGCTCGCCCCCGGCCTGATGTCGACCTCGCTCTTCGGCTTCATCACCGCCTGGAACGAGTTCGCGATGATCCTCATGCTGAACAAGGACAAGGAGTCGCAGACGCTGACGCTCTGGCTGACCCAGTTCCAGACCGCGTTCGGCAGCGACTGGGGCGCCACCATGGCCGCCTCGACGCTCTTCGCACTGCCCGTGCTCATCGTCTTCCTCTTCCTCCAGCGCAAGGCCGTCGGCGGCATGACCGCCGGCGCGGTGAAGGGATAACGGCTCCCATGACCACACTCGTACACGGCACCGACACGCTGACCCGTGACGCGCTCACGGTGCTCCAGCCCGGTTTCGTCGGCACCACCGCCCCCGACTGGCTGCTCCGCCGCATTGGCGAGGGACTGTCCTCCGTCGGCCTCTTCGGCCGGAACGTCGTCAGCCCCGAGCAGCTCGCCGCGCTCACCGCGCAGCTGCGGGCCGAGCGGGACGACGTCCTCGTCGCCATCGACGAGGAGGGCGGCGACGTCACGCGCCTGGAGGTCAAGCAGGGCTCCTCGTTCCCCGGCAACTACGCGCTGGGCAGCGTGGACGACGTCGAGCTGACCCGGGCCGTGGCCCGTGAGCTCGGCAGCAGGCTGGCCCGCTGCGGCATCGACCTGAACTGGGCGCCCTCCGCCGACGTCAACTCCAACGCCGAGAACCCGGTCATCGGCGTCCGGTCCTTCGGGCCGGACCCGGACCTGGTCGCCCGGCACACCGTGGCGTACGTCGACGGCCTCCAGGGCGTCGGGGTCGCGGCCTGCACCAAGCACTTCCCCGGGCACGGCGACACCAACGTCGACTCGCACGACGCGCTGCCCCGGATCGACGTGGACCTCGCCACCCTGCACGCCCGTGAGCTGGTGCCCTTCCGCGCGGCCATCGCCGCGGACACCAAAGCGGTCATGAGCGCGCACATCCTTCTCTCCGTGCTCGACCCGCACCGTCCGGCCACCCTGAGCCCGCAGATCCTCACCGGTCTGCTCCGCCAGGAGCTGGGCTACCAGGGCCTGATCGTCACCGACGGCATGGAGATGCAGGCCGTCGCGGCGACCTACGGCATCGAGCGCGGCTCCGTCCTCGCCATCGCCGCGGGCGCCGACGCCATCTGCGTCGGCGGCGGCCTGTGCGACGAGGGGACCGTACTGCAGCTGCGCGACGCGCTGGTGAACGCGGTACGGACCGGTGAACTGCCCGAGGAGCGGCTGGCCGACGCCGCGGCGCGCGTGCGCGCCCTGGCGGCCTGGACCCAGTCCCACCGGGCCAGGGGGGCCGAATCGGCGTCGGGCGCGGCAGTGCAGGAGGGGACCGCGCCCGGCGCCGACATCGGACTCGTCGCCGCCCGCCGGGCCCTGAAGGTGACCCGGGGCAAGGAGCCGCACACGCCGCTGACCAGCGCCCCCTACGTGGCCGCCTTCACTCCCGTCGCGAACTTCGCGGTGGGCGACGAGACGCCCTGGGGCATCGCGGCGGAGCTGGACCGGCTGCTGCCCGGCACGGAGACCGGCTCGTACGCCGACGACTCCTCCGTGGACGCCGTCCTCGCCGCCGCGGGGGAGCGGCGGGTCGTGGCGGTCGTCCGTGACGTCCACCGGCACCCGTGGATGGGCCAGGCCCTGGACGCGCTCGTCGCGGCCCGCCCCGACACCGTCGTGGTGGAGATGGGCCTGAACGAGGCGGAGCCCCGCGGGGCCCTGCACATCGCCACCCACGGCGCGGCCCGGGTCTGCGGTCGCGCGGCCGCGGAGGCCGTCGCCGGAACCGGCGCCTGACAGCCGCTCCGGCAGTACGCGAAGGGCCCGGCACCGAGAGGTGCCGGGCCCTTCGCCGTGACCGGGCGGCCGACCGCCGCCGGGTCACGGGCGGCTCAGATGCCCTGCCAGGCGGGCTTGTTGACGAAGGCGTGACGGAAGTAGTCCGCGAGCTTCAGCTTGGAGGCGGCGGCCTCGTCCACCACGACCGTGGCGTGCGGGTGCAGCTGGAGCGCGGAGGCGGGCACGAGCGCCGCCACGGGCCCCTCGACGGTCTGCGCCACGGCCTCGGCCTTGCCCTCGCCGGTGGCCAGCAGCACCAGGTGGCGGGCCTCCAGGATGGTGCCGATGCCCTGGGTGATGACGTGGTGCGGCACCTGCTCGATGTCGTCGTCGAAGAAGCGGGCGTTGTCCACGCGGGTCTGCTCGGTGAGCGTCTTGATCCGGGTGCGGGAGGCGAGCGAGGAGCACGGCTCGTTGAAGCCGATGTGCCCGTCGGTGCCGATGCCGAGGATCTGGAGGTCCACGCCACCGGCCTCGGCCAGCGCCTTGTCGTAGGCCTCACAGGCGGCCAGGACGTCCTCGGCGGAGCCGTCGGGGCCCATGAAGGCGTCCTCGGGGAGCCCGAGCGGCTCGACGACCTGGCGCAGCACCGTGGAGCGGTACGACTCCGGGTGGCCCGAGGGCAGCCCGACGTACTCGTCCAGCTGGGCGATCCGGGCCCGGGAGGCGTCGACCGCACCGGCCCGGACCTGGGCGGTCAGGGCGTCGTAGATGGGCAGCGGAGTCGAGCCCGTGGCCACGCCGAGCAGCGCGTCGGGCTTGCGGCGCAGGAGGCCGGCGATGCCGTCCGCGATGAGTTCCCCGCCCGCCTTGGCGTCCTTGACGATGACAACTTCCACGCTGTGCCTGCCGATCTGGTGAGGGGCTGGTGAGGGACCGTGTGGTATAGACCAATCTAAGGACAAATCTAGCAGAGGAGGGGCCTTCCCCTCGTGCCGTTCCGCCCCCCGGACGCCCCCGCCGTCCATCGTCGGACGCCGCGCTCCCCCCGGCCACTCGAACCCCGGGGGCCGCGCGGGAGGCACCCGCAGGGGCAGCGGTGAGGGTAGGGGCCAGGGGGCCCCGTAAGGGCCGGGGAGAGCGCCGCCGGGGCCCCTGAGGCTTCTCCGGGGCCCTGTGGTCCGGGGGGCCGATCCTCCCGCCGCCCCGACTCCTGGGGCCCGTCCGTCCGTCCGCCCGGCCAGCGGCCCCGGAAACACCCGCGGGCCGCGGCGCCCGACGGGACCCTCAGCCCGTCCGGCACCGCAGCCCGGAGTTTGCTCCGGCCGGGGGTGTGCGGTCCCTCGGCCGTCGTGGGAGGTCTCGGCGCAGTCAGGGCAGAGAGCGCCGGGTACCTCGTTCCGTCCTCCTGTGCGGGGAGGCCGGAGGCTCTGATGCGTTCATTGTGGACTAGACCATTCTTGTCTGTCCATCCACAGGAGCGCGGTCTTTCCCGGTCCATCCTCCAGCACGGGGCCCGGGAGATCCAGGTTCACCGCCCGTTTCCTCCACGGGTACGCTCGCACCGTGCCCTCCATGAACGACCTCGTGCGCCAGCACACCGCCCTGAGCGACTCCGACCTCGAGTGGCTCCACCTGCTGGTGTCGGAGTGGCAGCTGCTCTCCGACCTCTCCTTCGCCGACCTCGTCCTGTGGGTGCCCACCCTCGACGGCACGCGGTACGTCTCCGTCGCCCAGATGCGGCCGAACACCGGCCCCACCTCCTATCAGGACGACATGGTCGGACATCTGGTGCCGCGCGGCCGGCGCCCGCTCCTCGACGCCGCCCTCGACGAGGGCCGGATCGTCCGCGAGGGCGACCCGGAGTGGCGCGAGGAGGTGCCCGTCAGGGTCGAGTCCATCCCGGTCCGCAGGGAGGGCCGGGTCCTCGGCGTCATCGCCCGCAACACCAATCTGCTCACCGTCCGCACCCCCTCCCGGCTGGAGCTGACCTACCTCCAGTCGGCCTCCGACCTCGCGCAGATGATCGCCGCCGGGACCTTCCCCTTCCCCGGCGAGCAGGTCGACATGGACTCCTCGCCCCGGGCGGGCGACGGACTCGTCCGCATGGACGCCGAGGGCATCGTCCAGTACGCCTCGCCCAACGCGCTCTCCGCGTACCACCGGCTCGGCCTCGCCGCCGACCTGGTCGGCCAGCACCTCGGCCAGATCACGGCCGAACTGGCCCCGTCCCGGGGCCCGGTGGACGAGGCGCTGGTCACGCTCGCCTCCGGGTACGCGCCGCGCGAGTTCGAGGTCGAGGGCAACGGCGGGGTGATCCAGCTGCGGGCCATCCCGCTCAAGCCCAAGGGCACCCGGATCGGTTCGCTGGTCCTCCTCCGGGACGTCACCGAACTGCGCCGCCGCGAGCGCGAGTTGATCACCAAGGACGCCACCATCCGGGAGATCCACCACCGGGTGAAGAACAACCTCCAGACGGTGGCGGCCCTGTTGCGCCTCCAGTCGCGGCGGATGGACTCGGCCCAGGGCCGCGAGGCCCTCGACGAGGCCGTGCGGCGCGTCGGCTCGATCGCGATCGTCCATGAGACGCTGTCTCAGAACCTGGACGAGCGCGTCGAGTTCGACGAGATCGCCGACCGGGTGATCGCGATGGTCGCCGAGATCTCCCCGGGCCCGATCAGCTGTCGGCGCACCGGCCGTTTCGGCATTCTCGACGCCGAGGTGGCGACCCCGCTCTCCATGGTCCTCACCGAGATCCTGCAGAACGCCCTGGAGCACGCGTTCGCTCCCGGCGACGAGGGCGCCGTCGAAGTCACCGCCGTACGGGGTGAGTCCAGGGCCGACGCCCGGCTTCTGATCACCGTTCAGGACGACGGCCGGGGACTGCCCGAGGGATTCGATCCCAAGCGCGCCGGAAATCTCGGACTGCAGATCGTACGGACCCTGGTGGAAGGGGAGTTGGGCGGTTCCTTCGACATGCTGCCGGGTTCCGTTCGGGGCACGAAGGTCGTTCTGGACATTCCCGTGCGCTCGCAGAAGTGAGACGACCGCTCAAGTGACCGCCCGTGACGGAGAGTTCTGTCACGGGCGGTGAAGTTCTGGTCACCGAAAACCGGTCGGTGAAAAGCAGCGAGCCCCGGACCGAAGTGAATTCGGTCCGGGGCTCGAATGCTGTGTGGGTTAATGCTGCGCGCTGCGGCTCAAGTGCGGTGAATGCATACGCGATGTATGCGCCGCTCGCCTCAGGCTGTCGGTGGGCGTCAGGCGCTGGCGTTACGCGCCCGGTTGCGAGCGGCACGGCGCTTCATCGCGCGGCGCTCGTCCTCGCTGAGGCCACCCCAGACGCCGGAGTCCTGGCCGGACTCGAGCGCCCACTGCAGGCACTGCTCCATGACGGGGCAGCGGCGGCAGACGGCCTTGGCTTCCTCGATCTGCAGCAGCGCAGGACCGGTGTTGCCGATGGGGAAGAACAGCTCCGGGTCTTCCTCACGACAAACGGCGTTGTGACGCCAGTCCATGGCTGCTACCTCTCTTGGTATTACGTGCGGGTTGCTTGTGAATGTGAACGCTTTCACGAATCCCCCCGCAAGGGAAGGGCCGACTGCCAGGTGAACTGGTGTGGTCCTAAGACTTGAGGAGGGGTTCTGGCTCTCAGTGGAGGCTGGTGTTGCGGGCCGTCCCGATCGCCAAGAAGAGACTCGCAAACCTCGGCAGCGGATACAACCCCTTCCGGAAAGTTTTTTTTGATTCCTCGGTGTCGGCTAGGTCACAGCCGTACTTCTAAGGGGTGGATGCGCGCCTAAACGTTCGAGTGAAAGGACTTTGGGCCCTTCCACTCACACAATCACACGCAGTGCATTGCGTACGCCTGTGAACGTCACGCTCGTACGCAGTCCCAGGTGGTCTCCGTCCATCTGGAGAGGGAGCGGGACCTTCGAATGCAAGGTGAAGTCGGTGAGGTCGTGCAGCGTCACGGCGTGCTTGCCGCGAGGGCCCCGTTCCGGGGTCGAAGTGAGCAGCTGGGTGGCGTACCGGGCCACCGCCGGAGTGGACAGACGGTGCAGCCCGAGCACGTCGAGCGCGGTTTCGAAGGAAGCCTCCGGGGACGCGTACACCGGACGATTGCCCAGGTAGGTCCAGGGGGAGGTGTTGCAGATTATGGAGAGGACCAGATCCTCGACCGGCTCCGCGCCGGGGCGTTCCAGGGTGATCGTCCCGTGCCTGCGGTTCGGCTCCTCCAGGAACTGCCGCAGCACCTGGCGGATGTAGAGAGCGTGCGTCGATCTCTTTCCGCGTTCCCGCTGCTGTTCGACCCGGCCGATGACGCTCGCGTCGAATCCGAGGCCGGCGCAGAAGGTGAACCAGCGGGAGGGGACGGACTCGTCGTCCGTGCCGGGCGTTCCCGAGGCGAGCCCGAGGCTCACCGTCCGTGCGCGTCGTTCACGCAGCGCGTCCAGCAGCGCGCCGGTCGCCTCCACGGCGTCGTTCGGCAGTCCGAGGGCGCGGGCGAAGACGTTCGTCGAGCCGCCGGGGACGACCGCGAGGCTCGGGAGCCGGTCCGGATCGGGCCCGCCGTGCAGCAGTCCGTTGACGACCTCGTTCACCGTGCCGTCGCCGCCGAGCGCCACCACGAGGTCGATGTTCCCGGAGTCGGCGGCCCGTCTGCCCAGGTCGCGCGCGTGCCCCCGGTACTCGGTGCTGATCGCCTCCAGCTTCATCTCGCTCGCGAGCGCGTGGATGAGTACGTCACGGGTGCGGGCACTGGTGGTGGTGGCTGCCGGATTGACCACGAGAAGTGCGCGCATGAGCGCCAGGGTACCTACTCGGCGGTACCGGTCCCAGCCCGGCCCGATCCGTGGACGCCCTCGCCCGGTCGCCGCCGCCCGGTGGCGACCCCGCTACCCTGCCCTGTATGAGCAGCACGGAGCAGACCCCCCGACCTCCCCGCGTCACCGCCGCCGCGGCCGTGGCAGGCGCCGAGGGCGTCGGGCTCGTCGGCGGGGGCGTCTTCCTGCTGGCGCACGCCCTGACCTCGGACTCCGGCGACCTGCCCGGCGGCATCGTGGGCGCCCTGACCGTCGTCGCGCTCGGCCTGATCCCGCTCGTCGCGGCCCGTGGGCTGTGGCTGCTCCGGTCCTGGAGCCGGGGCCCGGCCGTGATCACCCAGCTCCTCGCCCTGCCGGTCGCCTGGCAGATGCTCCAGACCCCGGGAGTGATCCCGGCCGGGATCGTCGTCGCCGCCCTGGCCGTCACCGGTCTGGTCCTCCTGGTGAGCCGGTCCACCACCGCGTCGCTCGGCATCCGCCGCCCCGGCCAGGACACCGCCTAGCTTCCCGGCGGCCAGACCAACGGGGCGCCCGGGGTCCGGCATCGGGACGCGCTACCCGACGGAGCCGTCGGACCCGGCGCGCCCGCCGGGCCCTGCCGTCGGTGTGCGGCCCCGCCCGGTGAGTGGGAGCCGACCCCGTTCTACTCCTCCACCAGAAGCTTCTCCCGCAGTTGTGCCAGGGTCCGCGCGAGCAGCCGGGAGACGTGCATCTGGGAGATGCCGACCTCCTGCGCGATCTGCGACTGGGTCATGTTGCCGAAGAAGCGCAGCAGCAGGATCCGCTTCTCCCGAGGGGGCAGGTCCTCCAGGAGCGGCTTGAGGGACTCCCGGTACTCGACCCCCTCCAGGGCCTCGTCCTCCGAACCGAGGGTGTCCGCGACCGCGGGCGACTCGTCGTCCGTGTCGGGCACGTCCAGGGAGAGCGTCGAGTAGGCGTTCGCCGACTCCAGGCCCTCCAGGACCTCCTCCTCCGAGATCCCCAGCCGCTCCGCCAGCTCGTGCACGGTCGGCGAGCGGCCGTGCTGCTGGGAGAGCTCCGCGGTCGCCGTGGTCAGCGAGAGCCGCAGCTCCTGGAGGCGGCGCGGCACCCGGACCGCCCAGCCCTTGTCGCGGAAGTGCCGCTTGATCTCGCCGACGACCGTCGGGGTCGCGTACGTGGAGAACTCCACACCGCGCTCCGGGTCGAACCGGTCGACCGACTTGATCAGGCCGATCGTGGCCACTTGTGTCAGGTCGTCCAGCGGCTCGCCCCGGTTGCGGAAGCGCCGGGCCAGGTGTTCCACCAGCGGCAGGTGCATCCGGACCAGCCGGTTGCGCAGCTCCGCCTTCTCGGGGGAGCCCTCCGGCAGCTCGCGCAGGGTGACGAAGAGGGCGCGGGCGCCGCTCCGGTCGTGCCGGTCCCGGGCGGCGGGGGCGCCGGAGCCGTCGGCGTCGTCGCCCTCCCCGGCGTCGTCACCGTCCTCCGTCTTCTCCGCCGGGGTGCCCGTCTCCCGCGCCGGTTCCGCGTCCGCGGGGGCCCGCGGGACCTCGGAGGCGCCCGGTGTCTCGGGAACCTCGTGGTGCTGCTCGTGCTCGCTCATCTGGTCCGCCCGCTCCGTAGCGACCTCATGCGGCCGCGCCTGCTGCTCAGGGATGCCGGCCGTCGCGTCCCCGCTCCTCACGCCGGGCCTGGCCCCGCGCCGCGCTGTTTGTAGAGGCTGATCGAGACCGTGCGGTCCTCCGCCACCGACGACTCCACCTTCCCGGCCAGTGCCGAGAGCACCGTCCAGGCGAAGGTGTCCCGTTCGGGCGCGCGGCCGTCCGTCGTCGGGGCGGAGACCGTCACGTCGAGGGCGTCGTCGACCAGCCGGAAGACACAGCTGAGGACGGACCCCGGCACGGCCTGCTGGAGCAGGATGGCGCAGGCCTCGTCGACCGCGATCCGCAAGTCCTCGATCTCGTCGAGGGTGAAGTCCAAGCGCGCCGCGAGACCGGCCGTGGCCGTACGCAGCACGGACAGATAGGCACCCGCAGCGGGCAGCCGGACTTCCACGAAGTCCTGGGTCCCGGGTTCGCCTGTGATCTGGGACACCCTCACCTCCAAGGTGGCACAAGCTCATTCGGGGTCCGGGGAAAAGGGCCCCCGAACCGGGCGGTACGCAGGGGCTGCGCAGTCCGCCGTGACGCTATCGCGATCCGTCCCGCCGTGTCGCCGTGAGCCCCGCCTCCCCCTGTGGCCGGTCATCACCCATGGTAGGCCCATGGGTGCGGACGGTGGGCGGAGGCCTGTGGAAAACCGGAAACGGGCGACCGGCGGAGGGGTGACGTACCCAGCCCGGAGCCGGGTGAACCTTCGGACACCGGAATCACCGGAGGCCGTACGACCCCGATCCGGGGCTGTACGGCTCCGGTCCAGGGCCGTGCGCGTCGGGTCGGGTCGCGCCGGGATGGACCGGCCCGGACCGGCCAGCGGCCCTGGGCTCCGACAGGTCCCGGTACGGCCTCGGGCTCCGACCGGTCTCCGCCGGGACCGACCGGCCCGGGCGCGGGGGCCTCGGCCGGGGAGCCACGACCGCTCCGGCCCCTGGCCCGGCGCGGGCCCTCCCCGCTCTCAGACGATCGCGCTGTCGACGAAGCACCAGCGCCAGGACTCGCCCGGCTCGAAGGTCCGCATCACCGGGTGTCCGGTCGCGCCGAAGTGCCCCGTCGCGTGCCGCCCCACGGAGGAGTCGCAGCAGCCGACGTGCCCGCAGCTCAGGCAGAGCCGCAGCTGCACCGGATGCGTCCCGGCGGCCAGGCACTCGGGGCAGGTGGCGGCCAGCGGCGCCGGTTCGGGGCGCGGCATTTCGGCAACGTGCGGGCACTCGCTCATGATGGCCAGGTTACGTCGGGGCACAGGACGAGGGCGGGCATGGACGCACTGCAACTGGTGGCACTGGTGGCGGCGAGCGCCGCGGTCGCGGGGTTCGCGCGCAGGACCCCGGTGCCCGCACCGCTGCTCCTGGTCGCGGTCGGCCTCGCCGCCTCGTACGTCCCGGGGGTGCCCGACTACACCCTCGACCCGCACATCGTGCTGCCGCTGATCCTGCCCCCGCTCCTCTACACCGCCGCCGTCGACTCCTCGTACCTCGACCTGCGGGCCAACATCCGGCCCGTCGCGCTGCTCTCCGTCGGGTACGTGCTGTTCGCCACGGTGGCCGTGGGCTGGCTCGCGTACGTGCTCGTCCCCGACCTGCCGCTGACCGCCGCCCTCGTGCTGGGCGCGGTCGTCGCCCCGCCGGACGCGGTCGCCGCCACCGCCATCGCCCGCAAACTCGGCCTGCCCAACCGCATCACCACGATCCTCCAGGGCGAGTCCCTGGTGAACGACGCCACCGCCATCACCGCGTACAAGGTCGCCCTCGCGGCGGCCGTCGGCGAGGGCGTGAGCTGGGCCGGCGGCCTCGGCGAGTTCGCCCTCGCGGCCCTCGGCGGCATCGGTGTCGGGCTGGTCCTCATGCTCCCGATCCACTGGCTGCGCCGGAACCTGGGCGACTCCCTCCTCCAGAACACCCTCTCCCTGCTCATCCCCTTCGTCGCCTACGCGGCGGCCGAGGAGGTCGGCGCCTCCGGGGTCCTCGCCGTCGTCGTGGTCGGCCTCTTCCTGGGCCACCGCGCCTGGCAGGTCGACTTCGCGACCCGGCTCCAGGAGGAGGCGGTCTGGAAGATGGTCGCCTTCGTCCTGGAGTCCGCCGTCTTCGCGCTGATCGGCCTCCAGCTGCCGTACGTCGTCCAGGGCCTCGGGCAGTACGGCGTCGGCGAGGCGGCGGGATACGCGGCGGGGGTCTTCGTCGCGGTGGTCCTCGTCCGCTTCGTCTGGGTCTACCCGGCGACCTTCCTGCCCCGGCTCTCGGCCCGCGTCAGGGAACGCGAGCCGGGGGTGGACTGGCGGGCTCCGCTCGTCGTCGGCTGGGCGGGGATGCGGGGGGTGGTCTCCCTCGCCATCGCCTTCTCCATCCCGGTCGCCGTGGCCGGGGAGGAGTTCCCGGCCCGCAACCTCGTGCTCTTCCTCACCTTCACCACCGTCATCGGCACGCTCGTGGTGCAGGGCCTCACGCTGCCGCCCCTCATCCGCCTCCTGAAGCTGCCGGGCCGGGACAGGTACGCGGAGACCCTCGCGGAGGCACAGGCCCAGAGCGAGGCCTCGCAGGCCGCCGAGGAACGTCTCGACGCGCTCCTCGCCGACGAGCGCAACGCCCTGCCGCAGCCCCTCGCCGACCGGCTGCGGATCGTCCTCGAACGGCGCCGCAACGCGGTCTGGGAACGGCTCGGAGCCGTCAACGCCGTCACCGGGGAGACCGTGGACGACACCTACCGGCGGCTCTCGCGGGAGATGATCGGCGCCGAGCGCGAAGTATTCGTACAACTGCGCGATGCGCGCCGGATCGACGACGAGATGATGCGCACCCTGCTCCGCAGGCTCGATCTGGAGGAGGCCGCCGCCTACCGCGAGGAACTCGACGACTGAGAGCCGGGTCCGGGGCCCCCGCCGGGACCCGCTGTGGCCCCGCCCGCCCGGTCCGGCGCGCCCGTCACCACCGCCGCGAGCCGGGTGCCCGCCGGGAACGCGCCCTCCTCCGCGAGGACCGTCAGGCCGTACAGCATTTTGGCCACATACAGCCGCTCGATGGCGAGTCCGTGCCGTTCCTCGAAGTCACGTGCGAACGCTTCGAGGGCGGGGGACGTGCGCGCGTAGCCCCCGCCGTGGAACCGCTCGTCCAGCGTCCAGTCGCCGCGCGGCCCGCCGAACGCCGCCTCCTGGAGCGCGCGGACCTCCCCGCCCAGGAAGCCGCCCCTGAGGACCGGGACGCCGAGGGCCCGCTGCCCGGGGCGGAGCCCGGCGGCGAGACCCGCGAGGGTGCCGCCCGTGCCGCAGGCCACCGCGACCGCGTCGGCCGCCCCGGCGAGCTCCCGGCCCAGCTCCACGCACCCCCGGACCGCCAGCGCGTTGCTGCCGCCCTCCGGCACCACGTACGCGTCTCCCGGGGCCCGCTCCAGGAGCCCCGCGAGGACCACCGGATCGTTCTTCGCGCGGTACGTGGCCCGGTCCACGAACTCCAGCCGCATCCCGTCCGCCGCGCACCGCGCGAGCGAGGGGTTGAGCGGGCGCCCGGCCAGCTCGTCGCCGCGCACGATCCCGACCGTGGGGAAGCCGAGCAGCCGCCCGGCGGCGGCCGTCGCCCGCAGATGGTTGGAGTACGCGCCGCCGAAGGTCAGCACCGGCCGCCCGCCCGCCGCGACCAGGTTGAGCGCGAGCTTGCGCCACTTGTTGCCCGGCAGGTCCGGGTGGATGAGGTCCTCCCGCTTGAGCAGCAGCGTGAGCCCGCGCCGGGTGAAGCGCCCGTCGGCCACCGGCTCCAGGGGCGAGGGGAGCCGGGGCCGCAGACGGGAGAGGTCGGGGGCGTTCACCAGGCCATTGTCCCGGCCCACGCGCGCGCGTGCGGACCGGGACGCCCGCGCGCACGTGCGGGCGGGTCGATCGGGACGTCCCGCGTACGGGTGTGCGCGGGGTGCCGCCGCGAGGCCGTGGCGCGCCCAGGGCCGGACGTCCCGCGTACGGGTGGGCGCGGGACGTCCGCCTACGCGTGGACCGGGTGCGTACGCGTGCGCGTGCGTCGGGACCGCGCGGTCCGGCTCAGCGCAGCACCTCGGCGACGCGCTCCCGCATCGAGGCCATCGTGAACCCCTTCGGGTCGATCTTCCCCGGCTGCCACTCCAGATGCCCGATGACCGAGCGGTGCGACCAGCCGTGCACCCGGCACACCGCCGCCGCCGCCTTCGCGATGGCCTCCAGCTGGACCTTGGGCCACGGATCCTTGCCGTCCCCGAGGTTCTCGCACTCGAAGCCGTAGAAGTACTGGTTGCCGTCGGTGGTGGCGTCGTCGTCCACCGGCAGCCCCTGCTCGGCGATGACCGCCCGCAGCACGTCGGCGTCACCGAGCCCCGCGTGGTTGGCCCGCCCGAACCCGACCAGATGGACCGTGCCGTCCTTGGCGATCACACCGTGGCAGAGCGGCCCCGGCAGGGACTCGTAGCCGTCCCGGCAGATCCTGACGGTGCTCGCGGTGCCGCTGGTCACGGTGTGGTGGATCATCACACCGTGCACCGGCCCCCAGGGACCCTTGCTGTTGCGGTTGTGGGTGGACCAGTCGCCGACCTGGACGACCGTGAGGCCCTCGGCGCGCAGCGCTTCGAGGAACCTGCTCGCGGACATGGGTGCGGACATGACCGACTCCCTTCGGAGAACGGGTGGGCTTCCGGGGTGACCGGAACTTCCGGAGTACCGGATTCCGTCAATCCGCCGCCAACCGTTCGGACCGTGTGCGAGCCGATCCGGACAGCTTCCGGAGGGACGGCAGGGGCCCCGTTGTTCGGAGGGAAATCGAGTGACATGCCCCGAAGATGATCGAACAGTCCCACCCGAACGTGTAATGGCGGCCGCACGCTCCGTGCTGAAAGGCTTCGTCTCGCAACTCAGTCATACGAGAGGGAGTTCCATGTCCGTTGGTTCGGTTGGCGACGAGGTCCTCGCGGAGCAGGCGCCGCAGCAGAGTCTCGGCACCGCCGCCGCGCGGAACCTCGCCACGACCACCAAGTCGGCGCCCCAGATGCAGGAGATCACCTCCCGGTGGCTGCTGCGGGCACTGCCGTGGGTCCAGGTGCAGGGCGGTACGTACCGGGTGAACCGCAGGCTCAGCCACTCCGTGGGCGACGGCCGCGTCACCTTCGTCCAGACCGGAGAGCGCGTCGCGGTCATCCCCGCCGAACTCGCCGAGCTCCCCGCCCTGCGCGGATACGAGGACGAGGAGGCGCTGGCCGAGCTGGCGACCCGCTGCCGCCAGCGGGAGTACGCGGCGGGCGAGGTGATCGCCGTCGCAGGTCAGCCGGCCGACCGGGTCCACCTCCTCGCCCACGGCCGCGTCGAGCAGATCGGCGAGGGGCCGTACGGGGACGAGGCCGTCATCGGCGTCCTCGCCGACGGCGCCTACTTCGGCGACGACTCCCTCGTCGACCCGGACGCCGGGTGGCAGTGGACCGCCCGCGCCGCCACCGCCTGCACCGTCCTGGAGCTCACCCGGGACGACGTGCGGAACCTCGCGGACCGCGCCGGTTCCCTCGCCGCGCAGCTCGCGTCCGTCGCGGACCGGCCCGAGCGGCGGACCAACACCTACGGCGAGGCCGCGATCGACCTCTCCGCGGGTCACGTCGGCGAGGCGGTCGTCCCGCACACCTTCGTCGACTACGAGGCCGCGCCCCGCGAGTACGAGCTGAGCGTCGCCCAGACCGTCCTGAAGGTCCACAGCCGCGTCGCCGACCTCTACAACCAGCCGATGAACCAGACCGAGCACCAGCTGCGGCTCACGGCCGAGGCGCTCCGCGAGCGCCAGGAGCACGAGCTGGTCAACCACCGGGAGTTCGGCCTCCTCGCCAACTGCGACTACGAGCAGCGCATCCAGCCGCACGCGGGCGCCCCCACCCCGGACGACATGGACGAGCTGCTCTCCCGGCGCCGGGGCTCCAAGATGTTCCTCGCGCACCCCCGGGCCATCGCCGCCTTCGGCCGCGAACTCAACAAGCGCGGTCTGGTGCCCGAGACGATCGACCTCGACGGCAACCGCATCCCGACCTGGCGCGGTGTCCCGATCTACCCGTGCAACAAGATCCCGGTCTCGGACGCCCGTACGACCTCGATCATCTGTATGCGTACGGGCGAGGCCGACCAGGGGGTGATCGGTCTGCACCAGACCGGTCTGCCGGACGAGATCGAGCCCGGCCTCTCCGTCCGCTTCATGGGCATGGATGAGCAGGCGATCATCTCCTACCTGGTCACCGCCTACTACTCGGCGGCGGTCCTCGTCCCGGACGCGCTCGGCGTCCTGGAGAACGTCGAGGTCGGGCGCTGGGGCTGAGCCGACGGCGTCCGGGCGCGGGGGCCGAACCCTCCCGCCCCCGGACGCCGGGCCCGTCGCCCGCAGCACCGCCCCGGAGGATACGAAGGAAGTGACCGTGACCATGGCCAGCGCGGATACCGTCACCGACGGTCAGGGGGCCGTGCGGCTCCTGGACCGGACGCGGACCGCTGTCAATCCCGCATTGCGCTCGACCGTCGAGACCCTGCCCGGACCCATGCGGCGGGTCGCGATGTACCACTTCGGCTGGGAGCACGCCGACGGGACACCGGCCGCCGAGCAGCCCGGCAAGGCCATCAGGCCCGCCCTGGTCCTCGCCGCGGCCCGCGCCCTCGGCGCCGAGGAGGGCCGGGCGGTGAAGGCCGCCGCCGCCGTCGAACTGGCGCACAACTTCACCCTGCTCCACGACGACATCGTCGACGAGGACGTGACCCGCAGGCACCGCCCCACCGCCTGGACCGTCTTCGGCGTCCCCGACGCGCTGATCGCCGGTGACGCGATGAACGCGCTCGCGCTGCGGCTGCTCGTCGAGGATCCGCACCCCGCCTCGGCCGCCGCCGCCGCCCGGCTCGCGGCCTGTGTCATCGAGCTCTGCGCCGGACAGCAGGCGGACTGCGCCCTCGAACGGCGCGCTCCGGTCGAGGTCACCCTCGACGAGGTCCTTGCGATGGCCACGGCCAAGACGGGCGCCCTCCTCGGTGCCTCCTGCGCCATCGGCGCGCTCTACGCGGGCGCGGGCGAGGAGGAGGTCGCGGCGCTCGACGCCTTCGGCCGGGAGGCCGGTCTCGCCTTCCAGCTGATCGACGACCTCATCGGCATCTGGGGAGACCCCGACCGGACGGGGAAGCCCGCCGGGGCCGATCTGGTGGCCCACAAGAAGTCGCTGCCCGTGGTGGCCGCGCTCACCTCGGGCACCCCGGCGGGGGAGGAACTGGCGGAGATCTACGCCCGCCCGGTCCTGGACGAGGCGGCGGTCCGGGCGGCGGCGGACGCCGTGGAGCGCGCCGGTGGGCGTGACTGGGCGCAGGCCCAGGCCGCCGAGCGGATGGGCCGGGCCGTCGAGTACCTGGCGCGGGCGGTCCCGGACCCGGCGGCGGCGGGCGATCTGCTGGCCCTGGCGGAGTTCGTCACCCGCCGCACCCGCTGAGCACCCGCCGGGGCCGTTGAACAGCTCCCGCACCCGCTGGAGACCCCGCCGCACCCGCTGAACACTCCCCGGGCCAGCCTGCCCCCCGGCCCGGGGCTCAGGACTCCGGGACCAGCCGGGCGACGACGATCCCGACGAGTTCGTCGAGGTTCTGATCGCCGTGCAGGTCCGGGACGGTGAAGTGGTCGAACAGCAGCCCCGTGAGGGCGAAGTAGAGCAGCCGGACCGTGTCCGCGTCGCCGGGCATACCCGCGTCGAGATGGATGCGGATGTTCAGATCCAGGTCGGAGCGGAGCACCTTGGTGAGCTGGGTGCGCAGCTCCGGCCGCCGTACGGCCTCCAGGCGCAGCTCGAAGAGGCCGAGATAGCAGGTGCGTTCGGCGGAGAGCCGCCGGACCATCCAGCGCATCAGCTCGCCGACCAGTTCCTTGCCGGGGGCGGGGAGCAGCGCGGTGTCGATCGCGCCGGGCGGCGGGGTCAGCCGTACGAAGATCCGGTCGGCGACCTGGGAGAGCAACTGGTCCCGGTCGGTGAAGTAGTTGGACGAGGTGCCCGTGGGGACCCCCGCCCGGGCGTCGACCGCCCGGAAGGTCAGCCCGCGGGCACCTTCGTCCGCCAGTGCCTCGATCGCGGCGTCGAGCAGGACCGTACGCCGTTCGGGGTTCCTCGCCATGTCTGCGTACTCCTCGGAGGGAAAAGGGACTTGGGAAGGGAGTCCCGGAAAGGGTCTTGCGTAACCACTACAGGTGAAGCACTATAGCTGTCGTGGTTGCGGATGCGGCCATGCTCCCCGAGGAAGAGGACCGGTTTGCGCAAGCTCACCTACTACATCGCCTGCACCATCGACGGCTTCATCGGTGACCCCGAGGGCGATGCCACGTCCATGTTCGGATACGTGGACCCCGCGTACATGGGTTTCATGAGCGCCGAATACCCCGAGACCATCCCCACGCAGGGCCGGGAGGCCTTCGGGATCGACGCCGACAGCAAGCACTTCGACACCGTCGTCCAGGGGATGCGGTCGTACCAGCTCGCCCTCGACATCGGCGTCACCAGCCCCTACAACCATCTGCGCGAGTTCGTCGCCACCCGCTCGCTGGCCGAGTCGCCCCACCCGAACGTGGAACTGATCGCCGACGACCTCGTCGGCCGCGTCCGCGAACTCAAGGCGGAGGAGAGCCCCCTGGGCATCTACCTCTGCGGTGGCTCCGTCATCGCCGGGGAGCTCATCGAGGAGATCGACGAACTGGTCATCAAGACCTACCCCCAGGTCTACGGCACCGGAACACCCATGTTCGGCGCGGGCTTCGAACCCCGCGACTTCGCACTCGGCGAGGTCCGCACCTTCGACAACGGCGTGCTCGTCCGCACGTACACCAGGAAGCGCTGACCCGGCGCGCGGTGGGGGCGCGGAAGCGACGTCCCCGCACCTGACCGGCACAAACGGCGAGACCGGGAGAAGTCCGGCCACCAGGTGGCCGGGCGCGCGCCGGAGCCGGTCATACCGCTACAGTCCGCGCATGTCATCGGAGTCGTCGGAATCGACGGAAATCTGGACCGGCTGGTACCGGGACCGCAGCGGCGCGGAAGCCATCGTCATCACGGCCGACGGGCGGCAGGTCGCCACCCGGATCAGGGGAGTCGAGTACAAGGGCGAGGGCTTCTCCTCGCTCACCGCGCCGGACGAGGGCGGCCGCCCCCTCACCGGCTGTGTCCTGGAGTGGGACCTGTCCCTTCCCGTCGCCCTGGACGGCGCGTCCCAACCCGCCACGCTGAGCTGCCTCCTGACGCTCGGTGAGCGCGCGGACCTCAGCCTGACCCTGCACTACGGCGGGACGTCCTTCGAGGCGTGCGTCGCCGGGGGCGACTTCGAGGGGGCGCTCGGCCGGGTCCGCGGTCAGCTCCCGGAGGGCGCGGACTTCACCCGGAGGCTGCTGCAGGCGGCCTGAGGGCCGCCCCGGTGGCCGTACCGCCGCGCCCCCGTGCGCGGTCCGGTCGACGGCCGCCAGGTCGCGGTCCCGCACCCGGGCGGGTGCGTAGCCGGCGGATGTGAGGTCACCCGTGAACGACGACGGCGGCGCCCCGGGGAGGAGGCGCCGCCGCTTCGTGTCAGTGACCTGTTCCGGTCATCCTCAGCCGGTTCTTGTCAGTTCCAGCCAGCTCTGACCAGTTCTGGCCCGTCCTGGCCGGAACTGGTCGTTGCTGGCCCGTGCTGGCCCCTGATGGTCAGTTCTTGAAGGCGGAAGCGAGCCCGTAGCGCCACAGCTGGTCGACGCGGGCGCGCTCCGTCGCGTTCGGCTGCGCGTTCTGGCAGGACGTGCCGGGGCCGCCGCCCGACATCAGCTCGCTGCACGGGCCGCTGTAGCGGTCCGGCAGCCCGAGGACGTGCCCGGTCTCGTGGGCGGTCACCCGGGTCGAGTTGTACTGCTGGTTCTGCCGGTAGTCGAGGAAGATGTAGCCGTTGCCGTGGCCGTCGGTGCTCGCGTACGAACCACGGGAGTCGTTGCCCTCGTAGTACGTGAAGTCCGGGTTGCCGCCCTCGACGAGACGGACGTTCACCACCGAGCTGTTCCATATCTGGGTCGAGCGCGCGATCTGGGTGCGGAAGCTCGGCGCGTTGGCGGCGCTGTAGACGACGGTGACGGCCGCCGCGCCGGGAGTGGCGGCGCGCTTCTCCGCCACCGACTTCACCACGGCGTCGAAGAACGCCTGGTTGGCCTTGGCCTCGGCGGCCGAACCGGCGTACGCGACGACGGCCCTGTCCACCTTGACGGTGTCCGCGGCGGACGCCGGGGCCGCGCCGAGGGTGGCGGCGAGACCGAGACCGAGGGTGGCGGTCAGTACGGAGGTGAGGACCTTGGGGTGACTCATGGGGGGCTCCTCGTGTTGGGGTCGGGAGCGAGTGTGGAGCGCGCCGGGGGCCGCGCGGATGATGTCAACCGCTGATAGCCCCACCGCATCACCTGCACAACTCCTCCCCAACTACCTTGAAATCCAAGGTGATTGAGCGGTTCCGGGTATCTGGTGCGACTCAGGCGGCCGCCCTACCCTCGGGGCATGGAGCTGGAGGTGAGACACCTGCGCGCGCTCTGCGCCATCGCGGACACGGGGAGCCTGCACAAGGCGGCCCGTCAACTGGGCATGACACAGCCCTCGTTGACCACCCAGCTGCGCCGCATCGAGAACTCCCTGGGCGCCGAACTCTTCTCCCGGGGCCGCACCGGCTGCCGCCCCACCCCCCTCGGCCGCTCCCTGCTCAGCCGGGCCCGCCCCCTCGTCGCCGACATGGCCGAACTCGTCGCCGAGACCCGCGCGGCCGCCGCCCGCGCCGAAGGACCGGGACTGCGCGTCGGCTCCACCGCCAGCCGGGCGCTCCCCGGCTGGCTCCGCCGGCTCCGCCAGCGGCTGCCGGGCACCGACGTCGGCCTCCGGATGGACGTCTCCGCGAACGCGCTGCTGCGCACGGTCGCCGCGGGCGGGCTCGACGTGGCGTTCGTGCACGAGGTGGAGGGCAGCCCGTTACGGGTCCCCGAGGGCATCGAGGGGCGGGTACTGGTCGACCGGGAACCACAGTTCATCTCCATGGCCCGCCACCACCCGGCCGCCGCCGGGCCCGTCGTGGACCTCACCGACCTGGCCACCGACCACTGGATGGTCGACCCGACCGTGGACGGCGAATGGGACGGCCTGCGCAGGGTCCTCGGCGCGGCCGGCATCGACCCCCCGCTGCTGCACGGCGACTACCACACGGCCGCGTCGATGGTCGTCCTCGGCGAGGCCGTCGCCCCCTGCCAGCCGACCTCGGGCCCTCGCGAGGACATGGCCATCCGGCCCCTGCGCGGCGACCCACTGGCCGTCCGCCTGGTGCTGTACGCCCGCCCTGGGGCGCCGCTGGACATCCTTTACGGGGAACTCGCCGCCGCCTACCGGGAGGTGGCGCTGCGCGCGGCCCCGTACCGGGACTGGCTCTGCCGACAGGGGACGACGGTGGGCGGCTGGGCGGGACCCTGCATGATGACGGCATGACCGAACACACACCGGTACGGCCGGCCCGCCCGGAGGACCTGGCGCGGATCGTGGAACTCGTACGGGAGCACACGGCGTTCGAACGGGCGGCGCCCCCGCCGCCCGACCTCGCGGAACGCCTGAGGGGCCTCCTCTTCGACACCCCGGCCCCGCGCCTCGGCTGCCTGGTGGCGACCGCGGGGGACACGGTCGTGGGCTACGCGACCTGCGCCCCGGAGATCTCGACCTGGGACGGCGCGGAGTACCTCCACATGGACTGCCTCTACCTCACCGAGGCCGCCCGCGGCCACGGCCTGGGCCGCTCCCTGATGACGGCACTCGCCACGGAGGCCACCCGCCGGGGCCTCACGGAGATCCAGTGGCAGTCCCCACCCTGGAACGAGAACGCGATCCGCTTCTACGAGACCCTGGGCGCGACCCCGAAGGAGAAACGCCGCTACACCTGGCGCCCGGGGGCCTGAGGCCCGGCCGGGGCGGGCTGTCAGAGGCCCCTGCTATCCATGTGTCATGGGGTTCTTGGTGCTCGTCGAGGGCGACGCGGGGGGATGGAAGGTCGACTGGGAGGCGCTCACGGAGGTGATCCGCGCCCACTGGCCGGACGTCCGGACCGACCGGACGGACCGCAGCGAGGTACGGAGCGTCATCTGGGAGATGGAGACCGAGTGCGGGTGGGGTGAGGCGTACCTGCACGCGGACGGGACCTGCCTGTACCTGGACGTCTGGGAGAAGGAGGCGATCCGGCTGGCCACGGCCTTCCGCCATCTCACCCCGCCGCACCTGCGCCTGGTGTTCTGCGACGAGGGCTACTCGTACGACGTCCGTGTCCCCGCCGGGACGACGGAAGAGGAGCTGGCGGAGCTGGTGAGGGCGGCGGCCTGAAGCCCGAAGCGACCGCCCCCCGCCCTGACCGCAGCCGTCGCCCGCCGGAAACGACCGCACCCGGACCGCCATGGACGCCGTGCTCGGCGGCCTGCGGACCGGGTGCGGAACGAGAGACACCGCGGTCGGAGGAACCACGGGCCGGAGAGGCTCGGATCAGGCCTTCTTCGTCTCCTAGTAACGGGGCGGGCCGGTGACCTGCGGGGATGATGGCCGCAGGTCGCCGACCTGGTCTTTTGGTGTTGGGTGGCGATGGGCTGTGACGGTCGTGATCGGGTGTCCTGCGGACTGTGTGCGGACTGCTGTGTTGCGTTTAGAGCGGCAACTCGGGTCCTGTGTGGGGCCGCCGTGGTTCAGGGCGCAGGCGATAGCTCTTCACACGGTTCGCCACGTGCCCCAGGTGGACGCGCTCAGGGCGGCCGACAAACAGGTAGAACATCGACTCTGGCACATAGCCGGGTCTACGGAACCAGTTCCGAACCTTGGAGCCCATGCCCATGTCGTCCGCGATTTCGGCCAGCACGCGCTCGGTGTCCTCGTAGATGCGCCCCCTCCGGAGGCGCCCCTTGGATCTGTTCATCATGAAGTCCGTCAGTACCGGGATGCTGCTGCCGCGGTCCTTCATGGCCCAGTTCTGCAGTGACCTGCTGGCGCCCAGGATGTCGTTGACGGCGTTGCTGGCCTGCACGTAGTGCCACACATCGAGAAGCGTTGCAAAATGACCCGGGTGCTTCAGTTCCTCGAGTACGTTCGCGAGGAAGCGGACCATGAGCATTGCGTTGCGGTCGACACGCACCGGGACCTGTGTGCCAAGTACGGCGAGCACGCCTTCGCGGAGTAGCAGGTCGGTCACGCTGACCGCGCCAGCGCCCCTGGGAGCGACATGGCAGGCGCTGAGCATTACGACGGGAGGCGCATTCCCGGGGCCGAGGCCGAGTTCCAGGCATAGCTCATCGCCGATGACGAGTCCGGAGACGTTGCCCCTGAATGAGCCGTGCGCGCTGATGATCAGAAAGTCCGGGCGGTACTCGGCGACAGCGTGGCGGAGTGCATCCGGGGTGAGTGTTTCGACCTCATCGATCTTGAGCGCGTCGCCCGCTGCCTGGGCGGCCTCTTTCGCGACCTTCCAGCCCTGGCGCGAGAGTCGGCCCACAGGGTCACTGGTAGGAATGCATTCCGCGATGAGGACCCTCACTCTGCCGTTGAGGTTGACGCTTGAGGGCGTGTCGGTCTCGTGCTGGAGAGTGCGGATCAGCGGGGTAAGCGGGCGGTAGGTAAGGGGCAATCGTGCGGTCAGCGGGGAGGTGTCGCCGGGCAAGGTCAGGAGTCCGAGGGGGAAGTTGGAGAACACCGTTAGCTGCGATGCCCGCTTGATCAGCTCGACGACGTCCTCGCTCCAAATGGAGCTGGCGGCTGCGTCGAGACGGGCCATCAGACTGCGAACGCTGGCGGGATTCTCGTTGCCGATGAAGTGCCGTTCCAGTTCGGCCAAAGCCACGAAGGCATCCCTGGGGACGGGCGGCATCATCAGCCCGAGCCCGTTTGTGGCAACGGCGTGATGTGTCGCAGCGAACTCGATGGCGGCATCTTCTACCGCACTGTCGGAACGCTCGTGAAGTGACACGGACCAGACGTTCGGCTCGACTTCGCTGCTGAGAGGGGAAATTTGGCTGCGCAGTTCACTGCTGTATGCCGTGCGCGAGTAGGCGACAGCAACTCCTGGTAGCGCGAGAGTCAATGGGAATCTGATACTTCTACTTCGCGCTTCTTCGTCTAGTGTGCTCTCGAAGCGTTGTTCGGCGACTTCTCGCTGTGTTTCCTCACTTTCCAGCCGAGAGATCGTAGCGAGGAGGATCTGCCCGTGCACCGCTCGCAGGACCAGCCCGTCGGTGCCACTATCCGGCGAAGGCTCGGCGAGGTCGCTGGCCCGTCCCATCTGCCTTGCGAGCCTGCGGTGGGGCAGTAGGACGGGAGCAAGATCTAGGCGTCGAGTCAAGGTGAGTACGTTCGATAGCGGCTCGCTGTCCGGGATGAAGTGATGGTGGATTGCCTTCCACTGCGCCGTGAGGCTTTCGTCGCTCAGGGCCGCGTAGCCCACTGGAGGCAGGGCGAAGTTCATCGCCTTGGAGCGCTGCCGGGCCTCTTCCAGTAAGTCGTCCGGGCACACCACTAGTGTGCGGTGGAGCCCACGGAAGAATCCATCGACGTACCTTGCGTCGAACACGTCAATCGGTAGGAGCAGGATGTGATGGTCGAGCTTTAGCTGCTGGGCCGCTTTGAGGATCCTGGCTGGTGTGTCAACGAGGTCGCTGAGGGTGCTCGGAAGGTGCACGGTGTACCAGAGCCCCGGGAGTGCGGCAGCAGCGGCTCGGGATATTCCATGGGGTACGGTCACATCCCTGTTCGCGGCTTCGTCCAGCTGTTCCGTGGTGAGGGGCGAGTACGCCGCCGGATTGGTTCCGCCGTTCTCGGCACGGCACAGGACGACATAGCCGAGCGGCCGCTCAAATGGTGATTCCGCTCCCATGATTACACCCTCCCCCCGCGAAAATCACTGCTTGTCTACAGCGTATTCGACTGTTCACCGCTTGTAACGTATCGGCGTCGGTACTGCGGGCATCTCGCCGTGCCCTGATTAACCACACCAGTTCTCGTCTACGTCCAGCCGTCCAGCGATACCTGAGGCCCTCCGATGAGGTAGCGGTGAAGGGCGCTGGCTGTAGTGTCAACGAACGCCTCGGGAATGACCTTGGCGTCTACCCAGCAAACCTGGCTGTGCTTGCGGGGTTCGCGGTTCTCGGGGTCGCCGGTCCATTCGTGGGCGGCGAAGACGACGGTGAGGAAGCCGTTGGGGGCTTCGACGCCCCAGGCGCCATGGATGATGTGGGCGACCTTGAGGGACTCGGGCTTCACAGTGAGGCCGGTCTCCTCGTACAGCTCGCGGACGGCCGTCTCGGTGATCGGTTCGCCCGGTTCGCTCTTGCCGACGGGGAGGTCCCACAGGCCCTGGGTGAACTTGGCGTTTTCGCTGCGCTGAAGGAGGACGACGCGGTTGGTGGCCTTGTCGTGGACGATGACGGCGGCGACCAGCAGGGTCATCGATTCGAGCGCCGGCTTGAGGGTCTTCGGCTGGTCGTTGGTCTGCTCGGCCACGGTGTTCCCTTCGTCGGGCGGGTTGTTGGGCATGTTAGGCGAGGGCCTCGCGGGCGCGGCGGGCGAGATCGGCGGCGCCGGCAACGCGGCGGCGCTGGTAGACCGCGAGCGTGGAGCGGATCGAGGTGATCGCCTTGCGGGTGCGGTCGGAGGTCATGCCCTCCATGAGGACCAGAGCTTGAGTCCAGGCGGCGACGGCCTCGTCGGCGCAAGCCTGGGCGGCGAGGCTGTCGCCGAGGTCGGCGTGGGTGAGGGCGTGGACGCGCTTGTACTTCTCCGGGTCCCACCGGGTGAGGGCGTCGCGGTGCTGCTGCTCGGTGCCGATGTGGTCGGCGAGGTCGGTCAGGGTGCGGGCGGTGTGGCTGGCCACGGTGCCGGCGGCGGGGCCGCTCACACGGGAGTAGCTGGGCTGGGGACGGTCGTCGCGGAGAAGGGCGTCTTCGGCGGCGAGCAGGGCGCGTGCGGCCGATGGGTGCTCGTCGGTGGCGGCGTAGGCGCGGGCGTGGGTGATGTGGAGGAGGGCCTCGGTCTGGCCGTCGACGTGGCCGAGACCTGTGCGTAGGGCGCCTTCGACGAGGTCGACGCAGTGGTGGGGCTGTTTGAGGCTGAGGGCCTGGTGGGCGAGGGCGCGCATCATCCAGGCGGCGTGGCCGTGGGGGTCGGCTTCGCAGGCGAGCTTGTAGCCGACCTGGTAGTAGCGCTGGGCGGCGCCTTCCTGGCCGAGGTCGTGGTGCTTCCATCCTGCGAGGTAGGCGAGTTCGGCGACGGCGCCGAAGGCGGCCCGGCGTAAGGCTTCGCTGGGGAAGCGTCCGCGCAGCATGGGGGCGGCGGTGTCGGCGAGGTACGCGGTGACGGTGGTCAGGCCGTGCCCGCCGCCGAGGCGCTCGTCGGCGGCGCTGAAGGCCGCGGTGATCTGGCGTACGACGTCCACGTCCTCTACGCCGACCAGGGATGTGCCGGTGCGGGCGCGGAGCATGCGGGCGGTGGCCTCGTGGTCGTACCCGAGCGGCATGGCGACGCTGGCGGTGGTGAAGGCCGCGATGGCGAGGAAGCGGCGGCGCTCGACGTCGGCCCGGCCCAGGTCGGTAGCCGCGAGGACGGGGTCGAATTCCGCCAGCGCATCGCCATCACCGACGGGCAGGCCGATCTCGGTATGGGTGATCGTGCGCCCTGCTCGACGGGACAACGCCTCGGCCAGGTACTGGCCGACCCGGCCCGACGGGGCGCGGGTGCCGTTCACCCAGTGGGAGATGGCCGACTTGTTGGTCTGGAGGATCTCGCCGTTGTCGGCCGCGATGCGCCGCACGTCTCTGGCGAGGCCCTCGTAGGTGCAGCCTGCCGACTCGATGACTTCGCGCAGACGGGAGTTAGGGTCTCTCTGCGCCGCCACGATCGCCTCCATTCCGGAGCTGTAAACCGCGTATACCGCTTCAACTGCCTTCCACCGTAGTCACTGAGCGTGACCACCGGTTCACTTATCAGCAGCCGCCCGGAACGGCGCAACCGTGATCCAGGCCCCCCTTGGTCCGGGCGGCACCCCGAAGTTCCGTACGTCCACACCAGGCTCGGGCATTCCTGTGCCCGAACCCGGCCAATCAGAGACGGAGACACGGTGACCACCATCGACACCACGGCCATCACGGTCGAGCTGCCCGAGGCGTTCGACCCGCGCTGGAGTCGCCTGCCCGGCATCCAGGTCGACGGCCGGCGCATCACCATCGACCCGGCCGAGTACTTCTTCCGCTTCGAGTCGAACACGTGGCTCGTCGCCGATTGGGAGTTGGTCAAGGCCCAGCTCCTGGACGTGGACGAGACGACCGAGAGCACGGTCGAGAAGCTCGCGCTCGACTTCATCAAGCAGCACAGCGAGTCCACGTCCGACGCGGCCCGCGTCCTGGCCACCGCGTACGAGGTGTACGCCTACCTCTTCCGCGAGGAGCACCTGGCCGGCCTCGGCCTGCCGCAGATCACCGCCGAGCACCTGCGGATGCTCCGCGAGGCGGCCACGCTCATGGCGCTCAACAAGGTCGAGCTGGACGGGCACATCTCCAACGTCGGACCGTGCTGGTTCTTCCCCGCCGCCACCTCCGTCGTCTTCGACCTGGACGACGAGACGGGCGGGATGCTCGACGAGGTCTACCACGGCGGCTGGTTCAACGAGCGCCGGCGGATCGAGTCCATCAAGGCCCACGCCGCGCTCGGCGGCCGGCTCGTACACGGCTGCCAGTCGGTGCCGGACCAGTCCGGCGGCGTGGTCGCGCCCTACGGTGCCTCGATGGCGAACTTCCGTGACGACCTCGCCGCGTTCAAGGCGGGCTGGATCGAGCAGGTCTACGCCCACCGCGTGAACCCCGCCGCGTAACCCCACCCGGTCAGGCTCCGGGGCGGGCTGGCACTCCTTGCCCGCCCCGGACGCCACCCCCCATCCCCGGAGCCCTCCCGTGACCACGAACCCCAGCGCCGAACTCCTCGACAACCTGCTCACCGCGACCGGTCAGACCACCGCCGCGCGGAAGGAGGTACGCGTGTGGTCCATGTCCGGAGTCGAGCGCGTGACCTTCCCCGACGGCTCCACGGCCATCTTCAAGTACGCCAAGAAGCCCTTCGACTGCGAGGACCAGACCCTCCGCCTGGCCCGTACCCTCGGCGTACCAGTCCCTGAGGTCCACGCCTCCGCCGTCCTGGACGGCTGGCTCGGCATGCTCATGGAGGACCTCGGACCGTCCGTACGCGAGGCCGACGACCTCGACGGTGTCGCCGCGGCCGTGATCCTGCACGGCACCCGTACGGCTCCGCCCTTGCCTATCCTCGGCCAGGAGCGCCTGCGCGCACTTCCGGTCCGGGCGCTGGAGCACCTCGAACGGCTGCGCAAGGTCGACCGGTGGCAGGACGCCGACGACGTCGAGGACGCGCTCGACCGGATCGCCCAGGCCGCCGAGGCCCGCTCGGCCGGAGCAACGCTGGAGCCGTTCGGATGGGTGCACTCCGAGTTCCACCCCACCAGCCTCCGCATCGGCGAGCGCGGCTGGCGGCTGCTCGACTTCGCCCGCGCCTTCACCGGCCCCGGCCTGCTCGACCTCGCCAGCTGGCACGGCACCATCGAGCCCCCGCACCCCGTACGCCTGCGCGTCTTCCTGGAGCAGTACGTCACCGCCGGCGGCACTCCCGACGCCCTCGCCCCGCGCGGCGGGCTCACCGCCGAGAACTGGGCCCTGGGCTGGCACCGTATGTGGGCCGTCGAGTGGTTCATGGAGCAGTCCATCCGCTGGATCAACGACCCGGCCACCGGCCCCGTCTACATCAAGGCCGTCCGCCGCCACCTCCTGGAGATCTGACGTGCTCACCCAGGCTTCCCCGTGGCACGCCCATGCCCTCCAACGCACCGCCACCGGACTCGCCGAACCTCTGTCCGTGCCTGCGCGGATGGAGTGGACCACGAGGCCCGGCCAAGGGGTCGGGGCCGAGATCCTCGGCCCCGACCTGCGCGGCAAGCGACTCCTGGAACTCGGCTGCGGCCCCGGACACAACGCCGCCCACCTCGCCACCCGCCACGCGGCCCACGTCACCGGTATCGACCTGGTCGGCCTCCAGATCCGCCGCGCCCGCTCCCACTACGGACGGCTGAACAACCTCACCTTCGTGGCTGGCCACGCGCTGCACTACCTGCACGCCTCCGACGAGCAGTTCGACGAGATTTACTCCGTCTTCGGAGCCGTCGGCCTCGTCGCTCCCGAGCTCCTGCTCCCGGCCATCGCCCAGCGCCTCACGCCCGGCCGGGTGCTCGCCTTCTCCGTCCCGCACCCGCAGCGTGGCGGCCGCAGCCCCTCCGGCGACGACCGACCCCGCCGCGACCACGTCACCCTGCCCGACCGCACCCGCCTACCCATCGCCCGATGGGAGTTCTCCACGGACCGGTGGGAGAAACACCTCAGCCAGGCGGGCTTCTGGCTCACCTCCGCCCAGGAGTTCCACGACCCCCGCATGGGCCACTGGCCCACCACCCTGCTGATCCGCGCACGCAAGCTCTGACAGCCGCTCCTCGCCCCGGCCTCTGGAGGACCGATGCGCACGCCCGGACGAGCACAGTTCGACCCCGGCCACGCAGGCCCGTCACGACGTCGTCCCCGCCGACCACAGCGCCGACAACCCGGTCACCGTCTGGCTCAACCCCGACCACGGCCGCCTGCTCATGGACGTCATCCGCACCGGCTTGGTCACCTCGGCCTGGTGCACCAGCTGGCGCCAGGACGCCACCACCCTCATCGGGCCCCTCCTAGGCCTCCCGACGCTGCCGTACCTCGACCTGCCGCGCCCGCAAATCACCACCAGCCACCCCGACGGCTACCTCTGGAAGCGCGACCACGTCGACGCCTGGCTGGGCGACGCCCCCGCCGTCTGGATCGACGACGATTTCACCCGCCTCGACCATGAATGGGCGGTGGAACGCGCCGCCCGCGGCACGGCAACCATCCTGATCCAACCCAACCCCCGTATTGGGCTCCAGGCTGAGCACCTGACCGAGGCACGAGAATGGGCGGCACGGCTGGTCTGCAGTTGCCCTGATGAGGCGCACTCATCGTGACAGGCGGGCCATCGCGTCAATAGTAATTAATTACTATTGACTAACTTGCTGCGGCTGTCTCCTTAAACATCGGAAGGGTTCTGCGCTCAAGGTGGTGGAATCCTCCCGTGCCATGCTTCAATGCCACACGAAGCGGCACTATGGAGATTCTGATGATCGCGGCAGTGGTAACGGCCTGTGCCAGCATCCTGATTGCCATCATGGCTTACTTGTTGAACCAGCGAGGAGAGGCTCGAAGATCTCAGCGTGAAGCAATGATCGACCAGGTGGGTAATCAACTAAAAGATCTCTACGGTCCGCTTCTCGTCCTTGCGGAAACAAATGAGAAGGCATGGATTGAGTACAGTAGGCGCCATATCCTTCCCACTCGTGTAGGCTCTTCCGGGATTTTACTTTCAGAGTTGGAGGAGATGCGATGGCGCACGTGGGTAGAATCCGTTTTCGCTCCAACAGCCCAGAAAATGCGGGAGATCATCACCACCCGGGGTGACCTGATCATTGGAGGGGAAATGCCGCCCGTTGTTCTGGAGTTTTGCGCGCACGCGGCGACCTATGACGCTCTCCTGGCGAACTGGAGCGGAGCCGATCCAAGCAAGTCTACTCTTATTCGACACCCGGGAAGCAGATTCCTGTCCTACGTCCGTGAGTCGTACGAATCACTCAAGGTGGAGCAGGCGCTCCTACTCAAGGCGACACGCGAGGATAATCGATCCGGACCCCATCAATAGGGACTCCTATTGAAACTAAGGAGGCTGCTATTAAGCTATTCCTGAGTTGGTCAGGAGAACGCTCTAAGAAGACCGCTGAGGCCCTGTGGTCTTGGTTGCCGGATGTTCTCCAGTACGTCAATCCCTGGCTCTCCAGTCTGGATATTTCTGCAGGAAGGAGGGGAGTCAGAGAGATTACCGATGAGCTCTCGGAAACGAATTTTGGGATCATCTGCGTAACCCCTGAGAATCAAAATTCCACCTGGATTAACTTTGAAGCCGGAGCTCTTTCGAAGCAGGTCGATGGTGGCTATGTCGTCCCGTTCCTGATCGGCATGAAAACTACCGACCTCATCAGTCCTCTAAGTCAGTTCCAGGCCGTCGTCGGGGATAGTAAAGGCGACGTGCAGAAGCTTCTATTCGACATTAATGACGTCTCAGGCGGCTTGGCAATTCCACGTGAAAGGCTGGAGCGTGCTTTCCAGAGGAGTTGGCCCGAGTTCGAAAATAGCGTCAGAGTTATTGGCGCGATCTCGTCGAGGGGTGGCAATCTGAATAGAGTACAGCGATCTGAAGCTGACATGACGGAAGAGATCCTTCTAATCTCCAGACAGCTTGATCACCGCCTGGCGGAGATCGAGAGATACGCGCGACGGGTGGACGGAGAACCCAGACGGCCGTCTCGGGAGATTCGCCGGATCAGCGAGGAGAAGTTCATTTCATCCTCATTCGCAAAGATCGGGTGGGAGGCTGTTCGCTCTTCCTGGGAGGGTGAAAGTGTAGTTATCACGGCACAGAGTTCAGGCGGGCATTCTCCGTCGATTACGCATGACTTTGTCGAGCGGCTAGCCAAGTCCTTGGGGCGGGAGGTAGTAGTGCTGGGAGACGTTGGGGATGTGATTGTCCGCAGCAACCTTCCCTAATCCTCTAACGGCTTCCTAACGCTCGAATTTCACCTCGACGGGCATCGGCATCTTCTCTCCCTTCCTCAAACGTCGAAGACGCAATTCTCCATTCCTTTCCGGATCGACCCAAGCATTCCATGCCTTGATGTAAATTGACGCTTGGTCCCGAATGCCCATTCTGCGCCTGGAGCCCCACTTCTGCGTGTCCCTTGGCACCTCTCGCAGGGTGAGTCTCGCATCACCAGGATCCAAGTTCGCACCCGACTTGAGGCCCGCAATCCACTCATCGATATCCGCGGCAGGTGCTACTTCAGTAGTCAAAAAGAATCCGACCGCCACAACTGTCTGGCTTGCGAACAGGTGCTTAGAAAGCTCGCGACCGATTTTTACCGCCTCCTCGTACCTGTCCTTATCCTCGTTGTATGCGGAAAGGATTCGGTCGTTTGATACCTGGGCACGGTTACCAATCCATGAGTCGTTCGGCATTGTTTTGAAGAGGATTACGTGTCGAATGGTGGAGGAAAGTAGTGGCAGGTACTTCGCTCCAGTTGACAGCAGCGTGTCTGCCGCACTCCGACGCTTTCCGGTGTCGAGAACTGGGAAAACTTCCCTTGGTAGACCATCGAAAACGAGCATCTCTACGGGAGTATTCGCTTCGATAATTGCGCGGAGGCGATGCTGGCCATCGAGAAGTGCGCCGGCGGCGTCAAACGCGATTCCCTGATGGGTCAGCTTCCATTCGCCACGGAGAATGGTATCAGCCAGAGACCTCACCTGCCCCATATCTAAGCGTCTATTAACTGAAGCGCGGGACAGAAAGGTCTCGGCAATTTCTGGGGTTACTTTAATGACCCGTGAGGCGATTTTTCCTTCAGGCTCTTCTGGATCTGGATCTGGATCTGGATCTGGAATAGCGATAGTCATCTTCTGATGCTAAGGGTGGCGACGTCGAGGCTCCTTATCTTTGATCGAAAGTGATCAACCTCGACCATTGGGGCGCTTTTTAAGTACCTCTGATGCTCTAACTGGTCGTTTCGGAGCGAGTTGAGCCACGAGCCCTGTACTCCGGACCTTGGGAAGTGCCCTGTCCATGATGCGTTACCAAAGCATCTGACCGGGATCAGCGGTGCCGACTGCGCTTGTTCGGTTGAGCCGTGATGCGCCAGCTGAGGACCTCGGCGGGGCGCTCGGCAGTGCTGAGACCGCGTTTGAGATCTGCCGTGTCCCGTTGCTGAAGGGCTCGTTGAACTCTCTGTGAGCGGCGTTGGGGGTGGGTACCCATCGGACCTGACGG
>NZ_JBIWNI010000024.1:0-117689 GCF_044767145.1 Streptomyces sp. NPDC101490
GACAATTCCCGTCGTCGCCCGCAGGGCGGCCGCGCGACGTCAGGTGCGTGCTCTCGGCGTGCCGGCCCCAGGCCCTCGTACTGGACGTACGTGGGCCTGGGGCCGGTGCGCCGAGAGTGCGTGCATGGCGTCGCGCGGCAGGCGGGAATTGTCAGACGGGCCCTAGCCGGGGGCCGGGGTCACCCCCGGCGCCCGTGTCGCGTCAGGCCCAGAGCTGGCCCTGGACCGCGGCGATGGCCTCTTCCGTGGTGGCGGCCGTGTAGAGGCCGGTCGAGAGGTACTTCCAGCCGCCGTCGGCGACGAGGAACGCGATGTCCGCGCTCTGGCCCGCCTTCAGCGCCTTGTTGCCGACGCCGATGGCCGCGTGCAGGGCCGCGCCGGTGGAGACGCCCGCGAAGATGCCCTCCTGCTGGAGGAGTTCACGGGTGCGGGTGACCGCGTCGGCGGAGCCGACGGAGAAGCGGGTGGTGAGGACGGAGGCGTCGTACAGCTCCGGTACGAAGCCCTCGTCGAGGTTCCGCAGGCCGTAGACGAGGTCGTCGTACCGGGGCTCGGCGGCGACGATCTTCACATCGGGCTTGTGCTCGCGCAGGTAGCGGCCGACGCCCATGAGGGTGCCGGTGGTGCCGAGCCCGGCCACGAAGTGGGTGATCGAGGGCAGGTCGGCGAGGATCTCGGGGCCTGTGGTGGCGTAGTGGGCGCCCGCGTTGTGCGGGTTGCCGTACTGGTAGAGCATCACCCAGGACGGGTTCTCGGCGGCCAGTTCCTTGGCGACGCGGACCGCCGTGTTGGAGCCGCCCGCCGCGGGGGACGAGATGATCTCGGCGCCCCACATGGCGAGCAGCTGCCGCCGCTCCTCGCTGGTGTTCTCGGGCATCACGCAGACGATGCGGTAGCCCTTGAGCTTGGCGGCCATGGCCAGCGAGATGCCGGTGTTGCCGCTGGTCGGCTCCAGGATGGTGCAGCCGGGGGTGAGGCGGCCGTCCTTCTCCGCCTGCTCGACCATGTGGAGCGCGGGGCGGTCCTTGACCGAGCCGGTCGGGTTGCGGTCCTCCAGCTTCGCCCAGATGCGGACGTCGTCCGAGGGCGAGAGCCGGGGGAGGCGGACCAGCGGGGTGTTGCCGACCGCCGCCAGCGAGGAGTCGTAGCGCATGTGGATCAGACCATGCCGCCGGCGACGGCCGGCAGGATCGTGACGCTGTCGCCGTCGGTGAGCTTGGTGTCGATGCCGTCGAGGAAGCGGACGTCCTCGTCGTTGAGGTAGACGTTGACGAAGCGGCGGAGCTTGCCCTCGTCGACGATGCGCGCCTCGATCCCGTTGTGGCGGGACTCCAGGTCGGCGAAGAGCTCGGCGAGGGTGCCGCCGCTGCCCTCGACGGCCTTCTCGCCGTCGGTGTAGGTGCGGAGGATGGTCGGGATGCGGACCTCGATGGCCATGGCGTGGGCTCCTGTCGGAAGTGGCGTGCTGGGCGCGCTGCTGGGGCCCCCGCGCGGAGGGGGGTCGTACGGGGTGCGCTCGGCCGGTCTTCAGATCGCGGCGCGGGACGGACAGATCGCGCTGGCGAGGCGGCACAGGTCGACGTGCAGGCGGGCCACGAGCATGACCGTGCCCGGAGTCTCTTCGCTCACGTCGTGGGAAACCATGGGCTCATCGTATCGATTCCCGGTCCGGGTTCCGGAATGTGATCTCACATGGTGGATGATTCCTGACCGGCTGCCGGACGGTGCTGGTAAAGGACGGTCGGGACACCGCTCGTGGGGTGCGGGACGACCTCGGCGCGGACCCCGTAGACGGCCTCCAGGAGGGCGGGGGTGAGGACCTCCGCGGGGGTGCCGCCGGTGACGACCCGGCCGCCCTCCAGGACGTAGAGCCGGTCGCAGTACGCCGCCGCCAGGTTGAGGTCGTGGAGGGCGAGGAGGTTGGTGGTGCCCAGGGCGCGGACCAGGGCGAGGACGTCGAGCTGGTGGCGGATGTCCAGGTGGTTGGTGGGCTCGTCGAGGACGAGCAGGTCCGGTTCCTGGACGAGGGCGCGGGCGACCAGGGCGCGCTGGCGTTCGCCGCCGGAGAGGGTGGGGTACGGGCGGTCGGCGAGGTCCGCGAGGCCGACGCGGGCGAGGGCGGTCCCGGCGCGTTCGTGGTCGGCGCCGGTGTCGCCCTCCCAGAAGCGTTTGTGCGGGGAGCGGCCGAGGGCGACGAGTTCGCGGACGGTCAGTTCGAACTCGACGGCGCTGTCCTGGGGGACGGTGGCGACGCGGCGGGCGCGGGCCTTGGGGCCGAGGGCGCCCAGGTCGTCGCCGTCGAGGAGGGCGCGGCCCGCGGTGGGGGTGAGGGTGCCGTAGACGCAGCGCAGGAGGGTGGTCTTGCCGCTGCCGTTGGGGCCGATGAGTCCGACGGTCTCGCCGGGGCGGACGGTGAGGTCGGCGGAGCGGAGCCGGTCCTCGTACGAGAGTCCGTGCAGGCGCAGTTCGGTCACAGGGCGGCTCCTTCCGGGCGGCGGCGCATCAGCCAGAGGAAGAACGGGCCGCCGGTGAGCGCGGTGAGGACGCCGACGGGGATGTCCTGGGGTGCGGCGACGGTCCGGGCGGCGAGGTCGGCGAGGACGAGGGCGAGGGCGCCGCCGAGGGCGGCGACGGGCAGCAGTCTGCGGTGCGGGGCGCCGACGGCGAGCCGGGCGGCGTGCGGGGCCATCAGTCCGACGAAGCCGACGGCGCCGCTGGCGGCGACCATGACGGCGGTGACGAGGGAGGCGAGGACGAAGACGGCGGCGCGGAAGCGGGCGATGTCGAGGCCGAGGACGGTGGCGCTCTCCTCGCCGACGAGGAGGAGGTCGAGGGGGCGGGCGAGGGTGAGGAGGAGTCCGGTGCCGAGGACGAGGACGGCGGCGGGCAGGAGGAGGGTGTCCCAGCGGGCGCTGCCGAGTCCGCCGAGCGACCAGAACAGGGCTTCCTGGAACTGTTCGGGGCGTCCGCCGACGACCAGGACGAGGGTGGCGAGCGCGGACAGGATGTAGGAGACGGCGACTCCGGCGAGAACGAGCCGGGTGCCGGTCATGGTGCCGCCCCGGCGGGCGAGCCCGTAGACGAGGACGAGGGCGAGGAGGGCTCCGGCGAAGGCTCCGGCGGGCAGGGCGACGGTGGTGGTCACTCCGCCGACAAGGCCGATCCCGCCGCCGACGACCAGGACGAGGACGGCTCCGGCGGAGGCGCCGGAGGAGATGCCGAGGAGGAAGGGGTCGGCGAGCCGGTTGCGGACGAGGGCCTGGAGGACGGCGCCGACGACGGCGAGTCCGGCGCCGACGATGACGCCGAGCAGGACGCGGGGCAGCCGGACGTCGAGGACGATCGTGCGGAACGGGGAGGGGGCGGCCCGGCCGGTGAGGGCGTCGAGGACCTGGCCGGGCGGGACGCGCACGGAGCCGAGCGCCAGGGAGGCCAGGGCGGCGGCGGCGAGGGCGGCGAGGAGGCCGGTGACGACGAGGGCGTACCGGAGGGGGCGGGCGGGCGCGGGGAGGCCGGGGGCCCCGGCCCGGGGGGCGGCCGGGGCGGGGCGGGCTGCGGTCTTCACGGGGCCGCGGTCAGCGGGCGGGGTGGAGCTGGGCGGCGAGCTTGTCGACGGCGGCGGGGACGCGGACGCCGAGGACGGTGTCGGAGAGCGGCATGACGGCGAACCTGCGGTTCTTGATCGCGGGGACGTCCTTGAGGGCGGGGTCGTCGAGGAGCCGCTTCTTCTTCTGTTCGACGGTGGTGGAGCCGTAGTCGTAGATGACGACGACCTCGGGCTTGCGGGCGACGACCTGTTCCCAGGTGGCGTCGCCGAAGGTCTTGTCGAGGTCGGCGAAGACGTTCCGGCCGCCGGCGCGGGTGATGAGTTCGTTGCCGATGCCCTTGCCGCCCGCGGTGAAGGCGGTCTTGTCGCCGCTGTCGTAGACGAGGACGGAGACCGGTTCGACGCCCTTGAGGCGCTTCTCGGTGGCGGCGAGGGTGGCGCGGGCCTCGCCCACCCAGCTGTCGGCGCGGCTGGTGACGCCGAAGGTGCGGCCGGTCTCGCGGACTTCGCGGTAGAGGTCGTCGACGGAGGTCGAACCGGTGGGGCAGTACTCGGTGTTGAGCCGGGTGGCGATGCCCGCGCGGGCCAGGTCGTCGCGGCTGCGGCCGTCCTTGGCGGAGAAGGCGGAGGAGTAGCCGCCGTAGACGAAGTCGGGGTTCGCGGCGAGCAGGGCCTCCTTGGAGGGGTACTCCTTCGCGAGGACCGGTATGGAGTCGTACGCCTTCTTGTAGGCGGGGAGGACGGCGTCGTCGAGGTAGGCGGTGCCGACGAGCGACTTCTCCAGGCCGAGGGCGAGCATGACCTCGGTGACGTGCTGGTTCATGGTGACCGCGCGCTTCGGCGGGGCCTGGTAGGTGCTCTTCACGCCGCAGTTGTCGACGGTGTACGGGAATCCCGCGGCGGCCTTCCCGGCGGCCGGGGCGTCCGGCGCGGGGGTGGTCGCGCAGGCGGCGAGCAGCGGGACGAGGGCGAGCGCGGGCAGCAGCTTGCGGTGCCGGATCATGACGGAACGTGCCTCCTCCGGGGATTTCCACGTCCCCGACCGGTGCGGGAGGCGGCAGGTCAGTTCCTGGCTTCCGTCCCCGGAGGGGCGGTCACAGTGGCGGGACCGTGCCGGATTCGCACCGGCTTCCTGGGCCCTGCCGCCCGTTGGTCCGGGTCAGTGTCTCATCCGGGCGGGAGCGGGTCGCGGACGGTGGCCGTGAAGATCGTCGGGGGCGGGGCCGGGCGGCCCGGGCCGGGGCGCGGCGGGACCGGGGCGGGCGCGCGGCCTCAGACGGTCTCGGGCTCGTACGCCTCGACGACCTTGACGTCCTCCTCGGTGACGACGCCGTCGACGATGGTGAAGGAGCGGAACTGGAAGGGGCCCGCGCCGTCGCTGTCGGCGGTGGAGACGAGGACGTAGTGGGCCTGGGGCTCGTTGGCGTAGGTGATGTCCGTGCGGGACGGGTACGCCTCGGTCGCGGTGTGCGAGTGGTAGACGATGACGGGTTCCTCGTCCCGGTCGTCCATCTCGCGGTAGAGCTTGAGCAGGTCCGCGGAGTCGAACTCGTAGAAGGTGGGCGAGCGGGCCGCGTTCAGCATCGGGATGAACCGCTCGGGGCGGCCCGAGCCCGCCGGGCCCGCGACCACGCCGCAGGCCTCGTCGGGGTGGTCCGCGCGGGAGTGTTCCACGATCTGGTCGTACAGGGCCCGGGTGATGGTCAGCATGCGGCCAGGATAAGCGGACGGGCCGTCCCGTACCGAGGAGTGGTACGGGACGGCCCGGATGCTGGGACGGCGCTGGTCAGGTCCGCTTCTTGAAGGCCGCGCCCTCCGGGTCGCGGGACTTCAGGACCAGATAGGAGACGCCGAGCAGGAGGCCCCAGAGGGGGGCGCAGTAGAGGGAGACGCGGGCGCCCTCGTCGATGCCCATCATCACGATCACCATGCCGATGAAGGCGAGCGCGAACCAGCTGGTCCAGGGGGCTCCGGGGGCCTTGAAGGAGGACTGGGGGAGTTCGCCCCGGTTCGCCTTGGCGCGGTAGCGGATCTGGCAGACCAGGATCATGATCCAGGCCCACATGCCGGAGATGGTGGCGAAGGAGACGACGTACTCGAAGGCCTTGCCGGGGGCGATGTAGTTGATCCAGACGCCGACCAGCATGAGCGCGGCGGAGAAGGTGGTGCCGACGAGCGGGATGCCGCTCCTGGTGAGCCTGGTGAAGGCCTTCGGGCCCTGGCCGTTGAGCGCGAGGTCGCGCAGCATCCGGCCGGTGGAGTACATGCCCGAGTTGCAGGAGGAGAGCGCGGCGGTCAGCACGACGAAGTTGACGACGGCGGCGCCGACACCGAGGCCCATCTTCTCGAAGGCGGCAACAAACGGGGAGACGCCCGGCTGGAACTCGGTCCACGGGACGACCGAGAGGATCATGATCAGCGCGCCGACGTAGAAGACGGCGATGCGCCACGGCACGGTGTTGATGGCCTTAGGCAGAACGGTCTTGGGGTCCTTGGACTCGCCGGCGGTGACGCCGACGAGTTCGACGGCGAGGAAGGCGAACATCACGATCTGGAGGGTCATCAGCGTGGAGCCGATGCCGTTCGGGAAGAAGCCGCCCTGGTTCCACAGATGGGCGACGGTCGCGGTGTCACCGGCGTCGGAGAAGCCGAGGGTGAGGATGCCCGCGCAGATCAGGATCATCCCGATGATCGCGGTGACCTTCACCATGGAGAACCAGAATTCAATTTCTCCGAACAGCTTCACGGAGATCAGGTTCGCGCCGTAGAGGACCACGGTGAAGACGAGCGCGGAGATCCACTGCGGAATGTCCCACCAGTACGTCATGTAGGTGGCGGCGGCGGTGACCTCGGTGATGCCGGTGACGACCCAGAAGAGCCAGTACGTCCAGCCGGTGACGAAACCCGCGAAGGGGCCGACGAACTCGCGGGCGTACTCCGAGAAGGAGCCGGACACCGGGCGGTACATGAGGAGCTCGCCGAGGGCCCGCATGATGAAGAAGATGACCAGGCCCGCGATCGCGTACGCGAGGATGAGACTGGGTCCCGCCTTGGCGATGGCCTTGCCCGCGCCGAGGAAGAGACCGGTGCCGATGGCGCCGCCGATCGCGATCATCTGGATCTGCCGGGCGCCGAGGCCACGCTGGTAGCCCTCGCCGCCGCCCACGGACGCGTCGCCGCCGTGTTCCTGGTCGACCTGCGCAGAGGTCATGGTGGTGCGCCTTTCTCCATGCCGATCCGCGCGTTCGCGTGTGCGTCCGCCGCGGACCGGTTCCTGATCCCCCCGGATATGGATGGAGTGCCACCGGCGGTCAGCCGGTCGAAGCGCCCTCGGGAAACAGGGATGGCGTCCCCCGAGCGGTCGTGAAGATTTATCACGGGGTGGGAGGTGATGGGCGGAGTTGCGTGTGACCCACACCACGGAAAAGAGCAGAGGAAAAGGATTCAACATGGCAAAGCGGACGCTCTGATAACGCATTCGTTATCCGGATTTGAGCGTCCGCTGAGCGAACGGAACGGGTCCTCGCGGCCCCGGCTACGGCATCAGGGTCTCGACGAGGGACTCCTGGAGGGCGCCGAGCCAGAGGTACGCCATCACCATCGGCTTGCGGGGGTCGGAGTCCGGCAGCCGGTACAGCCGCTCGCTCTCCCCGTCGTCCGCGACCTCCAGGCGGGTCCCTATGGTCAGCCGGAGGTCGTTGAGCGCGCCGAGCCACGCCCGGGACTCGTCCGGGGTCAGCTTCAGGACCGCCCCGCCCTCGTCCTCGGCGGCGGCGGAGAGCGCGTCGAGGGCGCGGATCACGACGAGGGCGTCCTGGCGCTTGCGGGCCCGCAGGTCGTTCTCGGTGAAGCGGCGGAAGTCGGACGCGGCGGAGCGCAGTTCCTCGCTCCCGTCGCCGTACGCGTCGGGGAAGAGGCGCCGCAGCGCCGGGTCCGACGGCGGCTCGCTCGGGCCCTCGGCGAACAGCGCGGCCAGCGGGTCGGCGTCCGGCGCGGGCTCGTCGCCCGGTCCGATCAGCTCCATGAGCTGGACCGCGAGGGAGCGCAGGATGGAGATCTCGACGTCGTCGAGCCCGATGGCGGCGCCGCCGTCGGGGAGCCGGTCGAAACGCCCGGCCATCAGCCGCGGTCCTGCGAGAGGGTGGCCCACAGTCCGTAGCCGTGCATGGCCTGCACGTCGCGTTCCATCTCCTCGCGGGTGCCGCTGGAGACGACCGCACGGCCCTTGTGGTGCACGTCGAGCATCAGCTTGTGCGCCTTGTCCTTGGAGTGTCCGAAATAAGCCTGGAAGACATACTCCACATAGCTCATCAGATTGACCGGATCGTTGTGCACCAGGGTCACCCAGGGCACGTCGGGTTCGACGACCGCGGAGACCTCCTCGGCCGATTCCGTACGTTCGATCTCAACAGGCGCGACGCTCACTCACCCCATGCTGCCACTCCGGAGGGCCCGTCGCACAAACGGATGCACCCATTCCGCCTCCTGTGGGCATCGAAATCGTCAGAGTGACGATTTCCGGGTTAGCATCGCTGCCATGAACGCTGCGGACCTTGGGCTGCCGAACGAAGAAGTGCGCGAGTCGCGTCCTCGGGAGGGCGGCGGGCGACGGGTGGGCGTGCCGTCGACCGCGCTCTTCACCGACCAGTACGAGCTGACCATGCTCCAGGCGGCCCTCAGGGCCGGGACCGCCGACCGGCGCTCGGTCTTCGAGGTCTTCACCCGGCGACTGCCCGAGGGGCGGCGCTACGGCGTCCTCGCGGGCGTCGGACGGGTCCTGGACGCCATCGAGAACTTCCGCTTCGACCCCGACCTCCTGGACTTCCTGCGCGAGCGCGGGACCGTCGACGGGCCGACCCTGGAGTGGCTGGCCCGCTACCGCTTCTCCGGCGACGTCCTGGGCTACCCCGAGGGCGAGGTGTACTTCCCCGGCTCCCCGCTGCTGCGCGTCGAGGGCTCCTTCGCCGAGTGCGTGCTCCTGGAGACGGTGATCCTCTCCGTCCTCAACCACGACTCGGCCATCGCCGCCGCCGCCTCCCGCATGTCGGCGGCGGCCGGCAGGCGCCGGCTGATCGAGATGGGCGCCCGGCGCACCCACGAACTGGCGGCCGTCGCCGCCGCCCGCGCCGCGTACGTCGGCGGCTTCGACTCGACCTCGGACCTCGCGGCGGGCTTCCGCTACGGCATCCCGACCGTCGGCACCTCCGCCCACGCCTTCACCCTGCTGCACGACACCGAGCGGGAGGCCTTCCGGGCCCAGGTCGAGACCCTGGGGCGCGGTACGACCCTGCTGGTGGACACCTACGACGTGGCCGAGGCCGTGCGGACCGCCGTGGAGGTGGCCGGGCCCGAGCTCGGCGCCGTCCGGATCGACTCCGGCGACCTGCTGCTCGTCGCGCACCGGGTGCGGGCGCAGCTGGACGAGCTGGGCGCGCGCGACACCCGGATCGTGGTCACCTCGGACCTGGACGAGTACGCCATCGCCTCGCTGGCGGCGGCGCCGGTCGACGCGTACGGGGTGGGCACGCAGCTGGTCACCGGCAGCGGCCATCCGACCTGCTCCATGGTCTACAAGCTGGTCGCGCGGGCCGCCTCGGCCGATCCGGCGGCGCCGCTGGTGCCGGTCGCCAAGAAGTCGCTGGGCGGCAAGGCGTCGGTCGGCGGGCGCAAGTGGGCGGCCCGGCGGCCGGACGCGGACGGGGTCGCCGAGGCGGAGGTCGTGGGCACCGGGCCGGTGCCCGGGGAGCTGGTGGACCACCAGTTGCTCGTGCCGCTGGTCGTGGGCGGCGAGGTGGTGGCCCGGGAGCCGCTGGAGGCCGCCAGGTCCCGGCACCTCGCGGTACGGGCCGCGCTCCCGATGTCGGCGATCCAGCTGTCCCGGGGCGAGCCGGTGCTGCCGACGGAGTACGTGTGACGGGGTGACGGAGCGGGTGCGACGGCGTGCGGGTGACGCGCCCGCGGGGCCGCTCCCGCCGAGGTCGCCCGGAACGCCCCCTCCCGGCGGGAGGGGGAAGTCTCTAGGCTCGGTCCCCTCCCCTTCCCTACGCGCCTTCCCGACGCGCCCTCCCCCCAGGACAAGGACACCCGCCATGCAGCGCGCATTGATCGTCGTGGACGTGCAGAACGACTTCTGCGAGGGCGGCAGCCTCGCGGTGACCGGCGGCGCGGACGTCGCCGCCGCCATCACCGACCTGGTCGGCCAGACGGCGGGCTCCTCGTACCGGCAGGTGGTCGCCACCCGTGACCACCACGTCGACCCGGGGTCCCACTTCGCCCCGGCCGGTGAGCAGCCGGACTACGTGACCTCCTGGCCGGTGCACTGCGTGGCCGGTACGGAGGGGGTGGGCTTCCACCCGAACTTCGCTCCGGCGGTCGCCAGCGGGGCGATCGACGCGGTCTTCGACAAGGGCGCCTACTCGGCCGCGTACAGCGGGTTCGAGGGGAGGGACGAGAACGGGCGGACGCTCGCGGAGTGGCTGCGCGAGCGGGACGTCACCGAGGTCGACGTGGTGGGCATCGCCACCGACCACTGCGTCCGGGCGACGGCCCTGGACGCGGCCGGGGAGGGGTTCAGGACCCGGGTGCTGCTCGATCTGACGGCCGGGGTCGCGCGGCCGACGACCGAGCGGGCCCTGGAGGAGCTGCGGGCGGCGGGCGTGGAGCTGACGGGGAAGCCGGTGCTCGGCTGAGGCCGTGCCGCCGGGAGCGGGGCCGTACCGCTCCTGGGGCGGGGCCGGGTCCCTGAGGCCGGGCGACGCGCCCGGGGCCGGGGGCTTGGGGCCGGTCAGGCCGCCGGTTCCCTGGGGAGGGACCGTACGGGGTGCCAGAGTTCCTGGGCGGCGCCCGGGGTGGATCTCCACAGCAGTCCGTCGGGATGGTGCAGGACGGCGGTGATCTCGTCCGGGGTGGGCGGCTCGGTGTTGCCGCGCAGATAGACCGCCCGCAGTCCCAGGTTCCGCAGCCTGGTCAGGGCGCGGGCGCGGTTCGCGGCGTGGACGAGGAAGCGCACGGTGGCGCCGTCGCGGGCCGGACTGGGCAGTCCTATCGCCACCACCACGCTGCCGCCCGGCAGCTTGCAGAACCCTCCGTTGGGCATGGTGAACCACTTCCCCCGTGGATCGACTGTCAACAAGGACGGTGACAGGGACCGTCAGACGCACCTAAACACGATCGGCCGCCGCCCGCTAGGGGGCGACGGCCGATCATGGCTTGACCTGGTGCTTTACCGAATTACTTGGTGGAGGGACCCACTCGGACCGTGATCGTCTCGCCGCTCTTCGGCTCCTTGATGACCTCGATCTTGGTGTTGGTGTCAGTTGTCTTGACACCGGCGCGCTTGGTCTCCTCGAACCAGTAGGTGCCCTTGCGGTCGTCGAAGACGGGGTTGCCCGCCTGCGACTTCACCCACGTGGCGACGTTGCTCTTGTGCAGGAGCAGGCCGTCGGTCCGGTACGTGCCGAAGGTGGCGTCGTACGACTGGACGCGGTTGCGCATCAGCGTGCCGTCGGACCACTTCAGCGGCGTCGGGTGGGCGTCGACCGGAAGGATCAGACCGGTGCCCGGGTGGACCGCGGTGTTGTTGTCCTTCTGGGAGAGGTCCCACTTCCAGATGAGCAGACCGTTCTGGTACGGGTAGTGCTCGACCCAGCTGGCCTTGTCACCGGTGAAGCCGAAGTTGTACGGGCCGGTCTTCAGCGTGGTGTCGTAGGACACGTACTGGCGGTTCTCCGCGATGTAGTACTGCTCGTACTGCTTCGAGAAGCCGCTGCCGATCCGCGAGAAGCCCTTCGAGACCCAGCCGTTGTCGCCGTTCTCGACACCGTCGGAGAAGACGGGGGCGCCGTCGGCCTTGACGGTGATGGCGTCGGCGGTGAAGCCCTTGCCGCCCGCGCCGCCGTCCGTCTGGTAGCGGAAGCGGAGGTCGAACTTCTTGCCCGCGTAGGCGTCGAGGCCGTAGACCAGCGACTTGTGCGTGCCGGAGACGTCGGTCAGCGCCGGGGCGCCGCTGGCGTCGCGCGGGAGCGCCTTGCCGTCGGCGGTGCCGTCGAGGGCGGTCCAGTTGGCGCCGCCGTCGGTGGAGACCTCGGCGTAGAGGTAGTCGTAGTCGAGCTCGATGTCGTACCAGCCCTTGAGCTCAAGGGAGGCGGACGTCTTGCCGGTGAGGTCGACCGGGCGGGTCAGGGTGTTCTTGAGGTTGTCACCCATGCCGCTCCACCACTGCGTGGCGCCTTCGGCGGGCGCGACGACCTCGGTGGGAACCGTCTTCTTCGGCAGCTCGACGATGAGCGCCTGCGGGTTCTTGGTGTTGTACTCGGAGACGCCCAGCTTGTGCGTGGACTTCGTCTGGCGGCCGTCGTTCGACACCTTGGTGTAGTTCAGCCAGCCGAGCTGGAGCTTGTCCCAGGCGGTCATGTCGCCGGGCAGGTCGCCGATGGCGTCCTTGCCCTTGCCGAGCCAGGAACCGGACGACATGAGCGTCCAGAAGCCGGTCGAGTTCTCGGCGCCGGGGAGACCGGAGGTGTCGTAAAGGTCCGGCAGACCGAGGTCGTGGCCGTACTCGTGCGCGAAGACGCCGAGGCCGCCGTTCTCCGGCTGCATCGTGTAGTCGCCGACCCAGATGCCGGAGTCACCGATCTGGGTGCCGCCGGCCTTGTTGTTGTCGGGGCCGGTCTTGCCCACGTTGGTGCCGTACGCGTACCAGCGGTGCGCCCACAGGGCGTCGGAGCCCTGGGCGCCGCCGCCCGCCGACTCGTCCTCGCCCGCGTGGACGATCTGGAAGTGGTCGATGTACCCGTCGGGCTCGTTGAAGTTGCCGTCGCCGTCGAAGTCGTACCGGTCCCACAGGTCGTACTGCGACAGGTCGGCCTTGATCTGGGCGTCGGTGCGGCCCTTGGCCTTCTGGTCGGCGGTCCACGCGGTGACACCGTCGCGGACGGCGTCCCAGACGTTGGAGCAGTTGTTGTTGCCGCAGTAGTTCGAGCCGTAACGGGCCTCGTTGTACTCGACCTTGACCCAGTCGGAGACGGCGCCGTCGACCGAGTAACGGCCGGACGAGGTCTTCTCGTAGTAGGTCTTCAGCGACTGCTTGGGCTGTCCCTTGGCGTCCTTGCCGGTGCCGAAGTACAGGTCCTGGAAGTGCTTCTGGTTGTAGTCGGCCTTCCAGTCCGTGGAGTTGTCGTCCTCCCGGTCCGGCTGGGCTATCTGGTTGTGCAGGGGTCCCGGCGTGCCGCCGAACTTCGGCTTCAGGTCCGGGGTGTTGTCGTCCGCGCGGTCGACGAGGGTGGTGTTGTCCACCTTGTCGCCGAACTCGACGAGGATCGTGAAGATCTTGTCGGTCTTCTCACGCCCGAGCTCGACGTACTTCTTGCTGTCGAGCTTGACGACCTGGGAGCCGCCGCGGCGCTCCACCTTCGACTTGCCGTTCAGCACCTGCTCCAGAGCGGCCTTGCGCTGCTGGGCCTGCTGCTGGCTGAACGGGCCGTCGAGGTCGTGGTCGACCGTCGTCTTGTCGACTCCGGCGCCGGGCGCCGGGTCGTGACGCACGTCGGCCGCGGTGAGGCGGCCGTTGTTGTCCGCCCAAGCGGTGCTGAAGGTCGAGGCGGTGGCGGCGGTAGCCGCGAGTGCCACGACCACTGCGGACGTTCTGATCGCCCGTCGTCTATTGGTCACTTGAAGTTGTCCTCCCCGGCGCCCACGCCCTCGGACCGAAGGTGGGGTGTCCGTCCGGCGGGGTCGCGCGTCACAAGTGACGACATTCGACCGGAGGGAGACCAGAAAAGACAGATCTTGACTTGCTCACACCAACTGCATTATGCGGCAGATGGATTCCGATTATCGGACAGATGGCGGGTCCATGAGGATGAAGATCACAGAGAGCGTGACTCCGTGCGCCCCCCGTGCACCCGCGCCCCGGGTGCGGCCCCGCACCTGCCGGTTCCGCTCGGACACCCACCGTCGGTACAGTCGAACCGGCGTCCGGACACCGGCGCCCCGGCCGAAGCGACCTCCTGAGGGGGCGGTCCCGACATGCAGCGTCCGAACGCCGCACAGCTCGCCTGCGGCACGGCCACCGTCGTCCTCACGACCGTCGCCCTGCTGCTGCTCTCCGGCACGACGAGCACGCCCGGCATCATCGCGGTGAGCCTCGCCGGACTGCTGCTCGGACTGTTCGTGGCGGTGACGATGCCCGCGCGGGCGGGCTCCGTCAAGCCCCCCGGCACCGTTCTCCCGGACCCGGCGGAAGCACCGGTCCGTGCGCCGGCCGCCCGCGTCGGCGCGGGGACCGAGACCCGGACCGGTCCCTGACGCTCCGGTCCGGCCCCTACTCCGGCACGGCGACGACCACCGTCTTCGCCGCCTTGTCGTGCAGACCCTGCTTGTAGGGCTTGTCGACCAGGATCAGGATCAGCAGGAGCAGCGGCCACAGACAGGCGCAGCAGATCAGCGCGGGCACCCACAGGACCACGGCCCGCAGCAGCGACTGGTTCATCGGGGGCGTCGCGCCGTCGTTGAGCATCGCGACCCGGAGCTTCATCAGCTTCTTGCCCACGGTCTGGCCGGTCCTCGCCGTCATCACCGTGTCGTACGCGACGAACGCGACGATCGTGAGCAGCTGGAAGCCCACCCCCTCACCGCTGCCGAAGCTGTCCTCGGTGGCCCGTCGGTAGATGCCGAACGGGATGCCGATGATCGCCAGCGGAACGGCGATGATCAGCCAGTCGATCACCCGGGCGATGATCCGGCGGCCCGACTCCGCGAGCGGCGGCATCCCGGAGAGCGGATCGCTCCCGCCGTAACCCCCGCCGCCGTACGGGGAGGACGGCGGCGGGGGCATCCCGCCGCCGTCGTAGGGGGAGCCGCCGGAGGACCCGTAGGGAGAACCGTCCGACGGCCCGTACGGGGAGCCGCCGGAGGACCCGGACCCGTACGGGTCGCCCGGCGGGGGTCCTTCCGGGGGCGGGCCGGACGGCGGCGGCTGGCCGCCGGAGGGCGGCGGGGGCTCCTGCGGCCTCTTGAGGAACGGGTCCTCCTCGGGCGGCTGGCCGGACGGCGGCTGGTCGGTGCTCATGGGGGCAGTGCATCCCGGGCCCGGCGCCCCCGCAAGGAATCACCGCCCGTTCGGGGGGACCCTCGCCCGGTCGGCCCCCTCCCGGTCCTCCCGACGCCCCGTCAGCGCGCCACGAACGTACCGGCCGCCTTGTCGTGCCAGCACTGCCGCCAGGGGCGGTCGAAGAGACACCAGGCCACGTTGAGGACACCGACGACGAGCAGGTTCAGGACCCCGTGGACGAGCCAGCGGCGCAGCGACGCGCCGAACCCCGGCGGCTCGTGGCCCTCGATGTCCCGCACCGAGATCCCGCACAGCTTCTTGCCGAGGGTCCGGCCCCAGCGGGCCGTGGGCACCACCTCGTAGAGGACGCCGAGGACGAGCAGCGCGGCCAGCGCGATGCCGAACTGCACCGAGGTCGTCGAGTCCACCAGCCAGACCTGGACGGTGACACCGGACTGCTTGGCCTCCTCGATCTTGCCGTCGATGTGGTCGAGCGCGGCGGTCACGAACGGGACGGCGGCGGCGCCGGAGAGCCCGCCCAGGACGATCGTGTCGATCACCCGGGCGAGCAGCCGCCGCCCGAGCGGGGCGGGCCGGGCCGAGGCCTGCGCGCGGGCCGCCCGGGTGAACACGTCCTCGACGGGCGGCTTCCAGGGCGCGACCGGCTGCTGCTCCTGCGGCGGGGCCTGCCGCTCCCAGGCCGCCGCCTCGGGAGCCACCCGCGTCTGCTGCGGCCCGGCCGGAGGCCCGGGGTGCGCGGGCGCCGGGTTCGGCGGTACGGGCGCGGGGGCCGGGGCGGCCGTCTGCCGGGGCGGGGCCGCCGAGGGGCCCGGCCCGGGGGCCGGGCTCTGCCGCACGGGAGCCGGACCGGGATGTACGGGGGCTGGGGCGGGGTCGGTATGTACGGGGGCGGGATGTACGGGGGCGGGCGTCGGGGCCGGGGTGACGGGCATCCCGCCGAGCCGGGCGGCGCCCCCGGGGGTCCTCGGGTCCGCCACGGGCACGGGGGCCACGGGCCCGCCGCCGCCCGTGACCGGCCAGTCCGCCGGGGTCCGGGGGTCGGCCGCGGCGGGCTGGGGCGCGCCCCAGGAGACCCGCTGGTCCCGGTCGCCGCCGAAGCCGGTCTGCCGGGCGGAGTCCGCCTGCCAGGCGGGGGCGGGCCCGGGGTAGGGCTCGGGGTCCTCGTCGAAGAAGACGGGGCCGGTCTCCTCCACGGCGGGCACGGGCACGGGGGCGGGCCGCTGCTGGGCGGGGACGGGGATCTGGACGGGGGCCCGGTGCGACCCGCCCGCCGGGGGCTGGACGTGTGCTGAGGGCTGGACGTGTGCCGGGGGCTGGACGTGCTCGGAAGGCTGGGCGTGCGCGGGAGGCTGGGGCGGGAGCGGGGTGGCCCGCTCGGCGGGGGCGGGGGTCCTGGCCGGTCCGGGGGCCGGAGCCAGGTCCCTCGTCGGTGCCGCCGCGGCGGGCGCGGCGGACTCCGGCCGTCCGGCCGCGACCGGGGTGGTGGCCGGGCCCGACGCCAGGGCCGGACCAGCCGGGGCCGCACCGGCGGGCGGGTGCGGCGGGGCCTCGCCGTCCCTGGGCGCGGGGCGGCTCGTGCCGGGCACCCAGGCGCCCCCGCTCCAGTACCGGATGTACCCGGGAATGGACGGGTCCGGGTAGTACCCCGCCTGCGGTACCTCTCCGCCGCCTCCAGGAGGAGTAGCCACTGCCCCGACTCCGTTCAGTCACAACGCCTTTGGTCCGCGCGGCCGCGTGCCGGGCGTGCCGCGCCCAAGGAGGACAGTAACGAAGAACGCCCTCCGGGGAACAAGGAGCCGGAGAGAAAGGCCGCCTTCGGGGGCACCGACCCCGGAATCACTCACTCAGCGTGATGTTCGGGGCGGCACATGGGGAGGGCGGGGGCGGGACCGGGGCCGCATCGGGGCCGCATCGGGGCCGTGCGAAAGGCCGGACCAGGGGTCCGGGAAGCGTCCGGTCGGGACGGGGCCGGGGACCCGGCCGGGTGGCGGGTCCGGGGTCCGGTGACGGGCCGGGAAAACTTCTCGGAAAAAACTTCCCGTAGTCGCGTAATGAAGCGCGTCCACCCCGCTCTCTCCTGGTGAAGGCCCGTACGGGGCCGGTCCACGCGAGGGAGCACGACCATGCAGAACACCCACCACACCACCGTCGAGCGCGAGCTGGAGCTGAAGCTGGTGCTCTCCCCCGAGCGGGCCGTCCCGGTGCCCGCCCGGCTGGCGTACCGCACCGACGACCCGTACGCCGTCCACATCACCTTCCACATCGGCACGGAACACCCGGTCAACTGGACCTTCGCCCGCGAACTGCTCGTCGAGGGCGTCTTCCGGGCCTGCGGGCACGGCGACGTCCGCATCTGGCCGACCAAGGTCGACGGGCGGGGCGTCGTCCTGATGGCGCTCTCCTCCCCCGACGGCGACGCCCTCCTGGAGGCCCCGTCCGCGCAGGTGTCGGCCTGGCTGGAGCGGACCCTGCGCGCGGTGCCGCCGGGCACCGAGTCGGAGCACCTCGGCATCGACGAGGGGCTCGCCGAGCTGCTCTCCGCCACCGTGATCGCCGACGAGCTGTGGCTGCGCGACCCGTGGCCGTCGGACGAGTCGCAGGACGGCGAGCTGTGAGCCCCGTAGGGGGTGCGGGACGGCGAGCGGTCGTTCCCGTACGGGATCCGGGACGGCGAACGGTCGTCCCCGTACGGGATCCGGGACGGCTGGCTGTCATCCCCGTACGGGATGCCGGACGGCGAGCCACCGTCCCCGTACGGGATGCGGGGCGGCGAGCCACCGTCCCCGTACAGGACGCGGGAGTCGCCTCAGAACAGCTTTCCGGGGTTGAGCAGTCCCAGCGGGTCGAAGGTCGCCTTGATGCCCCGCTGGAGTTCCAGGCCGACCGGGCCCAGTTCGCGCGCCAGCCACTCCTTCTTGAGGACGCCGACGCCGTGCTCGCCGGTGATCGTGCCGCCGAGCGCGAGCCCCAGCGCCATGATCTCGTCGAAGGACTCGCGGGCCCGCCGCGACTCGTCCTCGTCGGTGTGGTCGAAGCAGACCACGGGGTGGGTGTTGCCGTCCCCCGCGTGCGCGCAGACACCGATGGTCAGGCCGTACTTCTCCGCGACCGCCGCCGTGCCGGCGAGCATCTCGGCGAGCCGGGTGCGGGGCACGCACACGTCGTCGATCATCGTCGCGGACTTGATCGTCTCCAGGGCCGTGAGGGAGAGCCTGCGGGCCTGGAGGAGGAGTTCGGACTCGGCCGCGTCCGCCGCCGGGACGACCTCGGTGGCGCCCGCCGCCGCGCACAGCTCCCCCACGGCGGCCAGGTCGGCGGCCGGGTCCGGGGTGTCGAAGGCGCACAGGAGCAGCGCCTCCGTGCTGTCGGGCAGCCCCATCCGCGCCATCGCGTTGACCGCCCGGACCGTGGTGCCGTCCATCAGTTCGAGGAGCGACGGGGTGTGACCGCGCTCCATGATCGCGCAGACGGCCTCGCACGCGGCGGCGGCCGAGGGGAACTCGGCGGCGAGCGCCAGCTGGGCGGGCGGCTGCGGCCGGAGCGCCAGCACGGCGCCGACGACGATGCCGAGGCTGCCCTCCGAACCGACGAAGAGCCTGGTCAGGTCATAGCCCGCGACCCCCTTGGCGGTGCGCCGCCCGGTCCTCAGGAGCCGCCCGTCGGCCAGCACCACGTCGAGCCCGAGAACGTACTCGGCGGTCACCCCGTACTTCACGCAGCACAGGCCGCCGGAGGCGGTGCCGATGTTCCCGCCGATGGTGCAGGTCTCCCAGCTGGAGGGGTCCGGCGGGTAGTACAGGCCGTGCTCGGCGACGGCCCGTGAGAGGACCGCGTTGACGACACCCGGCTCGACGACGGCGATCCGGTCGACCGGGCTGATCTCCAGGATGCGGTCCATCCTGACCAGGGAGAGCACGATGCAGCCCTCGGTGGCGTTGGCGCCGCCGGACAGGCCGGTACGGGCCCCCTGGGGGACGACGGGCACCCGGAGTCCGGTCGCGGTGCGCATGACGTGCCGCACCTGCTCGACCGTGCGCGGGAGCACCACGGCTGCCGGGGCTCCGGCGGCGCAGAAGCTCGCCATGTCGCGGGAGTAGGAGGCCATGACGTCCGGGTCGGTGAGCACCGCTCCCTCGGGCAGCCCGGCGCGCAGGCGCTCGTGGAGCCGCGAGCGGAGGTCGTCCTGCTGAAGATCGTCCATGCCTCCAGCGTGGCACCCGGGGCCATCGGTGTGAACCCGCCGGAGCGGGCGCATCGTGTGCTCTTCGTACAGCCGCGGCGGGTTCACAGTGAGCGCCATGAAGACCCCGAACGTGTCGAGGACGGTCCTGGTGGCCGGGGCGGGCGCGGTGCTCGCGGCGACGGCCCTGCTGTACGTCCCCGAACTCCTCGGTCAGGACCCGCCGCCCCCGCCGAGCCCGGCCGAGCGGGCGGCCATCGCGGCCCACGCGGGCGCCCCCGCCTCGCTCCCCGACCTCGCCGCGCTGATCTCCGACCGGGAGAAGTGGCTGCGCGACCACCCCGACGACGACTCCTCCTGGGCCCGGCTCGGCGCGGCGTACACGGAGCGGGGCACCCGGCTGGGGGACGTACGGGACTATCAGCGGGCCGACCGGGCGTTGCGCCGCTCGCTCGCCGAACGGCCCGCCGCGAGCGGCAATCTGGACGCGCAGCTGGGTCTCGGGGCGCTCGCGGGGGCGCGGGGCGACTGGCGGACGGCGAAGGAGTGGGGCGAGCGGGTCCGGAAGGCGGACCCGAAGCGGTGGCCCGTCTACCCGGTCCTGATCGACGCGTACAACGGCCTCGGGGACCACAAGGCCGCCCGGAAGGCCGTGGAGAGCCTGGAGGGGCTGCACTCGGGCGCGATGGTGCGCGGGCTCGCCGCGCAGAACTACCGCGACCGGGGCTGGCGGGAGGACGCCGACGCGGCGGCCCTCGCGGCGGCGGCGCTGGCGCGGACCGACGCCGAGAAGACCCCGGCGCTGGTCCGGCTGGGGGATCTGGCGTGGGAGCGGGGCGAGCCGGAGGAGGCGGTGGAGCGGTACGGGGCGGCGCTGCGGCTCGTACCGGACCACGCCCCCGCGCTGGCGGGCCGGGCGCGGGCGCTGGCGGCGCTGGGGCGCGGGGACGACGCGCTGCGCGACTGGCGGATGGTGCTGGCCCGGCTGCCGCTGCCGGAGTACCTCCTCGACGCGGGCGAACTGCACGAGGCGCTCGGTCTGGACGGGGACGCGCGGGCCCTCTATGAGCGGCTGCGGACGAGCGCTCCGCCGTCGGCCGAGGTGTCGCTGGTGCTGCTCGAAGCGGACCACGGCGATCCGGTGGCGGCGGCGGCGCGGATGCGGGCGGAGTGGGCGCGCGGGCACCGCTCGCTGCGGGCGACGGACGCGATGGCGTGGGCGCTGTTCCGGTCGGGGCAGACCAAGGAGGCCCTGGGGTACGCGAAGCTGGCCACCGAGGAGGGGCTGCGGAGCGCGCTGTTCGCGTACCACCGGGGTGAGATCGAGCGGGCCCTGGGTCTGGAGGGACAGGCCCGCCGCCATCTGGCGGAGGCACTGCGGATCAACCCGGCGTTCTCGCCGCTGCTGGCCCCGAGGGCGGAGGAGGCGCTCACGGAGTTGGGCGAGCCCTCCGACGAACTCCCCCGCGAACTCCGCCCGAGGGAACCGGTGAGGCCGCGCGGTACGGATGCGTCCTCGGGTACGGGGACGGGCCCGTCCGCCGGTACGGGGACGCGTCCGGGGAAGCCCTCGGGCGCCGGGCGGCCGTCGTCCGCGTCGCCGGAGACGGCGGCCCCGGGAAGGGGCTCGGACACGGGGCGCGGCACGGGCTCGGGAGGCGGCTCGGGAGCCGCTTCGGGGAAGCCGACGGAACGGGCGCCGGAGAAGCCCGGGCGGGCGGAGAAGCCCGAGCGGCCGGAGCGGACGGAGAAGCCCGCCGGGAGTCCGTCCGGTAACTCCGGCGAGAGGCCGGGCGGGCGGGGGTAGGGCGGGGCCGAAGGGCGGCTGATCGCACTGCGCGGGGAGGGGGAGGGGGATGGGGATGGGGAGCGGATGCGGGGGCCGGTTCGGCCGACGTACGCGCGCGCGTGGGGCCCGTGCCCCGTACGGACGCGTGGCGGGGCCGTACGGACCCGGGTGGGTCTCGTACGGCCCCGAGGTGGGGTCCCGTGAGGACCCGGGGTGGGGCCCGTAAGGGATGCCGGGGTGGGTCCGGGGGTGTTGCCCCGGGCCCGCCCCCGGACCCGCGTCCGGCGCTCGCGTCCGGTGTGGACTACAGGTTGCCGCGCTTCTCCTGCTCGCGCTCGATCGCCTCGAACAGGGCCTTGAAGTTGCCCTTGCCGAAGCCCATGGAGCCGTGGCGCTCGATCATCTCGAAGAAGACGGTCGGGCGGTCCTGCACCGGCTTGGTGAAGATCTGCAGCAGGTAGCCGTCCTCGTCGCGGTCGACGAGGATCTTCAGCTCGCGCAGGATCTCGACCGGCACCCGGGTCTCCCCGGCCCACTCGCCGAGGGTGTCGTAGTACGAGTCGGGGGTGTCGAGGAAGGCGACGCCCGCGGCCCGCATCGCGCGCACGGAGGCCACGATGTCGTTGGTGGCGAGGGCGATGTGCTGGACGCCCGCACCGCCGTAGAACTCCAGGTACTCGTCGATCTGTGACTTCTTCTTCGCGATCGCGGGCTCGTTGATCGGGAACTTCACCTTGAGGGTGCCGTCCGCGACGACCTTGGACATCAGGGCCGAGTACTCGGTCGCGATGTCGTCGCCCACGAACTCCTTCATGTTCGTGAAGCCCATGACCTTGTTGTAGAAGCCGACCCACTCGTTCATCCGGCCGAGCTCGACATTGCCCACGCAGTGGTCGATGGCCTGGAAGAGGCGCTTGGCCGGGGGCTCGACGATGGGCGCGGCGGCGACGTAGCCCGGGAGGTACGGGCCGTCGTAGCCGGAGCGCTCGACCAGGGTGTGGCGGGTCGTGCCGTAGGTGGCGATGGCGGCGAGGACGACGGTGCCGTGCTCGTCCTTCACCTCGTGCGGCTCGACGAGGCCGGTGGCGCCGTGCTCGACGGCGTAGGCGTACGCGGCGCGCGCGTCCGGCACCTCGATGGCCAGGTCGACGACGCCGTCGCCGTGCTCGGCGACGTGGTCGGCGAGGAAGCGGCCCCGGTCGGTGGAGACCTTGATGACGGAGGTGAACACGAAACGGGCGGAGCCGTTGGTGAGGACGTAGCTGGCGGTCTCCCGGCTGCCGCTCTCCGGTCCGGAGTAGGCGACCAGCTTCATGCCGAAGGCCGTGGAGTAGTAGTGGGCGGCCTGCTTGGCGTTGCCGACGGCGAAGACGACCGCGTCCATTCCCTTCACGGGGAAGGGATCGGCCTGCCGCGCCGTGGAGGGGGTGTGCTCGATGGTCTCAGTCATACGAGCAATGTCCCGCTGCCCGGCAAGGTGCGCAAGAGTTTGCTGTTCCCCTGGTCATCCTGTACAGGGAACGTCGAGTATGGCCGGACGACTTGTACATCCTGACCATGAGGAGACCGCTGTGGCGATCGATCATCTGGACGGCAGGCTGATCGTGCTCCTGGCGCGCGAGCCGCGCATCGGCGTCCTGGAGGCGTCCCGGCGCCTCGGAGTGGCCCGGGGCACGGCGCAGGCGCGGCTCGACCGGCTCCGGGCCAGCGGGGTGATCAGGGGGTTCGGGCCCCAGGTGGACCCGGCGGCGCTGGGCTATCCGGTGACGGCGTTCGCCACCCTGGAGATCAAGCAGGGGCAGGGCGCGGACGTCCGGGAGCACCTGGCGACGGTCCCGGAGGTGCTGGAACTGCACACGACCACGGGCCACGGCGACATGCTCTGCCGTCTGGTCGCCCGCTCCAACGCGGACCTCCAGCGGGTGATCGACAAGGTGGTGGCGTTCGAGGGGATCGTCCGGGCGTCCACGGCGATCGTGATGGAGAACCCGGTGCCGCTGCGGATCATCCCGCTGGTGGAGCAGGCGGCGCGGGAGTAGGGGCGCCGGGGAGCGTGCGGCCCGCACCCCCGGGGCCTGCGGACCGTCCGGGTGCGGGCCGCCCAGTGCGGGCCGCTGGTGCGCGCGCCCGCACGGGCGGGAGACGCGAGGAGAACCTTGCAAAGAAGTCGTTGCAAAATTTCCTTGCAACGACTTCTTTGCAACTCTACGCTGAGACCATGCCCGAGCCCGAGGAATTCGTCAGCCGCTCGCTCGACCCCCGCTCCCTGCGCGGGATCGCCCACCCCCTGCGCATCCAGCTGCTGCGCGCCCTGCGCCACTACGGCCCCGCCACCGCCTCCCAACTCGCCGAGCGGCTCGGCGAGTCCAGCGGCGCCACCAGCTACCACCTGCGCCAGCTCGCCGCCCACGGCTTCGTCGAGGACGACCCGACGCGCGGCAAGGGCCGGGAGCGCTGGTGGAAGGCCGCCCACCAGGGGACCAGCTTCGACGAGGAGCTGTACAAGAACCCTGACCCCGAGGTGCAGGGCGCGCTCGACGTCGTCATGCACGAGGTCGCCACCATCCACACCCAGGAACTCTCGACCTGGTTCGCGACCCGCCACACCTGGGACGAGTCCTGGTCCGGCGCCGCCGACATGAGCGACTTCACCCTGCACCTGCCGCCCGAGCAGCTGCGCGAACTGAGCGCGAAGCTGCACGAGTTGATCGACCAGTACCGCGCCGCCGCCGACACCGACGCGCCCGGCGCCGCGCGCGTACGGATGCATCTGCACGCGTTCCCGCAGCACGAGGAGTGACGGCGGGCGCCCCCAAGGCGGGCGCCCCCGGGCACCCGCACCCACGGGACCCGTACCCACACGCGAACCGAGGAAAGGAACCACGGAGCCATGCACGCCGACATCCACTTCCAGCTGCACACCCTGACCGCCGCCGAGCTGCACCGGGAGGCCGCCGGCGGCCACGGCCGCCCCGGCCCCCTCCCGGCCACCGGCACCGCGCCCGCCCTGCGCGTCCGGCTCGGCTGGACCCTGGTCGAGCTGGGCCTGCGCCTGGCCACCCCCGCCCACCACTCCATACGCCTGGCAGCATGAGCGCCCCGGGGGGACACACGGAGGAACCGCCGGACACGGCGGAGGACGGAGTCCGTAGGGCGAGGGACGGAGCCTGTACGGCGAGGGGCGGAGTCCGTACGGCGAAGGGTGACCGGGCTCCCCTGCTGACCGTCCTCGGCGCCAACGCCGTCTCCATCACGGGTAATTCACTCACCCTCATCGGCGTCCCGTGGTTCGCGCTCGAAACCACGGGGAGCCCCGGCAAGGCCGGGTTCGTCGCCTTCTGCGCTGCCCTGCCCGTCCTGCTCGCCACCCTCGCGGGCGGCCCGGTCATCGACCGGATCGGCCGCCGCCGCGTCAGCATCACCTCCGACCTGGTGTGCGCGCTCGCGCTCGCCGCGATCCCGCTGCTGCACCACACCGGCGTCCTGGAGTTCTGGATGCTGTGCGCCCTGATGGCGGTCAACGGCCTGTTCCACGCGCCCGGCGAGACCGCACGGCACGTCCTCGTGCCCGACCTCGCCGCCCGCGCCGGGACCTCCCTCCCCCGGGTCGCCAGCCTCTACGACGCGGTGTCGCGCGGCGCCCGGATGACCGGCGCGGCCGTCGCCGGGCTCCTCGTCGCCGTCCTCGGCGCCGACACGGTCCTGGTCCTCGACTCGGCCACCTTCGCCCTCTCCGCGCTGCTGGTCGTGGTGGGACTGCGCGGGGTCCCGGCTGCCGAGCCGGTACGGGACGGCCCCCGGCTCTCCCCCGCCCGCTACCGCGCCGACCTGCGCGAGGGGTACGCCTATCTGTTCCGCAACCGGCTGCTGTTCGGCATCATGATCATGGTGATGGTCACCAACGGACTGGGCCAGAGCTGGAGTTCGGTCCTGCTGCCGGTCCACGCCCGGGAGCAGCTCGGCGGCCCGGCGGCGCAGGGTCTGATCGTCGCCGTCTTCGGCGGATGCGCCCTCGCCGGGGCGCTGCTCTACGGGGCGGTCGGCGAACGCCTGCCGCGCCGGGCGGTGTTCACGGCGGGCTTCCTGGTCGGTGGCGCCCCGCCGTACGTGGTGGCGGCGCTCACCGACACCACCGCGCCGCTCCTCGTGACGGTCGCCGCGTCGGGCTTCGGCGTCGGTTTCCTCAATCCGATCCTGACCACGGTGATGTACGAGCAGGTCCCCGACGGGCTGCGCAGCCGGGTCGTCGGCGCGAGCACCGCGGGTGTGCTGCTCACCACCCCGCTGGGCGGTCTGGCGGCGGGCCTGCTGGTCGAGCGGATCGGTCTGACGGCGACGCTGCTCGGAATCGGCGGGCTGTACTTCCTGACCACGCTGGCGCCGCTGGTCTTCCCCGCCTGGCGGGGGATGGACGTACGGCCGGAGTCCCGGCCGGAAGCCCGGCCGGACTCTTCGCTGCCGGAACCGCCGCCTCACGGCGGCGGCGCGGTGCCGGTCAGCAGGTCGGGACCTTCGACTCCTGCCCCTGTTCCAGGGCCCGGAGGGACGCCACCGCGTCGCTGAGCGCGGTGACCGGCACCAGCCGCAGGCCCTCCGGCCGCTCGGCGCGGGCGTCGCCGCACTCGGCCTTCGGCACGAGGAAGACGGTGGCCCCGTCCCGGGCGGCCGCCTGGGTCTTGAGGGAGACCCCGCCGACGGCGCCGACCGTGCCGTCCGGGTCGATGGTGCCCGTACCGGCGACGGTCCGGCCGCCGGTGAGGTCGCCGCCGTCCCCGTCGCCGTCGAGCTTGTCGACGATGCCGAGGGAGAACAGCAGTCCGGCGCTGGGCCCGCCGACATCGGCGAGGCTCAGGGTCACCTTCACCTTCTCGGGGTCCTCCTTCAGGTACCCGAGGGCGGCGAGGGCCGCCGCGTCCTGCGACTGCTTCATCTGCCCGAGGTTCCGCTTCTCGATCTCGGCGTCGGACTTCCCCGGCGGGTAGACGGACGCGCGCGGCAGGACGGCCCGGTCGGTACGGAACCAGGCGTCGGTCACGTCCCCGAGGCGGATGTCCGTGGACGGCCCGGTCGCGAGGATCGTCGTCATCCGCAGCTGGCCCCGGGTCTCCCGGACCGGGGCGCCGGTGATCGTGATGATCTCCTTCCCCTTGTTCTCGCCGAGCACGTCGGCGGTGGTGCCGGGCTGTGCGATCGCGTACGGCAGCGGTGCGAGTCCGACGACGGCGAAGAGCGCGAGGACGGGCACGGCGCAGACCGCGAGGGCAAGGGGACGCGAGAGGCTGGAGAACACGCACCCAATCTACTGGGACCCGGAGGCCACCGGGCCCGGGGCGGGGCTGCCCCCGGGGAGCGGCCCTGCCCCTGGGGACCCTGCCCCTACCCGTAGGGGGCCGGCTTGCCCGTAGGGGGCGGGCTTGCCCGTGGGGGCACCCCCGCCCGTAGGGGCACCTGCCTCCGTAGGGGCTCGCCCCTGCCCCTGAGGGAGACCTCACCCTTACGGGCCCGGCGCCGAGGCGTGGGGCCAGGCCGGGAGGGGCCCCGGCGAGGGCCTCCCGAAGTGGGGGCCTCGCCGGGGTGGGCCTGCTCGGGGGTGGAGCGGGTGGGCGAGCCGTGTCGAGAGACGGGGGGCCACCGGGCCCGGGGGCGTATGTCTAACGCAGGGCGTCGGCGACCTCTCTGGCCGCGTCCACCACGCGGGGGCCGACGCGTTCCGGTACGGCGTCCGCGAGCATCACCACGCCGACGCTTCCCTCGACGCCCGTCACGCCCACCAGCGGGGCGGCGGCGCCGCTCGCGCCCGCCTCCAGTTCGCCGTGGGTCAGGGTGAAGCCCTGTTCGGTCAGACCGCCCTGCCGGGCGGCCAGGATCGCCCGGCCCGCCGCGCCCCGGTCGAGGGGGTGGCGGAAGCCGGCCCGGTAGGCGACGTGGTAGTCGGTCCAGGTCGGTTCGACGACCGCGACGGCGAGCGCCTCCGCCCCGTCGACGAGCGTGAGGTGGGCGGTCGCCCCTATGTCCTCGGCGAGCGAGCGCAGCGCGGGCAGCGCCGCCTCCCGCACCAGCGGGTGGACCTGGCGGCCGAGCCGCAGCACGCCGAGGCCGACGCGGGCACGTCCACCGAGGTCGCGGCGGACGAGGGCGTGCTGTTCGAGGGTGGCGAGCAGACGGTAGACCACGGTCCGGTTGACACCGAGTCGGTTGGACAACTCGGTGACGGTCAGGCCGTGGTCGGTGTCGGCGAGCAGTTTGAGGACTCTGAGTCCCCGGTCGAGCGTCTGGGAGGTCTCCGCGGTCACGACGCCCTCTCCTTCGGAGTGAGTGGCGGCGGATCTCTCACGGTGGCCGCGTCGCCGGTCCCGTCGGCGACGCACGTCAGAGGCCGCCGGCAGGAAGGGGTACACCGGCTGCGCTCCGCGGCGGCGCTGCCACGGGGCGATTGCTTTTGAGCCGGGACAGTAGCGACCCGCTCCGCTGAGCGGAAGACCTCGTCCAGAATCCGGGCGCCGACGACCGGATACGGACGGTTCAGGACCTTCGTCGGTCGTACGCGGGACTTTGGAGGACAAGACCGGCTATGTCGTGCCCCTAGCGTGGAGGATGCCCGGAGGCCGACCGTGGGGGCCGGTCTCCGAGGCGGTCCCGCCGCCGGTTCTCTCCGCGCGGGACGGGCCGAGGCCCGTACGAACGCCGTCGTACGGGCCTCAGCCGTTCCTGCCCGGGTGGTCCCGGTGTCCCGAGTGCTTCCGGTGGTCCCGGAGACTCTCCGGGCGCTCCCCCTACGGGTGCGGGGCGCGGAAGGACGTCACCGCATCCGGGTGGCCCACTCCTGGACCTTCTTGATCCGTTCCCTGAGCTGCCCGGCGGTCGCCTCCGCGCTCGGCGGGCCGCCGCAGACCCGGCGCAGCTCGGTGTGGATCACCCCGTGCGGCTTGCCGGTCTGGTGGACGTACGCGCCGACCATCGTGTTGAGCTGCTTGCGGAGTTCGAGCAGCTCCTTGTGGGAGACCACGGGCCGCCGCTCCGCCGGGAGCTCCAGGAGGTCGGCCTCCTCGTCCGGCTTCCGGCGGCTGTGCGCGATCTGCCGGGCCTGCCGCTTCTGCAGCAGCAGCTGGACCTGGTCGGGTTCGAGCAGGCCCGGGATGCCGAGGTAGTCCTGTTCCTCCGCGCTGCCGGGGTGGGCCTGCATCCCGAACTCGGCGCTGTTGTAGAGGACGCGGTCGAAGACGGCGTCGGACTCCAGCGCCTCGAAGGGCAGCATGTCCTGTTCGCCGGTGTCCTCGTCCTGCTGGCGTTCGGCCTCAGCCATCTCCTTCTCGGACTCGGCGTACGGGTCCTCGTCGTCGCCCGCCTTCTTCGGCTTGTCGAGGACGTGGTCGCGCTCGACCTCCATCTCGCTGGCGAAGCCGAGGAGGCTGGGGATCGTCGGCAGGAACACGGAGGCGGTCTCGCCTCGCCTGCGCGAACGCACGAAACGGCCGACGGCCTGCGCGAAGAACAGCGGGGTCGAGATCGTCGTCGCGTACACGCCCACGGAGAGGCGGGGCACGTCGACGCCCTCGGACACCATGCGGACCGCGACCATCCAGCGGGAGCCGTCCTCACTGAACTCGTCGATCCGGCTCGACGCGCCGGTGTCGTCGGAGAGGACGACGGTCGCCTTCGTCCCGGTGATCTCGCGGAGCAGCTTGGCGTACGAGCGGGCCGAGTCCTGGTCGGAGGCGATGACGAGACCGCCCGCGTCCGGGATCGACTTGCGGACCTCGGTGAGCCGCTGGTCGGCGGCCCGCAGCACGTTCGGCATCCAGTCGCCCTTGGCGTCGAGCGCGGTGCGCCAGGCCTGCGAGACCGCGTCCTTGGTCATCGGCTCCCCGAGCCGGGCGGCGATCTCGTCGCCCGCCTTGGTCCGCCAGCGCATGTTGCCGCTGTAGGAGAGGAAGATGACCGGGCGGACGACGCCGTCGCCGAGGGCGTTGCCGTAGCCGTACGTGTAGTCCGCGGAGGACCTGCGGATGCCGTCGTCCCCCTCCGCGTAGGTGACGAAGGGGATGGGGTTGGTGTCGGAGCGGAACGGGGTGCCGGTGAGGGCGAGCCGCCGGGTGGCGGGCTCGAAGGCCTCCAGACACGCCTCGCCCCAGGACTTGGAGTCTCCGGCGTGGTGGATCTCGTCGAGGATGACGAGGGTCTTGCGCTGCTCGCAGCGGTTGCGGTGGAGCATGGGGCGGACGCCGACACCCGCGTAGGTGAGGGCGACGCCGTCGTACTCCTTGCTGAGCGGTCCGGCGCTGTACTCCGGGTCCAGCTTGATGCCTATCCGCGCGGCGGCGGCGGCCCACTGCTTCTTCAGGTGTTCGGTGGGGGCGATCACGGTGATCTGCTGCACGACGTGGTGGTGCAGCAGCCATGAGGCGAGGGTCAGCGCGAAGGTCGTCTTGCCCGCGCCGGGGGTGGCGACGGCGAGGAAGTCACGGGGCTGCTCCTGGAGGTACTTCTCCATCGCTCGCTGCTGCCAGGCACGCAGCTTGCCGGCGGTACCCCAGGGGGCCCGTCCGGGGAAGGCGGGAGAGAGGTGATGGGAGGTGGTGGTGGTAGTAGTCACGATCTCCGGGTTCGACGCTCGTCCAGATATGACAACCGGGCCACCTTACCGGCGGCCCGACCCGAACCTCGTACGAAACGGGCCGGGCACCGCCCCGCTGCGACCCACCTCACTCCGGGGGAGATCGACTCGCGGGGGCGGGCCGGGTCGGGTATGGCGGGGACGGATCGGGGCGCGGCGCCGGGGCGGGATCGGCTGCGGCCGGGAACGCGGCGGCGGGACGAATCGGCTCGGCGGGCGGGCCGGGTGGGACTCGGTCGGCTCGCCGAGCCGGATTCTGCATCACTGGGCCGAAGCTGGTCACGTCACCGGGCCGGGCGCCGCTCGGATCAGGCCGCCGGGCCGGGCGCCGCTCGGGTCAGGCCGCCGGGCCGGGGCCGGTCAGGTCCCGCAGACCGTCCGCGATGGTCCCCACCTCGTGGGTCTCCCCGGTCGCCACGGCGATGACCAGGCGTTCCGCCGCGTCGATGTCGGGGCGGAGCTGGACGCCGTGCATGGCGAGGAACGTCACGCAGGACAGCCAGGCGGTGCGCTTGTTCCCGTCGAGGAAGGGATGGTTCACCGCGAGGGACTGGAGGAGCGCGGCGGCCTTGTCGAGGAGCTCGGGATACGCCTCCTCGCCGAACATGGCGGCGGCCGGGCGGTGCACCGCCGAGTCGAGCAGCCCGGCGTCGCGGACGACGACGTCCTGGTCGTCCACGGCGTGCTCGGCGACGATCAGGGCGTCCTCGGCGGAGAGGTAGACGGCGCTCACTTGAGCCGCTCCATCAGCTCGTGCCACTTGGCCGCCTGCTCCATGGCGGTCCTGCGCACGATGGCCTCCTGGGCGGTGCGCGCCAGGTAGTCGTCGACGGCGCGCAGGACGAGGGCGTGCATGCTCGTGCCCTCCTGCTCGGCGCGCAGCTTGAGCGCCTCGGTCTGGTCGTCGCGCAGACGCAGGTTCATGGCCATGCCGGAACAGTACCGAGCGGTGGGGCCAAAGTGGTACCAGATTTCCCCGCCGGTTGGCCGGGCCCGGAATGGCCCGGCCAAGGACGTCACAGGCGCCGGTCCCCGGGCCGTCGGTCGCGGGGCCGCGTGCCGTCAGCCGCGGGGCTCCGGGACGTGGAGGCGGGTCGCCACCCAGGCGCCCACCGCCGCCACGCCCGCCATCGGCAGGAACACCACCGTGAAGGCCCCCGGGTGGGAGCCCGTGGACGCCGCGGCCGTGACCGCGTGGCCGACCGCGCCGCCGCCGAGCGCCGCGAAGGCCGCGCCGCCCGCGGCGAGCAGCAGGACGTTGGAGAGGCCGTCGGAGATCTGCAGCGCGGCCGAGTTCGCGCCCACCTCGTCCGGCGCGGACAGCTTCATGAGGAGCACGCTCGTCGAGGCGATCACCGCGCCCATGCCGAGACAGCCCAGCGCCCAGGCGACCGCGAGGACCCAGACGGGCACGGCCGTGATCAGCACGCTCGGCGCCGTGGCGATGGCGAGCGCGACCAGCACCATGCCGAGGACGACGAGCCGCTCCCGGTACGGCTCCGTCCACGGCCGGGCCTGGATCCAGGAGCCGAGGGCCCAGGTGAGGCCGCCCATGGCGAGCGAGAGACCCGCCAGGGTGGGGCTCAGGCCCCGCTGGGTGACCAGCATCAGCGGGACGAACGACTCGGCCGCGATGAAGGCACCGGCGGCGATGCCCCGGAGCAGCACCACCGAGGGCAGGCCACGGGCCGCCCGGTAGGTGCCGTGCGGGAGCAGGCCCCGGACGGCGGGCACCAGGAGCGCGATGCCCGCGACGGCCGGGAGGAGGGAGAGCCAGCGCAGTTCCTGGCCCGCGTACTGGAGGAGTGCGGCACCCGCCGAGATCGCGAACGCCAGCCCGATGCGGCGCCGGTCCCAGGCGGCGACGGGCGCGGCCGGGTCGGCGGGGCCCGAGGCCGTGCGGCGGATCGCGGGGAGCGCGAGGGCCAGCGGGAAGACGACGAGGGCGGGGATGCCGAGGAAGACCCAGCGCCAGCCGAGGTGCTCGGTGACCGTGCCGGAGGCGAGGGGGCCGACGACGGAGGGCACGACCCAGCTGGCGGCGAAGGCTGCCATGATCGCGGGCCGGAGGTGTTCCGCGTAGGCCCGGCCGACGATCACGTACAGCGCGACGATGACGAGCCCGCCGCCGAGGCCCTGCACGGCCCGGCCGAGGATGAACAGCCACATGGCCCCGGCTGTGCCGGAGAGCAGCAGCCCGGCGGCGAAGGCGCTGATGCCCGCGGCGAGGGGCGCGAGCGGCCCGCGCCGGTCGGACCACTGCCCGGCGAGGACCATGGCGAAGAGGCTGGTGGTGAAGTACGCGGAGAAGGCGAAGGCGTAAACGGACACGCCGTTCAGCTCGCGGGCGGCGACGGGCATGGCGGTGCCGACGGCGGTCGCCTCGAAGGCTATGAGCAGGACGACGGAGACGATCCCGATGCTGAGCGCCCGGTGGGCGGAGTCGAGGACGGACCCCCCGGTGTCCTGCGCGGTCGCGCGGGGCGCCGGGTCCGGCGGAAGATCGACGACGGTGCCGGGGTCCGCGGCGTCGCGGGGTTCGAGGGCGCTCATTCCCCCAGAGTAAGAGGTGTCCCTGGTGGTGGCACCTGTCAGGAGTCCCGTTCGCCCTCGGTCGTCGGTCGTACGACCATGAACGGAGTGTGGCAGCGGCATGTCAGTCCCGTGGCACACCCCGGGCCCCTCTTGAGCCCCTCCCGTCCCCGCCCTACGGTCGTACCCAGAACACCGCACGACCGTGTGCCCGAGTGGTTGAGGGGCTCGCCTGCAAAGCGAGTTACGTCGGTTCGATTCCGATCACGGTCTCCACGAGGTCCCGTCCCGGGATCTTCACACCCGCGTCGGCCTGTCTCCCACGGCCCGGCCATGAACGCCCGAACCGGACGCGGACCCGGCGCCCTCCTGGGCATGGGAGCCGCCGGTGGCCTGTTGCCCGGCATCACTCCGGGCGCGGGGGGGGCTCGATGAGACTCAAGGCGGCCTTGACTTCGCCCGCGCAGGCGGCGGTCGAGGACCGAACCAAGCGGGCGAGGGGCCGCCCCTACCGCTCCCCGCGCCACTTCTTCGCCTCGAACACGGGCTTCTCGGGCAGACCCGCGTCGTTCTCGCAGCCCAGCTTCCTCACGACCGCCAGCGTCACCGAATGCAGAACGGTGAGGTACGCCTCGCGGGTGGCGGGGGTGTTCTCGGGGTACGCGCCCTTGCCCCGGCCGTCGGACCTGATCATCGCGTGCAGCGGGGCGGGCGCCTTGTCGGAGCCCTTCAGACGCGGACTGGAGCACCCCACGAAAAGATGCGCGTCCTTGTTGTCCGCGCTCGCCTCGCGGCCCATCGCGTACAGATGGCGTCCCTGAGCCTGCCACTTGGTGCCGTCGTCGTACAGGTCGCCAGGACCGTACAGGACCGCGTCGATCTTCACCCCGCTCCGCAGGTCGCCGTCGGCGGTCACCTCGCACAGATCGGGAAGGCCCGGCCCCCCGCCCGGCGTGGCCTGGTCCTGGATCAGCGCCTCGGTGATCCGGCCGAGACCGACGCCTCCCGACCTGAACGCCTCGGTGCCCAGCAGCGATCCGAGTGCCTTCACCGCCTCGGGCGACAGGGTGCTGTCGCATTTCTGGGCGACCTGCCGGTCCTCCTCGCCGCCCCCGCACGCGGTGAGGAGCAGCCCGAGGGCCAGCACGGTCGAGACGGACGCGGACATTCTTCTCATCGGAATTCCTCGTGAAGGGGTGACGGGGGTCAGCCGATCTCGGGGTGTTGTCGGTCCGCGGACGGAGACGCCCGGCCGGAGGCCGTCAGGTCAGCGGGGCAGGAGCGAGGCCGGGACGGTGAGGGGGTTCTCGCAGCCGAGGCGCTCATGGGTCTCGCGCACGAGGGAGGCCAGCAGGGTCCCGGTGAGGGTCTCCCGGTCCGCGCCGAGACCGGCGGTCTCGACCCTGACCTCCAGGGGCAGCGCCCGGTCCTGGCCGGTGGCGGTGCCGGGGACCCGGCAGGGAAGCACGGCGGCGAGTGCGGGCAGCCGCGACACCCACTGGACGTAGACGTCGTCGGCGGCCTTGCGCCAGGCACGCTTCGTGTCGTCCACGGTCACGTGGTCCATGGTGATCAGGGACCACTGGACCCGTGCCTCGACCCGCTTGACGCTCTCGCCCGAGGTGGACATCCGGCACGGCTCGTGCCGCCCGCGCGTCATGTCCTCCTCTCCGGGCACATAGGCCCGCGCCTCCTTGAGCATCGACTGCCGCACGGTGTCCCAGGACGTACCCTCGGCCTCCAGGCCGGACGTGCCGAGCGTGGCTCGGGCCGTGGTCACGCCCTCAGCCCCGAAGGCCTGCTCACAGACCTTCAACGCCGCCACGGTCGAGGGCCCGGGCTTGCCCGATCCCGCGTCCCCGGCTGAGCAGGCCGTCAGCGCCAGTGCCGCGGCGACGGCCACCAGCCCCGCGACCGCGCTCTGCGGCCCGCGCGCGCTCTGCACCTTCCGCATCCTCTGTGTCACTTGTTCCTCGTCAGGTTCTGGACGTCCGTGCCGCCCGCGTCGTAGGAAGCCTCGATCTCACGCATCAGGTCCTGCCGCTCCTTGAGCGTCATGCCGTAGTTCTCGGCGAGGTTGAGGACCGGTACGGCCGCACTGCTCTCACCCGCCGCTCTGACCTTCATGACCGCGTCGTCGGCCTCGTCGTCGTTCTTGTACTCGTTGTCCTTCAGGTACTGCAGGGTGTCCGACGCGTAGCCCGTACTGACCGCGGAACCCACGGTCTCCATCACGAGCGGCACCGCGGTCGCCGCCACGAGTCCGGCGGCCGGGCCGAGTACCACGGCGGATCCGACCCCCACGACCGCGGCGACGCCGCCGCTGACGGCCGACTTGCGCCACTCGGCCTGCTGTTCGAGCTTCAGATTCTTGGCTTCTTCCTCGTCCTTGAAGTCGAGGGAGATCTGGGAGATGCGCGACTCGTCGAGGATTCCGTGCACCTTGGTGGCGTTGTGGGCGAAGGTGAGGGCGGTGTCCTTGTCCCCTTCCAGGGCCTTGATGCCGCTCGCCTCGAAGACCTGCTGCGCGGCGGACAGCGACTTGTACCCGTCCTCGTCGCCCGCCACGGCGTTCATGAACCTGAGGCTGGCGCCTCCCCCGAAGTCCGTACGGGAACTGCCGTCGCTGCTGGCGGGGAAGAGCTTGTCCCTGCCCAGGGAGTCGCCGGTCTCGCCGAAGTTGTACGTCGAGTAGTTCAGGTCGTCGATGTAAGCCGCCCCCATCCTGCCCAGGCTGTCCATCAGCGGCTTGTGCTGCTCTCGCAGCTCCGTGCTCGTGCCGTACGAGTCGATGACCTGCTTCATGATCTCGGCGGACTTCTCGTCGCGGTGGAGCTGGGGGTTGGGGTCGTCCCAGCCGTGGCCCGTGGTCGCCGCCTCCAGGGCGTGGCCGAGGGCGTCCGGCATGAAGGCCATGGACTTCTTGGCCTCGTCCGGGTCGTGCCCCTCGATGTCCATGAAGAACTCGTAGTCCTTGTTCTGGAAGTACTCCAGGTAGCCCTGCTGATTGCCGTCCTTCTTGCCGTTCAGGTCGACCGTGCCGCCGACGCTGCCGTCCTTGTTGTACGACGTCGGGTCCTTCGAGAAGAACTCCTTCGCCGCGTCCGGGCTGTGCCCGAGGGCCTCCAGCATCGAGACCACCGGGTCGTAGCCGGAGCCGTTGACGCCCGAGGGGTTGAAGAGGTTCTTCTCCCAGCCGCCCATCCGCCTGCTCTGGCCGAAGAAGTCGGGGTCCTTCGCGTGCAGCTGGGTGACGTGTTCGGCGATCGGGACCAGGAACTTCTTGTCGTAGTCGCCGTAGCGCATGATGCCGCCGAGCAACTGGTAGCCGAACGGCGGGTTGTTGTCGTACTTGATCAGCGGAATCCGCTCGGTGCCCAGCTTGCGCATGTCCGCGGACCACTTGTCGGTCCACCCGTCGCCGCCCTGCGTGGCGGTCGCCAGGTTGAGGCCCAGGTTCTTCTGGAGCGCCTGGACGTCGGCGAGGCGCTCCTTGTCGACCTTCGAGTAGTCGTAGGTGTCCGTGGACAGCTGCCCGAAGAACGCCAGGGCGCCCTTGGGGCCGAGGTGGTCGTAGAAGGTGCGGGAGAACTCCTTCGAGCCGCTGTTGTCCGCGAGCAGTTCGTTGAGCCGCACCAGCTCCTCGTGGCTGATGTCCCGGCCCTTCTTGGCCAGGTCGGCGGCGCGCTGCGCCTCCTCGGCGTCGAGGCTGCCGTACTTCGGGGCGCTGAAGTTGTTCCGGTCGCCGGTGATGTTGGCCTTGAGCGCGTTGGAGCAGGACTCGTCGGCGTCGTCGCAGGTCTCGACGATCGCGTCGATCCGCCGCTGCATCGCGTCGATGTCGGCGATCTCCTGGCTGACCATCATCCGGAAGTCGGGGTCGTGCCGCATCCCCTGGTCCTTGGTCTGCGACAGCGGTTCGACGGCCTCGACCCTCCCGCTGGAGGTGACCCTGAAGCGCTTGGCGGGGGCGTCGGTCTCGACGATCTTCTTGAGGTCGTCCTTCGCCTTCTTGAAGGCGTTGTAGCCGTCGAGCAGGACCTTGTGGATGCCGTCGGCGGCCTTCGCCGCGTCGTCGAACTCCTTCGCCGTCTTGTCCACGAACGGCTTGGTGACCTCGGCGTTCACCCCGCGCCAGTAGTCGTCCCTGGCCTTCGCCGCCATGGTCGTACGGGCGTCCTCGGCGAGCTTGTCGAGCTTGCCCTTCATCGCGGACCAGTCGTCGGCGGCGGACTTCATCTTGTCCAGCGGCGCCTGGTACACGTTGTCAAAGGTCAGCACAGCAGGTCCCCCGCCTACTTGAAGTACTCGTTGATCTTGGAGGCCGCGAGGGCCGCCTGGATGTCCGCCTCTTCCTTCGCGTGCGAGGCGGCGCTGTAGTCGAGGTGGTTGGAGATGTTGGCGCAGGCGTCGAGCAGCGTGTTCAGCTGCGAGCTCCACGTCTCCTGGACGGTCGCCATCGCGGACCCGGTGCGGAAGCCGTGGCTGGACATGCCCGTGGCCGCCTCCGTGGTGTTCGTACGGGCGTGGTTCCCGTCCGTGGCGAGCCGTCCGTGCAGCGCGTAGGCGGCGCTGCCGATGGCTCCCAGCTTGTCCTGGTCGACGCCGAGGTCGGCGTTCCCGCCGCCGTTTCCGCCCGGCTCCGGAGGGACCTGGTTGAGCCGCATACTGACGGTGGCCGTGGACGTGGTCCGGACGGACGCCCACTCCTCTTCGAACGACATGCTCCACCCCCGCTGATACCGCTGTGCTCACGCGCCCGTTCGGGCTTCGCCCCCGCAAGTTCGGCATCTGCGGAAGCACCGCGATCGTAGCCGCAGGGAACTCCGTCCGAGCACTGTCGGCGCGGATTCCGCCCCGTCAGGGAGATCTTCACGCGGTACGCGCTCCCGCTTCACCTTCGCAACCCGGACAGCCCGGACTTTTCCCGGACCCGGGGCCGTCGGCCCCCCTCCGGACACCCCCTCCGGGCACGGCCGCCGCCCTCCTCCTCGGTAGGCTCGGCCCGCCCCCGTCGCCACGGGGCGCACGGACGACGGGGGAACGGGGAACGGGAACAGTGGAGCGGTCACGCGCTGAGCGGACGGATCGGACGAAGCCGACGGGGCAGGCCGAGCCGGTCGAGTCGACAGACCCGACAGACCCGATAGAGCCGATGAAGCGGACGGAGCGGACGGAGCCGGGACACGAGGGGCAGGAGTACGCGCCCCCGCGCGAGCCCGGCCCGCGCGAGTCCGGCCCGCGCGCCTCCGGCAGCCCCGCCCACTCCCCCGCGCACAACCCCGCCCCGCACGCCCCCGCGACTGTCCCCACCCCCCACGACCCCACCCGCCACATCGGCCCCTACCGGCTGATCACCCGGCTCGATCCGCCCCGACCCGCCCCGCCCTGCCGCCGGTTCGTCGCCCGTGCGGCGGACGGGGAGCGGACCGTGCTCCTCAGCGCCCCGCTGCCCGGCGCCGACCCGGCCCGCTTCGCCGCCGAGGCCGATGCCGCCCGCCGCCTCACCGGCCCCTGGACCGCGCCCGTCACCGAGACCGCCGCCCCCGGCGAACCCCCTTGGTACGCCGTCCCGTACGTCCCCGCCCTGCCGCTGCCCGTGGCCCTCGCCGTCCACGGCGGCCCGCTCCCCGAGGCCACCGTCCGCGCCTTCGGCGCCGCTCTCGCCGAGGCCCTCGCCGCCGTGCACGCCCAGGGGCTCACCCATGCCGGGGTCTCCCCCTCCGCCGTCCTCCTCACCGCCGACGGACCCCGGCTGACCTGCTACGGGGCGGTTCGGGCCGCCGCCGCCCACGACGGCGAGCCCCGCACCGGTCTGCCCGGCATCGACCCGGGGTCCCTCGCCCCCGAGCAGTCCTCGGGGGGCCGCCCGCGCCCGCCGGGGGACGTCTTCGCGCTGGGTGCCGTCCTCGCGTACGCCGCCACCGGCCACACCGTTCCCGAGCGGGACGAACTCCCGCCCGCGCTGCGGCCGGTGATCTCCGCCTGTCTGGCCCGCGACCCGGCCGACCGGCCCACCGCCGCCGACCTGGTCTCCGCCCTCGCCCCGCCCACCGCGCACGGGACCGTCCTGGACCCGGCCGGTTCCCCGCTCGCCCCGGGCTGGCTGCCGGGCCGGGTGGTGGCCGCGCTGGCCCGCCAGTCGGCGGAGCTCCTCGCGGTGGAACTCCCGGTCCCGGCAGGACCGTGACCCTCCCGCTGTCACCGGACCCCCGGATACGGGAGGGGTGTACGCCCCTCCCCTGGCCGAACTCCCGGCTCCGGCCTTGGCTCCGGCTCCGGCTCCACCTGCGGCCTCGGCCTCGGGAGGGCCGCACCTCCCTGCCTTTACGGAACTCCCGCCCCTGGAAGGGCCGCGCACCCCTCCTCCTTCAAGGGAACTCCCGGCCCCGGTAGGGCCACATCCCCCTCACTTCACCGCCCCCTCTCCCCCGGTGGGCCGTGCACTCTCCCCCGCTCCCGGACCTGACGGACGTCTTCCCATGCTGTCGCCCCTGACCCACGACGACCCGGCCGCCGTCGCCTCGTACCGTCTGCTCGCCCGCCTCGGCACCGGCGGCATGGGCACGGTCTATCTGGCGCGCACCCCCGGCGGCCGTACGGTCGCGCTCAAGACCGTGCACGCGCGGCTCGCCGCCGACCCCGCGTTCCGGGCCCGGTTCCGGCTCGAAGCCGACGCGGCCAGGATCATCGGCGCCCGTCACGGCGCGGCCGTCGTGGCCGCCGATCCGCTCGCCGGGACGCCGTGGCTGGCCACCGAGTACGTCCTCGGACCGCCCCTGGACGACGCCGTCGCGCTCGGCGGCCCGCTGCCCGAACCGACCGTCCGCGCCCTCGGCGCCGCGCTCGCCGGGGCACTCGCCCAGCTGCACTCCTCGGACGTGGTCCACCGCGACCTCAAGCCGTCGAACGTCCTCGTCACCGCGTACGGCCCCAAGGTCATCGACTTCGGCATCGCCCGCGCGGCGGGCGACGACCACCTCACCCGTACGGGAGCGGCGGCCGGAACGCCCGCGTTCATGTCACCCGAGCAGGCGGGCGGACAGGAACACCCGCCCGCGGGTGACGTGTTCGCGCTGGCGGGCGTTCTCGTCTTCGCCGCGACCGGCCACGGCCCCTTCGGCACCGGCTCCCCCGCCGACCTCCTGTACCGCGTCCGGCACGCCGAACCCGACCTCACCGGCGTACCCGAACCCCTCCTGCCGCTCCTGACCGCCTGTCTCGCCAAGGACCCGGCGGCCCGCCCCACCACCGCCGTCCTGGCCGACCGGCTCCACGACGGCCACGGCGAGTTCGCCGACCACCTGCCGCCGCTGGTCCTCGCCGACATCGCCCGCCGCGCGCACGACGTCTGGCTGCCCGCCCCGCACCGCCTCCCGGCCCCCTCGACCGCCGCCGTCACCCCGGCCGCACCGGCGCCGCCCCCGCTCTCCCGCCGCCGCCTCCTCATGACCGGCGGCGCGACCCTGCTCGGCGTCGCCGGGGCCGGATTCGGCCTGAAGGCGTGGATGGCGGCCCGGGACGTCCCGCACCGCTCCGGCGGCGCACCGGCCCCCACCGGCCCCACCGCGGTCCCCGCGACGACCGCGTCCGACGGATCGCCCACGGCCCTGTGGCGGGGCGACTCCCTGGACCGCGAGGAAGGCCTCACCCCGCTCCTCGCCGGGGGCGTCGTGGGCGTCGCGGAGACGGTGTCGTTCCGGGCGCTCGACCCGAAGGACGGGCGCGCGCTGTGGGAGGACCGGATGGTGAGCGACCCCCGGCAGATCACCACCGACGGCGGCCTGTTCTACGCGTCCGGCTACCCCTCCGACGGCAGCTCGGCCCTGGTGGTCCGCACGCTCGCCGCCCGCACCGGCGAGGAGGCGGCCCGGACCATCGTGCTGAAGGAGTACGAGGGTTCCCCGTTCGGCACGGAACTCCTCACCGCGTCCGGGGGCGTGCTCTACGCGGCGTCCCGGCGGGGCGACAGGGACGCCAGGGACAAGGAGAGCGGCTGGCATCTGCTCGCCGTCGATCTGCGCACCGGCCGGGAGGTCTGGCGGCAGCCGTACGCGTGGGGCAATGTGCGCCCCTGGCTGTGCCGGATCGTCGGCGACCGGCTGGTGCTCGGCAAGAACAGCGACGACCTGACGTCCTTCGACGTCCAGGCGAGGGATCTGCGCACCGGGCGGCGGCTGTGGCGGCGGACCGTCCCGCTCCGCGAGTCCCCGTCCTACCGGCCGGGCCAGCTCGCCGCCGACGACCGGCACCTGTACCTGGGCGGCGACCGGCTGCGCGCGCTGCGGCTCTCCGACGGCGGCGTCGCCTGGGAGTACGGCGGGGGCTCCGCCTTCGGGCTCCCCGCCGTGTCGGGCGGCCTCGTCCACGCGAACGAGGCGGGCCGGGGCCTCGTCGTCGTCGGCGCCGACCGGGGCGCGGAACGCTGGCGGGAGGAACCCGGCGGCCGGGCCCTCACCCCGGGGCTGCTCACGGTCCCGGTGGTCGGCACCCGGTACGTGTACGCGCCGGTCCGGGGCGGACTGAGCGCGGTGGACCGGCGGACGCGCCGCTCGGCGTGGGTCTTCCCGACGGACGCCACCCGGTACGTCGTCGACGTCCCCGGACGGCGGATCGTCGGCGCGGGAGCGACCTCGGTGGTGGCGCTGCCGTACGCGTGACCGCGTCCCCCTCGATACGTCCCCGGGCGGGCCGGGCCCCTGTCCGCTCCTCCGTCCGTCCGACCTGGAAGTCCCCATGACCCCACAGCCCCTCGCCACCGGCGACCCCCTCCGGCTCGGCCCGTACCGTCTGCTCGGTGTCCTCGGCGAGGGCGGCATGGGCAAGGTGTACGTCGGCCGGGACGCCGACGGGCGGCCCGCCGCCGTCAAGGTCCTCCGCCCCGAACTCGCCCACGACCCGCACCTCGCCCTGCGGTTCGTCCGCGAGGCCGCCATGGCGCGGGCCGTCACCGGCGAGGGCGTGGCCCGGGTCCTGGGGGCGGAGACGGAGGGCGGACGGCCGTGGATCGCCGCCGAGTTCCTGGCCGGGCCGACGCTCGACGAGGCCGTCCGCGCGTACGGGCCGATGGACGGGCCCACGGTCCGCGCGCTGGCCGCCCGGCTCGCCCTCGCCCTGCGGGACGTCCACGCGGCCGGACTGGTCCACCGTGACCTCAAGCCCGCGAACATCGTGCTCACCTCGACGGGCCCGCGCGTCATCGACTTCGGCATCGCGCGCCCCGAACACGGCCTCACCCTCACGACGACCGGCCAGATCCCCGTCACCCCCGGGTACGGAGCCCCCGAACAGGCCCTGGGGCAGCGCGTCGGCCCCGCCTCCGACGTCTTCTCGCTCGGTGCGGTCCTCGCGTACGCGGCGAGCGGGCGCCGCGCCTTCGACGGCGGGCACGTGGCGGCGGTCCAGTACGCGGTGGTGCACGGCGAACCGGACCTGAGCGGGGTGCCGCCGGAACTCCGGGAGCTGATCGGGCCGTGTCTGGCGAAGGACCCGGCGCTCCGCCCGCACCCGGTGCGGATCGCGGAGGCGTTCGCGCCGCCGAAGCGCGCCTCCCGGGTCTGGCGCGAGGGCCCGCTCGCGGAGGACATCGCCCGGCGGGAGACCGCCGTACGACGGCTGGTGGCACCGCCGGACACCTCCGTGCCGTCCTCCGGTCCGTCCCGGCGCCGCTTCCTCACCGGGGCGGCGGCGGGCGTGGCGGTCCTGGGCGCGGGCGGCGGCGCGGGCGCCTGGTGGTGGCTGGGCCGGGAGGGGAAGCCTCCGGTGTTCGACGTGCCACCGGCGGCGGTGGTCCCGGAGGCCGCGTTCCTCTCGGCCGTGGACACCGCGCCGGGCGAGGTCCCGAAGACCCTGTGGGGTCCCCTCGACGTGGCCGCGCCGGACGGCGGGCTCCCGCTCCCCGTCCGGGACGTGCTGGTGGTGCGGGCGAGGACGGGCGGGCTGCTCGCCCTCTCCGTCACGGACGGCGCGGAGCGGTGGCGGGCCCCGGACGTGGCCGCCGGCACCGGTTTCGTCTCGGTCGCGGACCGGCTGGTCGTCGGCGTCGGGAAGGAGGGCGCCCTGCACGCGTACGTCGCCGCCACCGGCGCCCCCGTCTGGCGGACCGGTGACGGTGTCGACGACGTCCTCGCCGCCGACGGCACCCGGGTCTACCTGGTGACCGAGGACGACGAACTGCGCGCGGTCGACGCCTGGACGCTCACCACCGCCTGGACCCGCCCCATGCCGTCGCCGCGCTCCCCGATGGGCCCGGCGAAGGCCGCCGTGGGCCGTGGACGGCTGGTGGTGCACGGCAGGGACGGGCGGGTGGAGGCCCTCGACACGGCGACGGGCAGGACGATCTGGACGGTCGAGGGCCAGGGCACCCACGGCCAGGCGCCGTCGATCGGCGGCGGCGCCGTGTACCTGGGCGGTCCCCTGCTGATGGCCCGGCGGCTCGACCGGGGCGAACTCCTGTGGAAGGAGGACGCCGGTGACCTGGCCGACACGGAACCCGGCTGGGGCAGCCCGGCCGCCGACGGCGACTCCGCCGTGGCCGTCGAGGGCTACCAGGCGCACCGCTACCGCACCCTGCCCGGCGTCGACCTCCCGAGTGCGGAGTGGATGGAGGTCATGGACGTCCGGGGCGGCATCACCGCGCCGGTGGTGGAGGGCGCGACGGTCTGGCTGCCCGAGGGCGACGACAGCACCGTCCGCGTGGTCCACAAGGCCACGCACGCGGTCCTGTTCACCGTACGGATGCAGCGCGAGGGCCCCTACCGGATGGCGAGCGCCGCCCACCGCGTGTTCCTCGCACGCGGCGGGCGGATCGCGGCGATGCCGGTGTACGGGGTCTGACCCGGGCGGGTCGGGGGCGGGAACGGGTCGGACCCGCCCGTCCAAGGCGGGAACGGGTCGGACCCGCCCCTGCCGCGCCTCCCCGGTCCGGTGCCGCTCAGCCGCGCCGCGAGCGGAGTACGGGCACGGCGACGGCCCCGGCGAGCAGGACGGCGGCGCCGATGCCGAGGCCGATCCAGAGCCCGCCGCTGCCGCCCCCGGCGTCGGCGGCGGCGGCCTGCGGGGCGGGCGCCGTCGAGGCGTCCGAGGGGGCCGGTGCGCCCGGGGTGGAGGCGGAGGCGGACGGCCCGGGGGTCGCGGCCCCGGCGAGGTCGTCGATGGGCCGGACGTCGGCGGGCCCGGGGTCACCGGGCGTCTTCAGCGTCCGCAGCGGCCGGATGGCACCGTAACCGACGAAGTCACTGCGCTCCTCACCCTTGAGCGGCTTCGCGACCGTGTTCAGCATGACCTTCAGGACCTGGTTGTTGGTCCAGTCGGGATGCTTCGCCCAGAGCAGCGCGGCGGCGGCGGAGGCGAGGGCGGTGGCGTTGCTCGTGCCGGTGGACCTGCAGACTCGACCGTCGCCACAAGCCGCGACCGTGTCCTTGCCTGGAGCGACGAGATCGACTTGGGGTCCGTGCTGCGACATCGGGATGCGTGCCGCCTTGTCGTCGACGGCTCCGACTCCGACCACGCCAGGGGTCGCCGCCGGGTACATCAGTTCGTTGCCCTTCTCAGCGTCATTACCGACACCCGCAAAGATCAGCGACCCTTTGTTGAGGGCGTAGGTCACAGCATCGGTGAGCTGCTGTGACGTCGTCGCGACCGCGACGGAGATGTTGATGACCTTGGCCCCTGAGTCGGCCGCGTACCGAATTGCCTGAGGCATGATCCTGGTGAACTGCTCATCGGCCTCCGCCCGGCTCATCCCCCCGGAATCACCGCCCGGAACCCTGACCGGAAGGATCTTGGCGCCCGGCGCCAACCCGAACGCCCCCTCACCACCGTCTCGTTGACCCGAACCCGCGATGAGCCCCGCCATGCTGGTGCCGTGACCGCTGTAGTCCGTGTATTCGTCACCCGACTTCTCCGGGAAGAAGTCCTTGCCTTTGAGGACCTGGCCCTTGAGGTCGGGGTTCTCCCTGTCCACGCCGGTGTCGATGACGGCGACGGTGACGCCCTTGCCCGTGCTGAGCTGCCAGATCTCCTCGGCGCCCATGGCGTCCAGGTGCCACTGCCGTTCCCGGGCCGCGTGGGCGGGGACGGAAGCGATGCCGACCAGCAGCATCCCCAAGGCTGCCGAGGCGGTGACCCGGGCACGACTCCGCCGAACACTGCTGGTAGGCATCTGCTTCCGCTTCCTCGCGCTGATCAGTCGATGACGGGCGGCGCCACGCGGCGGCCCTGCTGCCAGGTCTCCTCGTCCTCGACCAGGTAGTCGGGACGCTCTCCGTTCTGCTCCTCGCGCTCGTCGGGCTTCGTCTGGCTCCCGCGCACGAGACCGGACCCACCGGGCGTGAAGGGACGTCCGGTGCCGCCGACGGCTCCGGCGCGCTGCGCCTTCCCGCCGACGACCCCGCCTGCCTCCCCGGCGAGCCTGCGCCCACCGCTGATGCCGCTCTGGCCCGCGCCCGCGCCGCCCATCGGACCGCCCATGCCGGGCGCGCCCATGGGACCACGTCCCATGCCCGCGCCCGCGCCGCCGCGCCCGGTCGGCTCGCCGCCGATGACGGTGCCGCGCGGAATGCCGGTGGCGGGACGGCCGGTGGTCTGGGGGACGGCACGTCCGCCGCTGATGCCCTCGCGGGGGCCGCCCCCGAGCGGGCCGAGTCCGCGCGCGCCGCCGGTGACCGGGCTGGTGGTGAGCGGACCGCGCGAGCCGGAACCGCCGGTGACCGGAGCGGTGGGACCCAGCGGGCCCGGAACGCCCTTCACTCCGAGCGGGGGCACGCCGGTGGGCACGAGCGGAGGCGTACCGCCGTCCGGCTTGGTGACCGGGGGCTGTCCGGTCTGCGTCGGGCCGGGCCCGGTGGTGGTCGGGTTCGGCAGGGTGTCCACGCTGTCGATGCCCAGGTCCACGGGGACTTCGGGACGGACCTCGGGCCGGACGACCCGCGTCGGCCCGGTGGTGTCCTGCGACGGCGGGACGACGTTCGTGTCGGCGGGTGGGCGAGAGCCGCCCGGCTGGTCGTACACAGCCGTGGAGTTCTGAGTGGAAGAGCCCGTACCGGTACCCCCTCCGCGTCGCCCCGAGGAGCCGGCATGCACGTAGTTGCCACCGACCATGTCGTTCTGCGCGGGCACGAAATCCCCCGGCGGCGGCGGAAACGTGGGCGGTTGCAGGCCCTTCATGTTGTACGAGGACCAGGTGTACGCGCCGGAGAGCTTCTCCAGTTCGGCGGCGGCCTCCTGCTGGTTGGCCCGCTCCTTGGCCTCGATGGCCTTGAGGTCCTCGCTCGCGGCCATCGACTTCTTGGCGTTGTTCGCGACGGTCGCCGAGTCCGGGTCGTTGCGGTACTTGATCGCCGCCGCCAGGTTCTCCTTGGCGGAGGCGTGCGAGGTGTAGCGGGGTGTGGTGTTCTGCGCGGTGGCGATGGCCAGGGCCGCGTGGTCCATCCAGGTGGCCGCGCCGGAGCTGTAGTCGCCCAGGGAGTGGGTGGAGCTGATGACGCTCTCGGCCCACTTGGTGAACGCCTTCTCCGCCTCGCCCTCCCACGCCACCGAGCTGGTGCGGGTCTTGAGCGCCTCGGCGATCTGGTGCAGTTCCGTGGACGCCTCGTTCAGGCGGCCCGCCGCGCTCCCCACGTAGAACGAGCTGGCCTCGTCCAGCCACGCCAGCATCTGCTGGTGGGACATCGAACGGAAGTCGGTGCCCCCGCCTCCGCCGCCCTCTGCAGGCCTCATCCTTCGCCTCTTCCCCCGTGTGTGCTTCTGGTCCCGTCCCCGGCGCGTTACCTGAAGGTGCCGCCGCCCTCGGTCGCCCCGCTGCCCGTGCTGACGGGCACGCGCCCGGCTTCCACGTCGGCCTGGCGCTTGGCGTCCTCGGTCCGCTGAGTGATCTGGAGCATCTTGTACCGGGTGTCCTCGTCGAGCTGCTCGAAGCCGTCCTTGGACGCGACGACCGCGATGCCGAGGCCCTCCAGGCAGTCGCGCAGCAGGCCGGAGAGTTCGACCAGCTGCTTGAGCACCGTGTTGTACGCGTCGTACACGCCGGCGGCCTCGGACCAGGCGGCGCCGCCGCCGCCGAACTGGGCGCGCACCACCGGGTCCGTGTTCATCTTGCCCTTGTCGGCCTCCGAGGAGGTGAGCTTCGTGATCAGGGCGTCGATGCTCGCCTTGAACTCGGTCATGGACTCCGAGTTGTAGAGCACGGCTTCCCTGCTCATGCCGTACATTCCAGGCTCATAGGGCCTCATGCCCGCGTTCCTCCCCCGTGAACCGCCGTGGCAGGGCGTCCGGGACCGCCTGGACGCCCTCCTGCCGAGTCTAGAAGTTCAACTGTAGCCAGGAACGACGACAGTACGCACCTCCCGGTTGCACAAGCAACGGACATCGCACGGTCACGAATGGGGCACGGCGACGGCCGCCTGGGGCCTGATCGGAAGGCGGTTGACCGGGCGTCCCGTCGCCGCGCGCACGGCTGAGGCCACTGCGGCGGGTGAGGTGACGACCGGGACCGCGCTCGCCGCCTTCGCGCCGAAGGGCGCGACGACGTCCCGCTCCTCGACAAGTTTCACGATGCGAATGTCCGGGGCGTCCAGGGATGTCGGGAGTGCGTAGCCCGTGAAGTCGGGGTGGCGGACCAGACCCCGGGTCGTACGGAGGTTCTCGGTGAGGGCCGCGCCGACGCCCTGGGTGACGCCCGCCTCGATCCGGGCGGCCAGCTGGGCGGGGTTGAGGACCCGGCCGACGTCCTGGGCGACGGCCATCTCCACGACCCGTACCGAACCCAGCTCGATGTCCACGTCGACCACGGCGCGGATCGCGCAGAACGCGAGACCCACGAACGCGTCGCCCTGGCCCGCCTCGTCCAGCGGCTCGGTCGGATGGGGGCGGCACTGGGCGGTCGCCCACAGTTCCTTGCCGTCCAGCGCCTCCGTGACCGTCGTCGAGAGGACCCCGTCGTACGAGGTGATCTTGCCGTCGTTGATCTGGAGCAGCTCCGTGGACATGCCGAACTGGTGGGCCAGCGGCTGGAGGAGCTGCGTCCGCACCATCTTCGCGGCCCGCTCGACCGCCCCGCCCGACACCCAGGTGTGACGGCCGTGCGCCGACGGTCCCGCCGGGGGCTGGTCCGTGTCCACGGGTGCCACGTGGACCTCCTCGATGCCGAGGGTGTCCTGCACGATCTGCCGGGCGAGCGTCGAGAAGCCCGAACCGGTGTCGACCGCCGAGCAGATGACGGTGGCCGCCCCCTCGTGGACCCGTACGGTCGCCGTCGAGACCTCGTCGGTGCCCTCCGCTCCCAGCATGTGGACCATGCCGAGCGCGTACCCCACGCCCCGCCGGACCGCGCCGGGTTCGCCCGCGCCCTCCGGTCCGCCGGGCAGCAGCCAGTCGTCCTCCGGGGTGTCCTTGGGGAGCGGCGGCAGCGGAAACTCCCGTACAGCGGAGAGGAGTTCGGCCACCGGAGCCGGGCAGGTCACGGTCTGTCCGGTGGGCAGGAGGTCGCCGGTCGCCATGACGTTCCGCATCCGGAGCTCGGCCGGGTCGACGCCCAGTCTCGCGGCCAGCCGGTCCATCTGCGCCTCGTAGGCCGCGCACACCTGCATCGCGCCCTCGCCCCGCACATGGCCGGACGGCGGGTTGTTCGTACGGACCGCCCAGCCCTCGACGAAGGCGTGCGGGACGACGTACGGGCCGCAGGCGAAGGCGACCGCCGCCGCGAGGGACTCGGACGAGAAGTCCGCGTAGGCGCCCGCGTCGAGCAGGATCTGCGCCTCGACCTTCACCAGGCGTCCCTCCGCGTCGGCGTGGTGCCGGTAGCGCAGCAGGGTGGGGTGGCGGTGGGCGTGGCCGAGGAAGGACTCCTCGCGGGTGGCCGTGAGCTTCACCGGGCAGCCGGTGCGCAGCGCGAGCAGGCCCAGCGGGATCTGGAAGCCGGGGTCCTCGCGGTCGCCGGTGGCGCCGGGGACGCCGGTGACGACCAGTTTGACCTGCTCGGGGGGGAGTCCGAAGCAGGCGGCGGCCAGGTCGCGGTCGGTGTGCGGGTCGGTGGAGGCGGTGTACAGCTCGACGCCTCCGTCGGGCCGGGGCACGGCGAGTCCGGCCTCGGCTCCGATGGGTGCCGGGTCCTGGCGGCCGATCCGGTACAGGCCCTCGACGACGATCTCGCCGGCCGCCGTCGGGTCGCCGAAGCGCAGCGGGATGTGCCGGATCAGGTTCCCGTCGGGGTGCAGGGGTTCGGCGGCGAAGGCCTTCTCCGGGTCGGTCACCGGTTCGAGCACCTCGTACTCGACGGTGATCGCGGCGGCGGCGAGCCGGGCCGTGTCGGGGTGGTCGGCGGCGACGGCGGCGAGTGCCTCGCCGTGGTGGCGGACCAGGTCGGAGGCGAAGACGGGCCGGTCGGCGACCCGGCGGCCGTAGGTCGCGGCGCCCGGCACGTCGGCGGCGGTCACCACGGCGCGGACGCCCGGCATCGCGGCGGCGGCGCTGGTGTCGACCGACAGCACGCGCGCGTGCGGGTGCGGGGAGCGCAGGATCGCCGCCCAGAGCAGGCCCTCGGCCCACAGGTCGGAGGCGTACGGGAAGGTGCCCTCGGTCTTCGCGCGGGCCTCGGCCTGCGGGAGCGAGATGCCGAGTCCGTGCGCGGCCGGTTCCCCGGCCGGGGCGCCCGAGAGGTCGGGGAGCGTGGGAATGGCGGTGGTCGCGTCGGTGCTCACGCCATGCCTCCGTCGTGCGTGGGGGGAATCTGGTGCGGGATCCGGGGTCCGTCGGCGGCCTCGTGCGCGGCGGCGTCCGCCTCGCGTCCGGCGACGACCTCCTGGACGGCCGCGAGCACGTTCTGGTAGCCGGAGCAGCGGCACAGGTTGCCCGCGAGGGCCTGGCGCGCCTCCAGTTCGGTGGGGGCGTGGTTGCCCTCCAGGAGGTCGTGCACGGTCATGCACATGCCGGGGATGCAGAAGCCGCACTGCACCGAGCCGCACCGGGCCATCGCCCGCTGCACGTCCGAGGGTTCGCCGTCGGACGCGAGGCCCTCGACCGTCCGGACCTCGCTGCCCGCCGCGGTGGCCGCCGGGACCAGGCAGGAGGCGACGAGACGTCCGTCGACCTGCACGTTGCACGCGCCGCACTCGCCCTGTGAGCAGCCGTCCTTGGCGCCCGCGAGGCCGAGCCGCTCGCGCAGCACGTAGAGCAGGGACTCGCCGATCCAGGACCCGGTGACGGGCCGGTCGGTGCCGTTGACCCGCAGGGTGTACGAGGTGTGGGGGTGCTCGTCGCTGTCGGTGGACGCGAAGGGGCCCGCGGCGGGTTCGGGCGCGGGGACGGGGTCGGTCCCGGGCTCGGGGACGACGACGGGACCGGTCGGCTGCCCGGGACCGGTCGCCTGCCCGGGGACGGTCGGCTGCCCGGGGGCCGGCGGACCGGCGTGCTCAGGCCGCTGCCCGCCCGCGTGTCCATCTACGTGTCCACCTGCGGAATCATCCGCGGAATCGCCCGCTCCGTGGTCACCCGCGGAGTCTCCCGCGACCTCCTCCGCGTGCTCGGCCGCCTGCCCGGAGCCGGGCCCGGAAGGGGAGCCCTGGCCGGAGTCGGGACCGGGCGCGGGGTCAGATGGGTGGGCCGCACCGGGCCCGTGGGGCGCGGCGGGCGCGTGGGAACCGAACGGTCCGTGAGGGTCCGGCGATCCGTGAAGATCCGGCGGTCCGTGCGGGTCGGCGGGGGCGGGCGTCGCGGATGCCTCGTGCGGCTCACCGGCTCCGGCGCTCCCGCCGGGCCCGTGGGCGTCTCCGGCCCCGTGGGCGTCTCCGGCCCCCCGGGGCTCTTCGGCCCCATGGGTCTCTCCGGACGCGTGTACGGGCTCGACCGCGTGGGTCTCGCCCAACTCATGGACCTCACCGGCCCCGTGGAGGACATCGGCCGTCTGGCCGGGGCCACCACTCCGTACCGGATCGACGGTCCCGTGGACCCCACCCGGACCGTGGACCTCACCGGGGCCGTGTGCCCCGCCGGAGCCGTGCTCCGGGGCCGGTCCCTGCGGGGGGACGGATCCGTGCGTCGGCTCGTCGCCCGGCACCGGCGGGCGCTCCTGTGACGGCGCCGGGCCCTGCTGGACCGCGTGCCCGGTCCCGTGGGGCACGCCGGAGGTCCGGGCCGCGCCGGAATCCCGCTCGGGCCCGTGCTCCGGCACCTGGCCGGGCGCGGGCCGGAGCGCGTGCTCCCGCTCCGCCGTCCGCGTGTGCTCCGCCGAGGGCGCGCGGCTGTCGCCGGGGGCGGGTGCCGGGTCCTCCGGCAGCGCCCACGGCGCGGGGGCGCCGCCCGGCAGGGTCGCGGGGGCCTCGGCGTAGGGGCGGACGGCCGACGCGGCGAACCCGCCCGGCGCGTCCTCCGGGCGCGGCGCGTCCGGCACCGTCCACTGGCCGGTGGCGCCCGGGTCGGGGGCCGTCGTCTCCGGGAAGTGCCACTCCGCCGTGGCGTGCGGGTCGCCCTGGCCGGGCTGCGCCGGGTAGGGGGCCGTCCGTTCGGCGTACCGCCCGTACGCGGGAGCGTCGAAGTACGGGACCTGCTCCTGGTAGGGGGGCTGCTCCGCCTGGGCCGGCACGTGGGCCGACCAGCCGCCGGTGGCGGCCTGGCCGTCCGGCGTCATCGGGGCGAGCGGCTGGAGCGGGGTGATCATCGGCGGCACGTAGCCGTGGCCGGGGGCCTCCAGCGGGACGCCCTCCAGCATGAACTCCGGCGGGAGCTGGACGAAGGCCGTCGCGTCCCCGTCGTACCCCTCGCTCTGCGGGATCGGTTCCCAGCCGCCGGGGCTCCCGCCCTGGTTGCCCTGCTGTTCGTTGCTCACGACAGTGCCCTCCCCAGTGCCCGTCGGGCGAGTGCGGCGACCGTGCGCCGCAGGTGCAGTACGGCCGGGGGCAACGCCTCGTCGCCCGGTGGGTCCGGGATGCAGGCGGCGGCGACGTACTCGCCGAACGCCGCGAGCGCCTCGGGGGCCAGGCCCCGGTCGTTGTCCCAGTCCACGAGCGAGGCGATCCAGCGCTCGGCCTCCAGCGGGCGCAGCGGCATCGGGGCGACGGCGCCGACCGCGCAGCGGACACCGCGCCGGGCCGGGTCGAGGACGACGGCGACGGAGGCGGTGGCACGGGCCGGGCCGGTGCGGCCGGTGGCCTTGACGAAGACCTGCGGGGCGTGGAGCAGCGGGACGCGGACGAAGGCGACGAGTTCGCCGGGGGCGAGCAGGTCGCGGCCCGCGAGCAGGTGGGAGACGGGGATCTCGCGGCTGCCGAGCGGCCCGAGGACGACGAGGTCGGCCTCCAGGGCGGCGAGGACGGGCAGCGAGTCGCCGGTGGGCGCGGCGGTGACGACATTGCCGCCGAGGGTGCCCGCGTTGCGGATCTGGGGCGGTCCCGCGGCGCGGGCGGCGGCGGCGAGGGCGGGGATGAGGGCGGCGAAGTCGGGGCGGCCCATGCGGGCGTGGGTGAGGCCCGCGCCGAGGAGGGCGTGGCCGTCCTGGTACTGCCAGCCGCGGATCTCGTTGATGCGGCTGAGGCCGACGAGTCCGGCGGGGCGGAGCTGGCCCTTGTTGACGGCGGCCATCAGGTCGGTGCCACCGGCGACGGGGACGGCGGCCGGCATCGCCGTGAGCGCCGCCACGGCCTCGTCGAGCGAGGCGGGCAGCGTCACGGACTGCGCCGTCTGTGGTGCGTGCGTGGTCAACCCGCTGCCCCTTCCCGGTGTCCCGGTGGTCCCCGAATGTGCCCGGCCGTCGCGCCTGCGTGTGGGCGTACCGTACGTGCTCACAGGCCGGACGTGGCAACTCTGGCACATCTTGGGAGCGGTCCGGCGCGAGGGTCCGCGAAGGACTGTTCCGTCCGGGACGCCCCGAGGAGGGACGGTAACTTCCGGTTCGCCGCTCTTGGGTGACGGGGACCACCGGGTGTCTCACACGTTCGGGGGCGTCCCTTCCCGGGGGCGGCCGATGATGCCGGGGCGCTGTTGACGGGCGTACGGTCCGGCGGGCGGGCGGTAGTCCACGCCGAGGGCGTCCAGGCGGCGGTAGTGGGTGGTCATGCGGCCTTCGAAGGCGGGGTAGTCGCGGGCTTCGGGGGCGGGCAGCGCGGACCAGGCGACCTCGGCGAAGGCGGCGAGGCGCGGGAAGACCTGGTAGTCGACGCGGGAGCGGTTCTCCATGACCTCGGTCCACACGTTGGCCTGGGTTCCCAGGATGTGGGCCGCGGCTTCCGGGGAGAGGCCCGGCGGGACGGGCTCGAAGCGGTAGACGTCCTCCAGGGTGCGGACGTACGCGATGGGTACGGGCTCCTCGTCGCCGGGGGCCTGCCGGTAGTCGAGGTAGACGTGCTGTTCGGGGCACATGACGACGTCGTGCCCGGCGTTCGCGGCGGCGATGCCGCCGCCGTAGCCGCGCCAGGAGGAGACGGCGGCGCCCTCGGCGAGGCCGCCCTCCAGGATCTCGTCCCAGCCGATCAGGCGGCGGCCGCGGGCGGTGAGCCAGCGGTCGAAGTGCCGGATGAACCAGGACTGGAGCTCGTTCTCGTCGGCGAGGCCGAGTTCGCGGATGCGGTCCTGGGCGGCCGGGGAGGCCTTCCACTGGTCCTTGGGGCACTCGTCGCCGCCGACGTGGACGAAGGGCGAGGTGGCTGCCGGGAAGAGGTCGAGGACCTCTTCGAAGACGCCCTCGTAGAAGCGCAGGACGGCTTCGGTGGGGGCGAGGACGTTGGGGTTGACGCCCCAGGTGTCCCAGACGGTGAGGGAGGCGGTGTCGACGACGTCGGTGTTGCCGAGTTCGGGGTAGGCGGCGATGGCGGCCTGGGAGTGGCCGGGGATGTCGATCTCGGGGACGACGGTGATGTGCCGTTCGGCGGCGTAGGCGACGATCTCGCGGATGTCGTCCTGGGTGTAGAAGCCGCCGTGCGGGGTGTCGTCCCAGAGCGGCGAGGCGCGGTGGCCCCACTTGCTGCGGGCGCGCCAGGAGCCGACCTCGGTGAGCCGGGGGTGGCGCTTGATCTCGATGCGCCAGCCCTGGTCGTCGGTGAGGTGGAAGTGGAAGACGTTGAGCTTGTGGGCGGCGAGGAGGTCGAGGTAGCGCAGCACCCCGTCCTTGGGCGTGAAGTGCCGGGAGACGTCGAGCATGAGGCCGCGCCAGCCGAAGCGGGGGCGGTCCTCGACGGTCACGCACGGGAGTTCACGGGCGCCGCCGCCGACGGGGGCGCCGCGGTACGCCTCCGGGCCGAGCAGCTGACGGAGGGTCTGGGCGCCCCAGAACACTCCGGCGGGGCCGCCGCCCTCGATGACGACGGCGGCCTCGGGGCCGCCGGTGGTGAGGCGGTAGCCCTCGGGGCCGTCCGCGCGTGCCACGTCCGGGCTGATCCGGAGGCGTACGGAGCCGGGTCCTGCGCCGTCGGTGAGGGGCAGTCCGGTGGCGGCGCCGAGGACGGTCCGCAGCCAGCGGGCGGTGGACCCGGTGCCGGGGCCCGCGTCGATCGTGGTGCGGGCGTCGAGGGTGAGGTGCCGGGGGCCGTCGGCCGGGTGCTCGACGGTACGGGGGGCGGGGATCAGGGCGAGGTCGGTCATCGCGTCAGTCCTTCACCGCGCCGCCGAGCCCGGAGACCAGACGGCGCTGTACGAGTACGAAGAAGACGAGCACCGGGATGGTCATCACGGTCGAGCCGGCCATGATGCCTCCCCAGTCGTTCTCGTCGGGCTTGAAGAAGACGAGGAGGGCCATCGGGAGGGTCGACTGCGAGGTGTCGCTGATGATGAACGACTTCGCGAAGAGGAAGTCGTTCCAGGTGGAGATGAACGAGAAGACGCTGGTGGCGACGAGGCCGGGGAAGACCAGCGGGAAGAGGATCTGCCAGAGGAAGCGGCTGCGGCTGGCGCCGTCGATCTGGGCCTGTTCCTCCAGGGCCTCGGGGACGGCCTTGACGAAGCCGCGCAGCATCCAGATCGCGAAGGGCAGCGAGAAGGCGATGTGCGGCAGGATCAGCGAGCCGAGGGTGTTGAGCTGTCCGGCGTCCCGCATCAGGAAGAACAGCGGGATCGTGAGGGCTTCCACCGGCACCATCTGGGCGACCAGGAACATGATCAGCAGGGTGGTGCGGAACTTGAAGCGGAAGCGGGTGACGGCGGTCGCCGCCAGGAAGGCGATGAGCGCCGAGGCGAGGACGACGGTGCTCGCGACGATCAGCGAGTTGAGGAAGTAGCGGCCGAACTCCTGCTGCTCGAAGACCCGCCGGAAGGAGTCGAGGGACGGGGACAGGGTCCACGGCCGGGGGTTCGTGGACTGGATCTCTCCGGCCGGCTTGAAGGCGGAGAGGACCATCCAGTACAGCGGGAAGGCGACGGCGGCGGCGACGAGGAGGGTGACGGCCTCGGCGGCGAGCCTGCCGGGCCGCCGGATGCGGAACGCGCTCACAGTTCTTCTCCCTGACGTCGCAGCAGGCGCAGGTAGACGAGCGTCACGGCCAGCAGGATCAGCAGCATGACGACGCCGATCGCCGAGCCCAGGCTGTACTGGGACGAGGCGAAGGCCTTCTGGTAGGCGTACACGTTGAGGACGAGGTTCTGGCCGGCGATGCCGCCGCCGTTCGTCATCACGTAGATCTGGGTGAAGACCTTGAAGTCCCAGATGATCGACTGGATGGTGACGACGACCAGGATGGGCCGGAGCATCGGTGCCATGACCGCGCGCCAGATCCGCCACTGGGAGGCGCCGTCGAGGGACGCGGCCTCCAGGACCTCGGACGGGATGGCCCGGATGCCCGCGTAGACGGTGACCATCACGAACGGGAACGAGCACCAGACGACTTCCATGAGGACGAGCGCGAAGGCGCTGTAGCGCCCGTACGTCCAGGAGAAGTCGCCGAGCCCGAGGAGCTTGTTGACGGGGCCGAAGTCGGGGTCGAAGAGGAAGACCCAGACGGTGGAGCCGGTGACCGCGGGCGTCGCCCAGGCGCCGAGCGCGGCCATCATCAGGACGAGCCGGGGCAGGGCGCGGACGCGGGTGAGGAGGACGGCGAGGGCGCAGCCGACGGCCAGGGTGGTGACGACGCAGGCGGCGGCGAAGACGACGGTGGCGAGGAGGACCTGCCAGAACTGGGGGTCACCGAAGAGGGCGGTGTAGTTGCCGAAGCCCTTGAAGGTGGTGGGTTCGCCGCCGCTGACCTGGGCCTGGGTGTACTCCAGGAAGGAGATCAGGCCGAGTTGGTAGACGGGGTAGACGAGGAGCCCGCCGATGACGACGAGGGCGGGCAGGAGGTAGAGCCAGGGGGTCCAGGCGCTGGTGCGGCGCGGGGTGCGGGGGGCCCGCGCCCCGCCGCGGGGGGCGGGGCGGGGGCCGGTGCCGGCCCGCTTCTCGGTGAGCTGGGTCGTCATGCGTCTCAGCCCGCCGGAGCGAAGGCGGTGTCCATCTTCTTCGCGGCGTCGTCGGCCGCCGCCTTGACGTCCTTACGGCCGCTGACGACCTCCTGGAACATCGTGGGCAGCACGAGACCGGCGTCGATCTGGCCCCAGCCGGCGGACGCGGGGACGAACTTGGTGCCCGCGCCGAGGGTGTCGATGAAGGGCTTCACGAAGGGCTGGCGCTGGGCGGCGGCGCCCCGGACGTCGGTGTAGGTGGGCAGGAAGCCCATGGCGTCGAAGAGGCGGGCCTGGCTCTCCTTGCCGGTGAGGGACTTGAGGAGGTCGACGGCGAGGCTGCGGTGCGAGGTGCTCTTGAGGACGCCGATGTTGTTGCCGCCCGCGAAGGCGGGGGCGATGGAGCCGGGGGTGGTGCCGGGCAGCGGGACGACGGCGTACTTGCCCTTGACGGTGCCCGCCTCGACGGCGGCGTGGCTGAAGTCGCCGCCGATGGCCATGCCCGCCTTGCCGGAGGCGAAGGCGGTGACGGTGGCGTTGCCGCCCATCTGGGCGCACTTGGCGGCGGGGCAGTTGTCGTCGCCGAAGAGCGAGGTGTACGTGGTGATGCCCTTGACGGCGGCCTCGCTGTTGACGGCGGCCTTGTAGGAGTCGCCGTTCGCGGTGGCGAGTTCGCCGCCCGCGGCCCAGACGAAGGGCATGGCGCCGTAGGTGTAGGCGCCGCCGACGGCGATGCCGTACAGCTCGGGCTTGGCCTTGCGGATCTTCTTGGCGGTGCTGACGAGTTCGGCCTGGCTCTTGGGGGCGGTGAGGCCGAGTTCCTTGAAGACGTCGGTGCGGTAGTAGAGGGCGCGGACGCCGACGAAGAGCGGGGCGCCGTAGACCTTGCCGCCGACGGTGACGGACTGCTTCGCGGTGGGGTCGGTGTCCTTGGCCTCGTCCCAGGCGCCGAACTCGGCGGTGATGTCGGCGAGTCCGCCGTCCTTGACGTATCCGGCGGTGTCGGTGTTGCCGTACTCGATGAGGTCGGGCGCCGACTTGGGGTCGTTGAAGGCGGCCTTGACGCGCTGGGCGCGGGTCTCGACGGGGATGTACTCGACCTCGACCTTGGCGCCCTTGTGCTGCTTCTCGAAGGTGGCGACGGCCTGCTGGACGACCTGCTCCTTGGGCTTGTTGCTCACCTCCTGGAAGAGCCAGACGCGCAGGGTGCCGGTCTTCTCGTCCGTCGTGGCCTTGCCGTCGGAGGTCCCCGGTGCGCAGGCGGTGGCGGTGAGACCGGCCAGCAGGAGTGCGGCGGCCGGGGCGGTGACGCGGGCAGGAAGCTTCATGACGGATCCCCTCCGAAGGCGTGCGTTGCAGCATGTGCAATGTGCGTTTCGTTCTGCACAACACGCGTGAGGTTAGGCGCGCCTCAGGCGGCCCGACAAGAGGTCTCGACCACCTCAACCACTCCGTGACCGGCGAAAGCATCCTGCGCAACGCCCGAAAGGACACGGTAAGGACGGAAACGCACCCGCCGCCCACCGCGTGGACCCGCCCGAAATCCCGGGCGGCGGCCCCGGAAAAAAACCGGAAGACCCGGGACCGGCTCCAGGTGACCCCCATGCCCCCATGTCTCCCGTCACGTCTCCCGTCATGTCTCCCGTCCCTCCTCCCTCCACCACCCCATCCCTCCATGACCCCAGGGCTTCAGGGCTTCAGGGCTTCAGGGCTTCAGGGCTTCAGGGCTTCAGGGCCCCATGAGGCTCCGGGCCCCATGGGCTCCGGGAGACTCCCCGAGGCGGGAAACAGCCCCCTCCCAAGACCCCGGAGACGCGGAACGGCCCCCGGCGCACGCACCGGAGTGCGCGCGCCGGGGGCCGTCCCGACGTGCCGGGAGGAGGACCGCCGCTACTTGTCCTTGCCGCCCTTGCCCTTGTCCTTGTCGCCGCCGCCCGCGCCCATGGACTCGTAGATCTCCTTGCACATGGGGCAGACCGGGTACTTCTTGGGGTCGCGCCCCGGTACCCAGACCTTCCCGCACAGCGCCACGACGGGCGTGCCGTCGAGGGCGCTCGCCATGATCTTGTCCTTCTGGACGTAATGGGCGTAGCGCTCGTGGTCGCCGTCACCGTGGGACACCTGCGGCGTCGGCTCGACGAGGGTTCCCGTACCTGCCCCGCGCTCGGGCTCGAGAGTGCTCATAACCGCCAAGGGTACTGAAAGCCGGGGCCTCAGTTGAGTGACGGGTCGTCGGGGTACGTGGCGATCATCGCCAGCTCCCCGCGCTGGCGCCGCAGCACCTGCCGCCAGAGCGTCTCGGGGCGGGGCGAGGAGACGTCCCCGGGCTCCGACTCGACCACGTACCAGGCGCCGTCGGCCAGCTCCGCCTCCAGCTGGCCGGGCCCCCAGCCCGCGTACCCGGCGAAGATCCGCAGCGCGCCGAGGGCGGGTCCGAGGAGTTCGGGCGGGGTCTCCAGGTCGACCAGACCGATCGCCCCGAACACCCGCCGCCAGCCGAGGGGTCCCTCGTCGCCGGGGATCACGGCGAGGCCGAGCGCCGCGTCGAGGGCGACGGGCCCGCCCTGGAAGACGACGCCGGGTTCACCGGCGAGTCCGGCCCAGGGGGCGAGGACGTCGCCGACGGTCACCGGTGTGGGCCGGTTGAGGGCCACGCCGAGCGAACCCTCGTCGTCGTGGTCGAGCAACAGCACCACGGCACGGTCGAAATTCGGGTCCGCGAGGGCGGGGGTGGCGACGAGCAGCCGGCCTGTGAGCGAGGACACCTCGGTCATGCGACACATGATCCCGCATCTTCGGCGCGCGCGGGGCCCGTCCGGCCCGAAGGGCGGGCGCGGTGACCGGCGGGTGAGCGGCGCCGCAGATCAGAGGGGACGGCGCGGTCCGCCCGGGAGGACGGGCCGGACCAAGCGGACGGTCACACTCCGCAAGATCACGGAAGCGGAGGGTGTTGTGCCGAATTCATTACATCTGCCAGGCCCCCCGGGGCACCCGATCGGGGTCTCCGGGACCCTTACCCTTTTCACTGGCCACCCGACCGACCCCACTCCGGAACGCGAGATTCATGACCGGCACAGACGATGTCCTGCTTGTCCACGGCGGAACCCCGCTGGAGGGTGAGATCCGCGTTCGCGGCGCGAAGAACCTCGTGCCCAAGGCGATGGTCGCCGCACTGCTCGGCAGCGGCCCCAGCCGCCTGCGCAATGTGCCCGACATCCGTGACGTCCGCGTCGTGCGCGGGCTGCTGCAGCTGCACGGGGTGACGGTCCGTCCGGGTGAGGAGCCCGGCGAGCTCGTCCTCGACCCGACGCACGTCGAGTCCGCGAACGTCGCCGACATCGACGCCCACGCCGGTTCGTCCCGCATCCCGATCCTCTTCTGCGGCCCGCTGCTGCACCGCCTCGGCCACGCCTTCATCCCGGGCCTGGGCGGCTGTGACATCGGCGGCCGTCCCATCGACTTCCACTTCGACGTGCTGCGCCAGTTCGGTGCCACCATCGAGAAGCGGGAGGGCGGGCAGTACCTGGAGGCCCCGCAGCGGCTGCGCGGCTGCAAGATCCGGCTGCCGTACCCCTCGGTCGGCTCGACCGAGCAGGTGCTGCTGACGGCGGTGCTCGCCGAGGGTGTCACCGAGCTGTCGAACGCCGCCGTGGAGCCCGAGATCGAGGACCTCATCTGCGTGCTGCAGAAGATGGGCGCGATCATCTCCCTGGACACCGACCGGACCATCCGGATCACCGGTGTGGACCGGCTCGACGGCTACACCCACCGGGCGCTCCCGGACCGCCTGGAGGCGGCCTCCTGGGCGTCGGCGGCGCTGGCCACCGAGGGTGACATCTATGTGCGCGGCGCCCAGCAGCGCTCGATGATGACCTTCCTCAACACCTACCGGAAGGTCGGCGGCGCCTTCGAGATCGACGACGAGGGCATCCGCTTCTGGCACCCGGGCGGCTCGCTCAACGCGATCGCCCTGGAGACCGACGTGCACCCCGGCTTCCAGACGGACTGGCAGCAGCCGCTGGTCGTGGCCCTGACGCAGGCGTCCGGCCTCTCCATCGTCCACGAGACGGTGTACGAGTCCCGACTCGGCTTCACCTCCGCGCTCAACCAGATGGGCGCGCACATCCAGCTCTACGCCGAATGCCTGGGCGGCTCCGACTGCCGCTTCGGGCAGCGCAACTTCCTGCACTCGGCGGTCGTGTCCGGCCCGACGAAGCTCCAGGGCGCCGACCTGGTCATCCCGGACCTGCGCGGCGGCTTCTCGTACCTGATCGCGGCGCTCGCGGCGCAGGGCACCTCCCGGGTGCACGGCATCGAGCTGATCAACCGGGGCTACGAGAACTTCATGGAGAAGCTCGTCGAGCTGGGCGCCAAGGTCGAGCTGCCGGGCAGCGCGCTGGTCTAGGCGGCGCGCCGGTCCGGGCGGGTCGCCTCCCGGCGCCGCCTCGTGGCGGCCGGGTCGCGCGCGTACGGTCCGGTCCGGCGGGACGCACAGCCGTCCCGCCGGGCCGGACCGTACGTGTCTCCGGCCGGGTCGGACCGGCCCTGCCGGAGCGCCGGGCCCGACCGGGATGGCGTCACCCGTCCCGCCGGTCGCACCGGCCCGTCGTCCCGTCCGGCCGGCGGGACGCCTCCCGGGCCCGTGGACGGCCTCTGACGGGCATGCGGAAGGGCGGCCACCCCCTGACAGGGTGGCCGCCCTTCCGTCGCCTCTGGACTGCCTTACTTGCCCTTGGCGGCTTCCTTGAGCTTCGAGCCCGCGGAGACCTTCACGCTGAAGCCGGCGGGGATGTTGATCGGGTCGCCGGTCTGCGGGTTGCGCGCGGTGCGAGCGGCACGGTGGGTGCGCTCGAAGGTCAGGAAGCCGGGGATGGTGACCTTCTCGTCGCCCTTGGCGACGATCTCGCCGACGGTCTCGGCGAGAGCGGCCAGCACGGCGTCGGCGTCCTTGCGGGTCACCTCGGCACGGTCGGCCAGGGCGGCCACCAGCTCACTGCGGTTCATGTTCTTACTCCCGTGTTCTTCTTGCCTGTGAGGCGTGCCACGCGGCGGAAGCCGCGTGAGGTGGTTCGGCGATGCCGATGCTGCCAGGGCCTTCGGACAGTCCCCGGACCCGGGTCCGATGCCGGACCCTCGCGCCCAAACACGCATCCTGCCCCCACCAGCGGCGGGAACGCCAATCCGGCACCCCCGGGGGTCACACGAAAAGCGCCAGAGCCCCGTGGTGGTGACGTGCTGTCGACCACGCGCACACGACGCGGAGCCGAAAAGCCACCCTAAAGGCGGGTTTACGGCTCCGCGAATCGCGACGCGCCGTCAGCGGTCTTCGGCCGCGAGAGCCGCGGTCGCGGCCTTCGCCGCCTTGCGGACCGCTCCGGCGACCGCGCCAGCGACCTTGTCGTTGAAGACCGACGGGATGATGTAGTTCGGGTTCAGCTCGCCCTCGGTGACGACATCGGCCAGCGCCGTGGCGGCGGCCAGCATCATCTCCGTGTTGACGGTGCGGGACTGGGCGTCGAGCAGACCCCGGAAGACACCCGGGAAGACCAGCACGTTGTTGATCTGGTTGGGGAAGTCGGAGCGGCCGGTGGCGACGACGGCGGCCGTCTGGCGGGCGGCGGCCGGGTCGACCTCCGGGTCCGGGTTCGCGAGCGCGAAGACGATCGCGCCCTCCGCCATCGCGGCGACGTCGGTCTCGTCGAGCAGGTTGGGGGCGGAGACGCCGATGAAGACGTCGGCGCCGACCACGGCCTGCTTGAGGGTGCCGGTGACGCCCTCCGGGTTGGTGTTGTCGGCGATCCAGCGCAGCGGCGAGTCGGCCGGGGCGTCCACCAGGTCCTCGCGGCCCGCGTGCACCACGCCGTGGATGTCGGCGACCACCGCGTGCTTGACGCCCGCGGCGAGGAGCAGCTTCAGGATGGCCGTACCGGCGGCGCCCGCGCCGGACATGACGACCCGTACGTCGCCGATGCCCTTGTCGACCACGCGGAGCGCGTTGGTGAGGGCGGCGAGGACGACGATGGCGGTGCCGTGCTGGTCGTCGTGGAAGACCGGGATGTCGAGGGCCTCGCGCAGCCGGGCCTCGATCTCGAAGCAGCGGGGCGCCGAGATGTCCTCCAGGTTGATGCCCGCGAAGCCGGGGGCGATGGCCTTGACGATGGCGACGATCTCGTCGGTGTCCTGCGTGTCGAGGCAGATCGGCCAGGCGTCGATGCCCGCGAAGCGCTTGAAGAGGGCCGCCTTGCCCTCCATGACGGGCAGGGAGGCCATCGGGCCGATGTTGCCGAGGCCGAGGACGGCGGAGCCGTCGGTGACGACCGCGACGGAGTTGCGCTTGATGGTGAGGCGGCGGGCGTCCTCGGGGTTCTCGGCGATGGCCATGCACACCCGGGCCACACCCGGGGTGTAGATCATGGACAGGTCGTCACGGTTGCGGATGGGGTGCTTCGACGCCATCTCGATCTTGCCGCCGAGGTGCATCAGGAACGTACGGTCGGAGACCTTGCCGAGGACGACGCCCTCGATGCCCCGCAGCTGCTGCACGATCAGATCGGCGTGGGCCGTGGAGGTCGCGGCGATGGTGACGTCGATACGGAGCTTCTCGTGGCCGGAAGCGGTCACGTCGAGGCCGGTGACGGAACCGCCGGACGACTCCACCGCCGTGGTGAGCTGGGAGACCGCGGTCCCGCTCGCGGGAACCTCCAGCCGGACCGTCATCGAGTACGAGACGCTGGGCGCCGTTGCCATGGCCGACTTCCTCTGCTTTTCCTGAGCTTCGTTGCTACGCCGCCCCGGCTGGTTGCCCGGCTGCGCCCTCCGATGGTCGCACCTACCTGCCGGTAGCAGGTAATGCGGTCATTTTGTTTTCGGAAACTACTTTCCACCATACGAGAGAGATCGGGGAAACAGAAGAGGTCCCCGCCACCAGGTGGTGACGGGGACCTCGACTTCGTAGCTACGCACTAGGTGGCACCGACCCGCCATGCTCGCCTCGCGGCAAGTGGTCCCTCTGGGGGACGAAGGTTGGGCCCGGGGGCTTGGATCGAGCCGGTGCCACGACAAGGCTAACAAACCACCCCGCCCGGCGATTCCAGCGCCACAGGTTGACCGGAAATCAGTCCTGCGCCCGCGGGGCGGCCCGGATTCCTGCTAGGGCGTGTCCCGGAAGCAGCACCGTCCGCCCGGCGGGCAGACCCGGCGGGACCTTCGCAACGCGCCCCGGGGCCGCCCTAGTCCCTCAGCAGATCCGGCACCCCCGCCGCGTCCGGCATGTCCCCCGCCGCCGCGACCACCGTGAGCTGCTGCGTCGCCCGGGTCAGGGCCACGTAGAGCACCCGCAGACCGGCCGGGGACTCGTCGGCGATCTCGGCGGGCGAGACGACCACCGTGGCGTCGTACTCCAGCCCCTTCGCCTCCAGGGAGCCCAGCGCCACCACGCGGTCGCCCAGTTCGGCGAGCCAGCGGGCCGCCTCCTCGCGGCGCCGCATGGCGACGACGACACCGACCGTGCCCTCGACCCGCTCAAGCAGCAGTCGCGCCTCGGACCGAACAGTTTCGGCCAGATCCGGCTTCCCGGGCCCCTCCGGCACCGCCACGAACCGGGGCTCGACGCCCGTCGAGCGGACCGCGCGCGGCGACTCCTTGCCCGGCATCGCCAGGGCGAGGACCTTCGCGGCCAGCTCGGCGATCTCCGCCGGGTTCCGGTAGTTCACGGTCAGTTCGAAGCGGCGGCGCGGCCGGGAGCCGAGGGCCTCGTCGCGGGCCGTCGCCGCCTCGTCCGGGTCCGACCAGGAGGACTGCGCCGGGTCGCCGACGACCGTCCAGGTGGCGTGCCGACCGCGCCTGCCGACCATCCGCCACTGCATCGGCGTGAGGTCCTGCGCCTCGTCGACGATCACGTGCGCGTACTCGGTGCGCTCGGCCGCGAGCCGCTCGGCCCGCTCCCACTGCGTCTCCTCCCGCACCGGCATCAGCTCCTCCAGACCGGTGAGCTGGTCCAGCGGGTCGTACTCCTTGCGCTTCCTCGGCCGGGCCGGGGCGCCCAGCAGGGTGCCCAGCTCGTCGAGGAGGGCCACGTCGTGGACGGACAGCGCGCGGCGGCGCAGCGAGCGGGCCAGCCGCCGCACCTCGCCGGGGTTGAGGATCCGGCGGGCCCAGCGGCCGAGCCGCCGCTCGTCGGCCATCGCGTCGAGGACCCCGCGCGGGGTCAGCTCCGGCCACCAGGCGTCGAGGAAGGAGAGGAAGGAGTCCTCGGTGGAGACGTCCTCGTCGAAGGAGGAGCGCAGCTCGGCGGCGAGTTCGGGGTCGCTGTGCCGCCCGACCGCCCCCGACCTGGCGTACAGGGCGTCGAGGAGGAGGCGGCGGGCGCGCGGGCGGAGCAGGTTGACGGGGGCGGTGCCGCCGAGGACGTTGTGGCGGATGCGCCGCAGGTCGTCGGCCTCCAGCTCCAGGCGGCGGCCGAAGGCGACCACCCGCAGCCGGGTGGGGGTGCCCGTGCTGACCGGCTCGTCCTCGCCCAGCTCGGGCTGGGCCCGGGGCGGCGGGGTCTCCAGGGCGCCGCGCGCGGCCTTGCGCAGGACGGCGAGCATCCGGGAGGAGCCCTTGATCCGGGCGACGGCCGGATCGTCGTAGGCGGTGGCCTCGGCCCCGTCGACGAGCGAGCCGACCGCGCGGATGGCGACCTGGCCCTCCTCGCCGAGGGAGGGCAGGACGCCCTCGGTGTACGAGACGAGCAGCGGGGTCGGGGAGACGATCAGGATGCCGCCCGCGTACCGCCGCCGGTCCTGGTAGAGCAGATAGGCGGCCCGGTGCAGGGCGACGGCGGTCTTGCCGGTGCCGGGGCCGCCCTCGACGTACGTGACGGAGGCGGCGGGGGCCCGGATGACCAGGTCCTGCTCGGCCTGGATCGAGGAGACGATGTCCCGCATGGTGTGGCTGCGGGCCTGGCCGAGGGCGGCCATCAGGGCGCCGTCGCCGATGACCGGCAGCTCGTGCCCGTCGAGGGTGGCCCGCAGTTCGGGGCGCATCAGGTCGTCCTCGACGCCGAGGACCCGGCGGCCCTTGGAGCGGATGACGCGGCGGCGCACGACCCGGCCGGGATCGACCGGGGTGGACCGGTAGAAGGGCGCGGCGGCGGGCGCGCGCCAGTCGATGACCAGCGGCGCGTAGTCGGAGTCGAGGACTCCGATGCGGCCGATGTGGAGGGTCTCCCCGATCTCGGCGGTGTTGTCGGGCCGTACGGCGTCCTCGGCGGGCTCCACCGAGGTGTAGGCGCCGTCGGGGCCCTTCTTGCCGTCCTTGCCGTACAACAGGTCGATCCGGCCGAAGAGGAAGTCCTCGAACTCGTTGTTGAGCCGGTTGAGATGGATGCCGGCCCGGAAGACCTGGGCGTCCCGCTCGGCGAGGGCGCCGGGCGTGCCGACCTGCCCTCGCTGGGCGGCGTCGTTCATCAGGAACTCCGCCTCGTGGATCTTCTCCTCCAGTCGGCGGTAGACATGATCCAGATGTTCCTGCTCGACACCGATCTCACGGTCTCCGACCGTGTCCACGGCTTCCTGCGCGGCCACCTAAGGCCCCCTTCTGACGTGCACTGGGCAGCCGTCGAGCGTACGCCACCGGAAGGCCTCGTGTCAGGCGGGACCGGCTGACGGGGCCAGGCCCGCCGGAACCCCGGGCGGCGGGTCGTCGTGGAGGATGCGCTGGAAGAGGTGGTGGTCGCGCCAGGCGCCGTCGATGTGCAGGATGCGGGGCGCGGTCCCGATCGGTTCGAAACCGCATTTGGCGAGGACCCGTTGGGAGGCGTGGTTGTCGAGGAGGGTGCCGGCCTGGATCCGGTGCAGGCCCAGTTCCTCGCGGGCGGCCCGGCAGGCCTCCTCCGTGAGCGCGGTGGCCAGACCGAGCCCGGTGTGCTCCTCGTCGACCCAGTAGCCGAGGGAGGCGCTGCGGAGGGGGCCGAGGACGATCCCGGAGAGGGTCGCCATGCCGACGACGCGCTCCCCGCGCACGGCGAACCACCGCACCCCGCCGTCGGCGAGGACCCCGGCCTGCGCCTCGGGGGTGTAGTAGTCCTCGGTGCGGTACGGCTCCCGGTTCTTCATGTAGGCGCGGTTGCGCAGCAGCGCGACGGCGAGCGCGCCCGCGTCCTCGGGAACGGCGGGCCGGATACGGAGACCTTCGGCGATCATCCGGGTACGGTACCGCGCACTCGAACGGATGTCTGGGTGCGGGACGGGAGCCGCGCCTTACGGGGCCGGGGCGGGGCTCGTGCGGGCCCCGGGACCGGCCCTGTAGGGGAGTTTCCGTACGGGAGGCCGACCCGGGTCCGTGCGGGGAGAGTGGGAACGGGGACCCGCCCAGGGCCGGAGCGGAGGCCCGGAGGGAAGCCTGACCACCCCTTACTGGTCCGGGGGCCTGTCCGGTACGGGCCCTGAGGTCGTCCCTTACGGGTCCGGGGGGCCTGTCCGGTACAGGCCCCCTGAGGTCGTCCCTTACGGGCTCCGGGACCGTCCCCGTAAGGGAAGCGGGAGTCCCCTGCGGGAGGCCCGCCCCGGGCCCGAACGGGAGCGGGACCTTCCCCGCACGGGAGGCGGACCGGGCGTCCTCACCCCTCGGTGTGCGCCGCCGGGTCCACGGCCAGCCGGTAGCCGCGCTTGACCACGGTCCGGATCAGTTCCGGGGTGCCGAGGGCGGCCCGGAGCCGGGCCATCGCGGTCTCCACGGCGTGCTCGTCACGGCCCGCACCGGGCAGCGCGCGCAGCAGCTCCGCCCGGGACACCACCCGGCCGGGGCTCCGGGCCAGCAGCCTCAGGAGGGACATCCCGGCGGGCGGTACGGGCCGAGGGGCGCCGTCGACGAGGACGGCACGGCCCCGCACCTCCAGCCGGTGCCCGGCCACCGGCAGGACCCGGGCGCGGGCGGGCAGTTCGCGGCAGAGCAGCTCGACCAGCGGGCCGGGCCGGGAGCCTTCCGGCTGGTGGGTGCCGATGCCCTCGGCCCGGAGCGGCAGGGCGGTCACCGGCCCGGCGCAGAACGCGGGGACGTCCCGGCGCAGGGCGGCGACGAGCGCGTCCCGGGCGCCCCGGGCCCCGGCGCGGGCGAGCAGAGAGTCGGCGGCGGGGGCGCTGGTGAAGGTGACGGCGTCGAGGGTTCCGGCGAGGACCGCGTCGAGGAGCCGGTCGAGCGGCCCGGTCTCCTCGGGGGGCGTCCAGCGGTGGACGGTGACGTCGTGGACCTCCGCCCCGGCGGCGGTCAGCGCCGCGACGAGGCCGGGGGGCGGCTCCCCGTGCGACTGGACCAGGACGCGGCGGCCCGCCACCCCCCGGCCGAGGAGCCGGGCGAGGAGTTCGGCCGGGGAGCCGGGCGCCCCGCTCCCGGTGAACCCGGCGGCCCGGACGGCGTCCAGGACCCCGGGGTCGCGGGCGAGGAGTTCGGCGCCCCGCAGGACGCGGAGGAGTTCTCCGCCGCACCCCCAGCCGTGGGCCGCCTCGATCCAGTCCCGGAAGCCGGTGGCGGTGGTGGCGACGACGACGTCCGGTGCGCGGGCGAGGAGTTCCTCGGTGGCGGAGCGGAGTCCGGTGTCGTCGGCGGGGGCCACGCCCTGCGGGGCCGGGCCGTGGACGACGGCGGCGCCCCGGCCGCGCAGCAGCGCGTCGAGGCCGTCCGCGCGGCGCGCCGAGGTGACGCCGACCGTGAATCCGGTGAGGGGGCCGTGGGGGTGCTCGTCCATGGGGACCGAGCCTGACGGCGCCGCGTGACGGGCTGGGTTCGCCGGTATTTCCTGCCCGTTACGGTCCGCGCCGGGCAGACGCGCGAGGAGGAGCCGGTACGGGCCCCTGGCGGGCAACGGGACAGGAGGAAGGAGTACCGACGGCGGACACCGAAGGTATACGTCCACCGGGAGCGGCCCGATGACGAGCCGTAACCGGCCGGGCCACACCGGCGGCCCCCGGAACGGCGGACCCGGATGGAACGGCCCGGATGGAACGGACCCCGGACCGGTCCGGTCCCGGACCTGCGGCCCCGGATCGGAGAGGTGGGGGACCCGGCCCCTCGGCCGCGCGCCGGGACCGGCCGGGCCCGCACGACGACCGGACCCCGGACCAGCCCGCTGCCGGGCCGGACGGACCCCTCGGGAGACCGCCCCCGGTCCGGACGGCCCCGGATCGAACGGCCCCGATCAGACGGCCAGGCCCGGACCCACCCCAGGCAGCCCCGGTCGGACGGCCCGGACCGGACCGGACCGGCCCCGCGTCAGGCGGGCGGCAGGCCCGGTTCGTCGGGCGGGAGCCAGGAGTCCGCCGGGCGGGTCCGCCAGCCCTCGCGGGTGCCGACCTCCACGGTGGCGGTCCGCAGCGCGTCGAGCCCCGGATGCCGCACCCCCTTGCGCCACACCAGGCTCACCGGGGACAGGGGTACGGGGTCGACCAGGGGCCGCAGCACACAGTCGGGCATGGGCGGGAAGCCGACGACGGCGAGCACCGGGTGCCGGTGCTTGGCCATGATCCGCCGGAACTCCTCCCGGCCGACCGCGAGCGGCGCGGGCGGGGCGACCTCGATGCCGCGCCCGGCGAAGAGCCGCAGGGCCAGGTCGGTCCACTCGGGCGTGCGGTCGTTCCCGGCGCCCGCGTAGATCCGTTCCCCGGCGAGCGAGCCGAGCGGCACCTCGGGCAGGGCGGCCAGCGGATGGTCCTCGGGCAGGATCACCGCCATCCGCTCGTACCGCATGAACCGGACGCCGAGCCGGGCCCTGAGTGCGGGGTCGAGCCCTCCGTACCGGCCGAAGGACGCGTCGAGGCGCCCGGCGAGGATCTCCCGTACGGCTCCGGTGAGTCCGCTCTCGTAGCGGGCCATCAGCTCGTGGTCCGGAACGAGTTCACGGGCCCGCGCGAGGACGCTCTCCTGGGCGAGACCAGGACTGTTGAGGTCCACGAGGAGGGGCCGGGGCGAGGCCCTGAAGGCCTCGGTCAGCTCCTCGTGGGCGGCGAGGACCCGGCGGGCGTACGGGAGGAGCCGCTCGCCGTCCGGGCTGAGGGTGACCTGCCGGGTGGTCCGTACGAACAGTTCTGCGCCGAGCTCGCCCTCCAGGCGCCTGATGTCCCGGCTGAGGGCCTGCTGGGCGACGTGGAGCCGGGCGGCGGCGCGGGTGAAGTGCAGTTCCCCGGCGACGGCGGTGAAGGCCCGGAGCAGCCGGGGATCGATGTCACGCGGGGCGGGGAACGGGGTCGGAAGGGCCACCGCCGCATTCAACAACACAGATGCGTGAATGGCGACCGAACAGGTGTTGGACCCGCCGGGGCCGGGCGCACGAGCCTGGGTCCATGCCGCAACCGGACCTCATCCTGACCCCGGCGGGCCCGGCCCTCGCCCCCCGCTACCGCGCACCGGGCGAACCCGTCGACCGGCCCGCCCCGACCACGGCTCCCGCCCGGCGCCGGGGCCGGGGCCGGTCCCGGGGCCCCGGGACCGACCGCCCGGTCCCGGGCCCCGGCCGCCGGACGCCCGCCGAGGGCAGCCCCCCGACTCCGGAGAGCGCCCACCCGGCGCCCGGAGAGATCCACCCGTCCACCGGAGACCGCCACCCGGCACCCGTGGGCGAGCGCCCACCCGCCAGGGACGACCGTCCGGCCCCCGAAGACGGCCGCCTGCCTCCCGACAAGGGCCGCCCGGCCCCCGCGAACGGCCACCGGCCCTCCGGCGCCAGCCGCCCGCCCGCCGAGGGCGGCCCCCCGGCCCCCCTCCTCCCCCGCAACCCCTACCTCCGGCTCTTCTCCCTGCCCGGCACCCGGGCCTTCACCACGGGCAATCTGATCGCCCGGCTGCCCGTGGGCATGTTCGGGGTCAGCGCCGTGATCATGATCGCGGCGGCGCACGACTCGTACGCGCTCGCGGGCGCCGTGACGGCCACCGGCATGGCCGCCGGGGCGGTGACGGCCCCCTGGATCGCCCGGCTCGTCGACCGGTACGGCCAGGCCAGGATCGCCGTGCCCGCCACGGTGTACGCGGTCCTCGGCCATCTGGTGCTGGTGCTCTGTGTCCAGGGGAGGGCGCCGGTCTGGACCCTGTTCGCCACCGCCGCGCTCACCGCCACCGCCCCCAACACCGGCGGCATGTCCCGGGCCCGCTGGGCGCACCTGCTGCGCGACCGGCCGGACGAGCTGCACACGGCGAACGCCTTCGAGCAGGCGGCCGATGAGCTCTGCTACATGCTCGGCCCGGTGATCGCCGCGTTCCTCTGCTCGGCGCTCTTCCCGGAGGCCGGCACCCTCACCGGCGCGGTGCTCTTCCTCGGCGGTGTGCTGGTCTTCGCCGCGCAGCGCTCCACGGAGCCGCCGGTCGCCCCGCGCACGGCCACCGGCTCCCCGCTGCGGCTGCCCGGCATGGTCCCGCTGCTCGCGGTGTTCCTCGCCACCGGGGCGGTCTTCGGGTCGATGGAGGTGGGGGCCCTCGCGTTCGTCGACGGTCCCGTCGCCGGGCCCGTACTGGCACTCCAGGCGGCGGGTTCCTGCGCGGCGGGGCTGTTCTACGGCCGGGCCCGCCGCACCGTGCGGCTCCGCACCTGTCTGGCCGCGATGAGCGTCCTGATGACGGTGCCGTTCCTCGCGGCCTCGACCGGTTCCTTGCTCGCGCTCGCGGCCGGACTGCTGGTCGCGGGCATGGCGACCGCGCCGACGATGGTGACGGGGATGGGCCTGGTGCAGCGGATGACCCCGCCGTCCCGGCTCAACGAGGGGATGACGCTGGCCGTGACCGCGCTGCTCGGCGGGATCGCGGTCGGTTCCGCCACCGGCGGCTGGGCCGCCGACCACGCGCCCTTCGCCTCCTTCGGCTTCCTGGTCCCGGCCACGGCGGCGGCCCTCGCGCTCACGCTCTGCGCGGCGACGGGCGTCGGCGGCCGGGGCCGCCCGTCCCCGGGGACGGGGACGTAGCCCGAGCAAGCGCGAGGAAGCGCGGGGCCGGAGGGGCCACCGGGCGCGGCGGGTCCGGGCATGACGAAGGCCCGGCGGTCTGACGACTGCCGGGCCTTCGCCCACATGGGGTGAGGTGTCCGAGAGGGCGGGCCCCCTCGGGCTCTCGGTGGAGATGGCGGGAATCGAACCCGCGTCCAACGGTGCGGAACCAGAGCTTCTCCGTGCGCAGTCCGCTACGAGTTTCTCGGCCCCGGAGATCACGCGGACAAGTCTCCGACGGGCTCAGTCACTGTTTGATTTCCCCCTCACTCCCGTGACCGGAGTGAGAGGTTTAGATCCCTTGATTACGCCAGGATCCGGGTCGGGACCACCCCCGGGCTGACGCTCCTCACAGAGGCTTCTTGTCGTTACCTAAAATTAGGCAGCGAGGGCGAAGCGGGAGTTATCGCTCTTGGAGTTGGCGATTATTGGTTGCGACATATGGTTAACGAGATCATTGCCGCTTCCTCGACACGCTTCCTCTGGCTCGACATCCGCTGTCGAAACCGATCATCCCCATGTTGTTTTTTCAAAGGTCGCACCCGCTGTGAGGTGCGATGCCCATCGTACGTGACCGACGGGCGCCGCCGCCAGCACATTACGCGCGACCGGGCCGCTGGAGCGTGCGTGCCAGGCGTCGCCGGGCAGGCGGGACTTCCGAAAAACGCCCTAGCCCGCCTTGGCCGCGCGCTGCCTGCGCTTGGCCGCCGCGATGGCCCGGCTGGTCTCCCGGGTGTCCTGCTTCTCCCGGAGCGTCTGCCGCTTGTCGTACTCCTTCTTGCCCTTGGCGAGCGCGATCTCGACCTTGGCCCGTCCGTTCAGGAAGTACAGGGCGAGGGGCACGATCGTATGACCGGTCTCCTGCGCCTTCGACTCCAGCTTGTCGATCTCCTCCCGGTGCAGCAGCAGCTTCCGCTTCCGCTTCGCCGAGTGGTTGGTCCAGCTGCCCTGTGTGTACTCGGGCACATGGATGTTGTGCAGCCACGCCTCGTGGTTGTCGATCTGCACGAAGCCGTCGGCCAGCGAGGCACGGCCCATCCGCAGCGACTTCACCTCGGTGCCCATGAGCACCAGACCGCACTCGTAGGTCGTGATGATGTGATAGTCGTGGCGCGCCTTCTTGTTCTGCGCGATCATCTTGCGCTCGGGCGCCTTGTCCTGATTCTTCGCAGGTTTGCCCTGCACGTTCACGAGTCCCTTGGCCATAGTGCGGTCATTTTCGCACTACGAGCCCCCTCCGAGGCCACTCAATACCGTCCGGGCCCGTTCCTCGGCCCGCTCCCCCGCCGCCAGGTCCGGCACGATGCCCCGCCCGTCCACCACGTGCCCGGCGGGCGTGCGGTAGTGGCCGACGGTCAGTTCGGCGACCGAACCGTCCGGCAGCGCGCTCGGCATCTGCACCGACCCCTTGCCGAAGGTCCGCGAACCCACCGTCACCGCCCGGCCCCGGTCCTGGAGCGCCCCGGTCAGCAGCTCCGCCGCGCTCATCGTGCCGCCGTCGATCAGCGCCACCAGGGGCCGTGAGGTGTCACCGCCGCCCTCCGCGTACACCGCCCGCTGCTCGCCCTCCACGTCGTACGTGGCCACCAGGCCCCCGTCGAGGAACGCCGAGGCCGCCACCGCCGCCTCCGACACCAGACCGCCCGCGTTGCCCCGCAGGTCCAGGAGGACGCCCGCGCCCGCCGGGGCCGCCCGGACCGCGTCCCGCACGCGCGTACCGGCGCCCTTGGTGAAGGCCGAGACCCGGATCAGCAGGGTCCCGTCGTCGAGCCTGCTCACCGTGACCGGGTCCGTCGCCAGCCGGGCCCGGCGCAGCGTCTGCGTCCAGACGGCCCGGCCGCGCTCGACCCGCAGCGCCACCGGCGAACCGGCCACGCCCTCGCCGCGCAGCAGGGAGACGACCTCCGAGACCGAGAGCCCGTCGACCGCGCGCCCGTCCACGGAGACGATCCGGTCCCCGGCCCGGAGCCCGGCCCGCTCGGCAGGCCCGTCGGCCCGTACCCGGGTCACCCCGACCCTGCCTCCGGCGGCCCGCCCGGCGGAGAGCCCCACCCCGGTGTAGGCGCCGTCGAGGGCCTGCTCGAACTCGGCGTACTCCCGTTTGTCGTACACCGCGCCCCAGCGGTCACCGCTGCGGCTCACGAACTCCTCGGCGGCCTTCTTGCCCGACTTCCCGTCGGCCATCGCGGCGGCCGCGGCCCGGCTCAGCGCGGCACTGTCGACGGTCGCGCCGCCCCCGGCGGCCTCCCCCGCCCGCACGGCCCCCGCGCCGTCCCGCTCCCGGGGCAGCGCCCCGGTGGCGGCGGCGGTCGCGAGGACACCGGTGAACACCAACGTCAGAACGGCCCCACGGACCACTCCGCGGGGCCGGACACAGCGAAGGCCGCGACCACCCGACACGGCGCCCACTCTAGGACAAGCGAAAGGCGCCACAGGGGCTTCGCCCCCATGACGCCGTCCACCGTCGACGGTGTCCCGTCACACCTTCAGGTACTTGCGCAGCGCGATGAAGGCCGCTACCGCCGGCATGAGGAGGCCGATGGCGATGACCAGGGGCAGCTTGGCGAGGACCGCGTCCCAGCCGATGAAGTTGACCAGCTGCATCTTGTCGGCGAGCGCGATGCCGTGGTCGATGAGGAAGTACCGGCCGACGAGCAGCAGCACACAGGCGACCGCGCCACCGAGGAGTCCGGCGAAGGCCGCCTCCATGATGAACGGCATCTGGATGTAGAAGCTGGACGCGCCGACGAGCCGCATGATGCCGGTCTCGCGTCGGCGGCTGAAGGCCGAGACGCGCACCGTGTTGACGATCAGCATCAGCGCGATGACCAGCATCAGACCCATGACGCAGAGAGCGGCGATGTTCATGCCGTTCATCAGATCGAAGAGGTTCTGCAGGATGTTCCGCTGGTCCTGGACCGACTCGACGCCGTCCCGGCCCGCGAAGGCGGTGGCGACCACCTTGTACTTCTCCGGGTCCTCCAGCTTGACCCGGAAGGACTCCTGCATCTGGTCCGGCGTCACCACGGAGGCGATGGCGGTGTCGCCGTACTGCGCCTTGTAGTGCTTGAACGCCTGGTCGGCCGTCTCGTGCTGGACGGTCTCGACGATGTCCATCTTCTTCAGGTCGGCCTCGATCTGCTCCTTCTGCTGTGCGGTGACCGCGCCCTTGGCGCACTTGGCCGCCGAGGCCGCGTCGGCCTTGTTGCAGAGGAAGATGGAGACGTTGACCTTGTCGTACCAGTAGTCCTTCATCGTGCTGACCTGCTCGCGCATGAGCAGCGCACCGCCGAACAGGGCGAGCGAGAGGGCCACGGAGACGATGACGGCGAAGGTCATCGTGAGATTGCGCCGGAGACCGACGCCGATCTCGGAGAGCACGAACTGAGCGCGCATGGTGATCTGTCCCCTACCTGCTCAGTGCTGGTACCCGTAGACGCCTCGGGCCTGGTCGCGGACGAGCCGGCCCTTCTCCAGTTCGATGACGCGCTTGCGCATCTGGTCGACGATGTTCTGGTCGTGGGTCGCCATGACGACGGTGGTCCCTGTCCTGTTGATGCGGTCGAGCAGCTTCATGATGCCGACGGAGGTCTGCGGGTCGAGGTTGCCGGTGGGCTCGTCGGCGATCAGCAGCATCGGGCGGTTGACGAAGGCGCGGGCGATGGCGACGCGCTGCTGCTCACCGCCGGACAGCTCGCCCGGCATCCGGTCCTCCTTGCCGCCGAGACCGACCAGGTCGAGCACCTGGGGCACGCCCTTGCGGATCTCGCCGCGCGGCTTGCCGATGACCTCCTGGGCGAAGGCCACGTTCTGGGCGACGGTCTTGTTGGGCAGCAGGCGGAAGTCCTGGAAGACGGTGCCGAGCTGGCGCCGCATGTGCGGCACCTTCCAGTTGGACAGCCGGGCCAGGTCCTTGCCCAGGACGTGCACCTGGCCTTGGCTCGCGCGCTCCTCGCGCAGGAGCAGCCGGAGGAAAGTCGACTTTCCGGAGCCGGAGGAACCGACGAGGAAGACGAACTCCCCCTTCTCGATCTCCAGGGAGACTTCCCGGAGCGCGGGGCGGTTCTGCTTCGGATAGGACTTGGAGACATTGTCGAATCGGATCACGAATGCACCACGGTCGGCCGGGAGTAGGTGTGCGTGACCTTACGCGAACGGGGAAGGCCCGCGCAGTCGCGCTCCGGGCTTGCGCCGTTTATCCTTTTCGCCCCATGGGGTGCGACCGGGACGATCCGGTGGGGCGCGCCGAAACGCCGACGAGCTGGCACAGTGGTAGGGGGAACGTCCGGACCCCTCCGGGCGTTGTTCCCCGTGTAGTCCAGTGCGGGAGGAGGAGAGCGTATGACCTACGACCGACTGGTGTGCGCCAACTGCGCGGCCCCGGTCACCGAGGGCCGCTGCCCCGTCTGCCGCGCCAACCGGGAGCGGCTGACCCCCCAGGGTCCCTCGCCCGCGATGCTGCTGACGCTGGCGGTCGCCCTGCTGGCCGCCATCGCGCTGCTGGCCGCGGTGCGCACGGTCTAGGAAGCCCGTCGGCCGGGCCGGACGCCGAGGCGCGAGGCCCGCACGAGCCGGAGACACGACGAAGGGCCGGGGATTCCTCCCCGGCCCTTCCTCATGCGCGGACGCGGATCACACGGCCGGTTCAGACGGCGGCGCGACCGCCACCGACGAGACGCGGCAGCATGCGGAAGCCGATGCCTCCGGCGATCATGGTCGCGGCACCGATGACCAGGAACGAGGTCTCGGCCGCGCCGGTCTCGGCGAGCTCCTCCTTCGCCTGGCCCTGCTGCACGGGCTGCGAACCGGCACCGTCGGTGTCGACGTTGCTGTTGCCACTGTCGGTGCTGCCGCCCTCGACGCACTCGGCGCCGTCGAGGTCGACGGTGCAGGTGCCGGGCTCACCGCCGTCGTCCGGGGTGCCGGTGCTGCCGGGGCCGGGCTCGGTGGTCTCACCGGGGCCCGGCTCGGTCGGCGGTGTGGTGACCGGCGGGTTCGTGGTGGGGTTGTCCGTCGGGGGGTTCGTGGTCGGAGTGTCCGTGGTCGGGGTGTCCGTCGGCGGATTCGTGGTCGGGGTGTCCGTGGTGGGAGTGTCCGTCGGCGGGTTCGTGGTGGGAGTGTCCGTGGTCGGGGTGTCCGTCGGCGGATTCGTGGTCGGGGTGTCCGTGGTGGGAGTGTCCGTCGGCGGGTTCGTGGTCGGCGGCTCGGTGGTGGGCGGCGGAGTCGTCTCGCAACCGGCACCGCCGGGCATGCAGGTGTCCGTCGGGGCCGGAGTGTCGGACTCGCTGAAGACACCCACGGCCTGTGCGGCGCCCGCCGCGGTGAGCGACGCACCGGCCGCGATCACCGCGCCGGCGGCGATGCGTGCGATACGGACTCGCATCTGCTTGGTCATCTGGCTGCTACCCCCAGTAGCTCATCTCGTCATGGGGCAGCGCTCGGGGCACGGGACAGGGGCGGCTCACTGCTGGGCCGGGCCCCCGCGCGCACGCGCCCCGGAAGTGCGCATGCCGGTAGGCCACCTTTCCGAGTTTCCGATGAGGCGTCAAGGTCGTTGCGCGTGCGATGCCCGAAAGATCACCAGCCGCCCCACATGCGACGATGCAACTGTGATGTAAACCCTGAACTACCAGGAGCGCAGGGCCAGTTACCTTGTCGACAAAGCGTCCCGCCGGTCTGGATTCCGCTTGCGGGAGCGAATCCGCCGAGGGGTGCGGGAACGGCACCGGCCCCGCACCGGAGGGTGCGGGGCCGGACGCGGAGTACCGCGCGGGTTACTTCTCCTGCTGCTTGCGCCAGCGGATGCCCGCTTCCAGGAAGCCGTCGATCTCGCCGTCCAGGACGGCCTGCGGGTTGCCGACCTCGAACTCGGTGCGCAGGTCCTTGACCATCTGGTACGGGTGCAGGACGTACGAGCGCATCTGGTTGCCCCAGGAGCTGCCGGTGTCCTTCAGCGCGTCCATCCGGGCCCGCTCCTCCTGGCGCTGCCGCTCCAGCAGCTTGGCCTGGAGGACGTTCATGGCGCTGGCCTTGTTCTGGATCTGCGAGCGCTCGTTCTGGCAGGAGACGACGATGCCGGTCGGGAGGTGCGTGATGCGCACGGCCGAGTCGGTCGTGTTGACGCCCTGGCCGCCGGGGCCGGACGCGCGGTAGACGTCGACGCGCAGCTCGGACTCGTCGATCTCGACGTGGTCGGAGGACTCGACGACCGGGAGGATCTCGACGCCCGCGAAGGAGGTCTGGCGGCGCCCCTGGTTGTCGAAGGGCGAGATGCGGACCAGGCGGTGGGTGCCCTGCTCGACGGAGAGCGTGCCGTAGGCGTAGGGGGCCTTCACCACGAAGGTGGTCGACTTGATGCCGGCCTCTTCCGCGTACGAGGTCTCGTAGATCTCCGTCGCGTAGCCGTGGCGCTCCGCCCAGCGCAGGTACATGCGCTGGAGCCGCTCGGCGAAGTCGGAGGCGTCGACGCCACCGGCCTCGGCGCGGATGTTGACCAGGGCCTCGCGCTCGTCGTACTCGCCGGAGAGGAGGGTGCGGACCTCCATCTCGTCGAGGGCCTTGCGGACGGAGGTCAGCTCCGTCTCGGCCTCGGCGAGGGTGTCCGGGTCGTCCATCTCCTCGGCGAGCTCGAAGAGCACCGCGAGGTCGTCGATGCGCCCGCGCAGGGTCTCGGCCTTGCGGACCTCGGCCTGGAGGTGCGAGAGCCTGCTCGTGATCTTCTGGGCCGCGTCCGGGTCGTCCCACAGGGACGGTGCCGCGGCCTGCTCTTCGAGCACGGCGATGTCGGCCCTCAGCTTCTCGAGGTCCAGGACGGCCTCGATCGACCCCATGGTCGAGGAGAGGGACTTCAGCTCTTCGGATACGTCGACGACTGCCACACGCCCAGCGTAACGGCTCCGGGCCCGGAGCCGAACCCTCGGCCGCCGGGCCCGGCGGGGGCGCCCGCGGGGCGGCCCGGCGCGACCGGCGGGGACCCGGCGGGGACGCCGCTACGGCAGGGAGGACTGCTTGCTGTCCCGCGGCGGGGCCTCGGTGTCCCCGGAGACCGCCAGGTAGCCGCCGACGCCGAGGGCTCCGGCGACCACGACGGCGGCGACGGCGAGGGTGATCCGGCGCTTGCGGACCACCCCCGCCTTGTGGCGGGCCGAGCCGGGACGCCGGGCCCCGGCGGAGCGGGGCGCGCGGGCGGTGCCGAGGGGACCGCCGGACAGTTCGTCGGGGGCGGGGACCCGCATGGAGGTGTGGGTGTCGCGGTGGGAGTCGGCGGAGGCGCCGGGGACGAGCGGGACGGCGGCGCGCCGGGGGGCGGGTTCGCCGGGGGCCGTGGCGGTCGCGTAGGCCTCCTCGTCGTACGGCTCCGGTGCGGGCTCGGAGCCGGGTTCGTCCACGTCGAGCGGCGGGATGCCCTTGAGCGTCGGCAGGACGTCCTTGAGGCGGGCGGCCAGCTCGGAGGCGCGCAGCCGGGAGGCGGGGGCCTTCGCCAGGCACTGCACGACCAGCTGCCACAGCTCCTCGGGGATGCCGGGCAGCGGGACGACGGTCTCGGTGACGTGGCGGCGCAGGACGGCGCCGGGATGGCCGCCGCCGAACGGGGTGAAGCCCGCGAGCAGCTCGTACAGGACGGTCGCCAGGGCGTAGATGTCGACGGCGGCGCGCGGCGGGAGGCCCTCGACGATCTCGGGGGCGAGGTAGTCGGGGGTGCCGATGATCCGGGTGGCCTTGGTGCGGCCGGGCGTGTCGATGAGCTTGGCGACGCCGAAGTCGGTGAGGAGGGCGGGGTGGGCGCCGCCGGGGCCGAGGGGGCCCTCCATGTCGAGCAGGATGTTCTCGGGCTTGACGTCCCGGTGGACGACCCCGGCGGCGTGCGCGGCGGCGAGGGCGTCGGCGACGTCCGCGACGATGGCGACGGCCGCCTCCGGGGCGAGCCGCCGTTCCCGGTCGAGGCGGGTGCGCAGGTCGGTGCCGCGGACCAGGTCCATGACGAGGGCGAGGTCGTTGCCGTCGACCACGAGGTCGCGGACCTTGACCACACGGGGGTGGTCGAGGCCGAGCAGGGCGTTGCGCTCCTGGACGAAGCGTCCGACGAGTTCCTGGTCGGACGCGAGGTCCTCGCGCAGGAGTTTGACGGCGACGGGCCCCTCGGGGCCCTCGCCGAGCCACACCGTTCCGGCGCTGCCCCGCCCGAGGATCTGGTGGGTGGTGTAGCGACTGCCGATGTTCCGTGCCAAGACTGCTCCCTCAGCGGCTGCGGTTGACGCCAAACGTACGCGTCCCCGGCCGCCCGTCTCGACTTCCGAAGGGAAATCACCCTTCGGAAGTCGATAAATCGGCAGCCTTACTGTCCCGTACCGCCGGTAGTGCCCGTCGAGCCGGTGCTGTCGCCGAGGCTGGAGATCCAGTCGGTGACCGAGGTGATGCCGTCCCCGATGGCCTCCCAGTAGCCCTTGCCCTGGGCGACCCAGTCCTGGAGGGGGGTCAGTTCCCAGACGAGCCAGCCCGCGACCACGAACAGGACGATCATGATCAGACAGCCCTTGAGGCAGCCGAGGCCGGGGATGCGCACCGGGTTGGCGCCGCGCTGGCGCGGCGGGCGCGGTTCGCGGGGCGCGGGCGCCTGGGGCGGCGGCTGCGGCGGGGTGTACTGCTGCGGGGGCGGCGGCGGCGCGTACTGCTGGGGCGGGGGCGGCGGGGCGTACTGCTGCTGCGGAGGCCGCTGCTGGTACTGCTGGGGCGCGGGGGGCTGCGGGGGCCGCTGCGGCTGATAGGACGGCTGGCCGTGCTGGCCCTGCTGCCCGTGCTGCTGGCCCTGCTGCCCGTGCTGCCCGTGCTGCGGCTGCTGCCCGTACGGGCCGGGCGGCGGCTGCTGGCCCTGCTGCTGTCCGTACTGGCCGCCCTGCTGGCCCTGCTGGCCGTACTGGCCCGGCTGCGGGGGGCCCGGCTGGCGCTGGGGCCGACGGCGCAGCGGGTCCTCGCTCGGGTCCAGGTACTGGACCTGCGTCTGCTCGTTGCGGTCGCGGACCGCGCGCAGCTGGCTCTGCCACGGGTGCGGGTCCTCGGGCCCGCCCTGTCCCGCCTGGGGCGGGCCGGGCGGTACGGGCGGCAGGACGGCGGTCGGGTCGGCACCGCCCCCCGGGCCGCCGGTCGGCATGACGCTGGTCGCGCCGGCGGGGTCGAAGCGCGGGGGCGCCCCGGCGCCGCTGGGCAGCACCTGGGTGGGGTCGGCGGCGCCGGGGGTCTCCGGGACGGGCGCGGGCGCCGGGTCCGGGGCGAGCAGGGCGCCGACGCCTTCGGCCGCCTCGATCTGGGCGGGGGTGGCGTGCACGCCGATGCCCGCGGCGACCGCGCGCAGCCCGCGGGCCAGGTTCACGGCGCTCGGCCGCCGGTCGGGGTCCTTGCTGAGGCAGCGCTCGATGACCGTCCAGAGCGGTCCCGGCACGGTCGAGGGGCGGCGGGGCTCCTCGCTGAGGTGCCGGTGCAGGACTTCGAGCGCGGTGCCGCCCGCGAACGGGGGGCGGCCGGTGACCAGCTCGTACAGCAGGATGCCCGCGCCGTAGATGTCGACGGCGGAGGTCTGCGGGCGGCCCTCGGCGGACTCGGGCGCCACGTACGCGGGCGTGCCGACGAACTCATGGGTGCGGGTGAGACCCGGGGAGTCGGCGAGGCGCGCGATGCCGAAGTCGGTGAGCATCGGGTGCATCTGGCCGCCCTGCTCGGCGAGCAGCACGTTGGCCGGCTTGAGGTCGCGGTGGACCACTCCGTCGGCGTGGCTCGCGGCGAGCGCGTCGGCGATCTGGGCGGTCAGGAGCGCGGCGGCGACCGGGGTGAGCGGGCCGCTCTCCCGGATGTACCGGTGCAGGTCGGGGCCTTCGACGAGGTCCATGACGAGGGCGAGGACATCGCCCTCGACGACCAGGTCGCGGGTGCGCACGATGTTCGGGTGGGTGAGCCGGAGCAGCACGGACCGCTCGCGCAGGAAGCGCATCACGATGTCCGCGTCGTTGGCCAGCTCCTCCTTGAGGACCTTGATCGCGACGGTCTCGCCGGGCTGGCCGGGCACGGCCGCCTCGGCGCCGGCCGTCTCCCGCTGGCGGGCTCGCCAGACGGTACCCGTGGCGCCGCGGCCGAGCGGCTCCTCGAGCAGGTACTTGCTGCCGATAGGCCGCACGTCACGCGCTCCCTGCTGATCGTGGTCCCGGGGTGTGCCGGAGATGTTCCCGGGGTCCCTGTTCCCTGTGGTGACCCGTCCGGGTGTCCGACCCACTTTAGTGCCGCCGGACGGACTACCGGCCGGTCGTCCGCAAGCCGGTTCCGGGGGTCGCGTCGGAGCGCTTCTGTCCGGAAGAAGACGCTCCGTGGACCGGGAGGGTTGCCGGGCACGTTCCGAAGGCATGGTGAATCAGGCACTTTTACGTCCACGGGCGACCATTCAAGATCACTTCTGGCCGACCCGGGGGCGGGTTGTCGGCGGCAGGTGCGAGGATGCCTCCAGCACGTCGTACCTAGGGGGTCGGGAGCCCCGCGCCGTGCCGACCTGTACCGGGCGACGCGTCCGTGCCGGGTGGGGGGAGACACCGGGCGGTTCCCCCGCCGGCATCGCGCGCAGAAGGGACCGCTGACGGCGATGCAGATCCGGCTGACCGTCCTCGCGCCGTACGCCGGCCATGGCGCCGGGCGCACCTGCGACGTGCTCGTCACGGCCCCCGCCGGTACGGCGCTCGCGGCCGTGGCCTCCCAGCTCGCCGCCGCCGTCACGGGCCCCGAGACCTCCGCCTCGGGCACCACCGTGCTCCATGCCGGCGCCGAACGGCTCGACAACCGGCGCTGTGTGCTCGGGGAACCCCCGCTCGTGGACGGCGCGGTCCTCTCCCTCCAGGTCCCCGGGCCCGACGAGCGCGTCGGCGAACCCGCGTCCGCCCGGCTGCACGTGGTGGCGGGCCCGGACGCGGGCGGAGTGCATCTGCTGCACGGGGGACCGATCAGAATCGGCCGTTCCGTCGAGGCGGACGTACCGCTCGACGACCCGGACGTCTCCCGCGCGCACTGTGTGGTCACCGTCGGCGAGGACGGGACCGTCACGGTCGCCGACCGGGGCTCGACGAACGGCACGACCCTCGACGGCGTCCCGGTCGGCGAGCGCCCGGTCCGCTTCCGCCCCGGCGCCCTGCTCCGGCTCGGCGAGTCCGCCCTGCGGCTGAGCGGCCCCGGCGACGACCCCGTCGGCACGGACGCCCGGGCGACGGCCCCGGACGGCGAGGGACACCTGCGGATCACCCTCGGCCCCGGCGACCGGTCCGGCCGCGATCCGTCCGGCGCCGACCGGCCCGGCCACGCGGGCGGGCCCGGGTCCGCCCACGGCGGCCCGGTGGACGACACCACCCACGGCGGCGCGGGCGGCGCCCTGTCCGGCGGCCCGGTGGACGGCTCCCGCCACGACGGCCCGTACGGCACCCCGTACGGGGAGGGCGCCCACGGGCACGCGCGCGCGGGAGCCCCCGACGACGGCCCCGGCGACGCCCCGGGACACGACGACGAGGAGTCCGGCGGGACCCGGCGGACCCGCCCCGCGGCCTCCGCCGCCCCGCCGCCCCCCGCCCGGGGCGGCGGCAGGCGCGGCCTCGGCGCCTGGGCCCGGCGCCTCACCGGCGGCCGCGAGGACCTCCCGGCGCCCGCCGACGGCCCCCTGACCGCGCCCGACACCCGCACCGGCACCCGGCCGGCACCCGCCGCGCGGGCCGCCGCGCCCGCGCCGGTGGCCGACACCTGGCCCGACCCGGCCACCGTGCTGCTGACCGCCCTCGGCCCGGGACCCCGGCTCTGGGAACGCGCCCCGCACCACCCCGAGGCGCTCGTGGTCCGGCTCGGCACCACCGACCGCGCCGAACTCTCCGGCGTGCCCGTCACCGTGGGGCTCCGCGAGGCCGGTTCCCTCGGTCTGGCGGGCCCCGCCGACCGGCTCGCCGGGCTCGCCCGCTCCGTCGTCGCCCAGCTCGCCGCCCTGCACTCCCCGGCCGATCTGGAGATCGTGCTGATCAGCGCCGACCGCAACCGCTCGCTGGACGAGCGGCGCCGGGCCTGGGGCTGGCTCGGCTGGCTCCCGCACGTCCGGCCCGCCCACGGCCAGGACGCCCGGCTGCTCCTCGCGTACGACCGCGAGCAGGCCCAGGCCCGTACGGCGGAGCTGACCCGGCGGCTCGACGACGGGCCGCTCGGCCCCGGCTGGCCCAGCGCCGACCGCGCCGCCGTCGCCGAGGCCGCCGCCCGCCACGAAGGCCCGGTCACGGTGGTGGTCGTGGACGGCGACCCGGGCTCCGCGGCCCTGCGCGAGACCGTCGCCCGGCTCGCCGGTGCCGGAGCCGCCGCGGGCATCCACCTCCTCTGTCTCGCCGAGGCCCCCGCCGCCTCCCCCGCCTCCCCGGTGGCGGCCACCTACGAGTCGGCCTGCGCCGGTTCGTTCGCGTTCCGCGAGTGCGGGGCCGCCGTGCTCCTCAGCGGTGACGTGGCCACCGCGCTGCGCCTGCTCAGGACGGCGGGCGGACGCGCCGCGGGCCACGGCACCGTGGGCGTGGTGGACGCGGTCTCCGTCGCCTGGGCCGACCGGTTCGGCCGCGCCCTGGCCCCGCTGCGCACGGACGCGGCGGCACAGCCCGGCGCCCGCGCCGCCGCGCTGCCCCCCTCGTCCCGGCTCCTCGACGAACTGGGGCTCGCCCGCGCCACCCCCGCCTCCCTGATGGCCCGCTGGGCCTCCGCCGGGGACGGCACGGCCGTCCTGGGCACGGGCCCGCGCGGACCGCTCGCGGTGGACCTCACCAAGGAGGGCCCGCACCTGCTGATCGAGGGCCCGGCGGGCAGCGGTCGCACGGAGCTGCTCCGTTCGGTCGCCGCGTCCCTCGCGGCCGGTGGCCGCCCCGACCGGATCGGGCTGCTCCTGGTGGACGGGGCGGGCGGCGAGCGCGGCGAAGGACTCGCGGTCTGTACGGAGCTGCCGCACGTCACCGAGCACCTGGTCGCCTCGGACCCGGTGCGGATGCGGGAGTTCGCGCAGGCGCTGGGCGCGGAGCTGAAGCGGCGCGCGGAGATCCTCGGCGACGGGCACTTCGCCGACCGCCGGGGCCCGCGTCCGGCGTCGGCGTCCGGCGCGGGCGACCGGCTGATCGGCCAGCGCAGCCCGAGCGCGGCGGAGTCACTCCCGCAGGCCGCGCGCGCGACCGTCCGGCTCCCGGAGGGCGACGACCTCGCCCCCCGCGCGAGCGGCCGGACGGCCTACCCCGGCGACCTCGACGGCAGGACCACCGGACGGACCCTCCGGACGGGGGACGGCACGACCGAGTCGTCGCCGGACCCCCGGAGCGGGCGCGGGGGCGAGACCGGGGCCCGGGGCCCGTACGGAGGGGACGTCGAGAGCCGGACGAGCGGGCGGCTGCCGTACCCGGCGGAGGAGCGGGGCGGGCGCCCCGGCGGCCGGACCACGTACTCCCCCGGCGCGGAGGACCTGCGCGGGCGCCCCAGCAGCCGCACCCTCCGCACGAACGACAACGACGACGAGCCCGCCGGTCGGCCGGGCGGACGCGTTCCCCGTACCGGGAACGGCGACGCCGCCGGATCCGGGTCCCGCGCGGGCGACCTCGGTGACCGGGCGAGCGGACGTCTCCCCCACCCCGGTTCCGGCGGGTCCGGCGACGGGCGCGCCCCGCGCACGGGCTCGGGCTCGGGTGACCTCGGCGCCCCGCCGAGCGGGCGGGTCCCGCGCGGCGGGGACGGCGAGCGCGGGGGCGGGCACGTGGGCCGCGCCGGAGAGAGCGGCCCCGCCACCCGCACGGGTGCCGAGGACCTCGGTGGCCGTAGCGGCGGAAGGATTCCTCACCCCGGCACCGGGGACCTCGACGGGCCGGGCCCGTGGGCCGGGGGCCGGGGAGCCGACGAGCGGCCCGGAGCACGGGCGCGGCCGGGCGGTGAATCCTTCCTCTCCGACACGCCGAGCGGACGGCTGCCCCGCCGGGACGGCGGCCTCCTGGACGACCGCCCGAGCAGCCGGACGCTCCGCACGGGCGACGGCGACCCCGGCGGACAGCCGAGCGGGCGGGTCTCCCGCACCGGCGCCGCCGACCTGGGCGGACCCGGCAGCGGACGCGTCTCCCGCACGGGAGAGGGCGACCCCGGCGGGTACGGCTCCCGCGACGGCGACCTCAGTGGGTACGGGAGCGGACGCGTCTCCCGTACCGGAGAGGGCGACCCCGGCGGATACGGCTCCCGGGCCTCGGACGGCGGGTACGCGGGCGGGCGGGGTTCCCGTGGCGGGGAAGGCGCGCGGATTCCGGCGCCCGCCACCGGCGAGACCGGTGCCGTCAGGGGCTCGTCCGGTCATCTGCCCCGGCTGGTCGTCCTCGTCGACGACTTCGACGCGCTCGTCGCGCCCGCGCTCGGCGCCCCCGGACGGCCCGCCGCGGGTTCCGTCGTACGGGCCCTCGAAGCCGTCGCGCGGAACGGGGAGCGGCTCGGTGTGCACCTGGTCGCGACCTCGGCACGGCCGGACAGGACCGCCGACACCGAGCTGGCCCACGGGGCCCGGCTGCGGATCGTGCTCGATGCTCCCCCGGCGACGCCGGGACCCCACCTACCGGCCGCGGGGCGCGGACGGCTGGGGCATCCCGACGGGCGGGTGACCCCGTTCCAGGCGGGCCGGGTGACGGGCCGCATCCCCCGGACGGCGACGCTCCGGCCGACGGTGGTCCCGCTGGAGTGGGAGCGGATGGGCGACCCGCCGACCCGGCGCCCGGTGCGGGAACTGGGCAACGGCCCGACGGATCTGGCCCTCCTCGCGAGCGCCCTCGACCGGGCCGCCCGCTCGGTGGAGGCGACCCCGGTGCCGCCGCTCACCCCGGCCACGCACGCGTAGCGCGGCCCGGGGCACCGGTCCCGGCGGTCCGGGCCCGACGGACCGGCCCCGGCCCGGGCGCTCACCGTCCGGTGGCGCGGGGGCTCCTCGGTACGCCCTCCGGCACCTCATGGCGCGGGAGCGCGCCGGAGCGGACGGCCTGCGCACGCGTTCTCGGCGGTTCCTGGACGAACGGTCACCTGGCCGTACCCGGCCAGGTCCCCGCCCCGGGCAGGGTACGGCGGGGACCGGCCCGTACGCCCTCCGGAACCGCACGCCCTCAGGAACCGGGACCGCTCCCGGTCCTCGCGCGGCGCCGTTCCGCCCGCCGCCGACGCCCCACTCCGCCGCCGTGGCCGTCGCGCCCCTGGCCGGGCCCCGGCGGACTGCTGATGACGGGCCGTCCCGCGCCCCGGCCGACCGCCGAGAACCGCGCCCGGCCGCTCGCCCACGAGACGATCACTGATCCACCGCGTCGGCGGCACCGCACCCGGTGATCGGTCCACCCGGCCGGACCGCCTCCACGGCCGTCCGGTGCTCCGGCCGTCGGCCCGGCCCGGCCCGTCGGGGGCCTCCGCACCGACCGCCCCCCAGGGCCCGGTCCCCGGATTCCGTCAGCCCCGGAGTGCCGCCACCGCCGAGCGCGTCAGGTCCTCCACGTATCCCGGCGGCAGCGGCGTACGGACGACGACGAGGCGCCAGTAGAGCGGGCCGACGATCAGGTCGAGGGCGCGCCCGGGGTCGGTGCCCTCGGGGAGTTCGCCCCGGGCGACGGCCTCGCGGACGATCTGGGTGACGACGCCACGGGGCCCGTCGAGCAGGGTCGCGGTGACGGTCTCGGCGATCTCGGGGTGCCGGGCGGCCTCGACGAGCAGATCGGGGACGACCTGCGAGGCGACGGGGTGCCGCAGGGCGTGCGAGGCGACTTCGAGGAGGGCCCGGACGTCCCCGTCGAGGGAGCCGGTGGCAGGGGCGGGCAGGCCCTGGGCGGCGAAGGCGCCGACGAGGTCGAGGACCAGGGCGAGCTTGGACTTCCAACGCCGGTAGACGGCGGTCTTGCCGACTCCGGCGCGGCGCGCGATGCCCTCGATGGACATCCGTGCGAAGCCCACGGCCGCGAGTTCCTCGAAGACGGCGGCGCGGATGGCCTCGGTCACGTCCTCGCGGAGCACGGCGGCCCCGGCGGGGGCGCGGCGGGGGGTCGGATCGGTCATGAACCGCATCCTAACGAAGGCGAGATCCCGCCCCCGTGACGACGATACGGTTGCGTTCCGACGTACTGAGCCCTAATCTCGCCGTAGCGACGATACGGACCCGTTCCATCGCCGACGAATGCCCCACACCCTTCGTCGAAAGCGCCCGCCCGTGACCATCACCCTCGCCCCGCCCCCGTCACCCCCGCGCCAGGACGCCCCCGAGGACCTCCGGGCCCTGGCCCTGCGCCATGGACTGACCGTCAGCGGCGCCCGGCCCTCGCTGCCCGCGTACGCCCGGCAGCTCTGGTCCCGCCGGGACTTCATCGCCGCCTTCGCGACCGCCCGGCTGACCGCCCGCTACAGCGAGGCGCGGCTCGGCCAGGTCTGGCAGCTCATGACCCCGCTGCTCAACGCGGCCGTCTACTACATGATCTTCGGCGTCCTGCTGAACGCGAAGCACGGCGTCCCCGACTACGTGCCCTTCCTGCTCACCGGCGTCTTCGTGTGGACCTTCACCTCCGACACGGTCCTGGCCGGCACCCGGGCCATCAGCGGCAACCTGGGCCTGGTCCGCGCCCTGCACTTCCCGCGCGCGAGCCTGCCGATCTCGCTCGCGCTCCAGCAGCTCCAGCAGCTGCTGCTCTCGCTCACCGCGCTGGCGGCGATCCTGTGCCTCCTCGGCGAGTTCCCCACCTGGAGCTGGCTGCTCGCCGTCCCCGCCCTGCTGTGCCAGGCCCTGTTCAACACCGGCGCGGCGCTCGTCCTCGCCCGGCTCGCGGCGCGCACCCCGGACATCAGCCAGCTGATGCCGTTCGTGCTGCGCACCTGGATGTACGCCTCGGGGGCCATGTGGTCGATCCAGAACCTGGCGAGCGGCGGGCGGTTCCCCGAGGCGGTGGTCCTGGCGCTCCAGTGCAACCCGGCGGCGGTCTACATCGACCTGATGCGCTTCGCGCTGATCGGGAGCTACACCTCGGCGCAGCTCCCGCCGCACGTCTGGGCGCTCGCCGTGGGCTGGGCCCTGCTGGCCTTCGTCGGCGGTTTCGTGTGGTTCTGGAAGGCGGAGGAGACGTACGGCCGTGGCTGAGACCGAGCGGACCCCGACCGTGGTGGTCGACGGCGTCCATGTCACGTACACCGTCAACGGCGCCCCCACGGGCGGCCGGGGCGCCGCGACGGCCGCGCTGGGACGCGTCCTGCGGCGCGGCGGCACGGCTCCGGCCGGGCGCCGGGTGCACGCGGTGCGGGGCGTCAGTTGTGTCGCGTACCGGGGCGAGGCGATTGGCCTGATCGGTTCGAACGGATCAGGGAAATCCACCCTCCTGAAGGCGATCGCGGGTCTCCAGCCCGTCGAGCGGGGCCGGGTCTACACCCATGGGCAGCCCTCGCTGCTCGGCGTCAACGCGGCCCTGATGAACGATCTGACCGGCGAGCGGAACGTGATCCTGGGCGGTCTGGCGATGGGCATGAGCCGTACGGAGGTCCGGGAGCGCTACGACGAGATCGTGGACTTCTCCGGCATCAACGAGAAGGACGACGCCATCTCCCGCCCGATGCGGACGTACTCCTCCGGGATGGGCGCGCGACTGCGCTTCTCGATCGCCGCCGCGAAGAGCCATGACGTCCTGCTCATCGACGAGGCGCTGTCGACCGGCGACGCGCGTTTCCGGCGCCGCAGCCAGGCGCGGATCGACGAACTGCGGGCGGCGGCGGGCACGGTCTTCCTGGTCAGCCACTCGAACTCGACCATCACGGAGACCTGCGAGCGGGCCCTGTGGCTGGAGGCGGGCACGCTGCGGATGGACGGCCCGGCGAAGGAGGTGGTCGCGGCGTACGAGGAGTTCACCGCGACGGGAGCGACGGCCGGAACCTGAGCGGGGCCCACGGCCGTGCCCTGGGCCGAGCCCACGGCCGGGACCGCACTCGGGGCGGGGGCCGGAGCCGCGGTCACGGCCGGGACCACTCGCCGGGAGTACGGCCGGGACCACGACCGGAGTCACCGTCGAGGCCAAGACTCCAGGCAAATAGGACATAGAGGTCTAAAGTGCGGAGGGATGACGAACGAGCACCCCCCTCCGCCCCGGCCGTCCGCGCCCCCGCCGCCCTCCCTCACCGCGTCCCCCTTCGACTCGGACACCTTCACCTCCGCCACCTTCGTCACGGTCGGCCTCGGCCCCCGGCTCGCCCTCGCCACCCTCTGGCTGCTGACCCGCGCGGGCATGGCCCTGCTGCTCCTGCGCGACAACCTCGGCATCGGCGGGGTCGCCCGCGAGGTGGACCTCTACCGGCACTGGTACGGCCAGTTCGCCCAGGGCACCTTCCCGCCCGGGGACGTCACCTGGCAGTACCCGCCCGGCGCCGGAGTCGTGATCATGTCCCCGGGCCTCCTGCCCTGGCTGACGTACTTCCAGGCCTTCGTCGCCCTCGCCCTCCTCGCCGACGCGGTCGTCACCCTCGCCCTCGCCCGCGCCGACAGCTCGCGGCTCACCCACGGCGCCTGGTACTGGGTCTGCGGACTGCCGCTCCTCCTGCATCTGCCGCTCGCCCGGTACGACGTCCAGACCACCGCCCTCGCCGTCCTGGCCCTGCTCGCCCTCAGCGCCCGCCCGACCGCCGCCCACCAGCTCGGCGGGGCGCTCGCCGGAATCGGCGCCATGGTCAAGGTCTGGCCGGTTCTCGCCCTCATCGGCACCCCCCGGGGCCGTACCACCCGCGACGCCTGGACCGCCGCCGGCGTCGCCGCCGCCGCGCTGCTCGCCACCCTCGCCCTGTTCTTCTCCGGCTCGCTCGGCTTCCTGCGCGGGCAGGGCGACCGGGGCGTCCAGATCGAATCGCTCGGCGGCACCGCCCTCGCGCTCGCCCGCGCCACCGGCGTCTGGCCCGGCCGGATCGAGTACCGCTACGGCGCCTTCGAGTACGTCGGCCCGTACGTCTCCAGCCTCGGCCACCTCGCCCTGCTGCTCACCGTCATCGCCTTCGGCTGGCTGCTGCTCTGGCGCGTCCGGGCCCACCGCTGGACCGCCGCCACCCCCTTCGACGCGGCCCTCGCCGCCGTCCTGCTCCTCACCGCCACCAGCCGGGTCATCAGCCCCCAGTACCTGATCTGGCTGCTCGGACTCGCCGCCGTCTGCCTGACCTCCCGCGTCACCGTGATGCGCCCGGTCGCGCTCCTGCTGCTCCCGGCGGCGGCGCTCAGCTCGCTCGCGTACCCCGTCCTGTACGACGAGGTCCTCGCCGGCACCCCCAGGGGCCTGGCCGTCATGGCGCTCCGCAACGGCCTGCTGCTCGCCGCCGCCCTGCTCGCCGCCCGCCGCCTGTGGACCTCGACGGTCCCGGGACCGCCCACGGAGACCGCCTAGGGCGACCGGGGAGACGCGTAGGGCCCCGCCGGAGATCCGGCGGGGCCCTACGCGATCCCGGACCGGGCAGCCCGGTCCGGGATCGGTGCGACTAGCTGTGCGTCCGGAGCAGCGTGCGCATGGTCCGCATCGCCACCGACAGGTTCGCCAGGTCGAAGGTGTCCGAGCCCTGGATCTCCTCCAGGGTCGTCCGCGCGCGGCCCAGGATCGCCGTGTTCCGCTCCTCCCAGCCCTTGAACCGCTCCTCGGGGCTGGTCGTGCCGTTGCCCACCGTCAGGACGTCCGCCGTCAGCGCCGCGTGCGCCGCGAACAGGTCCTCACGGATCGAGGCACGGGCCATCGACTGCCACCGGTCACCGCGCGGCAGCTCGATGATCCGGTCCATCAGATCGGTGATCCGCAGCCGGTCGCCCAGGTCGAAGTAGACCTCGGCCACCGCCGACGGCTCCTTGCCCATCCGGTCCGCGATCGCCACGACGTCGAGGACCGGGAACGCCGAGGAGAAGCCCGCGACCCGCCGGGCCAGCTCCTCCGGCACGCCCGCCCCGATCAGGTCGTCCCGGATCGACTCGTACCACTCCAGGTCCGCGCCGCGCAGCAGACCGGGCAGCTGCGCCCGGACCTCCTCGACCCGCTCGGAGAAGAACTCGATGGTCTCGGTGAGCTGGAGCGGCTGCGGCCGGTTGTTGAGCAGCCAGCGCGTGCCGCGCTCGACGAGCCGCCGCGAGTGCAGCCGCATCCGGGTCTGGACCTCGGCCGGAACCTGGTTGTCGAGCGCCTCGACGGCGTCCCAGACCTGGCCGAGCCGGAAGACCACCCGGGCCGCGGTCTGCGCCCGGACGATCTCCTCGATCGACGCGCCGGTCTCCTCGCGGAGGCGGTGCAGGAAGGTCGAACCGCCGGAGTTGACGGTGTCGTTGACCAGGACGGTGGTGATGATCTCGCGGCGCAGCGCGTGGCCGTCGACCGCCTCGGGGAACTTCTCGCGCAGCAGCGTCGGGAAGTACGCGTGCAGCAGTCCGAGCAGGTACGGGTCGTCCGGCAGCTCCGTGCCGATCAGCTCGTCGGCCACCGTGATCTTGGTGTAGGCGAGCAGGACGGCCAGCTCCGGCTGGCTCAGACCGCGCCCGTTGTTGAGCAGCTCGCGGATCTGCCGGTCGTTGGGCAGGAACTCCAGGGAGCGGTCGAGGGCCCCGTCGCGGCCCAGGCGGCGCATGAACCGCTGGTGGGCGTGGAGCAGGGACGGCGACTGGGCGGCGGCGTTGGCCAGGGCCGTGTTCTGCGCGTAGTTGTTGCGCAGCACGAGCGCGCCGACCTCGTCGGTCATCTCCGCGAGGATCTTGTTGCGCTGCTTGACGGTCATGTCGCCCTCGGCGACGAGCCCGTTGAGCAGGATCTTGATGTTGACCTCGTGGTCGGAGGTGTCGACGCCCGCGCTGTTGTCGATGGCATCGGTGTTGATCTTGCCGCCGTCGCCGCCGGGGCCGCCGGAGCGGGCGAACTCGATACGGCCCAGCTGGGTCGCGCCGAGGTTGCCGCCCTCGCCGACGACCTTGGCCCGGACGTCCTGGCCGTCGACGCGGATGGCGTCGTTGGCCTTGTCGCCGACGTCGGCGTCGGTCTCGGCCGAGGACTTCACGTACGTGCCGATGCCGCCGTTCCACAGCAGGTCGACGGGGGCCTGGAGCACGGCCTTCATCAGCTCGGCCGGAGTCATCTTGGTGATCCCAGCCTCGATGCCGAGGGCGGCCCTGACCTGCGCGTTGACCGGGATCGACTTGGCGCTGCGGGGGTGGATGCCGCCACCGGCGGAGAGCAGCGAGGAGTCGTAGTCGGCCCAGGACGAGCGGGGCAGCTCGAAGAGGCGGCGGCGCTCGGCGTAGGAGACGGCCGCTTCCGGGTTCGGGTCGAGGAAGATGTGCCGGTGGTCGAAGGCGGCGACCAGCCGGATGTGCTCGGAGAGCAGCATTCCGTTGCCGAAGACGTCACCGGACATGTCACCGACGCCGACGACGGTGAAGTCCTCGCTCTGGGTGTCGTGGCCCAGCTCGCGGAAGTGCCGCTTGACGGACTCCCAGGCACCGCGGGCGGTGATGCCCATGCCCTTGTGGTCGTATCCGGCGGAGCCGCCGGAGGCGAAGGCGTCACCGAGCCAGAAGCCGTACGACTCCGCGACCCCGTTGGCGATGTCGGAGAAGGTCGCGGTGCCCTTGTCGGCCGCGACCACCAGGTAGGTGTCGTCCTCGTCGTGGCGGACCACGTCGAGGGGCGGCACGACCTCGCCCGCGACCAGGTTGTCGGTGATGTCGAGCAGCGCCGAGATGAAGGTCTTGTACGAGGCGATGCCCTCGGCCAGCCAGGCGTCCCGGTCCACGGACGGGTCCGGGAGCTGCTTGGCGACGAAGCCGCCCTTGGCCCCGACCGGCACGATGACGGTGTTCTTCACCATCTGCGCCTTGACCAGGCCGAGGATCTCGGTACGGAAGTCCTCGCGCCGGTCGGACCAGCGCAGACCGCCCCGGGCGACCTTGCCGAAGCGCAGGTGGACGCCCTCGACGCGCGGGGAGTACACCCAGATCTCGAAGGCCGGGCGGGGCGCGGGGAGGTCGGGGATGGCCTGCGGGTCGAACTTCATCGACACGTAGGAGTGCGGCTCCCCCTGGGCGTCCTTCTGGAAGAAGTTCGTCCGCAGCGTCGCCTTGACGACCGTGAGGAAGGACCGCAGGATGCGGTCCTCGTCCAGGCTCGCGACCTGGTCGAGGGCGCCGTCCAGCTCCTCCAGGATGCCGTCGGTCAGCTCGGTCCCGGCGCGCTGGCGCTCCGGCGCCATCCGGGCCTCGAAGAGGGAGACGAGCAGCCGGGTGGTGTGGACGTTGTTGCGGAGGGTGTCCTCCATGTAGTCCTGGCTGAACGTCGAACCGGCCTGGCGCAGGTACTTGGCGTAGGCGCGCAGCACCATCGCCTCGCGCCAGGTGAGCCCGGCGGACAGGACGAGCGAGTTGAAGTTGTCGTCCTCGGCCCTGCCGGTCCAGGTGGCGGCGAAGGCCTCCTGGAAGCGTCCGCGGGCGTCGTCACCGAGGTAGTCGCCGTTGCCGGTCGGGGCGGGCATCCGCAGACCGAAGTCGTAGATCCAGGCGTGGGCGCGGTCGGTGCAGCGCAGCTCGTAGGGGCGCTCGTCGGTGACCTCGACGCCGAGCCGGTTGAGCACCGGGAGCACGGCGGACAGGGAGATCGGCTCGCCCGTCTTGTAGATCTTGAAGCGGCGCTCGCCGGGGCCCGCGCCGACCGGCTCGTACAGCGAGAGCGCGAAGTCCTTGCCCTCGGTGCGGGCCAGGGCCTCCACGTGGACCAGGTCGGCGACGGCCGCGCGGGGCGAGTGGTCGGCCTTGTAGCCCTCGGGGATGGCGTTGCCGTAGCGGCGCAGCAGCTCGGCGGCGCGCTCCTCGCCGCACTCGGCGTTCAGCGCCTCGGCGAAGCCGTCGGCCCAGGAACGGGCGGCGTCGACGAGCCGGGCCTCGATGCGGTCGACGTCGGCGTCGGTGAGCTTCGCCAGCTCGGTGCCGGGCTCGACCCGGACGACGAAGTGCAGCCGGGAGAGGATCGACTCGGTGTTCCAGGCGGTGAAGTCGACGCTGGCGCCGCCGAGCTCCTCCTTCAGGATGTCGATGATCCGCAGCCGGACGCGGGTGGTGTAGCGGTCGCGCGGCAGGTAGACGAGGGCCGAGTAGTAGCGGCCGTACTCGTCCTGGCGCAGGTAGAGCCGGAGGCGGCGGCGCTCCTGGAGGTACAGGACGCTGGTGACGATGGCCTGGAGCTGGTCGACCGGGGTCTGGAACAGCTCGTCCCGCGGGTAGGTCTCCAGGATCTGGAGCAGGTCGCGGCCGTCGTGGCTGTTGGGCGAGAAGCCCGCGCCCGCCAGGACCTCCTTGACCTTGCGCTTGACGACGGGGACCCGGCGGACGGACTCGGTGTAGGCGGCCGAGGAGAACAGTCCGAGGAAGCGGCGCTCGCCGATGACGTTGCCGTCGGCGTCGAACTTCTTCACGCCGACGTAGTCGAGGTACGAGGGGCGGTGCACGGTCGCGCGGCTGTTGGCCTTCGTCAGGATCAGCAGCTTGTGCTCGCGGGCCTTGGCGCGGGCGTCGGCGGGCAGCCGGCTGAAGGACGGCGAGACGGGGTGGGCGTGGTGGCCCTCGTCGCCGCCGGTGTGCTGCGGGTCGGAGCGCAGGATGCCGAGGCCGGTGCCGGGGACGGCGGCCAGGGCGTCCCCGTCGACCAGTTCGTACTCGCGGTAGCCGAGGAAGGTGAAGTGGTCGTCGGCGAGCCAGCGCAGCAGCTCGCGGGCCTCCTCGACCTCGGTGGGGCGCAGGTCGGACGCGGTGGGCTCGGCCGGGAGGCCGTCGGCGATCCGCAGGGCGGCCTCGCGCATCTTCTCCCAGTCCTCGACCGTCTCGCGGACGTCGGACAGGACGCGCAGCAGGTCGGCGGTGATCTGCTTGAGGTCGGCGCGGTCGGTCTCGCGGTCGATCTCGACGTGGATCCAGGACTCGGTGAGCGCGTCGTGCGGCAGCTCGCCGTGGATCTGGGCCGAGAGGACCTCGATGAGGCGCCCGGTGACGTCACGGCGGACGAGGACCTGCGGGTGGATCACGACGTGGATGCCGCGGCCCTGGCGGGACAGCTCGTTGGTGACGGAGTCGACGAGGAAGGGCATGTCGTCGGTGACGACCTCGACGACGGAGTGGCTGCTCGTCCAGCCGTTCTCCTCCACCGTGGGGGTGTGGACGCGCACGTTCGCGGTGCCCTGCGGACGGTTCTCCGCGAGGCGGTAGTGGGAGAGCGCGGCACCGAACACGTCGACCGGGTCCCGGTCGCCGAGGTCCTCCGGAGCGGTGTGCAGGTAGTAGCGCTGGAGGTACTCGAGCACCGTGTCCCGGTCCGGGCGCTCCCCGGCGCCCTCGGCGCCCGTCGGGAGTCGCCCCCCGACCGGGCTGTGCTCAGCTACCCGGGCGGCCCTTTCGAGCAGCTCGGCCTTGGCTTCGTCCAGCTTGGTCTGCATGTCCTCTGACTCCTGTCGCGCGCCGTTGCGTGACGTCGGTGGAAGAAAGGGCACAACGCCACGACGCGGTGATTCCGGTCGACGTCGACGTTATGCCCGGATGAGAGATGCCCGGGTCGTTATCGGCCACGGAGAGCGGCACGCCCGGACGGAAGGGATCGGCGAACGCACGGTGGGCCCGGCCGCCGTGGCGGGTCGGGCGGCGGCCGGGGGCTTCACTGCCCCCACGGCGTATCGCGCTGATCACGGCAAAAGCCTATCGCCCCCAACCCCCGAACCGTCATGAGCCGCATGTGTACAAAAGATGAGGGGGAAGTTTGACGTTCTGGACAGCGACACATGTCCTCTTGGCAAAGAGGCCCGCCGGGGACGGCATGTGCGCGAGCATGGGCGCAGCAGGGCGGACCGACCATCTGCGAGCTGGGAGAGCCATGGCGAAGATCCTGATCGTGACCGGGGACGCGGCGGAGTCGCTGGAGGTGCTGTACCCGTACCAGCGGCTCCTCGAAGAGGGGTACGAGGTGGACATCGCGGCCCCGGCGCGCAAGACGCTCCGCTTCGTCGTCCATGACTTCGAGCCCGGTTTCGACACGTACACGGAGAAGCCGGGCTACACCTGGCCGGCCGATCTGGCGTTCTCCGAGGTGGACCCGGGCGCGTACGCGGCCGTGGTGATCCCGGGCGGCCGGGCACCGGAGTACCTGCGCAACGATCCGGAGCTGCGCGCGATCCTCAAGGCGTTCTTCGACTCCGACAAGCCGGTGGCGCAGATCTGTCACGGACCGCTCATGACGGCGGCGACGGGCAGCCTGGAGGGCCGTCGCGTCACGGCGTACCCCGCGCTGGAACTGGACATGCGGGCGGCCGGGGCGTCCTTCGAGGACAGCGAGGCCGTGGTGGACGGCCTGCTGGTCTCCTCCCGCGCCTGGCCGGACCACCCGGTCTGGATGCGCGAGTTCCTGAAGGTGCTCCGCGCCAAGGGCTGACCCGCGCGACTCCGGCACGGCCGGGCCCCGACGAACCGGGGTCCGGGCTGCGGGCTGCGGGCTGCGGGCTGCGGGCTGCGGGCTGCGGGCTGCGTCATGATCCGGGCCGGTGCCGGTCGCGGTGGTGCCGGGGGGTCGGCGCGGTCAGGGCCCCGGTGCGGTCAAGGCCCCGGCACCGCCGGACTCGCCGGGCGGTGCCTTCCGCGCCCCTGCGACCGGGGCCCCGCACCACCAGGGCTCCGTCGGTGAGACACCCGGGTCACCAGGGCCCCGGCGTGACCAGGACCCGCACCACCGGGCTCGGCACCGCCGGGACCGTCGGCCCCGGCACCCGCCGGGACCCGCCCCAGGACCCGCTAGACCAGCTCCTCCGCGACCGCCACCGCCTCCGCGAGTGAGTCGACCACGGGGACGCCCACCCGCTCCAGGGACGCCCTGCTGTGCGAGCCCCCGGTGTAGAGCACCGCCTTGGCGCCCACGTGGGCCGCCGCCAGCGCGTCGTCCGCCGCGTCCCCGATGACGACCACCCGGTCGGCCCGGACGCCGCCCAGCGCCGCCAGGTGCCGCACCATGTGCCCGGACTTCCCGTCCGTCGAGGCGTCGGCCCGGCCGTCCATGCGGACGAACCGCTCGGCGATCCCGTGCCGCCGCACCAGCGGTATCAGCTCGGCGTGCGGCGCGAGCGAGAGCAGTGACTGGGTGAACCCGGACTCCTGCCGGACCGCGAGCAGCTCGGCGGCGCCGGAGGTCAGCCCGCAGCCCTCGGCCCGCGCCCAGTAGTGCCGGTGGAAGGCGCCGTCCATGACGCTCCACTCGTTGTCGGTGGGCAGCCGCCCCATGAGCCGCTCGTAGAACTTGGGCACCGGCACCGTGTACAGCTCGCGGTACCGCTCCAGAGTGATCGGTTCGAGTCCCAGCTCGGCGAAGGCGGCGTTGGTCGCCCCGATGACCGCGCCGATGTCGTCGAGCAGTGTGCCGTTCCAGTCCCAGACCAGATGCTTGCCCCGCAAGCCGTCGCGCTTCCCCATGGAGAGGACCGTACCCGGCGGCTCGGACAGTCACGTGCCGGGCCGGGAATCAGCCCAGGAGCGCGGGGATCTCCTGGACGCCGAACCAGAGCAGCTCGTGGTCCTCGGCGCCGTCCACGACGAACCGCGCGTCGTCGTCGCCCTGGTCCGCCGCCCCGAGCGCGGCGGCGGCGGCCGTGACGTCGGCCTCGGCGTCGTCCGCGTCCGCGTGCACGGCCGCCGCCTTGGCGAGCGGTACGGGCCCGGCGATCCGGACCTCGCCGACGGAAGCGGCGTCCAGCCCCGGGCCGGGGTCCGTGGCCGCGTCGCGGTCGGCGACGTCCACGGCGACGACGATCCGGCGCCTGGGCGCCCCCGGGGCCCCCGCGAGGAGGCGCAGGGAGGCGGCGGCGGCCCGGTTGAGCGCCGCGTACTCCAGCTCCTCGATGTCGTCGGAGACGTACCACTCGCGCAGGGCGGGGGTGACGGCGTAGGCGGTCAGCGGGCCGGGACCCAGCTCGCCCGCCTCGTGCGCCTGTGCGAGACCGGGGAGGGTCAGGGGGACGTACACGCGCATGACTGGCCGCTTTCGTAGACGCATCCGTGGTCGGAGAGCCTCAGGATACGTGCGGAGTCCCCCTTCGGGGATTCCGGCCGGAGCGGGCCCGCGTCCACCGCCGGGACGGACCTCCGGGGACCTCGGTGACCCGAATTTTCGGGCCATCACCCGGATAGGTGATTCCGTTTTCGGACGACTTCGGCGCGGGCCGCTCCTTGCGGGGGCTCCGGCCCCACCCGTACAAGATCCCCAAGGAAAGTTACTGACTGGTATCAGTCGGTTACGCAACGACAGGGGGCCCTCATGACCAGCACGCTCGCCGCCGCACCGCCCGCCGGACCCGGGCACGCCCCCTCCGGCGCCCCCGCGCCGCGCCCGGCCCCCGCACCCGCCGCCCGGCCGCACCCCGCCACGGCGGCCACCCGCCCCCGCACACCACGTCCCCGCACCGCCCCCGCCGGACCGGCCGGCACCCGCCCGCGCGGCCACACCGGCACCCACCCCGGTCACCACCCCCGCACCACCGTCCCGCGCCCCCGCACCTCCCCGGCGCCCCGCGCCCTCCCCCCGCACACCGTCTTCGCCGAGCGCCTGCTCGCCGTCCTCAGCGGGGAGCGCCCGGTCCACTGGATGCTCGGCCACACCGTCGGAGAGGCGTACGAGCAGCTCGTCCGGATCGCCCCCCGGACGCCGCTGCGCTCGCTCGGTCCCCGCCCGGTGCTGCGCCGCTGCTCGGCGCAGGCGCACGACGGCCGGACCGTCCTCGAAGCCTTCGCGACGATCGCCACGGGACCGCGCCTGCGAGCCATGGCCTTCCGCCTGGAACTGGGGGCGGACCGCCGCTGGCGCTGCGCCGCCGTGGAGCTCGACGGACTCGGTGCGGCGGACCGCCCCGCATGACGGAACGCACGGACCACCGGGCCCGGCCGCCCCGCGCGACGGAACGCACCAACCGCTCAGCCCGGCCGCCCCGCACGGACCGCCCGGCATGACGGACGCCGGCGGACAGGGCCGGACCGCCCGGCATGACGGAAGGGGCCGACCGCCCCAACGGGCGACCGACCCCTTCCGTCATCGGCTCAGGACCTCGGCGGTCCCGGCCTCACTTCTTGCGGCGACGCCCGCCGCCCGCGTTCTTCTGGGCCTTGCGGCGCTCGGCACGGGTCATCCCGTCGCCACCGTCCGCGTCGTCGGAGGCGAAGTCGCCCTCGACGACACCGCCGTCACCGTCCACGCTCGGCGCGGAGAAGTGGAGCCGGTCGGGCCGCTGCGGGGCGTCGAGGCCCTTGGCGCGGATCTCCGGACGCCCGGCGGGCACCGCGTCCTGCTTGTCGAGCGAGGGAGAGCTCGCCTGCACCGGGACCTCCTCGACCTGCTGCTCGACCTGGACCTCCAGGTTGAACAGGTAGCCGACGGACTCCTCCTTGATGCCCTCCATCATGGCGGTGAACATGTCGAAGCCCTCGCGCTGGTACTCGACCAGCGGGTCCTTCTGCGCCATGGCGCGCAGACCGATGCCCTCCTGGAGGTAGTCCATCTCGTAGAGGTGCTCGCGCCACTTGCGGTCCAGGACGGACAGGACCACGCGCCGCTCCAGCTCACGCATGATCTCCGAGCCGAGCTGCGTCTCGCGCGACTGGTACTGCTCGTGGATGTCGTTCTTGATCGACTCGGCGATGAACTCGGCGGTGATGCCCGCCCGGTCCCCGGCCGTGTCCTCCAGCTCCTCCACGGTGACCTTCACCGGGTAGAGCTGCTTGAACGCGGTCCACAGACGGTCGAGGTCCCACTCCTCCGCGAAGCCCTCGGCGGTCTCCTGGCGGATGTAGTCGTCGATCGTGTCGTCCATGAAGTGCTGCACCTGCTCGTGCAGGTCCTCGCCCTCCAGGACGCGACGGCGCTCGCCGTAGATGACCTGGCGCTGCCGGTTGAGCACGTCGTCGTACTTCAGGACGTTCTTACGGGTCTCGAAGTTCTGCGTCTCGACCTGCGACTGGGCGGAGGCGATGGCCCGGGTGACCATCTTGTTCTCGATCGGCACGTCGTCCGGCACGTTGGCCATGGCCATCACGCGCTCGACCATCTGCGCCTTGAACAGGCGCATCAGGTCGTCGCCGAGCGAGAGGTAGAAACGGGACTCGCCGGGGTCGCCCTGACGGCCGGAACGACCGCGCAGCTGGTTGTCGATACGGCGGGACTCATGGCGCTCGGTGCCCAGCACGTACAGCCCGCCGAGGTCCTTGACCTCCTCGAACTCCGCCTTCACGGCCTTCGCGGCACGCTCCAGGGCGCCGGGCAGGGCCGCGGCCCACTCCTCGACGTGCTCGACCGGGTCCAGGCCCGCCTGGCGCAGCTCGGCCTCGGCGAGGTCGTCCGGGTTGCCGCCGAGCTTGATGTCCGTACCACGGCCAGCCATGTTCGTGGCGACGGTGACGGCGCCGCGGCGACCGGCCTGGGCGACGATGCTCGCCTCGCGGTCGTGGTGCTTGGCGTTGAGCACCTCGTGCTGCACACCGCGCTTGGAGAGCTGCTGCGAAAGGTACTCGGACTTCTCGACCGAGGTCGTGCCGACCAGGATCGGCTGCCCCTTGTCGTGCTTCTCCGCGATGTCGTCGACGACGGCGGCGAACTTGGCGACCTCGGTCCGGTAGATCAGGTCGGACTGGTCCTTGCGGATCATCGGCCTGTTCGTGGGGATCGGGACGACGCCCAGCTTGTAGATCTGGTGGAACTCGGCCGCCTCGGTCATCGCCGTACCGGTCATGCCGGAGAGCTTCGAGTACAGCAGGAAGAAGTTCTGGAGGGTGATCGTGGCGAGGGTCTGGTTCTCGTCCTTGATCGCCACCCCTTCCTTCGCCTCGATCGCCTGGTGCATGCCCTCGTTGTAGCGGCGACCGGCGAGGATACGGCCGGTGTGCTCATCGACGATCATGACTTCGCCGTCCATGACGACGTAGTCCTTGTCCTTCTTGAACAGTTCCTTCGCCTTGATGGCGTTGTTCAGGTAACCGACGAGGGGGGTGTTCACCGACTCGTAGAGGTTGTCGATGCCCAGCCAGTTCTCGACCTTGGCGACACCGGCCTCATGGATGGCGACGGTCCGCTTCTTCTCGTCGACCTCGTAGTCGCCGGTCTCCTCGATGCCCTTGAGCTGGTTGCCGGGCTCGCCCTTGGAGAGGCGGGTGACGAGCTTGGCGAAGTCGCCGTACCACTTCGTCGCCTGGTCGGCCGGACCGGAGATGATCAGCGGCGTACGGGCCTCGTCGACGAGGATGGAGTCGACCTCGTCGACACAGGCGAAGTTGTGGCCGCGCTGGACGAGCTCGTCCTGGGACCACGCCATGTTGTCGCGCAGGTAGTCGAAGCCGAACTCGTTGTTCGTGCCGTACGTGATGTCGCAGTTGTACTGCTCACGGCGCTGGGCCGGCGTCATGTTGGAGAGGATGCAGCCGATCGACAGACCCAGGAAGCGGTGCACCCGGCCCATCATCTCGGAGTCGCGCTCGGCCAGGTAGTCGTTGACCGTGATCAGGTGCACGCCCTTGCCGGAGAGCGCGTTGAGGTACGCGGGAAGGGTGCCGACGAGGGTCTTGCCCTCACCGGTCTTCATCTCGGCGACATAGCCGAGGTGCAGGGCGGCGCCGCCCATCATCTGGACGTCGTAGTGGCGCTGACCGAGCACACGCTTCGCGGCCTCGCGCACGGTCGCGAAGGCCTCGGGAAGCAGGTCGTCGAGGCTCTCGCCGTCGGCGTACCTCTGCTTGTACTCATCGGTGAGCGCCCGCAACTCGGCGTCGGAGAGGTTGACGAAGTCCTCTTCGATGGAGTTGACCTGGTCCGCGATGCGGTGCAGTTTGCGCAGGATCTTTCCTTCGCCTGCACGCATGAGCTTGTTGAAGACGGACACTGAGGCTGGTCTCCTTGCCGGTCGGGCCTGGCACTGGGTCTTGTCATGGACGCGAGCGCGGGCACGGCAGGTGGTCCCCACCGCAACGGCCATCGTAAGCGAGACCGCCCTCGCAGAGGGAGGCCCACAGTGCCGCAGCCCGTACGTCCGCCCGGAAAGAGAACGCACGAGGTGGGCGGAAGGTGCCGCCCCACCCGAAAAGTGTTCGCTTCCGGTGCCCCGGGTCACCACAATCCCGGCATGGATCCGATCACCCTCACCACCGACCGCCTCCGGCTCCGGAACTTCGTCCCGGAGGACGCCGACGCGGTGCACGCCATCTGCCAGGACCCGGACATCCTGCGCTGGACCGTCGTCCCCTCGCCGTACACCCGGCAGGACGCCGAACTGTTCCTCCAGCGCCTGGTGCCGGACGGCTGGCGCGAGGACACCGAGTACACCTTCGCGGTGGAACCCGTGGCCGGGGGCCCGCTGCTGGCCGCCGTCTCGCTGAGCAGCCGCGACGGGGGCGTCTGGGAGGTCGGCTACTGGCTGGCCCGGGAGCACCGCGGCGCCGGGTACATGACGGAGGCCGTCCGCGCCCTCGCCCACTGGGCCTTCACCCAGCTCGGCTGTGTCCGTCTGGTGTGGCGCGCCGAGGTCGGCAACACCGGCTCGCGCGCGGTGGCCGAGCGCGTCGGCTTCGTCGTCGAGGGCGTCCAGCGCGCCGGGCTCGCCTCCCGGGGCACGCTCCGGGACGGCTGGGTCGCCGCCCTCCTCCCCTCCGACTTCGGCCTCCCCAGTCCCCTGCCGCACCTCCCGGCCCAGGAGCGGCCGGCCACCCCCTGACGAGCGGGTACGGGCCCGGGACCGGCAACTCGGCTGTCAGTGCCGGGGCCTAGGGTGCGGTCCATGACGACTGCGCCGCGCCCCGCCGCCGAACTGTCCGCCGACGAAGCCCGCCGCATCGCGCTGCGCGCCCAGGGCTTCCTGGGGACGCCCGACCGCCGTGCCGGGGTGCGCGGGGTGCTGCGCGCGCTCGGCCAGGTCCAGCTCGACACGATCTCCGTGCTCGCCCGCTCGCACGAGCTGATCCCTTACGCGCGACTGGGCGCCGTCGGCCGCGGGACGGTCGAGGACGCCTACTGGACCGGCACCCACGCCTTCGAGTACTGGTCGCACGCCGCCTGTGTCCTGCCCGTCGAGGAGTGGCCGCACTTCGCCTTCCGCAGGCGCGCCTACCGCGACCGCCCGCACTGGGGCCACGAGCTGTCGCCCGGGGCGTACGACAAGGTCATCGCCCAGCTGCGGGCCGAGGGCCCCCGGACGGCGTCCGAGCTGGGCGGCGCGAAGAACAAGGGCGAGTGGTGGGACTGGTCGGACGCCAAGATCGCCGTCGAGCGGGCGCTGATGTACGGCGAGGTGGTGGTGGTCGAGCGGCGCGGCTGGAAGCGGGTGTACGACCTGGCGGAGCGGGCCGTCCCCCAGTCGCTGCTCCATGACGACCTGGACGACACCGAGTGCGTACGGCGTCTGGTGCGACAGGCGGGTGAGGCGCTGGGCGTGGGCACCCGCGCGGACATCGCCGACTACCACCGGCTGAAGGGCGAGCAGTTCGACGCGGTGGTCGAGGCGGCGGGGCTCGTGCCGGTGACGGTGGCGGGCTGGTCCAAGCCCGCCTGGGCCGACCCGGCGGCGCTGGCCTCGGAGCCGCGCGGCCGGCACCGTACGACGCTGCTCTCGCCGTTCGACTCGCTGATCTGGGAGCGGGCGCGCACGGAGCGGATCTTCGGCTTCGCGCACCGCCTGGAGGCGTACGTGCCGAAGCAGAAGCGGGTCCACGGCTACTTCGCGATGCCGGTGCTGGCCGGGGGCCGTCTGGTGGGCCGGGTGGACCCGGCGCGGGAGGGCCGGACGCTGGTCGCCCGGCAGGTGACGCTCGACGGCCCGAAGGCGGTGCCCGCGGTGGCGCGGGCGCTGCGCGAGGCGGCCGAGTGGGTGGGCTGCGACGCGGTCTCGGTGGTACCGGACCGGGTGAGCCACCCGGAACTGGTGCCGGAGCTGATCCGCGCGCTGGGCTGACGACAGGGGGCGAGGGCTCGCCCCAGGGGCGCACGAGGAGCTTGAAGGGGCCTGGGGCCGCCCGAGCGGCCCGTGGGCGGCCTGCTGCGGCGGAAGGGACTCGCAGAAGCCGCAGGAGACACCGGGACACTGCGACACCTGGGCATCCAGGCACCCGGGGATCGGGGCACGGAAGGTGTGGGCGCCGTCCGGGAGGGCCCTGGAATTCTCCGGGCCCGGGCCCCGGACAGGGCCTCGCGGGGAGTGCCCCGGGCGCCGCGGGGAATGCCGTGCCCGGCCGGAGAAGCCCCGCCCGGTCGAAGTGACCGGGGCTCCCCCGGAGAGCGGGACCGGCCCTTACCGGATCTCCAGGATCTTCTCCCGCATCGCGTAGACCACGGCTTCCATCCGGGAGTGCAGCTGGAGCTTCTCCAGGATGTTCCGGACGTGGTTCTTCACCGTGTTCTCGGAGATGAACAGTTGCTTGGCGATGTCCCGGTTGTTCATTCCGGTCGCCACCAGTTTGAGGACCTCCAGCTCGCGGTCGGTGAGCCGGGGCGCGGGCACCAGCCTGCGTTCGTCGGTGCGCTGGATCATCGACTTGAACTCGGTGAGGAGTTTCGACGCCATCGAGGGGCTGATCTGCGACTGGCCGTCCGCGACCGCGCGGATCGCGGTGGCGACCTCGTCGGTGGAGATCTCCTTGAGGAGATAGCCGGTGGCCCCCGCCTTGATGGCGTCGTAGAGATCGGCCTCCTCGTCGCTGATCGTCAGCATGATGATCTTCGCGCTGGGGGCCACCTCCTTGATGGAGGTGCACGCCTCGATGCCGCCGCGCCGGGGCATCCGTACGTCCATCAGGACGATGTCGGGCAGCAGGTCCGCCGCCTTGTCGACGGCCTCGGCCCCGTCCCCGGCCTCGCCCACGACCTGGATGTCCTCCTCCTGGGCGAGGACGATCTCCAGTCCCCGGCGGAAGAGGGCGTGGTCGTCCACGACGAGGACCCGGATCGGCTCCTTGCGGAAGGTGCCGCTGTCCGGTTCCGATCCCTCCGGGACCGCGCCACCGTGCTCACGCCCGCTGAGCACCGGCCCGAAGCTGTCCGCCATCGTTCCTCCCCCTGAAGGCCGTGGCCTGAATTCGTATCCGGTCCTCCAACCGGTGCCCAGTAAGCACCGGTTGGCGTGCACCACATGATTTCATGCCCCGGCGGCGGCGGAGACTTCCCGCACGCGCGGGGGTGCCCCCGGGAGCGCGGAGAGCGCTCCGGGGGCACCCCGGGGACACCGTACGAGCGGTGCGGGCGACGGCCGGTCAGCCGCCGAGCGCACCACCGGCGCCGCCGCCCTCGGCGAGCGGGTCGCTCTCCAGATGGATGACGCCGTAGTCGTACGCGTGCCGCCGGTAGACCACGCTCGGCTGCTTCGTGTCGGAGTCGACGAAGAGGTAGAAGTCGTGCCCGACCAGTTCCATCTCGTAGAGCGCCTGGTCGAGCGTCATCGGCGCGGCCGCGTGGGTCTTCTCGCGGACCACGAGCGGGCCTTCGCCCTGCACCTCGATCGAGCCCATCATCGTGGTGGGCACCTTGTCGGTCTCGTCGGCGACCAGCTGACCGTTGCCGTCGAGCTGGGCGGCGCCGGGCACCACGTCCCCGACCTCCGCCGCCGAAAGCCTGCCGTTCCCACGGCGGGTGTAGCGCTTGTCGTGCTGCTTCCGCAGGCGCGCCTCCAGCTTGTCGCTGGCGAGGTCGAGCGCTGCGTAAGGGTCGCCTGCCGCGGCTTCGGCCCGGATCACCGGACCTCGGGAGTGGAGGGTGATCTCCACGCGGTCCGACCTGTCGGCCTGCCGCGGATTCAGCTCCTTGGACACCTCGACGTCGAGGCTGATCACCTTGCCGTCGAGCTTCTGGATCTTCTCCAGCTTCAGCTTCTCGGCCACGTGCTTGCGGAACCGCTCGGGCACCTCGGTCTTGCGGCCCTTGACGACGATGTCCACGCAGAACTCCGTTCCCGGATCGCCCGGACCGGCTCCTTGGCCGCCGGGCATCTCCCTTTGCACCAGATGCTCCGGTGGATTACCGGAGCTTCGGACTCGGCGTTTTCACCTCCTCCTCCCCAGCCGACAAGATCCCCACCCCGTCGACATGAGGTTAATTCGCCCTGAACTCCTGTCCTGTAGGCGCAACCATGTTTTCGGCGAGCGATGGCTTTCACCATTCCTCACAACCGAACATAGCCCCTTCGGACGGGTGTCGGCACCCGCTACCGCGACATACCTCCGTTCGGGTGCTCTCACCTCTCACCACCTGCAACGATCCAAGTTCCCGGAGAGTTCCGGTTTAATTCGAACGAAGTGGGAGAGGATGCGATCACGGCCGCGACCCGCTGTTCGAATCCGTGCTGCGTGAAACCAGTCGCGGAGCCTCCCGGTATTCCGCCGGAAATGAACGGCAGGTGTACGGCTCCGAGGGCGCGGGCGGCCTCCGCGAGCGACGCCCCCGTGGTCATGATGTCGTCCACGAGGACCACCCTTCCGGCCGCCAGGAGCCGTCCGCCGCCGGGCACGACCTCCAGCGCCCCGGCGAGGTTGGCCAGCCGTCCGCGCGCCCCGAGGCCCGCCTGGTCCGCCACGAACCGGCGCTGCCGCAGCACCGGCACCACCCGCGCCGGGCGCCCCGACCGCCGCAGCCGCGCCGCCGCGGCCCGTGCGATCCGTCGCGTCGGATCGTGGCCACGCGTCCGCACCGAGCGCCGTGAGGACGGCACCGGCACCAGGAGCAGCGGACGCGGCCCGAGACTCTCCACGGGCCCGGCAGCGGCCTCCACGGCCCCGGCCAGCGCCCCGCCCAGCGGTCCGGCGAGCGCGAGCGCCCCGCGTTCCTTGTGGGCCAGGAGCACGTCCCGTACGGCCCCGGCGTAGGGCGCGGCGGCGTGCACCACCGGGAGCCCGGCGGGCTCGGGCGCGGGCCGCACCCGGCGCGGCCCCTCCGCGCCCCCGGCCAGCTCGTCCGCGCACACCGGGCACAGCTCCGTCCTCGGCAGACCGCAGCCCGCGCAGGCGACCGGCAGCACCAGCCCGGCGATCTCGTGCCACCACCCCCGCATGGCTCCACTCTGCGCCCTCGCCGACTCCCGGACCACCCCTGTGGAAAACCCCCGGACCGGCCACCGGAGTACGTCAGGTACAGACGGGCCGGGCCGGGCGGTTCGGGTCGGGAAAGGACCGGTTGGGAACGGACGGGTCGCGCCAGGGCCGTCCGAACGGGCCACCGGCCCCACCGGCCCTGTCACCCCGGGCGTCCCGGAGACCTCGCCACCCGAGCAGTCACTGGCATCCCCGGCCGCCCCAGACGCCCCAGACGCCCCAGACGCCCCAGACGGATGGTCCGGATCATCATCCGGGGTAGATCGGCGACCGGCCCGTCTTGACCACCGGCTGCCAGTTCATCCCGGGTGCGAGCCGGACGATTCCGTCGTTGCCGGAGTAGGCGACCAGCGGTGTGGTGTCGCCGTGCGGGGCGGCCACCGACTTCACCCCGTTGAGGCCGGGGAGCACCGAGGTCGCGGAGGTCGAGCCGTCCGTCTGGAGGTAGCGGATCTGCTGGACGCCGCCCGCCTCCCTGCCGACCACGACGAGCCTGCTCGGCCCGGCCCAGGAGACGGCCGTGACGGACTCCATCCGGGGCGCGGCGGGCTGGAGGTCGAGGACGGAGACGACCGGGTCCGTCTCCGTGATCTCCCGCTGGACCCGGCCGATCTGGAGGGTCGTACGGCCGTCCTGGGTGACGACGAGCGCGATCCGGACACCGTCGGCGGAGACCTTCAGCGAGTCGATCCTGACGTCCGGCGTCAGCCACGGCGCGTTGACCCGGACGGGGTGGCCGGTGCCGTCGGGCACCATCCACAGCCGGGGCGCGGAGCGGTCGCGGTCGGCGACCCACAGGTCGCCCCGGCGGTCCCAGCTGGGTGCGGAGAGCCGGTCGTCCGGCTTGGCGCCCTTGCTGCTGAGGATCGCGGGGGACGGTTCCTGCTCGGTGGTGATCGAGGAGACGAACAGGTCGCGGCCGTTCTCCCCCACCCCCGCGGCCTTGGTCTCGCCCCGGTCCACCGCGGCCGACCGGAGCCGCGCCGTGTCCTTGCCGAGGGGGCCCGGCAGTTCGGCGGACCTGTCCGGCACCTTCTCCCCGACCACCAGCATCATCAGCTTGCCGTGCTCGTCGACGAAGTACGGGTTCTCGCTGCGGTCGGCGGTGCGGACGGCGGCGAACTCCGCCGCCTGCCCCTTGCCGAGCCTGCACAGCGACCGGTCGGCCGAACCCAGCAGTTCCACCTGCTCGACGCGCACGGACGTCAGGTCACGCAGGGTGAAGAGCAGTTGCGCCGCCATCCGCCGGCACACGTCGCCGCTCACCTGGTCGGCCCGGTCGTTGAGCGGCACCTTCAGCGTGGACTGGTCGTCGGTGGTCAGCGTGGTGACGCCCTTCCGCAGCTCCGTACCGGAGGGGAAGCTGGACTCGACGGCGGGCTTCAGCCAGTTCGTGGGGCCTTCCAGGAGTGCCTTGACCGTCTGCGTCACCGGGTCCATCCGGGTGACGGGGTCCTGCCGCTGACGGATGTAGACGGGGTCGGCGACGACCCAGTCCTCCCGGGAGGCGAAGTAGTACTTGTTGACCGAGCGGTAGTTGCGCAGGAAATCGGCCTCACCGAGCACCAGACCGGGCGGGAGGCTGTCGATCCGCCACTCCTTGCCCTTGCCGTTGGCGGTGGGCTGCTGGACGACGTGGATCGCCCTGAGGTACTCGACCGGGCTGTTCGGCTGGTACGCGTGCCGGGCGTCCACGGTCGCGATCTTGCGGCCGGAGAGCGGATAGGCCTTGCCCCGCTCGTCCGGGTCGGCGTTGCGGTCCGCCTGGTCACGGTTGGGCGCGGTGGTGAGCACGGTGATGCTCTGCTCCGGCTTCCAGCTCGCCGCCGCCTTCTTCGTCAGGTACTTGCGGGCCGTGGCGAATCCGGGGTCGTCGCTGGTCATCGCTTCGAGGAAGCCGTCGACGATCTCGTCCGGGTCCGCGCTCTCCCGGGGGGCCACGGCGTACACCCGTACCTGCGAGTCGCCCTGGTTGGCGCCCCGCACGGGCTGTACCTCGCCGCTGTCGGGCATCGTCGCGCACCCGCTCACCAGGATTCCGCCGCAGGCGGCGAGCACCGCCGCCCTCGTCCGCGTCCCGCGTCCCACGAGCCCCTCCCGGGAGTCAGCGCCCACGTGTCCCGTCCTCCCGCTCGGTGTTCCCGCCGCCCCCGGCCGTCGTCCGACCGGCCCCGGCGCCCGCCCCGTCGCCGTCTGCCGCGCCCCGCGCCACGACCCGGGCACCGCTCCCGGGCAGCGCCGTCGGATCGACGGTCGCCCGCGGCGGGGCGGGCAGCCTCGGCGGTACGGGAAGCTGCGCGCGGTCGCCCCCGGACTGCGCCGGTACGGCCGACAGGCGCGCGTTCTCCTGCGCCCGCCCGGCCGCCGCCTGCTCCCGGTTGCGCCGCGAGTCCTCGGGCTCCAGGGGTATCGGGGAGCCCCTGAGCGGTTCGTCGGCGGTGCGCGGCAGGGTGAGCCGGAACTGCGAGCCGCCTCCGGCCTCGCCCCACGCCTGGAGCCAGCCGCCGTGCAGCCGCGCGTCCTCGACGGCGATCGAGAGACCGAGACCGGTGCCGCCGGTGGTCCGCGCGCGGGCGGGGTCGGCACGCCAGAACCGGTTGAACACCCGGGTCGCCTCGCCCGGCTTCAGCCCGACGCCGTAGTCCCGGACGGCGACGGCCACGGCGCCACCGGCGGCGGCCAGTTTCACCACCACGTCCTTGCCCTCGCCGTGCTCCACGGCGTTGACGACGAGGTTGCGCAGCACCCGCTCGACCCGGCGCGCGTCGGCCTCGGCCACCACCGGCTGCCGGTCGCCGACGACGACGATCCTGCTGCCCTTGCGCTCGGCGAGGGGCTCGGCACCACTGATGACCCGGCGCACGACCTGCCGCAGGTCTATCGGCTCGGCTTCCAGGGCCGCCGCACCCGCGTCGAAACGGCTGATCTCCAGGAGGTCGGCGAGCAGCGACTCGAACCGGTCGAGCTGGTCGCCGAGCAGTTCGGCGGAACGGGCGGTGACGGGGTCGAAGTCCACCCGGGCCTCGTGGATGACGTCGGCGGCCATCCGGACCGTGGTCAGCGGGGTGCGCAGCTCGTGCGAGACGTCCGAGACGAACCGCCGCTGCATCCGCGACAGCTCCTCCAGCTGCTGGATCTTGAGCTGGAGGCTCTGGGCCATCTTGTTGAAGGCCTCGCCGAGGCGGGCGATGTCGTCCTCGCCGGTGACCTTCATCCGTTCCTGGAGGCGCCCGGCGGAGAGCCGTTCGGCGATCCCGGCGGCCATCCGGACGGGGGTGACGACCTGGCGGACCATGAGCCAGGCGATGGCGCCGAGGAGGGCGACGACGAAGAGCCCGGCGGTCGCCAGGGTGGTCTTGACCAGGGTGAGGGAGTCCTCCTCCTGGGTGAGCGGGAAGAGGTAGTACAGCTCGTACTGAGTGCCCTCGGCGTCGTTCATCCGCTTGCCGATCACCAGCCCGGCCTCGGGGGCCTTCCCGCTGGTGTAGTGGATGCTGGTGAACTTCTGGAAGGTGTCGGTGCTCTGGGCCACCGAGTGGCGCAAGGTGACGGGGATGCTCGTGGTCGGGTCGACCTCGCCGGAGGCGCGGGCGCCCCGGCTCGCGGTGTCACCGGTGTCGAGGGAGAGCGCGACCACGTTGAAGGCGCTCTGCCCACCACTGGCGAGCTGCTCGACGAGCGTGGACCGCCAGTTCACGGAGGCTCCGGCCCGCCCGCCGTCCTGCTGCCCGGGGGCGGAGGAGGTGGTGGCGGCCCGGTCCTGCGCGGCCGAGAAGCCGCCGGCCGCCTGGCTCTGGGCGGCCTTCTCCTTGGCGTCGAGGAGCCCGTTGCGGACCTGTCCGATGACGACGAGGCCGAGCAGCAGGACGACTCCGAGGGACATCAGCAGGGTGCCCGCGACGATCCTCAGCTGGATGTTCCGCCGCCACAGCCGCACGGCGGGCAGCAGCGGTCGGCGCACCCACCGGGCGACGAGCCGGATGACCGGCCCGCCGGGCGCCCCGTCCTGGAGCAGCCGTCGGCCGCGCGGCAGACGGCCGGAACGCGAGCCCCCCCGCCCCGGTCCGGCAGCCCGCCCCGTACGGACTCCCGGGTCACCGGGCTTCGGAGCAGCACTGCCCGTACTCATGTCAGCTCGGTCCCGCCTTGTAGCCGACGCCCCGGACGGTCACCACGATCTCCGGGCGCTCCGGGTCCTTCTCGACCTTCGAGCGCAGCCGCTGGACGTGCACGTTCACCAGACGGGTGTCGGCAGCGTGCCGGTAGCCCCAGACCTGCTCCAGCAGGACCTCGCGGGTGAAGACCTGCCACGGCTTGCGGGCCAGCGCGACGAGCAGGTCGAACTCCAGCGGGGTCAGGGCGATGGACTGCCCGTCCCGCTTCACGGAGTGCCCGGCCACGTCGATGACCAGGTCACCGATGGTCAGCTGCTCGGGAGCCGGTTCCTCGGACCGCCGCAGCCGCGCCCGGATGCGGGCGACCAGTTCCTTCGGCTTGAACGGCTTCACGATGTAGTCGTCGGCCCCGGACTCCAGGCCCACGACGACATCGACCGTGTCGCTCTTGGCCGTGAGCATGACGATCGGCACTCCCGACTCGGCCCTGATGAGCCGGCACACCTCGATGCCGTCCCTTCCGGGCAGCATCAGGTCGAGCAGCACCAGATCGGGCTTGGCCTCGCGGAAAGCGGCGAGCGCCTTGTCACCGTCCGCGACGAACGACGGCTCGAACCCTTCACCCCGCAGCACGATGCCGAGCATCTCGGCCAGTGCGGTGTCGTCGTCGACGACAAGAACGCGTCCCTTCATGTCGACATCATCCCATTTCCGTATCAGTCTGAAGGCGGCTGGTGAGATACCTCACCGGCCTGCGGCGACGTCCGACTTCGCGCGCCGTGAACCGCCGGTGTCCGTGGGTGTTGATGCCAGACATGGATGTCAGCCCGTGACCCCCGTGGTCGCCCCGAACCGTACCTTGCGGGGCCTGGTAAAGCCCATGGGAGGGCTGGCCCGATCGACGGCCTCGCCCCCGGCCGAGGAGACCTGCCGGGCAGGACCGCCGACACGCCCGAGGAAGACCCGCTCAGCCCCTCTCGGCTCCGAGCCCGCCCACGAACACCCACCGAACCAGGCTGTACGAACCCGGGCGCGGCCGCCGAGGGCCCTTACAGCAGCCTTCCCGGTCTCCCTCCTCTCCCACGCGGGACCACACGAGGGGACGGAGCGCAGGGAGGCGGATCAGCCGTCCACGCGCCACCCGAAGCGGGGACGGAAGGCCCGGGACTACGGGCGACAGGAGCGACAGGAGCGACAGGAGCGACAGGAGGATCATCAGAGGGATGAGGCAGGTGGAGCCGCATGAAGCCCACCGCCGCTCCACCCGCCACACCCTGGATCAGCACCCTGAATCAGCTCTCGATCAGACAGGAATCCCTCCCGGCGCTCCCCAGGCACCTCGGCGACTTCCCCGGTACCTCGGCGGCTTCCCGCCCACCGGCCGACCGGAATCCCGTGGGCGACGATCTCGCAGAGCGCCAGGGGCACCCCCTCGGGCCGATCGTCATCTGCCGTGACATGCCGTGATCCGGCCTGAGCCGACCCACGGCGGTCCCCGGCCCGGATCACGCCCTGCTGGACCATGACCGACTAGCCCGTCGGCGCGCGGTTCGCGTGCTCCGGCCGGGCGTCCACGGGGTGCGCCGCCCACCGCCCACCCGCCGAAGGTCCGGACAAAGGTACGAACGAGGGCACCTGTCCGGCCCACGGGCGGGTCCCGCGTGGCACGATGGCACCCGGCCCGCCGCCATGTCCGGTGTCGGCCGCCGTGACCGAGCCGGCTCGCCGATCCGGCACCGCGACCATTCCTCCGAGGTGGACGACCGTGAACGACACTCCGGGCTGGACCTCGCCCGGATCCGCCCCCTCCGACGGCCAGGACGGCCCCGGTGTGCCCAGGCCCGCGGCTCCGGCCGACGAGAACGGCTCCGCCCCCCAGTGGTCGAAGGACCAGCCTCCCGGGGGCCAGTGGTCCCCGCCGACCCAGCAGGCCCCGCCCCCGGCGCAGGGCCCCGGCTGGGGCGCCCCGCCGCCGAACGTCCAGTGGGGCAAGCCCCCGGCCGCCAAGCCCGGTGTGATCCCGCTGCGCCCGCTGGGCATGGGCGAGATCCTCGACGGCGCCGTGAAGACCCTGCGCACCTACTGGCGCACGGTCCTGACGATCACCGTCCTGGTCGCGCTGTTCTCCCAGACGGTCAGCGTCCTGGCCCAGCGCTACCTCGTCCCCCAGGTCCCGGCCACGAACCCGGACGCCTCTCCCGCCGAGCTGCTCGAAGAGTCCATCGAAGCCGCCCAGGTGTCCCTGATCGGCATGGGTCCCTCCCTGCTCGTCACGCTCATGGCGTCCGTGGCGAGCGCGGCACTGCTGACGGTCGTCGTCAGCCGCGCCGTGCTCGGCCGCCCGGTGACGCTGGGCTCCGCCTGGCAGGAGGCCCGCCCCCGGCTGCTCCAGCTGATCGGCCTGACCCTGCTCCTGGCCGTCCTCGGCGCGGGCGTGGTCACCGTCGCCCTGCTCCCGGGTCTCCTCGTCGGAGGCGGCGCGGGGGCGTTCCTGGCCTTCTTCGGCGCCCTCGGCGGCCTCGTGGCCGTCGTCTGGCTGATGGTCCGCTTCAGCCTCGCCTCCCCGGCCCTGATGCTGGAACGCCAGGGCGTGTTCCCCTCCCTGAAGCGCTCGGCCAAGCTGGTCCAGGGCTCCTGGTGGCGGATCTTCGGCATCACCGTCCTCACCCAGCTGCTGATCTTCGTCTTCGCGATGATCATCGCGATCCCGTTCACGATCATCGGCATCGCGGTCGACGGCAACGGCTTCTCCGGACTGCTCTCCGGCTCCAGCACGACGTTCGGCTGGCCGTTCCTGATCGTCACGGGCATCGGCGGAGTCATCACCAGCGCGGTCACCTACCCCATCTCGGCGGGTGTGACGGTGCTGCTCTACGTGGACCAGCGCATCCGGCGCGAAGCCCTGGACCTCGAACTCGCCCGGTCCGCGGGTCTTCCGGGCTACGGCCCCGCACCGGGCACCCAGACCGCCGGAGGCTGATGCCGTGACGGTCACGGGGGGAACGACCACGGCACCGGCGCGGCTCCGCGCCGAGGGTGACGTACCGGTGGACCTCTCCCGGCTCCCCGCCCGCGAGGCGGCGGAGCGGGAGCTGTCCGAGCCGATGTACCACGAGAACGACCCGAACCTCCTCCAGCGCGGCCTCGACCGCTTCTGGGAGTGGATCGGCGACCTCTTCGCGTCGGCTTCCGGAGCCACCCCCGGCGGAATCGTCGGGCTCGTCGTGGTCGTCCTGCTCGTGGCCGCCGTCGCCGTCGCCCTGTGGTGGCGGCTCGGCACCCCCCGGCGTACCCCAGGAGCCACCGCCGACTCCCTCTTCGAGGACGGCCCCCGCACCGCCCGGGAACACCGAGCGGCCGCCGTCCGGCACGCCTCCTCCGGCCACTGGAACCAGGCCGTCCAGGAACGGATGCGCGCCATCGTCCGCTCCCTCGAAGAACGCACCCTGATCGACCCCCGGCCCGGCCGCACCGCCGACGAGGCCGCCGCCGAGGCCGGCCGCTCCCTGCCGTCCCACGCCGACGCCCTGCGCCTCGCGGTCCGCGCCTTCGACGACGTCACATACGGCGGCCGCACCGCCGACGAAGCCGCGTACCGCCGGGTCGAGGAACTGGACACGGCCCTGGAACGGACCCGCCCCACGTTCGACACCACCGTCTCGGGAACGCCCGCATGAGCCGCCCGGCCGTCAGCGCCACGTCGACCGCCGCCACCGCGCACCAGTCGTGGACCCGGACCCGGGGCGTGCTCCTCCTCCTCGTCCTGGTCCTCATCGGGGGGATCGTCCTCGCCACGGTGCGGTCCACCGGCTCCCACGGAGCCCTCGATCCCCGATCCGCCGACCCCCACGGCAGCCGGGCCGTCGCCGAACTCCTCAAGGACCGCGGCGTCACGGTCACCCTCGCCACCACTCTCGACGAGGCCACCGCCGCGACCGGCCCCGACTCGACCCTCCTGGTCACCACCCCCGACCTCCTGACGAAGAGCCAGCAGTCCACACTGCGCCAGGCCTTCGCGGACACCACCGCCCGCACCGTCCTCATCGGCGCGGGCGCCGCCTCCCTCCCCGTACTGGCCCCGGAGGCCTCCACCGACCTCAGCACCCCCGTGCGGAACCGCGCCCCCGCCTGTACCTTTCCGGGCGCCGTCCACGCGGGCAGCGTCGACCTCGGCGGCGAGCGCTACCGCGTCCGCCCCGGCACCACCGCCGACTCCTGCTATCCCGCCGACGGCCTGCCGACCCTGGTCCGCCTCCCCGGCTCCGGCGCCACCGACACCGTCCTCCTCGGCTCGCCCGACATCCTCCACAACAACCGTCTCGACCAGCAGGGCAACGCCTCGCTCGCCCTCGGGCTCCTCGGCTCCCGGCCCCATCTCGTCTGGTACCTCCCCGCTCTCTCCGACGCCTCCGCCACCGCCTCGTCCGACGGCGACGTCACCAGCGACTTCCTCAGCCTCGTCCCCTCCGGCTGGCTGTGGGGCACGCTCCAACTCGCCGTCGCGGCCCTCCTTGCCGCCGTCTGGCGCGCCCGCCGTCTCGGACCCCTGGTGACCGAACGCCTCCCCGTCGTCCTCCGCGCCTCCGAGGCCACCGAGGGCCGTGCCCGCCTCTACCGCAAGACGGACGCCCGTGACCGCGCCGCCGCCGTCCTGCGCACCGCGACCCGCGCCCGGATCGCCCCGCTCCTCGGCGTCCCCGTCCAGGACGCCCACTCTTCCGAGCGTCTCCTCCCCGCGCTCTCCGCCCGTCTCCCCGAGACCGCGGATCACGGAACCCTGCTCTTCGGCCCGGCTCCCGCCGACGACGCCGCCCTCATCCGCCTCGCGGACCAACTCGACGCCCTCGAAAGAGAGGTACGCACCTCATGAGCGCCCCGACCCCCGAGACCGCTACGGACTCGGACAGCGCCCGCGCCTCCCTGGAGGCCCTGCGCACCGAGATCGCCAAGGCCGTGGTCGGCCAGGACCCCGCCGTCACCGGTCTCGTCGTCGCCCTGCTCTGCCGGGGACACGTCCTCCTCGAAGGCGTCCCCGGAGTAGCCAAGACACTGCTGGTCCGCGCGCTCGCCGCCACTCTCGAACTCGACACCAAGCGCGTCCAGTTCACCCCCGACCTGATGCCGAGCGATGTCACCGGCTCCCTGGTCTACGACACCCGGACCTCCGAGTTCTCCTTCCAGCCTGGCCCGGTCTTCACCAACCTCCTTCTCGCCGACGAGATCAACCGGACGCCTCCGAAGACCCAGTCCTCCCTCCTGGAAGCGATGGAGGAGCACCAGGTGACGGTCGACGGCGTCCCCCGCCCGCTCCCTGAGCCCTTCCTCGTCGCCGCGACCCAGAACCCCGTCGAGTACGAGGGCACCTATCCCCTGCCCGAGGCCCAACTGGACCGCTTCCTGCTGAAGCTGACGGTCCCCCTGCCCTCACGCGCGGACGAGGTCCAGGTCCTCACCCGCCACGCCGGGGGCTTCGACCCCCGCGACCTGAAGGCCGCGGGCATCCGCCCCGTCGCGGGCCCGGCCGAACTCGAAGCGGCCCGGACCGCCGTCGCCGAGGTGTCGGTCTCCACCGACATCGCCGGCTACGTCGTCGATATCTGCCGTGCCACGCGTGAATCCCCCTCACTCACCCTCGGAGTCTCTCCCCGAGGTGCCACCGCCCTGCTCTCCACCGCCCGCGCCTGGGCCTGGCTGACCGGCCGGGACTACGTCACCCCGGACGATGTGAAGGCCCTCGCTCTGCCCACCCTTCGTCATCGCATCCACCTGCGGCCCGAGGCCGAGATGGAGGGAGTCACCCCCGACTCCGTCATCAACTCGATCCTCGCCCACGTCCCCGTACCCCGCTGAGAACGACGCCCCATGGCCCTCACCGGACGAACCGCGCTGCTAGCCGCCCTCGGATCACTCCCCGTCGGCATCCTCGCCCCCAGCTGGACGGGGATGCTCGCCGTGAACGCGCCTCTCTCCCTCGCAATTCTGTGCGACTACGCCTTGGCGGCGCCAGTACGAACGCTCCAATTCACCCGAAGTGGTGATACATCCGTTCGACTCGGTGACGCGGCGGACGTCCAGCTCACGGTCACGAACCCGTCCCGTCGGCGCCTCCGGGCCCAGCTCCGCGACGCCTGGCCGCCCAGCAGCTGGCTCCCCGGCACCGAGCAGGCGGCCTCACGCCAGCGCCTGACCGTGCCCGCGGGCGAACGCCGCCGTCTCACCACGAGCCTGCGCCCCACCCGCCGCGGCGACCGCCGCGCCGCCCGCGTGACGGTCCGTTCGTACGGCCCTCTCGGTCTCGCGGCCCGCCAGGGCAACCACGAGGTCCCGTGGACGGTCCGCGTCCTGCCGCCCTTCACCAGCCGCAAGCACCTGCCGTCCCGCCTGGCCCGCCTCCGTGAACTCGACGGCCGCACCAGTGTGCTGACCCGAGGTGAGGGCACCGAGTTCGACAGCCTCCGCGAGTACGTCCCCGGCGACGACACCCGCTCGATCGACTGGCGTGCCACGGCCCGCCAGAGCACGGTCGCCGTCCGCACCTGGCGTCCCGAGCGCGACCGCCACATCCTCGTCGTCCTCGACACCGGCCGCACTTCGGCCGGCCGTGTCGGCAACGTCCCCCGTCTGGACGCCTCGATGGACGCGGCCCTCCTCCTGACCGCGCTCGCCTCCCGTGCGGGGGACCGCGTGGACCTGCTGGCCTACGACCGTCGGCTCCGCGCCCAGGTCCAGGGCCAGTCATCGAGGGACGTTCTGCCCGCCGTGGTCGACGCCCTCGCCCCGCTCGAACCCGAGCTGGTGGAGACAGACGCCCGCGGTCTGGCCGCGACCGCCCTCGCCCGCGCCCCCCGCCGCTCCCTGATCGTGCTCCTGACGAGCCTGGACGCCGCTCCGATCGAGGAGGGCCTGCTCCCGGTCCTGCCGCAGCTGACCCGGCGCCACACGGTCCTGGTGGCGTCCGTGGCAGACCCCCTGGCCGCCCGCATGGCCGCGCACCGGGGCACGATCGAGAACGTCTACGAGGCTGCCGCCGCCACCCAGACCCAGTCCCAGCGCGCCCGGACCGCCGACCAGCTGCGGCGCCATGGAGTCACGGTCGTGGACGCCGTTCCCGACTCCCTCGCCCCGGCACTGGCGGATGCCTACCTCGCCCTGAAAGCAGCCGGCCGCCTCTGAAGGGAGTGGCCCGGGGTTCCGTCGTTTCGTCCTGCGCGCCTTTTCCCGTCCCGGCCGGTGAACACAGAAAAGCCCCGCACCATGAGGTGCGGGGCTTTCCCGATAGTTTAGAACGCGGAAATGCCTCAGCCCCCGGACAGAGTCCAGGGGCTGAGGCTAAAAATTGTTCGGCGGCGTCCTACTCTCCCACAGGGTCCCCCCTGCAGTACCATCGGCGCTGAAAGGCTTAGCTTCCGGGTTC